>NZ_MVHG01000024.1 GCF_002086125.1 Mycobacterium arosiense ATCC BAA-1401 = DSM 45069
GCCCGCCCTTCTCGGCGGAGCCACACGGGTGGGGAATTTCGATAAGCGTCAGAGGGGAATTTCAGCGAGCGCGGTCACCAGCGACCTCGAAAACTCCAAGGTTGGTGATCACTTGGGTGACCACGCCGCGGCCGGTAAGCGGCAGGTCGCAGGCTGACACCAGTTTCGCCTCCCCCTTCTTTGTCACATGCTCAGTCAGCACGATTATCCGGCGTGCGCCACTAACTAGGTCCATCGCCCCACCCATTCCTTTGACAATCGACCCAGGCACCATCCAGTTGGCCAGGTCACCGTTCATCGCAACCTGCATCGCACCCAACACCGCAACGTCGACGTGGCCACCGCGGATCATCGCAAAGCTAGTCGCGGAGTCGAAGAACGACGCTCCAGAGATTACCGACACTGTCTGCTTGCCGGCATTGATCAAGTCAGGATCCACCTCGTCCGGGTAGGGGAACGGGCCCACGCCAAGGATGCCATTCTCAGCGTGCAGCGTGACGTCAGACCCGTTGGGAAGGTGGTCGGGGATCAACGTCGGCAGGCCGATCCCGAGGTTGACATAGGCGCCGTTACTCAGCTCGTGCGCAGCTCGCATGGCCATCTCGTCATGAGTCCAGGTCATCACGCCTTCTTCCTCTGCCGCGTTGTAAGCTTCTCGGGGTCTTTCTGGGCGGCCTGTTCCGGAGTGAGCGGGACAATGCGCTGAACGAATACCCCAGGTAAGTGGACTGCGTCCGGATGCAGGTCGCCGACCTCGACGACCCGCTCGGCCTCGACGATTGTGATTCGCCCAGACATGGCCGCTGGCGGGTTGAAATTGCGCGCGGCGGCGTGGAATTGGCAGTTTCCGGCCGGGTCGGCCACCGCTGCGCGAATAAGGGCGTAGTCCGTGACGATCGACTCCTCCAGAACCATCTGCTTACCTCCAAACGTTCGCACCTCCTTCGGCGGGGAGGCTATTGCGATGTGTCCGTCCGGGTGGTACCGCCACGGTAGGCCGCCGTCGGCGACTAGCGTGCCGATGCCCGTCGGCGTGAAGAACGCGCCGATCCCGCTGCCGCCGGCGCGCAAACGTTCGGCCAGGGTGCCCTGCGGTGTGAGCTCCACCGTCAGCTCGCCGCCCAGGTACTGCCTTCCAAACTCCTTGTTCTCTCCGATATAAGACGCGACCACCCGGCTGATCCGCCGCGCTTCCAAGAGCCGGCCCAGCCCGGCGCCGTCAGTGCCGCAGTTGTTTGACACGGTCGTTAGGTTCGAGGCGCCCTGCTCTAGCAGAGCCTCAATCAGGAACATCGGGATGCCTACGAGTCCGAAACCGCCCACGGCTAGACTCGCCCCGTCCGGGACATCTGCGACCGCCTCAGCGGCCGATCCGATCAGTTTGTTGAGGGTCATGACCGCTCCAGGTGGTTAATCAGTGCGGGGGTGATGATGTCGGGTCGCTCTGCGTTGGCTAGGTGCGCCGCGCGAGGAACCACCAGCAGCTGTGCGTCATGCACGGCAGTGACGATTTCCCGGAGCTTGGCCGGCGGAGTAGCCAGGTCGTCCGCCCCGGCGATGACCAACGTCGGCGCCTTGATCGCAACGAGGTCTGCACGCAGGTCGAGCGCAGCGATCACTTCGCAACACAAGGCGTAACCGCAGGACGGGGTGGCTGCGACCATCGCCTCATGTGTCTCCCGGATGCGGGGATTCGCTGCCAGATACGCAGGAGTGAACCAGCGTGCCACGACGGCCGGCGCGACGGCGACGGTCCCCAAGTTAAGGGCCGTCGCGGCCCGCTCGGTCCAACCGGCGGCAGGCGGCAGCCGAGCAGCACTGCATAGGATTGCCATCCGGTTGACCCGCTCGGGGTTACGCGCGGCGACGCGCATAGCTGTCATCCCGCCCAGTGACAGTCCCACGAGGTGCCCCTTTGCGACGTCCAGCCGGTCGAGCAGGGCAACAAGGTCGTCGGCCAGGTCGTCAAGCACCCACGGCCCCGATGGAATTGGGGAGTCGCCGTGCCCGCGAGTGTTGTACCGGATGACACGGAATCGGTCCGCAAGCGCGGCGAGCTGAGCATCCCATATGTGGTATGTCGATCCAAGCGAGTTGCATAGCACCACCACAGGGGATTCGACACGGCCGGTGACGACCGCCTCGACCTCGACCGCGCTCATGAGGCTGTCGTGCCTTTACCGTAACGATTGCCCAGGATCACGTCGTCGACGTTGCCCTGACCCCGCCCAGCTGCGCGAAAGGGTTTGATACAGCCTCATCGCAGCAGAGCAGGCGCCGAAAATGCGGTGTGCGCCGCGACCTCACTCCCACGTGAGGGTGCACCGAATGGGAGGTTCCCACGACATCCAAGCCAGCGGCCATTCCATCAATCTAGTGACCTGCCATAACATGTAGAAATACATATTTGTTGCTGATTGAGAGGCCTAGGATCCTAATATATGGAGTTGCGGCATCTGCGCTACTTTCGGGCCGTCGCCGAGGAACTCCACTTCGGCCGAGCCGCCCGGCGGCTCCACATCGCACAGTCGCCGCTATCCCAGCAGATTCGTCAACTCGAGTCCGAGCTCGGAGTTGACCTGCTAATCCGCACCACCCGCAAAGTCGAGCTCACCCGGGCCGGCCAGGCTTACCTAAAGCGAGCAGCGGGGATCCTCGATGCGGTAGAAGAGGCGAAAGGACAAGCGCGCCGCATCGCTAATGGAGAGGAAGGTCACCTGGCCATTGGATGCGTCGGCTCGGCGACATACTCGCTTCTGCCGCGGCTGGTCCGCGTCCTCAGTGAGGAATTGCCGGGCATCGAAGTGAGCGTGCGCGGCGACATGCTGGCGCCCGCTCAGGTCACCGCACTGCTAGCCGGCGACATCGATCTCGCGCTTTTGCGCCCGCCGGTCGAGCAGCCGGGCGTGCAGTTGGAGATGATCCGGCGTGATCGTCTGATCGCGGCTTTGCCCGAAGGACACTGGTTAGCTGCGCGCGAGGTGCTCACTATTGCGGACCTCGGTGATGAGTGGTTCATCGCCCACGCCGGCCGCGGCCGATCGGTGATGAACAGCGTCCTGACGGCGGTATGTGCGGATGCGGGTTTCGTGCCGCGGGTTCGCCACGAGGTAGCGGAGACGTCGACACTGGTAACACTTGTCGCCGCCGGCCTCGGCGTGGCTATCGTTCCCGGGCCGACGAAGGCGCTCGGCATCGCCGGGGTTTGTTACCGACCGTTGCTACCGGATCTCCTTGGCGTGGACCTGGCGGCGGGGTGGTTGGCTATCGCGAACTCGCCGCTGCTCGAGAATACGCTTTCAATGCTCAGGCGGGTCGCGAGACAGGACGGAAGCAGAAATTGAGCCACACCGCGAGAAAAGGTCGGCAGCGCCCCTCATTGGCGGCGTGACCAACCTTTGAACGAATTTCGGTAAGGTTCCGCTGGGCGGAACAGAGGCTGTGTTCCAAATCGCATCACGTAATTAATCTGAGGCCTACACACACTTCCGGGGTGTCGATGTCGTGCCGGTTGGACTTTGACCGTTGCCGGCAAAACACATAGAAGGGACGGTAGGTTGACTATCACATCTGCTGCGGGATCATCCCAGCAAACGTCTGCATCACGGAGTACCGAAGACGCGCTGGCGCCTTTGGTGCGTAATTCGTGGTATGTCATTGGTTTTCGTCATGAGTTCGATCGGACTCTTAAGCAGCGGTGGATCCTGGGCGAACCCCTGTGCTTCTATGAATCCCGCGAGGGCGAGTTGATTGTCCTCGATGACCGCTGTGCGCATCGGCGCTTCCCGCTGTCGGCGAGCACGCTTTTAGATGACGACAGCATCAGGTGTAAGTACCACGGCTTTACGTTTAATTCTGAGGGGCGGTGCACGTTGATGCCCGGTGGCGGTCAGCCGCGGGGAGTCGGGGTGCGCAAGTATCCGGCGGTCCATCGTGGCCCGTTTGTGTGGATCTGGACAGGCGACAACCCCGAGGATGCCGATGAGGACTTGGTGGCGTGGCCGGAGCTTGAGGGTGGAGCGATCGTGTCGGGTTATTACCACAACGATGGGAACTACTCGCTGGTCTTGGAGAATCTGCTCGATCTGACTCACCTTCAGTTCCTCCATGGCGTTGGAGGCGAAGGCTTTACCAATGCGAAGCTTGAGTTGCTCAAGCCCAGCGACTTTCCAGCGCAGTTCAAGGACACGGCGGTGGGCTTTTACAAGGAGTGGGACGATGTCATGGGGATGTTCGCGGGCAATGGAGGTGATGATCCTGAGGTTCCGATCCGCCGGCGGACGGAAGCGCGTGTGTTAACGCCGGGCTACGCTTGCGGTATCGAGTTCTACGACCCGCTCGATGCTGGGACTGAGACGAAGCTTCGCAAAGTCATTGTCCCTCACGCCATTACGCCGGCCAATGGCCACGAGACGCACCAGTGGTGGGCGTATTGGCAGAACACACCGATAATCTCCGGCGAGGAGGCTTGGGCTAACACTATGTCCACTATCTTCCTCGATGACGAGTTCGCTGTAGGGAAGATTCAGCAGTACGCAGAGACCGACGATCGTTCTGGGGTGCGGGAGCACAGTTGCGCGGGAGATGTTGCGGCTCTACGCATCCGCCGAACACTGCATCGACTCGCCGCAACCGAGCGGAAAGCCAAAGCGGAGAGATCGTAGTTCGGGTAGCCGCTGGATATCGTATTGCGACGGCGTCGGGCCATGTTTGTATCGTTCAAGCGCTACGTCCCGACGGTGAGAGGTTTTTGTGGACGAATTCGAAGTTGTGGTCGCCGAACGGAAGGACGCTGCTGCCGGTGTAGTGACGTTGTTGCTACAAAATCCCAATGGCTCCGACCTCCCAACCTGGGCGCCCGGCGCCCATATCGACGTTGTGCTTACGGCGGAACTTATCCGGCAGTACTCGCTATGTGGCGACCCAAGCGATCGCCGAACATGGCGGATCGCTGTCTTGCTGGAGCCAGACGGGCGAGGTGGATCGAGCTATGTTCACACTCAGATTCGTGCTGGTGACAAGCTGTGTATACGTGGCCCGCGGAACAATTTTGCACTTGAACCCTCGCCGCGGTACCGGTTTATCGCGGGAGGAATTGGTATCACGCCGATTCTGCCTATGATCGCCGCTGTTGAGAATGCAGGCGCGGACTGGACATTGCATTTCGGTGGGCGCACCCGCCAATCGATGGCATTCCTCGACGAGCTCACCAAGAACGGGCAGGGTGTCGTAGTCCACCCGCAGGACTCCCTGGGGTACCTCAACCTCGACAGCGCGATTGGGGACCCTACGCCGGATACCTTAATCTACTGTTGCGGTCCGTCTTCGCTGATCACCGCCGTCGAAGAGCGGTGCCGGGCTTGGCCCGAAGGCGCCTTGCATGTGGAACGCTTTCAGGCCGACCCGTCACCAACTGCCGGTGAGGCGCAGCAGTTTTTCATCGAGATCGGATCTACTGGCGAGAGGTTCAGTGTCCCAGCGGATCGGTCGGCTCTGTCGGTGCTGCGGGAGAATGGGATAGATGTCTTGTCCTCCTGTGAAGAGGGGGTCTGCGGAACGTGTGAGACACGTGTCATCAGCGGCGCTATAGACCATCGCGACAGTTTGCTCACCGACGAAGAGAAAGATGAGAACTCGACCATGATGGTCTGCGTTTCCCGGGCCGCGTCTGGTGAGACGGTCGTTCTCGACTTATAGCTTGGACATGCGGGCCACGAGCCGGGTTCGCGGCACCTAACGTGATCGGCCAACACCAATAGTGCCTTGATTTTAGTCGGCTGCGCGAGACTGAGCTCCCGACCGGACGGCATCGGCACGCGTCTAACTCAATTTGTCGCCAGATCGGCTTTGCCTGTGCTGGTTAAGAATTCGAATGAATCGCTTGGTTATCTGGATGGCCCGGCGTGGCCGCACAGCATTGTCATACGTTGCCCTCGTCGGAAAAGAGGGCCTTTTGAGCAATGCGGAAGGCAATGTTAGAGTCCGGCACGCCGCAGTAGATGGCCGTCTGCAAAAGGACTTCCTTGATTTCGTCGGCAGTCAATCCGTTTCGGCGTGCGGCCTGAAGATGCATAGCCAGTTCGTCTTGATGCCCACGGGCGATCAACGCCGTAAGGGTGATGATCGACCGAGACCGCCGATCCAAGCCGGGCCGCGTCCAGATGGATCCCCACGCGTATTCGGTGATTAGCCGTTGGAAATCATCAGTGAACTCGACAGTATGGGCGATGGCGTTATCGACGTGGGCGTCGCCTAATACAGTGCGGCGCATCCGCATTCCGTTGATGTAGCGATCGTTAAGGTCAGTCATTGCGGCTTCCTTTGTATGGATGCAGTGGAGGTGATTCGCCGGGGTTAGTGCGCGGCATCGGCGATAGCTTCACGCAAGCTCCTTGAGATTACACCGAGCCCGGTCCAGCGCTGCGGTGATTAGCTGGTCGGCAGTGCCGAAGTATGTTGGCGATGGTGGCTTCTCGGTTAGTGCGGCAATGGCATTCTGCTCGCCGGAAACCGCCGCCATTTCAAGGTTGGCAGCCATTCGCTCAGCGTTGACCTCAAGGCCGTTCAGCAGTTCGGTCGCCTGGGATGAGGCGACGAGGGTCCGCCTGGCCAGGGTGCGCAAGGTATCCCACTCCGCGTGCCATGCGCCGGCGGATCGGTCGTCCTCACTGAGCCCGGCTGCGCTATGCAGGACCGACGCGAGGGGGGCGCTTGTCAGCGCAGCGCGCCGAATAAGCACCGAGAGCACGGGATTGTGCTTCTCGGGCATGGTGGATGAACCGCCACGGCCAGTAACAACTTTTTCGGCGACTTCGCCGATTTCGGGCCGGTTCAAGATGAGGACATCGGTCGCGATGCGACCCCAGGCGTCGGTGCAGCTGACTAGCGCATCGCCGATTGCGGTGATGGGTCCGCGACTGGTGTGCCAAGGGGGACGGTGCTGTAATCCGACGGCATCGGCCGTAAGCACGCACAGCCGTATCGCTACATCGGTCGCATGTTCCGAACCACGCAATAGTGCGGCGAGTTCGGTGCTTGCGGCCAATGTCCCAGCGGCTCCGCCGATCTGAACCGGTGTGGACAGGCGTGTGACGCGGCGGGCGGCGTCGCAGACCCCGGATAGCCAGCCCGCTGCCTTGACGCCAAAGGTGGTCGGCACGGCGTGCTTGGTAAGTGTGCGTGCGACCATCGGGGTGCGGCGATGCTCGAAAGCCAGATCATGGAGGCGGCTGAGCTGGCTACCCAAACCGGCGCGTAGTTGCGCTAAGGCATCCCGCAGCGTCAGCATAAGCGCTGAGTCCATGACGTCTTGACTGGTCAAGCCGCGGTGAATCCATGCTCGGGTTGGTTCAGGTGCGCGTCGGCGCAGGAGCGCCACCAAGGCAATCACCGGATTGCCCCCGCGTTCAGCGGACCTGGCGATGTGCTCCAGGTCGTTGTCGTCAACCAGTGAAGCCAATTTGCAGTCTGTGCAGGTTGCGGGAATTAGGCCACATTGGGCCAGCGCTGCCAGCCACGCCGACTCGAAACGAAGCATCGCAGCCCAAACCGCCGCATCGCTGACCATCAGCCCTGCACGATCATCTCCCGGCCACAGCAGATTGGTCATGAGTGGGTTGCGTTGTATCGCAGGAATACCGTCTCAGCGACACCCTGGAGGTGGAGGTCAAAGCGGTAGCCGTCAGGCTGCGCGGCGCAAAGGAGCGTTTGGCGACGCTTTACGTCGAGATCACTTAGCAGCGGGTCCGCACCAATGTCGCCGTGTGGCAGATAGGCGCGGGTGAAAAGGGCGTCAAGCAAGCCTCTCGCAAACACGGTGAGGGCGAAGAACGGCGCTCGGCCGTCGCCGCAGACTCCCGGGACCTTCGTGGTGAAGCTGTAGTTTCCAGCCGCGTCGGTGGCCGACCGGCCCCACCCGGTAAATTCCCAGCCGTCGCGGCGCAACGATCCCGTCTGTTGGACGACTGCGCCATCGGTGTCGGGCTGCCACAGCTCGATTAGTGCGTCGGGAATCCCTTGGCCCTCACCGTCATAGACGGTCCCGTATAAGCGGATCGCGTGCGGGTGCCCTGCGGGCAGTAGTAGGTTATCACCGGTGTAGGGGAGAGCGCAGTGAAAAAACGGTCCGACGGTCTGACCGGGGGTTGCGTTCGATTCAATCACGGTGGGTGGTCTCAATCGGTGTGCGACGACTTCCATCCAGGACGATGTCGAAGCGGTAGCCCGTCGCGACCTCGGGACGCGAAAGTGCGTGGTCGTACACCGCGATGAGGCGGGCTCGGGCGGCCGGATCAGTGACCGCCTGACAAATCGGGTCCAGCGGAAACAGCGGGTCGCCGGGAAAATACATCTGAGTGACAAGTCGTTCGGTGAACCGCGTGCCAAACACCGAGAAATGGATATGGGCAGGCCGCCACGCGTTGATGTGATTGCGCCAGGGATAGGGCCCGGGCTTGACGGTGATGAATTGATAGCTTCCATCGGGGCCAGTGATGCATCTGCCAACTCCGGTGAAGTTGGGATCTAGGGGTGCTGGATGCTGGTCCTGCTGGTGAATGTAACGGCCTGCGGCGTTGGCCTGCCAGATCTCGACGAGTTGATTGGCGACTGGGCGGCCACTGCTGTCGGTGACCGATCCGGTGATTACAACGCGTTCGCCGATGGGCGCTCCTGCATGACCGATTGTGAGGTCCGCATCAAGCGGGCTGACGTCGCCGGCACCGAAGCACGGCGCGCACAGCTCAACCCCCTCGGGATCGACGATCGGTAGGTTTTTGCGGGGGTGACGCAAGACGCTGCTCCGGTAGGGCCAATAGTTTAGCCGGGGTTGCGCTTCGGCTGGCCCAGAGTGATCCATCGTGGCGATGGCGCTGATCTCTTCGCAGATGTCCTCTTGCGTAACGAGTCCCGTCATCTTGACCTGCATTTGCATGCACGCCAAGGTAGCCATCGGCCTGCATCGACCCGAGAGTATTATTCTGCTCAGTGGAAGATCGAGCAGGCGCGACGGGCAGCCATGGCGGGTAATAGTTCGCGGCCGGGGATAAGCGTGGCCTCGCGAGCCTTGGCGCTGCTCGCCGCGTTCGACAGCCGCCACCGGCAGCTGACGTTGACGGAGTTGGCTCGCCGCGCAGACCTCCCGATCGGCACCGCCCACCGGTTGCTGGGTGAACTGTACGACTGGGGTGCCGTAGCGCGCCTGCCGTCTGGGCATTATGTGATTGGCCGAAGGCTTTGGGACGTAGGACTTTTGGCGCCGCTGCAGACGGGGTTGCGGGAGGTGGCGTCACCGTTCTTGCACGACCTCTACGGCGCGACTTTGGCTACCGTACATTTGGCAGTCCGTGATGGACACGAGGTGCTGTATGTGGATCGGTTGTCCGGACATGCCTCAGTGCCCGTCGTCAGCTACATCGGCTCACGACTACCCCTGCACGCCACCGGAGTGGGTAAGGTGCTGTTGGCCTACGCTCCGGAGGAAGTGCAGCAATACGTTCTTGCGCATTTAGTGCGTGTGACACCCCATACTGTCGTGCACACCGGAATCATGCGCAATCAGTTGGTGCGGGTGCGCCGAGATGGGTATGCGACAACGTCGGAGGAGATGACAATGGGCGCGTGTTCGGTGGCAGTACCGGTATTCCAAGGCGCCGATGTCGTGGCGGCACTGGGGCTAGTGGTACCTACACTCAAGCGTGATCGTGCCCGTCTGGTAGCTGCGTTACATGTTGCCGCACGGGGTATTTCGCGCACAGTGCGATGACGGTGGCGGCGCGGGTAGAGCTATCGTCGTAGGCTGTTTTCAACCAGCGGAAAGCCCATCTTGCGCTGGGAGGGATACCAGGCGACAGTGCTTGCGTTCACTGATCGAACGCAAGCTCTCTCAGAGGATCACTATGCCGAGCACCGTCGCGGGAATCATCGCCCGATCTAAGGGTTCCGCCACTGAACGTGTCGAACTCGTCGTTCCCGACCCGGTCGGGAACGACGTCGTCATACGCGTACAGGCGTGCGGCGTGTGCCACACCGACCTGACCTATCGCGAAGGTGGCATTAATGACGAGTATCCGTTCCTATTGGGGCATGAGGCTGCCGGAGTTGTCGAGACCGTGGGTGATGCCGTAACCCATGTAGCACCAAGCGATTTCGTTGTGTTGAACTGGAGGGCAGTATGCGGACAATGTCGTGCTTGCAAGCGTGGCCGGCCACGGTATTGCTTTAATACCTATAACGCTTCTCAGCCGATGACATTGACAGACGGCACGGCGGTCACGCCGGCGTTGGGCATCGGCGCATTCGCCGAGAAGACGCTGGTGCACGAAGGCCAGTGCACAAAGGTTGATCCGGTCGCCGACCCCGCGGTGGTTGCATTGCTTGGTTGCGGAGTGATGGCAGGGCTGGGTGCTGCGATCAACACCGCCGCGGTGGACCGCGACGATTCTGTAGCGGTGATCGGGTGCGGCGGTGTGGGTAATGCGGCGATTGCGGGTGCCCGCCTGGTCGGCGCGAAAACGATCATCGCAATCGACCGAGACGCGAAGAAGCTGGAGTGGGCAAAAGATTTCGGCGCCACGGACACTGTCAACGCGGCCGCCATGGACACCATCGACGCGATTCGGGAGATTACCGACGGATACGGCGTCGACGTCGTTATAGATGCGGTGGGGCGACCCGAAACTTGGAAGCAGGCCTTTTACGCGCGCGATCTGGCCGGGACTGTCGTGCTGGTCGGCGTGCCTACTCCGGACATGCGACTTGACATCCCGTTAGTCGATTTTTTCTCTCGTGGCGGTTCGTTGAAGTCGTCATGGTATGGCGACTGCCTGCCCGAGCGTGATTTTCCCACAATGGTAAATCTGTATCTGCAGGGTAGGTTGCCGCTCGAAAAGTTTGTGAGTGAGAGGATTGGGCTCGACGACATCCAGTCCGCTTTTAAGGCAATGCATTCCGGACAGGTCCTGCGTTCGGTGGTTGTGCTGTGAACCCAAGCACCGTCGTGGCCGAGCTGGCTGGACTTCGCATTGAAAAACTTGTTACCGCTGGCACATTCTGCCTGGACGGCGGCACGTGGGAAGTGGAGAACAATGTCTGGATTTTGGGCAGCGATCACGACGTTGTGATCATCGACGCCGCTCATGACGCTGACGTCATGAGCGGCAGTCGGAACACGTGCAGTGACGGCTGTGATTTGCACCCACGGGCACAACGATCACGTCAACGTTGCTGAATTGCTAGCAAAAAAGGTGCACGCGCCAGTTTTGCTTCACCCCGCGGACACCATGTTATGGCAGACCGTGCACGGTGACGCGGCGTTCATGCCGTTGCACGATGGCCAGCGTATCGGCTTTGCCGGCACTGAAATTAGCGTGCTCCATACTCCGGGCCACTCACCGGGCTCAGTCTGTCTGCATCTGCCCGAGGCTGGGGCAATCTTCTCGGGTGACACCTTGTTCGAAGGCGGCCCCGGTGCAACAGGCCGGTCATATTCGGACTTCCCAACGATCATTTCCTCGATACGCGAACGGCTTTTCAGCCTGGACGTCGAAACGCGGGTCCACACCGGGCATGGCCCGTCGACGCGCATAGGAGGAGAAGCGCCGTTCCTCGAAGAGTGGATCGCGCGAGGCTACTGAAAACGCGTGGGCCGCTTTGGTGTTGCGGTCAGATATCACTACCGATTTCCACCAGAGATAAGTCCGCATAATTTTCGGCGAGTGCCGCCGACGCGGCCCGGCTAGAGAAGATCGAACGTAATTGCGCAAGCTGCAGCTCGGCGTCGAACGGGTCGCCATTGATGTGCAGCATGCTCGTCATCCATGACGAGAAGTGTGTGCAGCGCCAGACGCGGCGCAGTGCGGTCGCGGAGTACCTATCGGCCAGCTCGCTATCCCCCTTGATCACCAGGGCGGCAAGCGCAGGAGCTAACAGTGCGACATCGGCAATCGCTAGGTTGAGCCCCTTGGCCCCGGTCGGGGGAACGATGTGGGCGGCGTCGCCTGCTAAGAAGAGTCGGCCATAGCGCATCGGTGTCTGCACATAGCTGCGCATCGGCAGCACGCTGCACGCACTAACCCGTCCTTGTTGCAGCGACCAGCCGTTCACGCCATCGCCCAGTCGGTGCGCCAGCGCATCCCAAATGCGCTCATGGGTCCAATCGTTGATGTCTGTGTCGTTGGGCACTTGCAGGTATAGTCGGCTCACGTCTGGGGAGCGCATCGAATGCATCGCGAAACCATCCGGATGCCACGCGTAGATGAGTTCGTCAGTCGAGGGGGGAACATCGGCCAGCACGCCGAGCCAGGAGTATGGGTAAGCGCGCTCCCACACCTGTTTCACTTCGCCAGGAATGGCAGCTCGGCTTGGGCCGAAAGAGCCATCACAGCCGACCACGGCATCGGCGACTAGGCGTTGCGACGACCCGTCGCTGGATGTGAAGGTGATGAATGGACGTTCGGTCGTCAGGTCATGCACGGCGACTTTGTCTACTTCATAATAGATTTGTTGCTCGGCGGCCGTCCGCGCGGCCACGAGATCCCTTTGAAGTTCGGTCTGTCCGTACACCCACACGCAGCGGCCCACCAGATCGACGAAGTCCACGTGGTGACGTTCGCCTGGGGTCTGAAGGTAGATACCTCTATGCTCCATGCCGTGCTCAATGAGGCGGCCACCTAACCCGACGGTGCGTAGCAGCTGAACCGCTGAATGCTCCAGGATGCCGGCGCGGATGCGGGCCAGAACATATTCTTGCGAGCGTGTCTCGACGATGACAGACTCGACGCCTTCTGCGGCCAGCAGGTGCGACAAAAGCATACCGGCTGGCCCAGCTCCGATGATTGCGACTTGGGCGCGCATAGGCCCTAAGTGTCTTATATTCGGGTACGACAACCTGAGCAGTGAATTCCGCTGGGCGGAATCAGATGACTCCTCGTTGCCGCGCGTGCCAGCAGGTGCTGCACTCCCGGTTTTCGAGTGTAGAAAACGCGGGCCGCTCGAAGCGCACGATCACCGACATTTTCTATTCTCTACCTGGTGTTAGCTCTGTGACCTCAGGCACCGACACCGCCGGCTCGTCGATGACTGGTGTTCGCATTACCCCCAGCCCCGAGGCTTCAAGTTGGAGTATGTCTCCCGCTTTTAGAAACTCTGGAGGTTGCCGGCTCATGCCGACACCCGCTGGACTGCCGGTAAGCACGACGTCACCGGGCCGAAGGGTGACGAACTCGCTAACCGACGCGAGGAGTGTTGGGACATCGAAAATCATATGGGCGCAGACGTCATCCTGGCGCAAGTCGGTGTTGACTGAGAGGCGCAGTCGAAGGTTCCGCGGATCGCCGACTTCATCGGCCGTGACGAGCCAAGGACCCGTAGGACAGAATGTGTCGTATCCTTTTCCGCGCAGGACCTGAAGGTACAACGGATTTTTGTCCGCCTCGCCAAGGAAGACGTCCCGGGCCGTTACGTCATTGGCGATCATGTACCCGGCGACATGTTGCAGCGCGGTGTTGACGGATATGCGCCGTCCCGCGCGGCCAATCACGACAGCCAGTTCGATCTCGTAGTCGAGCATCGCGGTCTCGTGAGGAATTTCGATAGCGTCGAAGGGGCCAGTTATCGAGGATGTTGGCTTCGCGAAAAGTATAGGCTTGGTGGGCAACTCAGCTGCGCCGTGTTCGGCTAAGTGGGCAGGGTAGTTGGCGCCCACGGCAAAGACGGCGCCAGGATGAGGAACGGGCGGCCCGAGTCGGACGCCGTCCATAGGGATCGCATCTGCGCCAGTTACCGTAAGTTCGGCGATCCTCGTTCGCACGTCGGCCAGCACGCGGAGAACGTCGTTCATCGTGGCGTCCGGGCAACCCCAACGTTGCATTGCAGCACTGAGGGGAATGATCATGTTTTGGTTCGACAGAACCCCGGGTTGCTCTTTGCCGCGCTCACCGAAGCTGACAAGTTTCATGTTCACCTTCCACCGGGTTAGACTGGTCGATCTTCGACCGTGCGCTGGGTTACCCTGCCTTGCCCCCTGCGGAATCGTTCGGTGACCCAACACGATTGTTTCTACGACGTAGTTTCTTGTGTCGACGCGTGGCCGTAAGCCTCCTGCGTGGTCGGGGGGTGCAGGGGAAGGAAGTCGCTTGACGACCGCTTGTGTATTTCGATGCGGGACGGCTTGCTCTGCATGCGGCCTGCTCGATGGTGAATATCCAGCGCGCCGACGGCTTGTCGCGTAATCGGGCCGCACGCGTTCGTTGTCAATGGAAGTCGTGACCGAGCTCCGATGGCGGCTTCGCGCTGTGTCTGCGTGACTTGGGAGCTTCAGCGCTTTCGCCCCCCAAACCGTAAAGCGTTGCCACGGCTGCTATTCCGTGCGCTGAACGAGCTCGGCCACTGACACGCCGGCTCTCAAGTTCGCGAGCATCTCCGCCGGATCGAACTCGGTTCCGATCGGATTGGTTTGATAGATCGGCCCGTTTATGAACGCGTTGACTTCTTCGTTACTGGCGAAGACGTCGACCTGCAGTTCCACGCGGTTGCGATCGGGGTCGCAGTAATACAACGAGATGGTGGGTCCGTGATTGATTTTCATCACCGGCTGGATATCTTCTGCAGCGAGTCGTTCGAAGTTCTCCAATAAAGCCGCCAGAGACGCGTAGGTGAAAGACACGTGATGTAGCCCGAGGGCGTCGTCACTGCGTTCGGTGTAATCGCCGAATGACACCAGGCCGATCCGGTGGTGCTCGTCGTCGTAGGACAGAAAGCACAGGGCGTCGTTTTCGAAGGCCACCTTGGCGGCGAGCACGTTGGTGTACCAATCGCGCATCTCGCGAACCCTGTTGGTCTGCAAGACAATATGTGAGAGCTTGCTTGGGGATTGCATATCAGTCTCCGATCTTTGGCGGTGGATATAGGGCGCCGAGGTCTTCCGCGTCACCACGCGGCGACGTAGTCCCAAGACTCTTTGGACCTGTCGGTACGTGGAGTTCGGTGCCGCCGCCGGCAGAATCGAGCCTGTCCCACGGTCGGCCAGTTTGGCTCCAATGACGGCGGCGAGCTGGTCGTGCGTTGCTACTGATGGCGGCGGGGGGAGTGCGACTGTGTCTAGAGTCGTCCGGCGTTTATGCATAACGAGAGGGACAAGCATGATGGTCGTGCAAGCGCCCGTCAGCATCGAACTGCCTCCCGATCCGCGCGGCCCCTCATCAGGCTGGTGTTGACTGTATTCGCCGCTGCGCCGATGTTTTCTGCGATTTGATCTTGCTTCGCGTCTGTCGTTGAAATGGCGTGAGACGCAAGCGGCGCTGCACTCAAGATAGCAAATCAGGGCGACTGTGGTCATGAGTTTTTCTGATGTGGCTGATACGCTCCGGTTGTGTCTGCATTGCTGCGCGTTTCCCTGCGTCAGTTGGAATACTTTGTCGCCGTCTCGGAACAGGGGACGATGGCTGCGGCAGCCGAGCACTGCCTAATTTCCCAATCGGCGATTTCGCTGGCCGTCACGCAGCTTGAGCGCATCCTCGACGTTCAGCTGTTCCTACGGCAACGGTCGAAAGGGTTGACGCTTACCGACGCCGGACGGCGCGTCTTAACTGATGCGCGCCGGCTGTTGCAGCAGGCTGACGAACTTCAGGTCACGGCGCGTAACCTCGGGCAAGAACTTAGCGGACGTTTAGTCGTTGGCTGCTACTCGACGTTGACCCCGTACCTGATCCCCATGATGTTGGAAGCGTTCGGCAAGGCGGAGCCGGGCATAAGAATCGACTTTGTCGAAGGCTCGGTCGCCGATTTGCATGAACTGTTGCGCAACGGCACCTGCGAGGTGGCCTTAATGTATGACATCGCATTGGGGCCCGATTTGGAGGCGCGCACGCTGTACTCCATTCGGCCTCATGTGGTGCTTGATATCAGCCACCGAATGGCCAACCGCACCGCGGTGCGGCTCTCCGATTTGGCAGACGAGCCGATGGTGATGCTGGATATGCCGCCCAGCGAGGAGCTCTTCCGATCAATATTCGCGCGCGCGGGCGTGACGCCTAATGTCCGAATGAAGACAGCCAGTGTCGAGGCCGTGCGAGCGTTAGTCGCCAGCGGCGCGGGATATTCAGTGCTTCTGCAACGCTCGGCCGCCAGGATAAGTTACGTGGGTCGACCATTTGCCGCCTGCGAGATCGAAGATGACGTCGACGCTGTGCAGGTCCAACTTGTGCGGCACGCCAACTCGCGGCTAACACACCGAGCTGAGGCGTTTGCGAATTTCTGTCATCGGTATTTGGGCGCGATGGGGGCCCACGCGCCGGGCGCAAGTTGAGATTAACTCAACAGTTACATCTATTTGTTCTTCTTTACTTATACGGTCCCCCAGCAGAACACTATGAACAAGGGAGAGCTGCTGTCTGGCGTCCCTGGTCGGTCGCCGGAAGAAAGGATCATATGACGGATTCAGCGCGCTTTTGGGACCATGAGTTCGAGTGCCGGCCCTGGGAGGAAACCCAACGCTGGCAGGCGAAACAGCTGCCTTCACTGCTGCTGCGTCTGCGCAACGAGTCGCTCCTGTATGCCGACGCCCTTTCCGGGGTAGAACCCGATCGGGTGGCCTCGCTGAGCGCGCTGTCCGAACTTCCTATGACCGGCAAGGATGATTTGCGCCGCGGTCAAGAGACTAAGCAGCCTGGATTGATCTTGGGCCGGCAGCAGGCCGTCTCCGCTAATCGCATCGTTCAGATCTTGTCTTCGTCGGGCACCACCGGCCAACCCGTTTATTTCGGACTCACGAAGGCCGATAAGGAGTCATGGCTCGACTCGGCGGCAGCGATGTTTTTCACTGCAGGTCTGCGCGCCGGATCGGTCGCGGCGCTATCGACGGGTATGCCCATGGTTGCTGGCGGACTGCCCTACGCGGACGGGATTCGCGCTGTTGGAGCAACTTTGGTGTGGTTGGGGGGTCAACCGACCCCTCGGATGGTTTCTACCCTGGCAAACCTGCAAGTGAATGCGCTAGTCGCGACGGTCTCGTTTGCGAACTTTTTTGCTGCCAGGGTGGACGAACACCTTGGCCGGCCGGCGTCTTCTGTAGGCGTTCGCACAATCGTTACCGGAGGTGAGCCTGGTGTCGGCGAACCAGGAACGCGAGCAGCCATTCAGGACAGCTGGGGCGCCCAACGGGTCAGCGAGATCATGGGCCTTTGTGATGTATTGCCCGGCATATGGAGTGAATGCCAGGAGGGCGCGGGGATGCACTTCATTGGCGGTCCCGACGTGCTCGCGGAGCTCATCGATCCAGCCACCGCAGAGCCAGTCCCCTGGAGCGAGGGCGCAGAAGGGGAATTGCTTTATACCACTTTGACTCGCGAGGCGACCCCGGTGTTGCGCTACCGGTCCGGCGATCATATTCGCGTGCTGGGGACCCGATGCCGCTGCGGCAGAGCAACTCCACGCATCCGCTGCATCGGCCGTACCGACGACATGCTGATCTATAAGGCGATGAACGTTTTTCCGTCGGCCATCCGCGAAATTGCGCTCGCTATCGGCGGTGAATACCTGGACGGCTTGACGCGTGTGCGCAAGGAGCGACACGAACAGGTTCGTTTCGATGAGCCAATCCCGGTCGAAGTCCAGCTCCGCCGAGCGCTCGACGACACGGACGCGGAGGCATTGCGACATCGAATCGAGAGCGCCGTGCACCAAACACTGCGGGTACGAATCGCAGTCGAGTGCCTGCCGCCAGGCACAGTTGCGGCGCAAACGTACAAGAATGCGCTGACGTATGTGCGGTGATCGCTTCCGGCAGCGGCAAAGTGGGTTTGCCGGCCGAAGTGAGCCGAAAGTAGTCGTCCGGAAAAGCATTTGCAAAGCGCACGTCTGGGATTTAGGAGCAGTTGAATGCGCGCATTCGTCCTTGATGACTTCGGGGTGCCGCCTCGGCTTGCCGAAATGCCTGTGCCGATGCCGCAAACGGGCGAGATCCAAATCCATGTCCAGGCATCTTCGGTCAACAGTTTCGACAGCATGCTCGTGGCGGGCTGGCTAAAGACGATGTACCCGCACGAGTTCCCCGTGGTACTCGGTAAGGACTTCGCTGGCACGGTGACCAAACTGGGCAAAGGCGTCGACGAATTCCAGGTCGGCGACCGGGTTTTCGGAGTGGTTGTCAGGCCGCGCCTCACTGACGGAGGGGGTTTCGCCGAATACGCGATAACGTCTGCCTCGTTCGGAGTGGCCACCGTGCCCGAAGGACTGTCCCTAGACGTAGCCGGGGTGCTCGGTCTGGCTGGGTCGACGGCGGCGGTTGCCGTGGACTCCATCGGCGAGGACGCTGAGGGCAGCGTGTTGGTTAGTGGTGCGACTGGCGGCGTCGGAGTCTTCGTGGTGCAGATGCTCGCAGCTCGCGGCGCGCGCGTAATCGCCACCGCCGCATCCGAGGCCGGAGCGGACATGGTGCGCGAATTGGGCGCCGAGACGGCTGTCGATTATCGCGATGATATGAGTGCCCGAGTAAAAAAGTTGCGGCCCAGTGGGGTCGACGCTGTCGTGCACCTTGCCGGTGATGCTGTCGAGCTTGCTGAGCTGATCGTGGAGGGCGGAGTTCTCGCATCGCCCATGCACATTGAACCGATGCAGATGCGCAGGCGCGACATCGATATTCAGTCGGTGACGGCTCAGCCTGACCGGCAGTTGCTGCAATGGCTTGCTGCCGAATTCAACCGCGGCAATTTCCGTGTGCCGGCTACGCGGACCTACCAGTTCGACGAACTTGGCGAGGCTTTGTCAGACTTCGCGAGCGGCAAAACCGGCAAGCTAGCGGTCGCGCTGAGATGAATCAGTATGCGCCACAACAAAAATCGGCATCCACGTTTTACCTCACCAATTAGGAGTTACGTCATGGGCACAGATCAGATATTGACCAGTGAGGAACGCACCGCCGGGCTCGACGGCGATCAACTTCGACAACTCGTCGGCCTCGTCGAATACGATGGATCGGCCGATCGGTTTCCGGTGATCGGCTGGGATGCGCTCGTGTGGATTGTCGGCAACGCGAAGCAGGCAGCTACTCTGTTTCAAGCCGTCTACGGCATGGACCTCGTCGCCTACCGCGGGCCGGAGACCGGCAGTCGTCACCAGGTCGGGTACGTACTCCGTAGTGGCGCAGCACGTTTTGTGCTTACCGGCGCTGTAACCGCCGACAGCCAGCTTGCAGAACACCACCGCCGCCACGGTGATGGAATCGCCGATATCTCACTTGAGGTGCCCGACGTTGACGGGTGTGTCGCTCATGCACGCGCCGAGGGTGCCACTGTCGTTATCGAACCCTACGACAGCAGCGACGAACACGGCACCGTCCGCTCTGCGGCGATAGCGACCTACGGCGACACGATCCACACACTGGTTGACCGATCCCGCTACCACGGGCCTTACCTGCCGGGTTACGTCGGGATCGCTCGCCCAACCGAACGGCACGCGTCGACCCCCAGGCGATTGTTTCAAGCAATAGACCACGTAGTCGGCAATGTCGAGTTAGGGGCAATGAACACCTGGGTCGATTTCTACAATCGGGTGATGGGATTCACCAATATGCAGGAGTTTATCGGCGACGATATCGCCACCGAATACTCCGCGCTCATGAGCAAAGTGGTTACTAACGGGAATCACCGTGTTAAGCTCCCGATCAATGAACCAGCGGTCGGTAAAAAACGCTCACAGATCGACGAATATCTTCAGTTTTACGGAGGTCCGGGGGTCCAGCACATCGCTCTGGCAACCAACAATATTCTCTCCACCGTGGACACCCTCAAAGCTCGCGGGATTGAATTCCTCGACATGCCTGACACCTATTACACCGATCCGGCCCTACGGTCGCGCATTGGAGAGGTCCGAGTGCCGATCGAGGAGCTCCAAGCAAGGAAGATCAACGTCGATCGCGACGAGGACGGCTACCTGCTGCAGATTTTCACTAAGCCGATCGGAGATCGACCGACGGTGTTCTTTGAATTCATAGAACGGCATGGCTCGCTGGGGTTCGGCAAGGGAAACTTCAAGGCGCTATTCGAGGCGATTGAACGTGAACAGGCTAGGCGAGGCAACTTCTAACGATACGAAATGACGGTACCGCGCATGGAAGTGGCTCTTGTATGAACGTCGGCTGTACTTGACACTTTTGTCTTCTGGGTAAAGTGTATGACATCGTGGGCGGTTCCCGCTCGCCGATGACACCAGCGCCAAAGCCCTGATCGACGACACTCGCGGATGTGCGTGTGCGCGGTCGATGGCCCCGTGCGGTCTACAACGGATTACGCGCGCCCGGCCGGCTACGGGGTACCCGAGCTGCTTCTGGCCGATAACGGCAAGGTATTAGTTAGCCAGCGCGCGCGTTCATGGGCGCAGACGTATAGACCTGTGCCACAACAAAAGCCAGCGCCGACGACCGGCCGGACCAGCGCGCCTTGACAGTGGCTCCTAAAGACCCATGTGGTTGCGCTCTGCGAGCGCTTCGGCCGCATGCAACCCGTGGCTGGTACCAGGAAGCGAAATGGAGAGACCGTCACAGGGTTGTCGAATCAATTAAGAGCCTTCGAAATCTCAGCGGCAGCGTGGAGGACGAGGGGGCCTATTACGTCGGTATCGAACGATGAAAGAGCGATGACCCCCACACTCGCCCGCAGTGACGTAACGCCATGTACCGGGGCGGCAACGCCGTAAGCTCCAGGTTCCAGCTCACCAGCCGACGTTGCCCACGCCTGCCCGCCCGGTGGGAGCGACATCGCGTGACCGGCAGCGCCCCGGTCGAGTGGATGCCGTGAGCCGACCCGGTAGGCCACGTGAAACGTCGTCTGCGACGGCTCAACAACGACAACCGCCTGCGCCTCTGACCCGTCTGCAACGGTCAGGTGTGCGGTGGCTCCTACGCGCTCGGCCAAGTTGCGCAGTGTTGGCGTGGTGATGGCACGCAGGTGAGGCAACACCTTGCTAGCCAGCCTCATCAAGCCAAGTCCCAACCGAACTCCGGGACCATCTCTGCGTACGAAACCCTCATCTTGCAAGGGACCCAACAACCGGTACACCGTTGCCCGACTGATGCCGGTCTCCGACGCGAGTTGGCTTATCGTGGGTGCCCCTTCTTCGTGGTTAGCAATCGCATTCAGCAATACCAACCCCCGTTCGAGCATCAATGAGGCGTCTTTCGAGCGGTTGCCGTGTCGTGGCCGGCGTTGGGCTAAGTCGATCATGGATACTTCGCTTCGACCACTCGGCCCTCCACCTCGGCCAACCCGATCAGTGAACCAGCATCTCCGGGAGCGGACGCCGAAATTACTACTGAGTCGCCGTCCTCCAGGAAGGTGCGTGTGGTGCCGTCATCCAGTTGGATCGGCTCCTGTCCGTTCCAAGAGAGTTCCAGAAAGCTACCACGCTCAGTTTTCTTGGGGCCCGACACGGTGCCGGAGGCGAAGAGATCACCTGGTCCCACGGTTGCTCCGTTCGCGGTCATATGAGTTAGCTGCTGCGCCGGGCTCCATGCCAGCTGGCCGAATGGCGGGTTCGCCACCAGCGTGCCGTTCCACTTTATCGACAATTGCAGATTAAGACCCCAAGGATTGACCTCGCACAGGTACGGCAGCAGCGGATGTTCGGGCGGCGGCGGGCTGCATCGCGCGGCTAAAAGCGCCGACAGCGGGGTAATCCAACCGCTGATAGACGTGGCAAAGGATTTGCCGAGAAACGGGCCAAGAGGCACGTATTCCCAAGACTGGATGTCACGCGCAGACCAATCATTCATTAGGGCCACGCCGAAAACATGTTCATCGAAACTTCGCGTTGCTATGTGCGTGGCAACGGCGCCGCCGCACACGAAACCAACTTCTGCTTCGATATCGAGTCGGCAGCTGGGACCGAACGTCGGCAGGGGGTCCGTAGCCGTTTTGCGTTGGCCATGAGGTCGTTTGATGTCGCTGCCAGAAACAACGATGGTGCCCGAACGGCCATGGTAGCCAACGGGTAAGTGAGTCCAATTTGGCAGCAGCGGCGGCTGGTCTGGCCGGAAGATACTTCCGACATTTTTGGCGTGGTGCTGTGACGAGTAGAAGTCGACGTAATCGCGGATTGTGAACGGCAGCAGTGCACGGGTGTGAGTCAGGGGTATCAACTCAGCGCCTGCGGGCGCGGCCGGGTGACTCACAATGTCGATGAGCCGTTCGCGCAATTCATCCCAAACCTCCTTGCCAGTGGCCAACAGGGGGTCCAGCGATATGGCGTCAGCTAGCGCTGCAAGTCGCGGTCCTAGTGATTTCGCCAGTGGGCGAAGCGGCATAGCGTGTTGACCAACCCGCACCGCGACGCCCGTTCCGCCGGAGTGCCGTACGACGCCGTAAGGAAGGGTCTGTGGACCGAACGGGCGGTCGTTTACGAACTCTGGGTCGTCGATCCAGGTGGTCATAGGAGTCCGAGATCAGTGAGATCTGCCAGTGGCTCGGCCAACGAGCAGGACCCATATGAGGCCATTCGGGCGCGCACCGCATTTGTAAGTTGATCAGACATTGCTTTGGCTTCTAGGGCAAGGGAGCGGCCATCCGTATTGCTCAGAGCCGCAAGTGGGCTTTGTCCACGCAACGTCTGCGCTACGGCCAGGAGCAGATTCAAAAACCCATGATGGCTAAAGCCGGTTCCACGGTCGGTGTAGTGCGCTGCATGATGCAGACCAGCTGTTGCTTTGAATGGAACCTGAAGTGCACACGTCACGCGGAGGAATTCGGCGACCTGATCATTGGAGGGAAAAGCGTCCGCCGTGAGTCCGCCGCAACGTAGTTTCGGCCAGTAGCCGTGCTCGGCCACACGCCGCACACTGTGTAACCATTCAGACTGTTCCCGCGCAAGATCGCCAGGAGGCCGTTGCGGCTCAACAACTTTAACCACACCGACGGGTATCACTTGTCCCGCGTCAACGAGCCAGGACGAATCCATCGCGGTGGGTGCCGCCATCTCGACCATCTGCAAGCGAGCCAATGCGCGGTGGGAGCGCAGCAACGCTAACGCATCGCGAAACCCGCTGAGGTCGGCGTCGACCACCAACGAAAGCTCAATAGGACTGGCAGGGGCCATAGCCGCGAGTTCCTGGACTAGTTCTTCAACGCGGTCTGCGGGGCAGAGAAAAAGGCCGGTAATGTCCGCGTACCGTCTCGCCTTGACCTGGAGATGTTCGCGCACGGCATCCTGCATGGTGGCATTCCCAGGCGGGAACAACGCTGCATCATCGATCAGGCGCTTAAATAGGGCCGGCACCCTTGTGAACAGGTCAGATGGCGCAATCTTCGCGGTTGGCTGCACATCTACACCGTAACGCTTATCCGGAAATCGCACAAATATGTCTAAATATCGGACGAACTGGCGAAAGGGCGGTCTTCCCGCGCAGTTCATCCGAACCGCCTTGGTGCCGACGGGCCGCGAGAGGTGGCGGTTCCTATCCGCCGCGAAGACCGCACGGCAAGCGCATCGGTTGGCTCAGTGCTCTCCTCGAAGCGCGAACGCGGCGCGTTTGGTCGGGCCCCTCGATGCCGTGGGACGTGGAATGGCCGCAGCCTGAGCACTTCTTCGTACGGCGGGGTTTAGCTGGTGATCGTCTAATGAACATGCGGTCAGCATTCGCCATGCCGTGCATCTCCGCGATGAACACGATCGCATTTGGCTCGCAACCCTCGTGTGACAGCGCGATGCCGGTCAAGCGATCATGGCCAGTTCAATGGGTTCCGCTGGACGGAATATGGGCAACCAGTTCAGGTCAAACGCGGTGTAAGGCGGAGTGCGGTATGGGACCGTCCATACATGGCACGTTCTGCGACAGGGGAATCGGTGCTGGAGCGCGTCGTGCGAATTTTGGAGGTGTTTGATTCCGATACGATGACCGTCACGGTCACCGAGGTTGCTACTAGAGCCAACCTGCCGTTGTCCACTGCATCGCGACTAGTAGATGAGATGGCTCAGCACGGTCTACTACGGCGCGATGCCACGCATCAGATACGAATTGGCTTGCGCCTCTGGGAGCTAGGGACACGTGCTTCGCCCACCCGAAGCCTGCGCGACGCTGCGATGCCGTTTATGCAGGACCTGCACGCAGTAGTTGGACATCATGTACAACTCGGGGTGCGCGAGGGCGACGAGGTGCTGTTTTTGGAACGGTTAAGCGCTCCTGTAGCCGTCATCAATCTCACACGCATCGCGGGCCGCCTTCCGCTATGCGCATCATCGTCTGGTCTGATTTTGCTAGCACACGCGCCGGCGGCGGTGCAAAACCGTATCATGGCGAGCCCGCTGACTGTGTATACGAACCACACCATTGGCGAGCCAGGCGAACTCCGTCGCTTTCTGGCTCAAGCGCGCTACACCGGTGTAGCATGCTGCCGCGGGTTTATTCACCCCGCTGCCACCGGGATCGCTGTGCCAGTGCGTGATTCGCGTGATCGCGTTGTTGCAGCGCTCTCGGTAATCGTCCCGACCGACGGGCATGAGTCTAGCCGAATCCCTGCGTTGCAGGCAGCCGCGCTGGGTATCCACCGCGCGATAGCGAGGCCGAGCCGGGGTGTTGAAATCCCCTGATCGATTTCCATTGAATGGAAACCGCATTGTGGCTCTTGCAACCGTGTCGCACCGTCTTTGGCTATGACTGCAATGGCCCGAATCTCTAGGGTCGCTCCACGGTGGGCGGCACACGCTAACGACGTCACGTCAGGCCAGATGTGAGTTTGGTACCGGCCCGCGCCGGCGATCGATATCTGAGGAGGTCGCAGATGGGAATGGATGTTACCAAATTGACTGCGATCGATGTGCATGTGCACGTGGAACGTGACGGTTGCGGGCACCTTTCGTTGCCGGGTGAGTTTGTCGAAGCCTCGACGGCTTACTTTGCCGCCGATCGCTACAAGCCCTCCATTGACGAGATCGCCGATTATTACCGGCAACGCGAGATCGGCGCGGTGATTTTCAGCGTGGACATCGAGTCGTTCACCGGTCATCCCGCGCTGTCCAATGAGGAAATTGCCGATGCCGCCGCGAAAAATCCAGACGTTCTCCTCGCGTTCGCCAGCATCGACCCCGCTAAGGGCCGCGCCGGAGCACGCCGACTAAGGAGACTGATCGAGCAACACGGCGTGCGTGGAATTAAGTTTCATCCGAGTCTGCAGAATTTTTCCCCGGACGACGGCAGCGCCGACCCGTTGCTCGAGGTCGCGCAAGAGTATGGGATTCCCGCCGTGTTTCACACCGGCCAAACGGGAATCGGCGCCAACATGAGAGGCGGCGGGGGTATTCGACTCGCGTTGTCGAACCCGATGCTTCTCGACAGCGTGGCTGTGACGTTCCCTGATTTGACGATTATCATGGCCCACCCGTCATTTCCCTGGCAGGACGAGGCACTCGCCATCGCGACCCACAAACCCAATGTCTACATCGATCTCTCTGGGTGGTCGCCGAAATATTTCCCGCCGCAGCTCGTTCGTTATGCCAACTCGCTGTTACAAGACAAGGTTCTTTTCGGGTCGGACTATCCTCTTATCACCCCCGACCGTTGGCTGGGCGACTTCTCAGGCCTAGACATCAAGCCTGCCGTACTGCCGAAAATCCTAAAAGATAACGCCGCCCGGATATTGCGACTGCAGCAGGCCTAAGTACGTTGAAACCGCGCTACCTCGCGTAGTGCGTTGTGCGGCCAGCATCTATCCGCAGCAAAGCCCGGCGAGCGCATCAGGTCGATTTGATAGGCGGGATATGAATCTCTACCAGACGAAGGGACGCGAAGCTGACGCGAGAATCGTTGTCCTCCAAGAGGGCGACTTCATGGGTACCGAAGGCGAGCCCTCACCGGTGGCTCGGCGGGGGCGGTTGCCCCCGCCGCTAACTTCAGCACCCGGTTGTTGTTGAAGTCGGCGACGTAGACATTGCCGTCCGTGTTAACCGCCACACCGCCAGCTCCACAAGGGAGCGCTCCCACAAGAGTTCGCTCCGGCGGTTGCCCAAGCTGCTGACGGGAGTCGAACCGCGGTGGTCGACCCCGCAGGCAATTGAGCACCCGGTCGTTGATGAAGTCGGTGACAAATACATCGCCTGCGATGTCCCGGCTACGCTGTCGGGCCTGATGATTCTCTTACCCTACGAATGGCAGCTCCAACTGCGACAAGCGCAAGGAAGGCCCGCCGGACTGCGAGGGCCGAACGGGAGGTGCGGTGGACTGCGAGGGGTTGCGAGCGCCGAAACAGTTAATGCCCGATCAGGAATGCCACCCTCGTAAGGGCGGCAATAAGCGAGTCATTTCAGCCAGTGGGAAGTCGGTTCGGCGGGGCAGCCGCTGTATCGATTTCGGCTTAGCTTGTTCAGCTATGGTTGGCGCGGCGCTAGGCGGGCTCGCTGTGGCGGAGATTCCGTTGCTGTTGAGCGAATCCGCGGGCAAAGTGTCGGCGAGGACGGTGTCGGCATCGTTGTTCTCTGGGACGATCAACGCCTCGTGCGCAATTTGCGAGTTCCCCTCGATCTTGGCCGGATCGGCCCGCGCCGCGATCTTATTAGCACAGCTTTACAAATCCCGCTCAAAGTGTCACGCTGGGCGCTGAGCTGCGAGCGCGAGAGGTGAACGGGATTGACGAAGGCGTCTGAGGAATCCGCGCAGACCGAGTGGACCGTGCAGGGCCTGCTGGACTTGTTTGACGTGCAGGCCGACGGGGACGACCGGTTCACCGGCGAGACCGGCATCGCGGTGGGCGACGAACGCCAGGTGGTGGAGGGCACCCAGGTGCTCGCGCAGGCGATCGTCGCGGTGGCGAAGCGCTTCCCCGACAAGTCGGTGCGCTCGGCGCACGCGGTCTTCTCGCGCGCGGTCACCGTTGGCCCGCCCATCGAACTGGTTCTCGACGTCGTGGCCGAGGGCCGCTCCACGGCCACCGCTGTGGTCGCCGTGCATCAGAACGGCCGGCGCTGCCTGAGCATCACAGTGCTGGCCGACGTCCCCACCGACGACGTGATCCGCCACCACCTGCCGCGCCCCGACGTCGCCGCCCCGGCGGACGCGCATCACTCGCCGATGCCGATGGTCGGCCGCGAGCTGCGCCTCGTCGACGTCGTCGACGTCAACAGTCCCGACGAGGTCGGCCCGCCGGAGCTCTATGCGTGGCTGCACTACGACCCGATCCCGACCCGCGACGAGTTGGCCAAGGCGCTGCTGGCATACTTCACCGGCCATCTCGGGATCTCCACCACCATGCGGGCGCACGAGGGCATCGGCACCGCCCAGGCGCATCTGACCGTGTCCACCGCGCCGATGAGCATCTCGGTCGCCTTCCACGAACCGGTGGACTGGACCGGGTGGCTGCTCTACACCCACGAGAGCACGCAGGTCGGCGCGGGCATGTCGTATGTGCGCGGGACAGTGCACGCCGAAGAGGGCGAACTGCTGGCCTCGTTCGCCCAGGAAGCGCTGATCCGACCGTTGCGCACCAGCGACACGGCGATCGACTCCCGCGCACGGTTCTAAGGCCATGCGCTTCACCATCACCCACCCGATGCACAGCCATCCGTACAACCCGGAGCTGGTGAGTGGGGACGGGATCGGCAAGGTGGCCGCCGCGACCGAGGCGGCCGGGATTCACGGTTTCGGCTTCACCGACCATCCGGCGCCCTCGCAGCGGTGGCTTCAGGCCGGCGGGCACGACGCGTTGGATCCTTTTGTTGCTTTGGGTTTCGCGGCGGCGACGACGTCCACGCTGCGGCTGATTCCCAACATCGTGGTGCTGCCGTACCGGAACCCGTTCGTGGTGGCCAAGTCCGGCGCCACGCTGGATCTGCTCTCCGGTGGGCGGTTCACGCTCGCGGTGGGTGTGGGTTATCTCAAGCGCGAGTTCGCGGCGCTGGGGGTGAGCTACGACGAGCGTGCCGAGCTGTTCGAGGAGTCGCTGCAGGTGATCCGGGCCATCTGGACCGGCGACGATATCTCCTTTGAGGGCAAGCATTTCAGCGCGCGCGGCATCACCGCACATCCCCGCCCGGTCAGCGATCCGCACCCGCCGATCTGGATCGGGGGAAACACGTCGTCGTCACGGCAGCGGGTGGCGCAGTACGGCGACGGGTGGTGCCCATTCCCCGCGCCGCCACAGCTGGCCCAAACGGCCGGCACGGCCGTCATCGACTCCGTGCAGAAGCTTGCCGACGGCATCGACGATCTGCGGCGCAGATGCGATGCGGCGCAGCGGGATTGGTCGGCGGTCGACATCACGTTCACCAACTTCGAGGGCGGCAGCCCCGCAGCCGACGACTTCAACGCCGACGCCTACCTCGAGGGCTTGGACAAACTGGCGAAGCTGGGCGTGACGTGGGTCAGCATTCACCTGCCCGGTGACAGCATGACGCACGCGCTCGAAACGCTCGACCGGTTCCGCACCCTTGTCGTCGACGCGGCCTAGTCGGACTGAAGGCGTCAGATGGACTTCTCTCGCGTGGTGCTCTCGCCCGAGGATCAAGACTTCTATGATCAGTTCCGGGAGTTCATCACTGAACACGTCACCGATGAAGTGCGGCGGCGTGACCGTGAGACCGGTGAAAACTTCAGTGAGCCCGTGCATTTGGCGTTGGGCGACGCGGGTTATCTGACCTTGGATTGGAAGCTGGAGTCCGAAGGCGGTTTCGATCCGGTGCGCCGGCGAATCTTCCACCTCGAGATCGGTCGTGCCCACACCCCGTGGTTTCACTGGGGCACGACGGCGGTCGTCGCGCGGTTGGTCAAGCAATTCGGGGCGCCCGAACTCGCCGACGCGATTTTGCCGGGCGTGCTGTCCGGGCAGATCCGGCTCTGCCTGGGCTACACCGAGCCCGAGGGCGGTTCCGACGTCGCCACCTGCAAGACCCGGGCCGTGCGCGACGCGGACGGATCGAGCTGGGTCATCAACGGCTCCAAGATGTTCACCTCGAACGCGCAAAACGCCCAGTACGTCTTCCTGCTCACCAACACCGATCCGCAGGGACCAAAACACAGAAACCTCACCATGTTCCTGGTGCCGCTGGATTCGGAAGGCATCGAGATCCAGGGCATCCGCACGCTCGACGGTGACCGCACCAACATCGTGTATTACAGCGACGTGCGGGTCGACGACCTCTACCGGATCGGTGAGGTCAACGGCGGCTGGACGGTGATGCGGTTTGCCCTCGACGCCGAACATGGCATTACCGAGACGCAAAACCATGGCCTGCAGAACATTTCGATGCTGTCGGAGCACGGCCACCTGATGGCCGAGGCGGCCGATGGAGCCGCTGCGATCCTGTCGACATCCGATGCGGCCGGCCGGCGCCCGATCGATGACGAGGCGGTCAAATACCGGCTGGGGCGCAGCATGGCCCGCATCGAGGCGGCCATGTCGACCCCCGGGATGTACGGGCGCGTGGCGCTCATTCAAACCATGCGTGAGGTATCCCAGGAACTGATGGACCTGCTGGGGACGGCATCGGCTTTGCCCACCGACACAACGGGTTCGGCGGACGACGGTGCCATCGAATTCATCTTTCGGCACGCCGTGCCCGCCGGGATCTACGGCGGCACCATGGAGGTGTTCCGCAACATGATCGCCCAGCACGAGCTGGGGCTCGGGCGCCCTAGCTACGGGCGCTGACCGGCAGTTCGGCCGTCACCTCGACGCGGGTCTCGTCGAAACTCAGGAACCCCTTGATGGGCAGGCTTTCCGGCGGCGGACCGGGGTAGCTCCAGGCGACGTCCGGCACGACATGGTCGCCCAAGGCGAACGACCAATACGTCGCGAAGCCCTTGTAGTTGCAGTAGCTCTCCGTCTCGGAGCGCCGCAGCAGATCGGTGCGAACGTGGGCCGGATCGACGTAGAGCCGCGGGGCCAGCGCGGTCTCGAAGACGATCACCGTGTCGTCGGTGTCCACTAGCGTGGTGCCCTCGACGCGCACGCGCAGGCGCCGTTGGGTCGGACGGCAATCGACGCGGTGATAGGGGTTAAGCGGGTAGTGCACGAGCCTGCGCCCCTCTTCCAGCCAGGTGTCAACCGCGTCCCAGGGCACCTGGACGAAACCGGGCGCCTCGGGTTCGGGCTCGCTCGGTAGGTCGCCGACGTCGTCGGCGGGGAAGGCATAGCTCAGTGGCCGGCCCCGCCGGTGCACCATCAGCGCCCGCTCGGTGTCGATCACCACCCGCCCGTCCTTGACGGCCTGCACCCGCCGCGGATGCGGTTCGACGTAGACGACGTCGTCGGGGATCGCGGGCGAGAAGCGTCCCGCGGGATCGCTGCTGAGCGGGCCCCGCCCGGCCACCAGAGTCATGTGTCCAAGCCTATAAGCCGTCGAGCGTGGTGCCTATGGGCCGAATTGGGGCAGTTCCTGCGCATAGGGCCCACACTCGGCGCTTAGGGTAAACCCATGGCGGGACCGGTAGCAGGCGTCAAGGTCGTCGAACTCGGGGTCTGGGTGGCCGGGCCGGCCGCCGGCGGCATCCTGGCGGACTGGGGCGCCGACGTGATCAAGATCGAGCCGCCGACGGGTGATCCGGCGCGAATGTTCGGCCGCATGCTGGGCTGCGACCTGGGCCTAAACCCACCGTTCGAGATGGACAACCGGTCCAAGCGCAGCGTCGTACTGGATCTGGGCACCGACGCGGGCCGCGACACCGCCTTCGAATTGCTTTCCGACGCAGACGTTTTCCTGACCAACGTGCGCCCCGGCGCGCTGCGGCGTCTCGGGCTGGGCTTCGAGTCGGTGGCGGCGGCCAACCCCCGCCTGGTCTACGGGCTCATTACCGGATACGGCGACGCCGGGCCCGACGCCGACCGCGCCGCCTTCGACGTGGCCGCCTTCTGGTCCCGGGCCGGGGTGGCGCACCTGCTCACCCGGCCGGGCGACACGCCCCCGTTTCAGCGCGGCGGCATGGGCGACCACTCCGCCGGGATGACGATGGCCGCGGCGGTGTGCGCGGCGCTGCTCGCGCGGGAACGCACCGGGACGGGCCAACTGGTGACGACCTCGCTGTACCGGCAGGGCGCCTACACCGTGAGCTTCGACCTCAACACCTATCTGATGAGCGGGCAGCCGATCGCGATCGGACAGCGCGAAACGATGGGCAACCCCTGCATGAACAACTACGCCGCCTCCGACGGGCGGCGGTTCTGGATCGTCGGCCTGGAGCCCGAGCGGCACTGGCCGGCGCTGTGCCGCGCGGTGGGCCGCCCCGAGTGGCGCGACGACCCGCGCTTCGCCGATGCCCGGTCCCGCGCGGCGAACTCGGCAGCGCTGATCGCCGCGCTGGATGAAATCTTCGCGACGCGGTCGCTCGACGAGTGGGCGCAGGTGTTCGTCGGCGAACCGGATTTCTTCTGGTCGCCGATCAACACTTTGGACGACGTCGTCGCCGACGAGCAGTTCCACGCCGCGGGCGGAATCGTTTATGTGCCCGGCGGCACTGACGAACAAGCCGCCGTGCCGATGGTCGCCACGCCGGCGGACTTCCACGGGACTCCCTGGGCACCGCGTTCTGCGGCACCGGAACTCGGGCAGCACACCGAGGAAGTCCTGGCCGACCTCGAAGCGCGCCGCGGTTCCTGACGGGCGGACCGGAGCTTTACAAGTATCGCCGGAAGTGTCACGCTGTCCGGTGAGCCTTGTCGCCCGGTGCGATGCGGCTTCAGCCCATGGGAAAGCCCATGACAAGCGCGTGAGATCCGCCGGCGGGCCGCGGCGGGTGGTGGTGAGGAATGGATCGATGGTCGCTCCGACGTTCGACATGAAGACCAGCGCTGCGAAAGCAACCCGCGCGAACGGCGAGGGTCTGCGGTATCGACTCGACGTGGTGGCGGCCAGCGCCGTCGATGTCGTGCAATCGGCGGGCGGCTGGCTTTACGACCGGGCGATGGCCGGTTGGGAGGTGACCGTGCTGCTCCCGCGTGGCTGCGACACCCGCTCGCTGCGGATCCTCGGGGTGCGGGCAGCAGACCTCGAGCCGGAGCTCGCCGGGCTGGGGGCGGGCTCGACGAGCCTGGCCGTTGGCGCCGAGGCGTTTGCCGCCGACGCGCGGGTACGTGCCGTGGTGCTCGAGTCGCTGGACAACCGGCTGACCGAGGTCGCGCTGTGGGGCGACGGGTGGCCCCTGGGCGTGGACCGTGCGACCATCCGGGCGCAGCATCTGCTCAGCGGTGCTGCCCGGATGTTCAAGGGCTATGCGCTTGCGGCCGCGGGCATTTCGGCTCCGACGGTCGGCGCCACCGAGGCGCTGCTGTGCGACGTGGGATCTGGCTTCGACTCAGATCTGATCCGGCTCGACTAGGCCATGAAGAAGCATTTTCGACACACGCTGCTCTACCTGCACGAGACGATTTCGCTGGGCTCCGGGAGAAGTGACCGGTTCACCGAGACCTTCACCGACATCTACCAACCGGTGATGGAACAGCTCGGCGCCCGGCTGTTCGCGATCTGGGAATCCACTCCGTACAACGGCCATTGGCCGCAGGCGACGATCATCTGGGAAATCGACGGATTCGCCGATTACGCCAGGATCGGCGCCGCGCAGGCCCGCGGTGGCAGCCACGAGGCCGCGTCGGGTAAGTGGGCGGCATTCCTGGCCGACATCGGCGCCTCGGGCGAGGGCCGCATCATGTACGCCGGGCCCAGTAACAAGACGCTCGCCCAGCTGCGTGAGGCCAATTTCACCGCGCCGCTGGTGATTCAAGAGATCATGCAGACCAAACCGGGCCGCCAGGACGACTACATCCGCGAACTGGAGCGGCTCTACGTTCCGTGGTCGGAGCGCACCGGTAAGCGCTGGCTCGGTTCGTTCACCACGACCTTCCGCTACAACGAAGTCATCCACTACTGGGCGCTGGACGGCGGCTGGGACTGCTTCGCCGAGCACTACCCGTCCTGGAAAGAGAGCCCGCCCGCCGAGATCGTCACCTGGATGAGCGTGGCCCCCGCATTGCGCGACGGCTGGGAGGATTCCATCCTGCAGGCCCTACCGCCATCCCCGCTGCAGTGACGAGGCAACGAAACTTGGTGGAAGCCAAGGACTTCAGCTACGATCCCTTCGACGCAGCGGTGATGGCGAACCCGTTGCCGTACTACCGGATCCTGCGCGACCACCACCCGGTGTACTACATGCCGCAGTGGGACACCTTCGCGCTGTCGCGTTTCGAGGACATCTGGACGGTGCTGGAAATCAACAACGGGACCTTCGTCGCTTCGGAAGGGACGCTGCCGCCGGCATCGGTTCTGGCGCAACACAACAGCGGCCCGGTCGACGACCCGCCCCTGCACCCGCTGCCGTTTCACGCCATGTTCGACGCCGACCTGTACGGCGAGATCCGGCGGACCCACTCCCGGCCGTTTCGGCCGCGGGCGGTCACGGACCTCGAGGGCCGCATCCGCGCGCTGGCCAACGAGCGCCTCGACGCCCTGTTACCGGGCGGGTCGTTCGACCTGACCCAGGACTACGGCGGCATCGTCGTGGCCGCCATTGTCTGCGAATTGTGCGGTATCCCAGCCGATCTCGCGCCGCGAGTCCTCGCCACGGTCAACGCCGGCAGCCTCGCCCAGCCCGGCGAAGGAGTGGACACCGGGCAGGCGCGGCCCAACTATTTCGAATACCTGCTGCCCGCCGTCGCGCGCCGCCGCGCCGATTCGTCCGGCGGACCGCTCGACGTCGTCGATGGCCTGCTCGGCTATCGCCTGCCCGACGACAGCGCGCTCGACGATGTGGAAGTCGCGACCCAGATGCTGTGCATCTTCATCGGGGGAACCGAGACGGTGCCCAAGATCGTCGCCCACGGCCTCTGGGAGCTGCGCCGCTGGCCGGACCAGCTGGCCGCCGTGCGCGCCGACCTCGAGAACAACGTCCTCGTCGCGCGCGACGAGATGATCCGGTTCTGCGCGCCGGCGCAGTGGTTCGCGCGAACGGTGCGCAAGCCCTACGAGATTCACGGCGCGACCCTGAAGCCGGGCCAGCGCGTCATCACCCTGCTCGCGTCGGCCAACCGCGACGAGCGCGAGTACCCCGAGCCCGACGAATTCATCTGGGATCGGCCCATCCGCCGCTCGCTGGCGTTCGGCCGGGGCCAGCACTTCTGCATCGGATATCACCTGGCGCGACTGGAAGTGGCTGTGCTGCTACAGGAATGGCTCCGCCGGGTCCCCGACTACGCGATCACCAGTGAAGCCGCCACCCGGCTGCCGTCCAGCTTTCAATGGGGCTGGAACAACATCCCGGTGCAGGTCTGACGTGTGGTCCTACCGGATCGTCGCCCCGTACCTGTTCGAGCGCACCACGATTCACGACAAGACACCCGACGGCCTGGCCGACGGACAGGTGCTGCTGCGGTTTTCGGCCGCGGGCGTCTGCGGCAGCGATCTGCCCGCCTTTCGCGGCGCCAAGGGCCGGATCCCGGGTGACGACGGCCGAAGCGGCCCCGAAAAGGACGGCTTTCCCATCCACGAGGTAGCCGGCGAGGTGATCGCCAGCCGGCATCCCGCACACCGTCCCGGCGATCATGTGGTCGGCTGGGCGTCCGGCTTCGACGGCTTGATGGAATGCATCGTCAGCAACGGCGACGGGCTGGCGCCGTACGACCCCGCGCTGACCCCCGCCCAGGCGGTGGGGCTGCAACCCCTGGCCTGTGTCATATACGCCTGCGAACAGCTCGGCGACCTAGCCGGCCGGCACGTCGCGATCATCGGCCAGGGTTCGATCGGCCTGTTGTTCTCCTACGTCGCCAAGGCGGTGGGTGCGCGGCGCGTCACCGGGATCGATCCGATCGACCGCCGCGATCTGGCAACGGCGTTCGGGGTCGACGACCCGGTGCGCGCCACCAGTGACCGGTGGGTGAGCCAGCTCGGTCCCGCCGACCGCGCCGATGTCGTCATCGAGGCCGTCGGGCACCAGGTCGCCACCCTGACCCATGCGATCGACGCCGCCGCCCCCGGCGGCACCGTGTTCTACTTCGGCGTGGCCGACGACGAGATGTATCCGATCAACATGCGGGTGATGCTGCGCAACAACCTGACGCTGAAATCCGGTGTGACGCAGGACCGCCGGCGGATGCTGGAACTCGCGGGCAAGTTCGCGGCCGAACACCCATGGCTGTTGGGGGCCTACCTCACCCACGCGTTCGGCATCGACGAGGTGCAGGACGCCTTCGACCTGGCCTGCCGGCCGGATCCCGAACGTGTCAAGATTGCGATCGCCGAATGAGCCGACCATGACGCACGCTTCGCCGAGCAATCTGCAGCTGGCGCTGGGCCGCACGACCCCGATATTCGGCGGCTGGGTTACCGGCCCGACGGCCCTTGGCCCCGAGGAATTCGCCCGCGCCGGCTACGATTACGTCGGCTTCGATGCCCAACACGGTTATCTCGATGACGCCGGCATCGCCGAAACATTGCGCCGCACCGAGCACCTCCCGGTGGGAACCGTGGTGCGCCTGCCCAACGCCGACGCCGCACCGATCGGGCGGGTGCTGGACGCCGGCGCGGACGCCGTCGTCATCGCGATGATCGAATCGGCGGATCAGGCCGCCGCGGCGGTGGCCGCCGTCCGCTATCCGCCCAGGGGCGTGCGCAGCTTCGGCCCGCTGCGCGCCGGCCTGGGGCACGACCCCGCCGCCCACGAGTCGCGCGTCAGCGTGTTCGCGATGATCGAGACCGCGGCGGCGCTGTCCGGCATCCACGAGATCTGCGCCGTCGACGGCCTCACCGGGATCTATGTGGGCCCGGCCGATCTGGCCATCTCACTGGGCGCCGGTGTCGTTGGTGCCACCCGGGACCCGGACGTGTTGGACGCGATAAAGCGCATCCACCGGGCGGCGTCCGAGGCGGGCCTGGTCACCGGCATTCACGCCGGGGACGGCAAGACGGGCCACGCCATGGCGCAGTTGGGGTTCGGAATGATCACCCTGGCCGCCGAGTCGCAAGCGCTGCGGCGCGGGGCCGCCGAGCACCTGCGCGAGGCGACGCAATGACGCACGACGACCACGCCCTGATCCGTGAGCTGCTGGCCGGCTACGCTCTCGCGCTTGACGCCGGCGACTTCGACGGTTGCGTCGAGCTTTTCGCGCCCGACGGCGAATTTCTGGTCTACGGCACGACCTTTGCCGGTCGCGACGCGATCGCGGGAATGTTCCGCGACGCGGCCCGCGGCCTGCACCTGACCGGAAGCGCGCGGATCGAGGTCGACGGTGAAGTCGCCACCGCACGATCGCAGGTGCTGTTCGTCCGCGCCGGCGACCTGCAACTGCGGCCCGCGCTCTACGACGACGAGTTGACCCGCATCGGCGGGCGGTGGCGCTTCACGCGGCGCCGCTGCCGCTTCATCACCAGCGCCGGACTGGCCGACAGCCCCGAGGTGAGCCGAGCATGAACCAACGCGTCGCACTGGTGACCGGCGCCGCCGGTGGGCAGGGCTGGGCCATCGCCAAACGCCTTCGCGACAGGGGCTTCTCGGTCGCCGCGTGCGACCGGCGGGCCGACGAACTGCGCGCGGCGGTCGGCGACGCGGGCGACGACGGCGTGTTCGCCGTCGAGCTCGACGTCACCTCACCCGCGCAGTGGGACTCCGCCGTCGCGGAGGTCGTCGGCCGGTTCGGGTCGTTGAGCACGCTGGTCAATTGCGCCGGCGCGCTGCACCGGGCGTCGTTGGCCGACGAGACGGCCGAAGGATTCGAAAACGCTTGGCGCGTCAACTGTTTGGGCCCGTTCCTCGGGATGCGCGCAGCGCTGGACCACCTCCGCGAGGCGCCGAACGCGTCCGTCATCAACATCTGCAGCACCGGCGCCATCCGCCCCTTCCCGCAACACGCCGCGTATGGGTCATCGAAGTGGGCGCTGCGCGGCCTGACCCAGACCGTCGCGGCCGAACTCGCACCCGCCGGCATCCGGGTCAACGCCGTATTTCCCGGACCGATCGCCACGTCGATGCTCGACGAGGTCACCCAGACGCGGCTGGCCGCGGCGTCGATGTTCGGGCGGATCGGCGAGGCCGGTGAAGTCGCCGACGCAGTGGCCTTCTTGGTCTCCGATGAGGCCTCGTTCATCACCGGTTCCGAACTGGTCATCGACGGTGGCCAAGGCCTGCAGATTCGATGAGCGACACCTCGATCGGCATCATCGGCGCCGGGCCCGGTGGCCTGGCGCTGGCAATCATGCTGTCACGAGCCGGGTTTGACAACTTCGCCATCTTCGACCGGGAAGACGGCGGCGGGGGAACCCGACGCGGCATTGTCGAGGCTAGCGGTTTATCAGAGACGCACCGAGGACAGGTTGCGGGCTGAACCTGTCGTTTGATAGAAATTAGCCCGACAGCGTTATTGAATGGGGGTTCCCGTGATCGCTGAAGCGAGCAGCTCAAATACCGCCACCACGGCTGGAGCCCGGGACCACGCACGAGCCCAACACGGGCGATCTGCGCAGTACATGCGGCACGTGCCCCCGGCTAGCAGCCCGACCGCTCCCGATGACGTGCCCGCCGAGCGTCTGGTCTGGTCGGAGACCGTGGCGCCGGGCGGGTACACGACCGCCGAATTGGCTCGCGGCACACGCATCCGACTGTCCGATCCAGACGGCAATGCCTGCGCGAGCCTATTGCTACACCGCGCCGGCGCCACCCATGAACGGCTCAACATCGCTGACACGGTCAAAGTGCCGTGGCAGGCCTATGTCACCACCGGGCACCCGTTGTTGAGCGGTTTCGGTCGGGTGCTGGCGACGGTCGTCGCCGACACTTCCGGGGCCCACGACGCCCTCACCGGAACCACGACGCTGGCGGGGAACGTGGAGAAGTATGGGGCGGGCACGCCCGAGTCGCCATCCCCGGCCGGACGACAGCTTCTTCTGCTGGGGGCACTCAAGCACGGTCTAGGCCAACGCGATCTGCCACCCTCACTCTCGTTCTTCCAGGGGGTCCGCGTGAAGCCCGACGGCACTTTTCAGTGGCAGGGGTCAAAAGGCCCGGGTACTCACATCGACCTCCTGTTGCATGTCGACTGCATCGTTCTGCTCGTCAACACAGCCCACCCGCTGGATCCCCGGCCCGAATTCACTTGCTCTCCCTTACGAATTCACGCCTGGCCCGCCGCAGGCGAACTTGACCTGCTGTTCGCCGGCGAACTGGTCGGACCGCTCGGTCCCGAACACCGCCAAGCCATCGCGAATACCAACGCCGACCTTGCAGCCCGAGGAGTCCTGTGACTATCGCCGCGGCCGCCCTCGTTCCCGGGGCCGTGATCCTCGACCAGACCGTCGCCGCACGCGCATCGTGGTCCGCGGTGGTCGCCGCCGGGGACGTATTGACGATCGTCGACCTCTGCGGCAACCAGGCCGTCGACTGTCTGCTCTACTCGGCGGCGGACACCTCGGTCCGCTACTCCGCGCCGGAGACCATCAGGCGGCAGGGCCGTATCACCCTGACCACCGGGTCAGTGCTGCGCGCCGACACCGGGATGGCGTTGATGACCGTCGTCGACGACGAAGTCGGAGCGCACGACACGCTGGGCGGTGCCTGCTCGAAGGAATCCAATACGCTGCGCTACGGTCCGCACACCTGGGCCCAGCACGGATGCAAAGAGAATTTCCTGATCGAAGGCGCCCGCCACGGCCTCAGCGCGCGAGACCTGTCAAGCAACATCAACTGGTTCATGAACGTGCCCGTCGACCCCGACGGCGCGTTGGGGATCGTCGATGGGCTGTCCGCGCCGGGCAAGCGAATCGCGCTCCGCGCCGACATAGACACGCTGGTCCTGGTGTCGAACTGTCCGCAGATCAACAACCCCTGCAACGGGTTCGAACCCACCCCGATCCAGATGCTCGTGACCCGGCCGGCCCAGACGGGCGGCACATGAACCCGCTCGACACGGTCCTGGTCGCCAATCGCGGGGAGATAGCCGTTCGGCTGCTGCGCTCGGCGCGGCAGCTCGGCCTCCGCACGGTGGCGGTGTTCTCCGATGCCGACCGCGGGGCGCCCCACGTCCGGTTGGCCGACGAAGCGGTACGCCTGGGGCCGGCCGCGCCGAGCGAAAGCTATCTGCGGGTCGACGCGGTCCTGGAGGCAGCAGCGGCGACCGGCGCCGGCATGATCCACCCGGGTTACGGATTCCTCTCCGAGAACGCCGAATTCGCCACTGCTGTCGAACAGGCCGGCATCGCATTCGTCGGCCCGACCCCCCAACAGCTGCGCGTGTTCGGGAGCAAGCACACGGCGCGCGAGGCCGCAGTCGCTGCCGGTGTGCCCGTGTCCCCCGGCTCCGCTTTGCTGGACAGCGCCGCGGCCGCGATCAGTGCGGCTGAGGACATCGGCTATCCGGTGATGCTCAAGGCCACCGGCGGCGGCGGCGGGATCGGTATGCAGGTCTGCCGGAATGCCCAGGAGCTGCGCTCCGCGTTCGAGCGCGTTGCTCGCCTGGCCGAGCGCAGCTTCGGCTCGGCGGGCGTCTTCGTCGAACGGTTCATCGACCACGCGCGCCACCTCGAGGTGCAGATCTTCGGCGACGGCACCGGTCGGGTGTTGTCGCTTGGCGACCGCGACTGCTCACTGCAGCGCCGTAACCAAAAGGTGATCGAGGAGGCGCCCGCACCGGCACTTCCGGACGAGTTACGCAAGCGCCTGCACTCGTCGTCGCGCGCCTTGGCCGCGTCTGTGGGTTACCGGTCAGCGGGCACCATCGAATTCGTCTACGACCCGAAACGCCGCCAGGCGTCGTTCCTCGAGGTGAACGCGCGCCTGCAGGTGGAGCACCCGGTAACCGAAGCGATCACCGGAATTGATTTGGCGGCGTGGATGTTTCGGCTGGCGCGCGGCGATCGGGACATGGTAGCCGGGCGCCTGGCGCCGGGTGTCAGCACTGGCGCGGTGCCCGTTACGGGCAATGCGGTGGAGGTGCGCGTATACGCTGAGGACCCCGCGCGGGACTACCGACCGAGCACGGGAACGCTGACCGCCGTGAGGTTCCCCGACCGACTCGACGACGGATCCAGTGTGCGCGTCGACACTTGGGTTGAAGACGGCACCGAGATTTCGGCGTCCTACGATCCGCTGCTCGCCAAGGTCATCACCGAAGGGCCGAGCCGGGACTTGGCATTCGACCGACTAAGCCTCGCGCTGGACGCCACGGTCATACACGGCATCGAGGTCAATATCGGGGCCGCGTGCGCCGCACTGAATTACCCCGACGTGCGCGAGGCCCGCCACAGCACCGCCACATTGGCCGGCATCAAGGATCCACGCCCTCGGATCACCGTCGAACGCCCCGGCTTGCTGACCACCGTCCAGGACCTGCCCGGAAGGGTGGGTAAATGGGATGTCGGCGTACCGCCGAGCGGGCCGATGGACGACCTGTCGTTCCGGCTAGGCAACCGCGCGCTCGGCAATGACGTCGGGGCTGCCGGGCTCGAGTGCACCTCGTCGGGCCCGGCGCTGCACGTGACCCATTCGACCACGGTCTGCGTCACCGGGGCCGAGTGCCCGGTCACGGTCAACGGGGTGGCCGTTCCGATGTGGGAGCCGGTCGAGATCCCGGCGGGCGGCCTGCTCGACGTCGGCGCCGCCGAGACGACAGGATTGCGCACCTACGTGCTCGTCGCCGGCGGGCTCGACGTGCCGGCTTATCTGGGCAGCGCGTCGACTTTCACGCTGGGACGATTCGGCGGCCACGGCGGACGACAGCTGGTGGTCGGTGATGTCCTGCGCGTCAACGTTTCCGGCGTTCGCGCGCCCGCCGCGCCGGTACCGGCCGAGGAACGGCCGACGATGCGGTCGGATTGGGAACTCGCCGTCACCGAGGGACCACACGGCGCGCCCGAGTTCTTCACTGCGGCCGACATCGACACCTTGTTCAGCTCGCGCTACCGCGTGCATTTCAACTCCGCCCGCACCGGGGTGCGGCTGGAAGGCCCGAAGCCGCAATGGGCGCGGTCCGACGGCGGAGAGGCCGGACTGCACCCGTCCAATATCCACGACAATGCGTATTCGGTCGGCTCGCTTGACTTCACGGGCGACACCCCGATCCTGCTGGGTCCGGATGGCCCAAGCCTGGGCGGCTTCGTATGTCCCGTCACCGTCACCTCGGCCGACCGGTGGAAACTGGGCCAGCTACGCCCGGGCGATACCGTGCGTTTCGTGCCGGTGCGCGCCGCCGACGTGCCGTCGCGCACCGAGCTGGGCGTCGCTCGTCGGGCGGCGTGGTCTGTCCCGCGGACCGGTGGCGACGGCGACCACGGCGTGCTTGCCCGCCGCACCGATCACGGTGTGCCGTCGGTCACCTACCGCCGCAGCGGCGACGACAATGTCCTGGTCGAATACGGCGACATCGTCTTGGATCTCGCGCTGCGGGTGCGCGTCCATGCCCTGCACCAACGGCTCGCGGAGGAACTGCGCGAAGGCCGGGTATCCGGAATCGTGGATCTGACACCAGGGATTCGCTCGCTGCAGGTGCATGTCGACCCCGACGTGCTGCCGATCAATCGGCTGCTGGGACTGCTCAACGAAATCGAGGACGCCCTGCCCGCGACCGCGGACGTGGTGGTACCCAGTAGGTCGGTGAGACTGCCGCTCAGCTGGGACGACCCGGCCACTCGCGAGGGCATCGCGCGCTACATGTCGGGCGTGCGTGATGACGCGCCCTGGTGCCCGTCCAACATCGAATTCATCAGGCGGGTCAACGGTTTGGCGTCGCAGGACGATGTCAGAGACATTGTGTACGCGGCCGAGTACCTGACCCTGGGGCTCGGCGACGTATACCTCGGCGCGCCGGTGGCGACGCCGTTGGATCCCCGCCATCGGCTTGTCACCACCAAGTACAACCCGGCGCGCACGTGGACCGCGGAGAACTCCGTCGGCATCGGTGGGGCATACCTGTGCATCTACGGAATGGAGGGCCCCGGCGGCTACCAGTTAGTCGGACGGACCACGCAGGTGTGGAGCCGATACAACCACACGGCACCGTTTGAGCCCGAAACACCTTGGCTGCTAAGGTTTTTTGACCGGATCAGCTGGTACCCGGTATCGCCCGAAGAATTGCTGGACCTCCGCGCCGACCTCGCCGCGGGCCGCGGCTCGGTGGTTATTACCCCCGGCACGTTCTCGCTTGCCGACCACGAACGGTTCCTGGCCGACAACGCCGCTTCGATCGCCGACTTCCGGGCCACCCAGACCGCGGCGTTCGCAGCCGAACGCGCGGCATGGTCGGCTGCGGGGGAGTTCGATCGCGCGGAGCGGGCCGAATCCAGGGCTGTCGCGGTTACGGCCGACCTGGTGCTCGACGACGGCGAACAGCGGGTAGACGCGCCGTTCGCATCCAGCGTGTGGAAGGTTGACGTTGAAGTGGGCGAGCACGTGGTGGCGGGCCAGCCGCTGCTCGCGCTCGAGGCCATGAAGATGGAGACCGTGATCGCGGCGCCGTCCGATGGCGTCGTCACCCGGCTGCTGGTTGAGGCAGGCAACCAGGTCAAACCCGGCACGCCGTTGGCGGTGGTGCGGACGCAGTCCCCGCCGTCTGCAGACCTCGACCTCGCCGAGGCGTCCGCGTGAAAGCCGTCGAACGCGTGCGCGCCGCGTATGCGGCAATCGAAGCGGTTGACCGCCCGGAGATCTGGATTTTCCTGCGCCCCATGGCCGATGCGCTGGCCGAAGCCGCCGCCGTCGATGCTCAGGTCGCTGCGGGCGCTGATTTGCAGCTGGCCGGCCTCGTCGCGGCGGTGAAGAACAACATCGATGTCGCGGGTCTGCCGACCACGGCGGCGTGTCCCGGCTACGCGACGGCGCCCGCGTTCGCCGATGCCGTCGTCGTCGCGCGGTTGCGGGCGGCGGGTGCCGTCGTTCTCGGTGCGACCAATCTCGACCAGTTCGCGACCGGCCTGGTCGGAACTCGCAGCCCCTACGGCGCGGTGCGCGATGCTCGCCGCCCCGACTACATCTCGGGCGGCTCAAGTTCCGGGTCGGCCGTTGCGGTCGCGCTCGGCCTCGTCGACATCGGTGTGGGCACCGACACTGCGGGGTCGGGTCGTGTGCCGGCCGCGCTACAGGGTGTCGTCGGCATTAAGCCGACTGTCGGCGTGGTTCCGACGAACGGCGTTGTCCCGGCATGCCGCTCCTACGACTGCGTCACGGTGTTCGCGCGCGACATCGACACGGCCGACGCCGCGATGGGGGTGATGGCTGGAGGGGCGCGCCCGTTCCCACCGGACGCGCCGCTGGCCGCGCCCCCGAACCCGACTGTGGCAATCCCGCGTGAACTGCCCGGGCTGTCCAAGCCATGGCGGTTCGCGTTCCGCGACGCATGTGATCGTCTTGCCGCGACCGGCGTCCGACTACAAGAGATCGACCTCGACCCGTTCCTCGACGCCGCGCGTCTGCTCTACGGTGGCGGCCTGGTCGCCGAACGGCACGAAGCCGTCGGGGCGTTCGTCGACACGCACCCCGCCGAGGTCGACCCGACGGTCGGACAAATCGTGTCGGCTGCGGGTCAGGTGTCGGCAACCCGTCTGCTGGCCGACCGCGTGCGGGTGCACGAGCTGACTACGATCGCACTAGCGGCGCTGGGAGATAGCGATGCGCTGCTGATCCCGACCACCACCGGGCACCCCACGATCGAGGAGGTCGTAGCTGACCCCGTCGGCGCCAACTCAGCGCTGGGCACCTACACCAACTTCTGCAACCTCATGGACCTGTGCGCGGTCGCGGTGCCCTCCGGGACCGCGGACGGCTCGCAGTTCGGCGTCACCGTGGTCGCGCGAATGGGAGCTGACGCTGTCGCGCTGGACCTGGCCCGCGCGGTCACCGCGCCCACACCAGGGGTGGCCAGGCCGGGCGCGGTTTCTCGCGGGGTTTCGCCGGACGGCGCTGCGCCCGCGCCATGGCCGACTCGGACCGGGCTGGCAGCGACCAAGCTTTTCGTCGTGGGCGCACACCTGCGAGGCCAGCCGCTCGCGCATCAGCTCACCGACCGTGGCGCCCGATGGGTGGGACACGCTGTGACCGCGCCGTTGTACCGGCTCGCGCGTCTGAACACTTCGCCACCCAAGCCTGGACTGGCTAAGGTCGGCGCCGACACCGGCGTAGCAATCCGCGGTGAAGTATGGCTGGTGGGTACCGCGATGCTAGGCGGTTTTTTGGCGAGCCTGCCCGCACCCATGACTTTGGGCGCAGTCACCCTGTCTGACGAGACCGAGGTGGTCGGATTCGGCTGCGGCCTCGATGCCTGGCAGGCAGGCGAAGACATCTCGAGTCACGGAGACTGGCCGAGCTATTTGCGGTCACTGGAACAGCCGACTACCGACACTGCACCCGTTGCCGGTGTTGTGCCGGGCTAAGGAGTCACCGATTGGTCAGCTTGGTAACGCTGCAGCTCAGCGAGGCTGCGTATGCGTAATGTCGGGATGGCACTGTCCGGAATGCCGACCACTCGCAGGCAGGCATCGGCGACGTGGGCCGGTAGGTCGGACCGCTCGGGGCCGGGGGGCGATGACCACACGCTCACCAGCGATTCGACCAGCCGGAACGGGAGGTCGGCGGCCGCTGGGTGGATACCGGTCTCCGCAACGATGGCCCGGCCATCTGCCAGGTATTGCTGCCGCAGCCGCTCTCGGTCGGACCAAAACGGCTCGACACCGGCACCGCGGGACTCCGGCATGAGGTACAGGGCGCCGAGATTCCACCGACTCGACAGCAGTTGTCTGCCGTCGAACAGTGCCAGAGCATGCAAATGCTCACCGGCAGTCAGGGCAGGCTGGGCGCTGAGCAGATGCGAAATGAACGACAACGTCGGGTTGACCGTCTGGCTCAACAGCGCGCGCAGGATTTCTTCCTTGGTCTTGAAATAGTGATACAGCGAAGCCTGCCGTATTCCGACCGCATCCGCGATGGCGCGCGTCGACGTACCCGCGTAGCCCGTGGTCGTGAACAACTCGCCGGCAGCGTCGAGGATTTCATCGCGCGCAGTGATCCCGTGGCGCCGCTTATCGCTGAACCGGGGGCGTCCGGCCCGGGTCACAGCCGCGTACCCATCGTGGACCATGATGGCGGAAACCATCGCACCATATGTTCCTGTCTAACGGCGGAGCTAAAGACTATCCCATTGACGATTGCGTGCCAGGCCAACCGGTACGTCGGCGCCGACCGATTGAGCCGGCAACCTTCCGCGATCGGTGACGACGGTTCGGCCCCGAGACAGAGTTGGGCAGGTTTGTCCTGCGGCACTGTTCGGGCGGAACCAAAATCACCGCGTCGGCAATGGATTATGTGCGCGAGGTATGACTGAGACAGAATCCTTTCAATTTTGTGGAATGTTCCCTTGAAGGTTAAGACGAGGGTTGCTGCACAGGAACTACGCACATAGTTGTGCGTATTTTTGACGCTTCGGGATATGGCCGATATTGGCGGCATCGAAGGTGTTCGATGGATTGAGCTGATCCGCTCGGTTCGCACCCAGTCGTAGTGGTGGTCCGGTGCGGCATCTGGGCCACTGACAGTTCTGCTATTCAGCGTAAAGACGTTGCAGGATAAGAAAATTCCGCGCAGGTCGCAAGCTCCAACACCGCTCGACTCAGGCCCTGGTTACACCTGCGCCGCCGTGATCGCGCCACAGAAGTGCGATGTAGAACAAGAAAATTTTCCTGACGCCGAATGGGCGCATGACGAGGTAAAGGAGCGCCGTCTGTTAGAGATATATCAAGATTTGCCAGCTGATTTCCAGTAATCAATCAGCACCGTCGCAGAGACGTAATCCATTCTTGTAGTCGGTTCGCCGATGTCGGCATCTACCGCGGCCACTGTCCGTGAGCCGATGGTGGTGTCTCTAAACGTGCGCTGAGCCATCTACGAGTGCATGCGGGTGGACGGGCGATGTCTGGGACGACTGGTTCGACAGGGGTTTAGCGAAATGGATTTTGCGGCGTTGCCGCCTGAGGTCAATTCGGCGCGGATGTATGCCGGCGCGGGCGTGGGCTCAATGGTCGCCGCCACGGCCGCCTGGGATGCGTTGGCTGCTGAGCTGAGTTCAACGGCGGCCTCTTATAGGGCGGTGTTGTCGGAGCTGACGAGCGGCTCGTGGGTGGGTCCATCGTCAGGGGCGATGGTGGCGGCGGTGGCTCCGTATGTGACATGGATGGACACCACCGCCGCGCAGGCCCAAGAGGCAGCCGCCCAACTCACGTCGGCGATGGCCGCCTACGAGGCGGCCTTCGCCGCGACGGTGCCTCCGGCACAGATCGAGGTCAACCGCGCGCTGTTGGCCTCACTCGTGGCGACCAACGTCCTCGGGCAGAACACTCCGGCGATCGCGACCACCGAGGCGCAGTACTCCGAGATGTGGGCCCAAGACACCGCGGCCATGTACGGCTACGCCAGCGCCTCGGCGGCGGCCACCAGATTGACCGCATTCACGACGCCGCCACAGACCACCAACCCGTCGGGCAAGGCGATGCAGGCCACTTCCGTCAACCAGGCCGCCGCTTCCTCGGCAGGCCCGAGCACGCAATCCGCACTCTCGGTCGTGCCGAACACGCTGCAAAACCTTTCGTCGACACCAATCGCCACTTCATCGAACCTGGATCCGGCGCTGGGAAGCCTGTTCGACCCACCAGCCGGCAGCCCCACAGGCCTCAACGAGCTCACGCAGAACATCGGCAACTGGGCGTTGGTCATCAGTGGCCCCTTGTTCACGGCCTCAGGTATCACTCCCCTGCTGGGCGGGCTCTACGGGCTGGCATTGCCGACGGCGGCAGCGGTCGCCGGGGACGTGTCACCGGCGGACGCGGGGCTGGGGACCCTGGTGAGTTCGCCAGGCGGGACGGGTGTACCGAGCAATGCCGGTGTCTCGGCGAGCCTGGGCGGGTCGTCCGCCGTCGGCAAGCTGTCGGTGCCACAAACGTGGGCGCAGGGCCCGGCCGTTCGGCTTGCCGCCGGCGCATCACCCTTGCCGGCCGCCGAACTCGGTGGTGTGCCACCGGCCGAGGCGGCAAGCCCCGGCTTCTTCGGTGGCCTTCCCCCGGTAGGCAGCGTGGTCAACGCACCCAGGGATGAGCAGTCCCGCACCGGCTCCGGATCGAGCCCGCGCGTCGTCCCGGCAATGCCTGGCGAGCAGGGCGCTGACGAGGGTGCCGCGACCCGGCCCGCGGCGGCTCCACAAAAGACCCGCAAGCACATCGCCAGCGCATTGAGCGAACGTGAGCGCGACGAGCTCGAAAAGCTGCGCAAGGAGATCGCCGAGGTGGCGACCGAACGCGACGCGGCGGCCCGCCTGATCAAGGAGGCCATGCTATGACCGCGCCCTTGGATTTCGGAGGCCTGCCACCCGAAGTCAATTCCACGCGGATGTATGCAGGTGCGGGGTCGCAGCCGTGGGTTGCGGCCGCGGCGGCCTGGGAGAAATTGGCGGTCGAATTGAGTTCGGCGGCAACGTCGTATCGAACGGTGACGTCGCAACTTGCGGCTGACCCGTGGGTGGGCCCGTCCTCGGGGGCGATGGTGGCGGCGGTGGCCCCCTATGTGGCCTGGATGAACACCACCGCCGCGCAAGCCCGGCAGGCGGCCAGCCAGCTCACGTCGGCGGTGGCTGCCTACGAGACGGCCTTTGCTGCCACGGTGCCCCCGGCGCAGATCGAGGTCAACCGCGCGCTGCTGTCGTCGTTGGTGTCTACTAATGCTTTTGGGCAGAACACGCCGGCGATCGCGGCCACCGAGGCGCAGTACTCGGAGATGTGGGCTCAAGACGCCGCAGCCATGTACGGCTACGCGAGCTCCTCGGCGGCGGCCACGAGGTTGACGCCGTTCACCTCACCGCCGCAGACCACCAACTCGACGGCAAATACGAATCAGACCACGGCGGTCAACAGGGCTGCCGCGTCAGCAACCGGCCAGAGTACCCAGTCGGCGTTGTCCAGTGTGCCCAGCCTGCTGCAGAACGCGACGGCGGGTCCGGCCTCCGGGGCGTCCGGAGGGACTTCGGGGTCGGGTTCTTTGCTGGATCTTTTCAACAACTTCAGCGAGAACACCGTCGGCTATCAGATCCTGTCCGAGGGCCTCAACTTCGATGCCTCCGGTGCCCTGTTGACCATGGCACCGCCGGTCGCCGCGGCCTGGAACCCGCTGGTCAATTCGCTTTCTGCGCCATCGGCCGCGGCGGCAGGTCTTGCCGGAGCGGGCAGCTCCGGGTCGGCTCTGGTGAATACCGGCTCGGGTGCGGGCCCGGGCGTTCCGGGGATGTCGGCGGGAGTGGGCGAGGCGGCGTCGGTCGGCAAGCTGTCGGTGCCGCAGTCCTGGGGCACACCGCCGGCGATTCGGCTGGCTGCCACGGCAACCGCGTTGCCCAGCGCCGGGCTCGAGGGCGTCCCGCAGGCCGGGGCGGTGACACCGTCCGGCGGCATGCCCTCGATGGGTCCGATGGCCAGCGTCGTCAACGCACCGCGCGGCGATCAGGGCCGCATCCGAGCAGGCGCACGCCACAAGGTGATTCCGGGACTGGCCCCCGAGACCGGCATGCACGACGACCCCGCGGGCCGATGGGTCAAGTCGAGCGCCGATGCGGACGAAGACGCCGCCGTGAGCGAACGCGATGAGCTCAAACAACTGCGCAAGGCGATCGCCGACGTACGTCGGCAACGAGACGTTCTGAAGCGCACGGCCGCGAAGTTGATCAAGGAGGCGACGAACAAATAACAGCCCTGTCGCGTATCGCGCCCATCGCGCCTCAGGAACCGCAACAGCCCCTGGGTGTGAGTTGTGACATGCGATGGACGTCAGCCGATGGCCGTCCACGCGACTTGAGAAGTGAGGAAGGAGCTTTGGTTATCAACACGACATATGGAACCGCAGAAACACTCCAGGAAAACGCCCAGCCCCAGACCCACGCCCGCGTCGGCAGGATCGCCACGCTCGAGGACGAGGACCAGGCCCAGCTCGAGGCCCTCGGCTTCCACTCCGACTTCAAGCGGGACATGAGCCCGTGGGCGAACTTCTCGCTCGGATTCACCTACCTGTCACCCGTGGTCGGCATCTACACGGTGTTCGCTTTCGCGTTCGCCGCCGCCGGGCCGCCGATGATCTGGAGTCTGGTTATTGCCGGCGCCGGACAGATGTTGGTCGCCTTGGTGTTCAGTGAGGTGGTCGCGCAGTTCCCGGTGGCCGGCGGCGTCTACCCCTGGGCGCGACGGTTGTGGGGCCGAAAATGGGCGTGGATGACCGGGTGGGTCTACATGTTCACGCTGCTGGCCCTGCTGGCCGACGCGGCTTATGGTGCGGGCCCATACGTGGCCGACGTGTTTGGCTTCAGGCCTTCGCCGCGCTCCACGGTGCTGTGCGCGCTCGTCATGTTGGCGCTCGCCACCGCCATCAACCTGACCGGCACAAAGATGCTGGGGTACTTCGCCATCTTCGGCTTCAGTGCCGAGCTGATCGGCGCCATCGTGGTCGGCGTCTGGCTGCTGTGCACCCAGCGCCACCACAATCTCCGAGTGCTGTTCCACGGGTTCGGCGCCCAAGGTCACCACAGCTATATGTACGCCTTCCTGGCCGCCAGCCTGATCGCGCTGTATCAGTTCTTCGGATTCGAAGCCTGCGGCGACGTCGCCGAAGAGGTCCGTAACCCCGGCGTGCAAATTCCCAAGGCGATGCGCCGCACCATCTACATCGGAGGCTCGGCAGCTACCTTCGTCTGCTTGAGCCTGATCCTGTCGGTCACGGACTTCGGCGCGGTGATCAGCGGCAAGGATGCCGACCCGATCGACAACATCCTGAAGACCGCGTTCGGCAGGCTCGGGGCCAAGGTCGTGCTGTGCATCGTGTTGATCTCATTCGTCTCGTGCGCGCTGAGCCTGCAGGCCGCGGCAAGCCGGCTCATCTACGCCTACGGCCGTGACGACATGATCGTCGGTTCGAAACTGCTGGCACGCTTCGACCACAAACGCCACGTGCCGCCCTACTCTTTGCTGATTGCGGTCGTTATCCCGGCGTTCCTGATCGTCGGTTCGCTCATCTCGAGCGACGCGCTCACCAAACTCGTCAGCTTCGGCTCGATCGGGGTCTACATCGCATTCCAGATGGTGGTGTTGGCCGCCCTGCGCGCGCGGATCAAAGGCTGGGTGCCGAAGGGCAAATACAGGCTCGGCCGGTGGGGCCTGCCCGTGAACATCGGTGCGCTGATCTACGGAGTCGCAGCCATCGTGAACCTATCCTGGCCTCGCGACTCCCACCAACCCTGGTATGACGACTACATCATCCTGCTGATGTCCGTGACCGTTGTCGGCCTCGGTATCCTGTACATGGTTTGCAGCCGGGCTTACGCCAACAGCGACGCTCCATACGCTGACGCCGTACCGTCGGAGTCAGGTTGATCCCGCCGAACGCGTGCTTTCCCGGCGTTGCTGAGTAGTTGTTTGGCTCGGCGGGCGCGGTGTAGGAGGTACTAGATGGCGTTGCTGCGGACCAGTCGCCTATGTTCTGTCGGATAATTTGTCAGGTGTCGGTCCAACCATGGCGCGAGACGTTCGACGACCGCGTGGGTCGAATCCGATCGCCTTTTCGCGCAGCGCTGGCCGACATCGTCGCCAAGATCGACCGGTGGATGGTGGGCACCGTCTGGATTGCCCAGTGCAGCAACTACTTCCGCGTTCCCAACGGACGGGTCGTCACCCATTGGCCGCGTAGCACGCGGGCCTTCTGGGGCATGACGCGCAGGTTCAGGCCGGCCGACTTTTGCTTCGCCGCGCCCGCCACCTGTAAGCCTGAGGTATGCACCGTGCCCGAGCTGGGTATCCGATGACGCGGCTGGACGGCGCCGACCGTCTCGATCCCGCACTGCGTGCCGTCGCGACAACGCGAACCGACTTCTCCCTGAGCGCAATCGAACTCACCCGGGCGCCGTTCGACGAGCGCCGCCGCCTGGCCGCCGAACAGACCGACGCACACGGCGTCCGGATCGGCGAGGAGGTCGTGCCGGGCGACGACGGCGACGTTCGGGTGCGCATCTTTCGCGGCGCGCCTTCCGACCGGGCACCGGTAGTGGTGTACTGCCACGCCGGCGGCTTCGCGCTGGGCAACCTCGACACCGATCACCACCAGTGCGTGGAGCTTTCGCGCCGCGGGCGCTGCACGGTGGTCTCGGTGGACTACCGGCTGGCGCCCGAACACCCGTATCCGGCCGCCCTGGAGGACGCCGGTACCGTGGTGCGGTGGGTGGCCACGAACGCGGGGAAACTCGGCGTCGATCCGGCACTCCTGGCCGTCGCCGGCAGCAGCGCCGGCGCCACCCTGGCCGCATGCCTGGCGCAGCGCGCCGCTGACGGGGCACTGCCGCCGGTGGCGTTCCAGTTGCTGCACCAACCGGTGCTCGACGACCGGGTCACCGGATCGAAGGCGGAATTTCGCACCAGTCCGGCGTTCGACGGCGAGGCCGCCGAGTTGATGTGGGGCTACTATCTGGGGCCGGCTGCCGCATCGGCAGCCACGGTGCCCGCGCGCCGAGGCGAATTCGCCGGCCTGCCACCGGCTTTGATCACCTGCGCCGAGATCGACCCGTTCCGCGACGAGGCGGTCGACTACGCGCTGCGGTTGCTGCGCGCGGGAGTCTCGGCCGAACTGCATGTCTTCGCCCGCACCTGCCACGGATTCGATTCGCTGCTGCCCGAGTGGCCGGTCTCGCAACAATTGTTCGCGCTGCAAGGCCACGTCCTGTCCAGCGCGTTTCACGGCGACTAACCGTCGAATCTGATCAGCTGCCGCACCGCGGTACCGTCGGCCAGATTGTCCATCGCGGCGTTGATGTCCTCCAAGGCAATGGTCGAGGACACCAGCGATTCCACCGGCAGCCGGCCCGAGTGCCACAGCTCGACGAACCGCGGGATGTCCCGGCTGGGCACCGCCGAGCCGAGGTAACTGCCGATCAACGACCGCCCTTCGGCGACAAACCCCAATGGCGACACGCTGATTCGTGCCGCCGGCGGAGGCAGCCCGACCGTGATGGTGCGCCCGCCGGGTGCGGTCAACCCGATCGCGGTCTCCAGTGCGGCGGGATGGCCGACGGCCTCGACCACCACCGCCGCCTTCACCCCGGCGTCGGCGGCCTGCTGCGGCGTGTAGGTGTCGTGGGCGCCCAGCCGGCGGGCGGCGGCCAACTTCTCCGGCAGCTGGTCGACGGCGACCACCCGCACGTCGTCGTAGGTGAGCGCGGTGAGCAGCGCCGCCATCCCGACACCGCCCAGCCCGACCACGCTGACCGTCTGGCCCGGCCGCGGATGGCCCACGTTGAGCACCGCGCCACCCCCGGTGAGCACGGCGCAGCCCAGCAGCGCCGCGACATCGGGTGGCACGTCGGACGGCACCGGGACGGCGCTGGCCCGGTCGACGACCGCGCGCGTCGCGAAACCCGAGACCCCGAGGTGGTGATACACCGGGTGGCCGGCCCGGCTGAGCCGAATGTCGCCGCCGAGCAAGGTGCCGGCGCCGTTGGCCGCGCTGCCCGGTTCACACGGCGTCAGGCCCTGGGTCGCGCACGCGGCGCAATGACCGCACCGCGGCAGGAAGACAAGCACCACCCGCTGACCCACGGCGAGGTCGTCGACGCCCTCGCCGACCCGCTCGACGATCCCGGCGGCCTCGTGGCCGAGCAGCATCGGCACCGGCCGCACCCGGTTGCCGTCGACCACCGACAGGTCGGAGTGGCAGATGCCGGCCGCCTCGACGCGGACCAGCACTTCGTCGCGGCCCGGGGGCGCGAGGTCGAGGTCGGTGATGGCGATCGGCCGCGACTGCGCGTAGGGCCGGGGCGACCCGATGCGCTCCAGGACCGCGCCCCGAATTCCAGACATGTTGGAATACAACCATGGCGTCGGCTTCCGTGGTTCCGCCCGCACCGGACGGGCTGACCAGCAACGACTTTCCGGTGCTGTGGCCGGTCGGAACCCGGTGGGCCGACAACGACATGTTCGGCCACCTCAACAACGCCGTGTACTACCAACTCTTCGACACCGCGATCAACGCCTGGATCAACACCAGCACCGGGCTGGACCCGACCGCCACGCCCGCGCTGGGCATCGTCGCCGAATCGGGTTGTCGCTACTTCTCCGAACTGCAGTTCCCGCAAAGCCTGGTGGTGGGTCTGGCCGTCACTCGGCTGGGCCGCAGCAGCGTCACCTACCGGCTGGGCGTGTTCCGGGCCGAGAACGGGCCGGCCGGCAACCAGGCGCGGTCGATCACCGCGCTGGGGCATTGGGTACACGTCTACGTCGACCGAAAAACTCGCAAGTCCGTCCCGATTCCGGACGCCGTCCGAGCGCTGCTGGCGACGGCTGCCGTGGACCGATAGGGGCTCAAAAGCCCCCGATATGCTTCGCGCATGCCAGTGATGAGCAAGACCGTCGAAGTGGACGCCGACGCCGCATTGATCATGAAGATCGTCGGCGACTTCGAGGCCTACCCGCAGTGGAACGAGGAGATCAAAGGCCTCTGGGTGCTGGCACGCTACGACGACGGGCGCCCCAGCCAGCTGCGGCTCGACACCGACTACCAAGGCATGCAGAGCATGTTCATCCAGGCCGTGTACTACCCGGGCGAAAATCAGATCCAGACCGTCCTGCAGCAGGGCGACCTGTTCACCAAGCAGGAACAGCTGTTCTCGGTGGTGTCGATGGGAGCCTCGAGCCTGCTGACCGTCGACCTGGACGTCGAGACCTCGATGCCGGTCCCGGCGCCCATGGTGAAGCAACTACTCAACAACGTGCTGGACCACCTGGCCGAAAGCCTCAAGCAGCGCGCCGAGCAGCTGGCCGCGAACTAGCTCCCGCGGTACCCCGTTCTCGCCGCGAGCGGAAGCCCACTGCGAAAAAAGGCCCCCGAATTCGCGGCGTGCTTACGCTCGCGACTCCTAGGAAGCGCTGAGCCCGGTGCGGTCGCGCATGTCGGTCAGCCGGGTCGCCGCATCGGTGAACTGCCACACGGTGTGCTCGATCACCGCGGCGGTATCGCGCCGGCGCAGCGCCGCGATCAGCTGGCGGTGGTTGTCCACGGCGGCCTCACCCCACTGCGGATCGGCCGCATAGACCACCACCGGCATGTAGCGCGCGGCGTTGAGCAGGAACCAGGCCAGCTTGATCCGGCCGCTCGCCTGGTTGAAGACGCGATGGAAAGCGAACTCGATGCCGGCGATGGTTTCGGCGTCGCCGGACCCGACCGCCGCGGCCAGCGAGTCGTTGATCCGGTCCAGCTCGTTGATCTCGGCGTCGGTGATGTGGTCGGTGGCCGCCGCCGCCAACTCGCGGGCGATCGATGCCTGCAGCCAGAAGATGTCCTCGATGTCTTGGCGGGTCAGCGGCAGCACGACGTGGCCGCGGTGCGGTTCGAGCTGCACCATGCCCTCACCGCGCAGCTTGAGCAGCGCTTCGCGCACCGGGGTGACGCTGACTCCGAGCTCGGCCGCGGTCTCGTCCAGCCGGATGAACGTCCCCGGCCGCAGCGAACCGGACATGATCGCCGCCCGCAGGTGCCCCGCCACCTCGTCGGACAACTGCGCCCGGCGCAGCGGCCGCCGACTCCTCTTCTGCATTGACATCGGTGCGTTCACGGGGCTGCCAGGGCTTTCGTGGACTTGGCGGGATGGGGTTTATGTTTTGACGGGTGTTAACGGGGACTTGTCAGTGGACCGTCAACGCCATAGTGTGACCCACACAACACTAAGTTTTATCAAATATCAACCTGGCGCAAGCGGTGCGCGAGTGAAAGGAAGTGTCGAGTTTGACCGCGCAATTAGCGAACCATTTGACACGGGCGAACGAGCAGCCGTACCTGGCCCGGCGACAGAACTGGGTGAACCAACTCGAACGGCACGCGCTGATGCAGCCCAACGCGACCGCGCTGCGGTTCCTGGGCAACAGCCTGACGTGGGGTGACCTGCGCCGGCGGGTGGCGGCGCTGGCCGATGCGCTGAGCCGCCGGGGTGTCGGCTTCGGCGACCGGGTGATGATCTTGATGCTCAACCGCACCGAGTTCGTCGAATCGGTGCTGGCGGTCAACATGCTCGGCGCCATCGCGGTCCCGCTGAACTTCCGGCTCACCCCGGCCGAAATCGCGTTCCTGGTCCAGGATTGCGAAGCGCGCGTGATCATCACCGAACCGGTGCTGGCCCCGGTGGCCATCGGGGTCCGCGACATCGAGTCGATGCTGGGCACGATCGTGGTGGCGGGCGGCTCAACTCACGATGACGCGGCGGGCGTGCTCGGCTACGAAGACCTGATCGACGAGCCCGGCCCGGAACACCAACCCGTCGACATCCCGAACGACTCGCCGGCGTTGATCATGTACACCTCGGGCACCACCGGGCGGCCGAAGGGCGCCGTGCTGACCCACACGAATCTGACCGGCCAGACCATGACCGGGCTGTACACCAACGGTGCCGACATCAACAACGATGTCGGGTTCATCGGGGTGCCGTTCTTCCACATCGCCGGCATCGGCAACCTGCTCACCGGGGTGCTGCTGGGCACCCCGACGGTGATCTATCCGCTGGGCGCGTTCGAGCCCGGGCAACTGCTCGACGTGCTCGCCGCGGAAAGGGTCACGGGAATCTTCTTGGTCCCCGCCCAGTGGCAGGCGGTCTGCGCCGAACAACACGCTCGCCCGCGCGACCTGAAGTTGCGGGTGATCTCCTGGGGCGCCGCACCGGCACCCGACGCGCTGCTGCGCGAGATGTCGGCGAGGTTCCCCGGCGCCCAGATACTGGCCGCGTTCGGCCAGACGGAGATGTCGCCGGTGACGTGCATGCTCTTGGGCGAGGACGCCATTCGCAAACGTGGGTCGGTCGGCAAGGTGATACCCACCGTGGCCGCCCGCGTCGTCGACGAGAACATGAATGACGTGCCGATCGGTGAGGTCGGTGAAATCGTCTACCGCGCACCAACTTTGATGAGCGGCTACTGGAACAACCCGGAAGCCACGGCGGAAGCGTTCGCGGGCGGGTGGTTTCACTCCGGCGACCTCGTCCGCATGGACGCCGACGGCTACGTGTGGGTGGTCGACCGCAAGAAGGACATGATCATCTCCGGTGGCGAGAACATTTACTGCGCCGAGGTGGAAAACGTTCTCGCCGGCCACCCCAGCATCGTCGAGGTGGCCGTGATCGGCAGGGCCCACAAGAAGTGGGGTGAGGTGCCGATCGCGGTCGCCGCCGTCACGGGCGACAATTTGACGCTCGAAGAGCTGGACGAATTCCTGACCGAACGGCTGGCGCGCTACAAGCACCCCAAGGCGCTCGAGATCGTCGATGCGCTGCCGCGCAACCCGGCCGGCAAGGTGCTCAAGACTGAACTGCGAGTTCGCTACGGGGTCGGAGAAATCGATTAAATCCATTCTAGGACAAGAGGTTTTAGGAGCAGAAAGGAAAGTTGACCGGAGCTGTAACGTTTGCCAGCTGTTGGCGAAGGGTTAATTGTGCGGATGCGGTTCACACGTGGTTTGCCATCGGGTACATTCCTGTGGTCTCCGTTACTACTTGCCAGTAGGGAGCCGATGGTCACACAGGTTGAGTCGGGACGAGGCGGGGGCACCCCCAGCCGCCTCGCGGCGAGGGGGAGAGGCGTGCTAGACGATCCACCGCGACGTCGGGAGGCGCGCGGTGACGGCGCGAGGGGGCCACGGTGACTTCAACGTCGACAAGTCGGCGGGGTCCCTACCTGGTTGGCTACGTTCGCGACCAACTGCAGACGCCGCTGACGCTCGTCGGGGGATTCTTCCGGATGTGCGTGCTCACCGGAAGGGCGCTGTTCCGCTGGCCCTTCCAGTATCGCGAATTCATCCAGCAGTGCTGGTTCATCATGCGGGTGGCGTTTCTGCCGACCATCATGGTGTCGATCCCGCTGACCGTGCTGCTGATCTTCACGCTCAACGTCCTGCTCGCCCAGTTCGGTGCCGCTGACCTGTCCGGCGCCGGCGCGGCAATCGGCGCCGTCACCCAGCTTGGCCCGCTGACCACCGTGCTGGTGGTTGCCGGCGCCGGCTCGACCGCGATCTGCGCGGACCTGGGCGCCCGCACCATCCGCGAGGAGATCGACGCGATGGAGGTGCTCGGCATCGACCCGATCCACCGACTCGTGGTCCCCCGGGTGGTCGCCGCCACCCTGGTCGCGACCCTGCTCAACGGCCTGGTGATCACAGTTGGCCTGGTCGGCGGTTACCTGTTCGGGGTCTACCTGCAGAACGTGTCGGGTGGCGCCTACCTGGCCACCCTGACCACCATCACCGGTTTGCCCGAGGTCGTCATCGCGACGGTCAAAGCCGCCGTCTTCGGGCTGATCGCCGGCCTGGTCGGTTGCTATCGCGGCCTGACCGTGCGCGGCGGCTCCAAGGGCCTGGGCACCGCCGTCAACGAGACCGTCGTTCTTTGTGTCGTCGCGCTATACGCCGTCAACGTGGTGCTGACCACGATCGGTGTCCGGTTCGGGACGGGGCACTGACGTGTCGACTTCCGCCGTCTTTCGCGCCCGCTTCCCGCGGGCGGCAGAGAACCTCAACCGCTACGGCCTGGCCGCGGCTCGCGGTCTCGACGACATCGGTCAGATGGCGTGGTTCGGCACCATCGCCGTCGGGCACATTCCGCACGCGCTGCGCAACTACCGCAAGGAGACCCTGCGATTGGTCGCCCAGATCGGCATGGGCACCGGCGCCATGGCGGTCATCGGCGGCACCGTCGCCATCGTCGGCTTCGTGACACTGTCCGGTAGCTCGCTGGTCGCGATCCAGGGCTTCGCCTCGCTCGGCAACATCGGCGTCGAGGCATTCACCGGCTTCTTCGCCGCGTTGATCAACGTGCGGATCGCCGCGCCCGTCGTCACCGGCATCGCCATGGCCGCCACGGTGGGTGCCGGCGCCACAGCGGAGCTGGGCGCCATGCGCATCAGCGAGGAGGTCGACGCCCTGGAAGTGATGGGCATCAAATCGATCTCGTTCCTGGCCTCCACCCGCATCATGGCCGGGCTGGTCGTGATCATCCCGATCTACTCCATGGCGATCATCATGACTTTCCTGTCCCCGCAGATCACCACGACGGTGATCTACGGGCAGTCCAACGGGACCTACGAGCACTACTTCCGGACGTTCCTGCGCCCCGAGGACGTGTTCTGGTCGTTCCTGGAGGCCATCATCATCACCGCGGTCGTGATGATCACCCACTGCTTCTACGGCTACAACGCCGGCGGCGGTCCGGTCGGCGTGGGTGAGGCCGTCGGGCGATCGATGCGTTTCTCGCTGGTGTCCGTGCAGGTTGTCGTGTTGGCCGCCGCGTTGGCGCTGTATGGCGTCAACCCCAACTTCGCGCTCACGGTGTGATCGCCATGGCCCGACCGATTCAGACCAACGCCCCGCGGACCCCGCCGTACAAGCTGGCCGGCGTGGCGCTCCTTCTCGTCGGCGCGGTGGCGCTGGCCCTGGTCTACGGGCAGTTCCGGGGCAACTTCACCCCCAAAACGCAACTGACCATGCTGGCCGCGCGCGCCGGCCTGGTGATGGACCCGGGTTCGAAGGTCACCTACAACGGGGTGGAGATCGGGCGGGTGGGCTCGATCGCGGAGACGGTGCGCGACGGCAG
>NZ_MVHG01000240.1 GCF_002086125.1 Mycobacterium arosiense ATCC BAA-1401 = DSM 45069
CCGATCTCCAACACCCGCCGCGGCTGCACAGCCAGAATCCGGTTCACCGTGGCCGAACGCCACTCCACCATGTCCTCAAGCGGAATCGGGTCACCGGTCAGGCTGCTGTTCCAGCCCCGGAAATCGCTACCGAACTCCGGCGCATCCAGTTCAGCGTCGTAGAGCTCGTCGTAGATGTGTTGCCATTGGTCGACGATTTCGGCGTCGTCGTCCGCGGTGACGGCGGCGGTGTGATCGAGGGTCACATACGCGACGAGATGAGAGGCAGTGTCGCCGTGGTGGATAACGGCCGCGGCCTGGGTGACCTGCGGGCAGGAAAGCAGGGTGTTTTCGATCTCGCCCAGCTCGATGCGTTGCCCGCGCAGTTTCACCTGGGTGTCAGCCCGGCCGAGATAATCCAGGGTGCCCTCAGCCGTCCAGCGCACCAGATCCCCGCTGCGATACATACGTGTTCCCGGGGCCCCGTGCGGGGCGCCAAAAGGATTGGCCACGAACCGTTCCGCGGTCAACGCGGCCCGGCCCACATAACCGTGCGCCACCGCCGGCCCG
>NZ_MVHG01000241.1 GCF_002086125.1 Mycobacterium arosiense ATCC BAA-1401 = DSM 45069
CCGATCTCCAACACCCGCCGCGGCTGCACAGCCAGAATCCGGTTCACCGTGGCCGAACGCCACTCCACCATGTCCTCGAGCGGAATCGGGTCACCGGTCAGGCTGCTGTTCCAGCCGCGGAAGTCCATCCCGAATCCCGGTACCTCGACCTCGGCGTCGTACAGGTCGTCGTACAGGTGTTGCCACTCTTCGACGATTTCGGCGTCGTCATCGGCGGTGCTGGTCTGCCCCAAGGTGACGTAGCCGATCAAATGCGGACCGGTGTCGCTCTCGTGCACGCTGGCCGCGGCCTGGGTGACCTGCGGGCAGGAAAGCAGGGTGTTTTCGATCTCGCCCAACTCGATGCGCTGTCCGCGCAATTTGATCTGACTATCGGCGCGACCTAAGTAATCCAGGGTGCCCTCAGCCGTCCAGCGCACCAGATCCCCGCTGCGATACATACGTGTCCCAGGGACCCCGAGCGGGCCGCCAAAAGGATTGGCCACGAACCGTTCCGCGGTCAACGCGGCCCGGCCCACATAACCGTGCGCCACCGCCGGCCCG
>NZ_MVHG01000242.1 GCF_002086125.1 Mycobacterium arosiense ATCC BAA-1401 = DSM 45069
GGCCAGCCAGGTGACAAAGCTGCGATAGGGGGCGGGTGCGGGTAGGTGCTGCCCGTAGTAGCCGGCGAAGATCTCGCTCAACAGGATGGGCAGCGACCAGCCATCCATCACGATGTGGTGGAAGGTCAGGACAAATCGATGCCGACCCCTGCCGATACGGATCACCAAGGCACGAAAAGCCGGTTGGTCGGCCAGCTTGCACACCGCGGCGCGTTCGGCAGCGCACACCCGGTGCACCTGCTGATCAAGATCGACGGTGCCGGCGTCTATTTCGAGATACCGCCACACGGGCGCGGGGTCGGCCGGGATGATCTGCACCGGCAGGTCGAACTGTCCGCAGAACCGGGCCGCCAGGTTCGGATGGCGGGTGATGACCGAGTGCGTCGCGGCGCGCAGCCGGTGCAGGTCGAGAACCCCGCTGAAGGTGATGTCCAGTTGCACCGCGTAGATGTCATCGTTGGTGTGCGCTGTGCTGGCGTGGAAGAGCAGGCCTTCTTGTAAGGGGGTC
>NZ_MVHG01000243.1 GCF_002086125.1 Mycobacterium arosiense ATCC BAA-1401 = DSM 45069
CTGTTCGCCTTTGCAGAGGAGTGGAGCCTATAAACGGGGCAACCCAATGATTAAAAAGGGTAATTTATGCCGCTAATACCCCTTTTATAGACCGTGATTCACGTGGTCGCACCCTGCCAGACAGGGCGACCTCCCTCTCCGCAAGGCCCATGGCAGTGAAAACAGGGTAACCAAACGACTTTAATGAGGCATTACAAAAGACAATACCCCATTTAACGACTATGATTGCCCCATTTAGACAGCCTGAGCTTACATTTCCATGCACTCGCTTACCCCCGAGTACCTCACCGCGCTTCGCTTCGATGGTACCCAGGCCGCCACACTGCGCGCATTGGGCGAGTATCAAGGCAAGCAACAGCTCTACGCAGCCCAGTCTCCGGAAGCCCTCAAGGGCCTGCGCCAGATCGCGGTGGTCGAATCCACCGAATCATCCAACCGATTGGAAGGTGTTGTCGTCTCACCCTCACGACTGAAGTCTCTGGT
>NZ_MVHG01000244.1 GCF_002086125.1 Mycobacterium arosiense ATCC BAA-1401 = DSM 45069
GGTTCGGTAGCCGCGGTGTCGCGGTCGGTCGCGGAGGCGTTGGCGGCCGGCGTCGAGTCGGGCGCGGTGGTGTTCGCGCCGCTAGTCGATGGACCGGTGCCAGGGTGGTTGGTAATCGAGGACTCCGCGGTGGGTGACGCGGAGCGCCAGTGTGCGGTCGTACGGCTCGACGGTTGCGCGGTGGTGGTGGTCGGCGCGGTGTCGGAGGTTCAGGTGTCCGGTGATCCGGTGCCGGCGGAGGAAGAGATGCCGGCGTGGGCCTCGGCGCTCGCCGGCGCGTTCTGGGCAGCTCGGCGGGCTCGAGGGGAGGCGCAGGCGGCACGCTTGGCGCTCACCGAGCATCAGGCGCGGCTGGAGCGCATCGTCGACGCAGCGCACGAGTACGCGAACGATAACGACCTGTGCGAACGGTTTGACCGGTTCATGCTGTCTCAGGGCTTGCGGCCGCGGTTGCGGGAG
>NZ_MVHG01000245.1 GCF_002086125.1 Mycobacterium arosiense ATCC BAA-1401 = DSM 45069
CCAGAGAGGACAAGCCTCGCCGGCTGCGTTGTCGCAGACGGTGAAGATGAAATCGAACACCGGCGCATCGGGCTTCACGAACTCGTCCCAGCTCTTGCTGCGGTAGCCCGTTGTCGGAAGGTGCAGCCGCTCCAGCGTGGCGAGCGCCAGCGGGTGAACTTCGCCTTTCGGATGGCTACCTGCCGACCAGGCGTGAAACCGCCCCTGGCCCATGTCGTTGAGGATGCCTTCGGCGAGGATGGAGCGGGCCGAATTGCCCGTACAGATGAACAAGGCGTTGTAAGTGGTATCGGTCATGGTCAGCAGCAGGTCTTGGATGGAGAAACCTCGCATACGCCACCTTGGCAGCAATGCTCGGTCAGGTAGCCGATGAGGCCGTTCATGTGGCCGTACTCGGCCCGATAGATCAGGTTGCGACCCTGCTGCTCGATGGTGACGAGGCCGGCATGGGCC
>NZ_MVHG01000246.1 GCF_002086125.1 Mycobacterium arosiense ATCC BAA-1401 = DSM 45069
GTCCAGGTCGTCCCAGTACTGCGCCTGGCTGATCGAGCGGATCGCCGGGAAATACCACTGCATGTCGTAGGCCAGCCTGGCCTGGGCGATCAGCTCGTCGCGATCGAACAGGCGCGCGGCGTGGTACCACTCGCGGCGGGCGTTGATCACTTCGCCACGGTTGAAGAACTCCATGGCCCGGCGCGTACTGGCGGCGTTGCGTACGCGTTGCAGGACGCGCGGGTCGATGTGCGCAGGACGGTTGCCGAGCTTGTACGGCACGCTCAGGCGGTCGGCGGCGAGGAAGCCGTAGAAGTCGCGCTCGCCGGCGAGCTTCTGGTACAGCGCGATCGGCTCCTTGCTGTTCGGCTGCGCCAGTTGCAGGCTGCGTGCCTGCCAATAGCGCCAGCGGCTGGTGGCGGCAAGATCCTGGGGCAGCTTGCGGGTCAGCGCGTAGGCTTCGTCCCAGC
>NZ_MVHG01000247.1 GCF_002086125.1 Mycobacterium arosiense ATCC BAA-1401 = DSM 45069
GGAATAATCACCACCACCACCCCAGGGGGTCAATTCTCACTTGCCGCCAGGGGGTCAAAATTCAGATGCCGTCGACATAAGACACGCCCCACCGTTTCCCCGGCAAACCGCATCGAAGAGCACCTCGACAACCGGATGGTTGAACCGCCCGGTAAACACCTTGCCGTTATCGGTCAGAATCTGCTCGGGCACCCGTAGCCGGCCAGGGCCGCGCGAAGCCCGTCGCAGACCGCGCGGATGCGCTCCCGCGCCATTAAGCGCGCACACACGCACATCCGGGAATGATCGTCGATTCCGGTCAACGCTTAGGCGCTGGTGCCATCGGCAATCGGGAACCGGCCCACGATGTCCATCTGCGACTGGCCTGACCCCGATCGGTTGATCCATGGCCTATGAGAGTCTTGCGGCCCACGACGTGGGCAGGAAGGCTCGA
>NZ_MVHG01000248.1 GCF_002086125.1 Mycobacterium arosiense ATCC BAA-1401 = DSM 45069
TGACCGGACCCCGTGAACTGGTCCACGGCGAAGGAGAGTCGTTCATTGGTGGGTACAGGTGGCAGCGTAGTGGGCTGGGGGCTGGTAGCCCAGTGACGAGTGCCGGCGGTGGTGGTTGTACTCGTGTTTCCAGTCGCTGATGACCACCCGGGCCTGGGCCAGTGACCAGAAGCTGTTGATGTTCAAGCATTCGTCGCGGATGCGGGAGTTGAAGGATTCGACGTAGCCGTTTCGCCACGGCTCGCCGGGCGGGATGAAGTGCAGGCCGACCAGTCCGGCGGCCCAGTCGGCCATTGCGCTGCAGGCTAATTCGGGACCGTTGTCACACCGCAGCACCGTCGGATAAGTACCGCGCTGGCCGGCCAGACGGTCGAGCTCGGCGATCAGGTGCTCGCCGGTGATACTGCGCTCGACCATCCCACCAAGGCA
>NZ_MVHG01000249.1 GCF_002086125.1 Mycobacterium arosiense ATCC BAA-1401 = DSM 45069
CTGCGGCACTGACCGCTTGAACCATCATCTCGAAGAATCACAAGACGACCCCGTACACCACGTCCCTGGACTTGACCCTCGGCTCCTAGCTTCGAAACGAAGCGAGGCTACTGCAGATCGTTTCGATGTACGCTCGCAGAACTCAAGCCGATATACGACTCATTACTGCGACTTCAGAGCGGAACATGAAATGTCAGTTCATCAGTGCGGCAGGCGCTTTCGATCCATACCCTATTACTAAGCGTTAGTGCCGCCGCGCCAGAGCCAGATGGTATAGGATCCGTGGCGTCGCGGTGAGCGGAAGCATACGACCATCCTCGGCATGAATCATCTCCTGTACGGAGCGATGGCCTGACCCCGGTTGGTTGATCCACGGCTTGTGAGAGTCTTGCAGCCCACGATGTGGGCAGGAAGGCTCGACAAG
>NZ_MVHG01000025.1 GCF_002086125.1 Mycobacterium arosiense ATCC BAA-1401 = DSM 45069
GGGTGTCGCCGGACCGGACCCCCACGCTGATGTCGGGGGCGGGCACCCCGCGGTGTGCGGCGATGCGGGTGAGCCCGGCCAGGGGAGTGCGCAGGTTACGCTCGACGTCGACGGCCAGCGCCTTGAGCGGGGAGACGTAGAGCACCCGGGTGCCGGGCGGACGCTCGGCCGAGCCGGCGAGGCTGTCCAGCGCCCACAGGAACGCCGCCAGCGTCTTGCCCGACCCGGTGGGGGCGATCACCAGGGTGTTGTGGCCGTCGGCGATGGCGTTCCAGGCGTCGGCCTGCGCGGTGGTGGGTGCGTCAAAGGTGCTGGTGAACCACTCGCGGGTGATCGCGCTGAACCGGCCCAACGGATCGGGACGGCCAACCGGTGCGGAATCGACGCGAGTGCTCACCTGTCCATGGTGCCAACGGGCACCGACACGGGACGCTAGCGCGGCTCGATACGAGCGGTCGCCATCGCGTGGGACAGTTCCTCGGGGATCTCGGGGACCCGGGCGATGGCGTCGAACAAAGAGTGCGCGCAGGCGTCGGCCAGGCGATCGGCACTGGTGGTGGGGTCGATGATGCGTTGCCGGCACAGCTCGAAGGTGAACGCCAACCAGCCGTGGCAGATCACCCGGAGGTCCCGCTCGACGTCGGGTTCCAGCTTCCCCGCGGGGGTCTTGGCCACGAGGTCGCTGATCCGGCTCATGATGTGCTCGAGCTGACGGTTCTTGGCCTCGTCGTCGACACCCAACAGGACCGGGTCGGAACGGCCCAGGCCGACGTAGGCGGCCCACGCGGCCTCGGGGTTCTGCTCGTGGTAGGCCATGTAGGCCATCACCCCGGTCCGGACCTCTTCGTACATGGTCAGGCCGGTGGCGTCGTCCATGTTGGTGTTCTCATACAAGCGGTCGGCCTCGTCCTTGACCACCGCCGCGAAAAATGCCCGTTTGTCGGGGAAGTAGTGGTACATCAGGGCCCGCGACACCCCGGCGCGTTCCGCGATTTCATCGATGCGGACCTCGTCGTAGGGCCGCTTCCCGAAGACCTCCGCCCCTAAAGCGAGCAGCTCAGCGCGTCGATCCTCGGGGGATAAGCGCCTGCGGGCTGTCGGCATGTGTCAGATAGTACTCATACGACGTGAGACGCCGACCACTATGGATTCACCACTGTGGATTCATCCGAACTGCACGCCCTGGGCCAGCGGTAGCTCGCCGGAATAATTGACGGTGTTGGTACTTCGACGCATGTAGGCCTTCCACGAGTCGGTGCCGGATTCGCGTCCGCCGCCGGTTTCCTTCTCTCCGCCGAACGCGCCGCCGATCTCCGCGCCGGACGTGCCGATGTTGACATTGGCGATCCCGCAGTCGGATTCGGCCAGGAAGCGCTCGGCCTCACGCAGGTCGGTGGTGAAGATGGCCGACGAAAGCCCCTGCGGCACCCCATTGTTGAGGGCGATCGCGTCATCGAGCTCGTCGTAGGTCAGCACGTAGAGGATGGGCGCGAACGTCTCGGTCGCCACGACCGCGGTCTGCGCGGGCATCCGCACCAGCGCCGGCGCGACGTAGTAGGAACCCGGGTGTTGGGGAACCTCGGGATGGGTGCGCTCGCCCCCGATGACCTCGCCGCCGTCGGCGCGGGCCTGTTCCAGCGCCCCCACCATGTCGCGGTAGGCGGTCTCGTGGATCAGCGGTCCGACCAACGTGTCCGGCGCCGACGGGTCGCCGATCCGCAGCTGCCCGAAGGCCGACGCGACGCGCGCAACCACCTCGTCGGCCACCGAGCGGTGCACGATCAGCCGGCGCAGGGTGGTGCAGCGCTGCCCGGCGGTGCCGGCGGCCGCGAACACCACCGCCCGCACCGCGAGGTTCAGGTCGGCCGACGGCGTCACGATGGCGGCGTTGTTGCCGCCCAACTCCAGCAGCACCCTGCCGAACCGTGCTGCGACGCGGGGACCGACGGCCCGGCCCATCCCGACCGAACCGGTCGCCGACACCAGCGCGATGTGCGGGTCGTCCACCAGCAGCTCCCCGAGGTCGCGATCGCCCAGCACCAGCGAGCTCACCGCGGGCGGGGCCCCGACGTCTGCCGCGGCCCGGTCGATCAATGACTGGGTGGCCAGCGCCGTCAACGGTGTCAGCTCCGAGGGCTTCCACACCACCGGGTCGCCGCACACCAGGGCCAGCGCGGCGTTCCAGGCCCAGACGGCGACCGGGAAGTTGAACGCGGTGATCACCCCCACGACACCGAGCGGGTGCCAGGTCTCCAGCAGCCGGTGGCCGGGGCGTTCCGAGGTGATGGTGCGACCGTAGAGCTGGCGCGACAGCCCCACCGCGAACTGGCAGATGTCGATCATCTCCTGCACCTCGCCGGCCGCCTCGGAGGCGATCTTGCCGACCTCGAGGGTCACCAGGGTGGCCAGCTCGCCGCGGTGCGCGGTCAGCAGCTCGCCGAGCCGAGCCACCAGCGCGCCGCGCACCGGCGCCGGCGTGTCGCGCCACGCCGAAAACGCTTGAGCGGCTTCGCTGATCGCGTGCTCGGCCTGCTCGGGCGTGGTGGGCGCGACGGTGAACAGCACCTCGCCGGTGATCGGTGTGCTGGCCGGCATCCCGTGGCCGTCCGGCTCGCCGAGTGCGACCTCGGCGCCCATCGCACGCAGGGCATCACGCGCCCGGGCGCGCAACTCGTCAGCGGTCGGGAGATTCATCCGGAGACCTCCTGGCAGAGCGCCTCATAAAGGGTGTACGGATCGTAGATCTCGCGGCCCATGGCCCCCGCCAGCCACGGGGCGTCGTAACCGGAATCGTCGGGGCCATCAGCGTTTTCGAGGCCGGCGTCGGCATCCAGGTTCGACCGGAAGATGCCCGCCGCCGACGCGGGCAGGAAGTCCTCGTAGACGATCGGCGCCGACGGGTCACCGCCGCGGTAATAGGCCAGCCCGTCGGCGGCCATCTCCGCATCGGTGCCGCCGAAGTGCTGCGCCCACACCGCGGCCGGGTCCGCGGCGCCCATCGCGGCGTCGTAGCGTCGCCGCCCCTCCGGCGTCAGCGCGACACCGCGCGCCTCCACTTCGCCGAAGCGCACTCGCAGCGTCCCCTCGGTGATGCGGCCGTCGTCGCGGAAGCGGCGGGGTTCGGCCAGGGCGCGAAATGACGTCTGACGCAACAGCACCGCCGGGCCGTCGGTGCGCGGCGGGCCCTGGATGGCGTCGATCATGGTGATGCCGCGCTGCGTCATCCGCCGGTGCAGCTCGTCGATGTCGAGCACCCGCGGCGTCAGGTGGTTGATGTGGGTGCTGCCGACGCCGGCGATGTCGGCGGCCACACCCGAGATCCGCGACAGTTCGTCGTACCAGGACCGCTCGATCGGCTCACCGGACAGCGCGAACGCCGCCACCGCCGCCGCGACGAACCCCGGCGCTTGGTCGGCGTCGCAGCCGCCCGCGGCGGCGATGACCCGCGCCCGGGCCAGCAGCGCGGGGTCGAACAGTTGGCGCCGGGCCACGAAGGTTTCGATGCGGCGGCGCAGGTCGCCGTCGAAGTAGCGCGGGTCGCGGGTGGCCAGCATGGAGGTGAACACCCGGAAGGGGTTGCGCGACAACTCTTCTGGATCGATGGGCCGAAACGCGGTCGACACCACCGGGACGGGTGACGCGGCGCGACGCAGGTCGTAGTAGCCGACCGGCAGCATGCCGAACGCGGCGAAAAGGTCGGCGACGGCGGCCAATTCGGCCGGACTGCCCACCCGGATGGCGCCGTGCCGCTCGGCGGTGACCCGCCGCAGCGAGCCGAAACGCTCGGCGTCGGCATGGCCCGCCGCGTAATCGGCGTTGACCTGCTCGCTGACCTCGACCAGGGTGCCATATGCCGGCACCTCGGCGGCGTACATCGCCGACAACCCCGCGGCGAACCGCTCCCGAAGCTGCCAGGCGTCCAGCCAGTTCGTGCGGGTCACGGCGGCCCGTTCCTGCGATAGTCTCCGGCCATGAGTGAGACGCTCGACGAGGTCGACCGGATCCTGGTGCGCGAGCTGGTCGCCGACGGCCGCGCGACGCTGGCGGAGCTGGCCGCCAGCGCCCGGCTGTCGGTCTCGGCGGTGCAGTCGCGGGTGCGCAGGCTCGAGGCGCGCGGCGTCATCTCGGGATACTCGGCGCGCATCGACCCGGAGGCGGTCGGGCACCTGCTGTCGGCGTTCGTGGCCATCACTCCCTTGGATCCCTCTCAACCCGATGATGCGCCCGCCCGCCTCGAGCACATCGAGGAGATCGAATCGTGTCACTCGGTGGCCGGTGAGGAGAGCTACGTCCTGCTGGTGCGCGTCGAGTCCGCCCGGGCGCTGGAAGATCTGCTGCAGCGGATCCGGACCACCGCGAACGTCAGGACGCGAAGCACCATCATATTGAATACTTTTTACACAGATAGGCAACGAATACCATAAAATATACGGTATTTGCCTTATGATTCCGTAAAAGTCGGCTACCATGAGCGGCATGACCGCGACCATGGACCGCTGCACCGGTCGGCGCATCGGGCCGGCGCGGGTGCACGAGGTGCTGGCGCGCAGCATCCTTGTCGACGGCTTCGACTTCGTGCTCGACCTGGCCCGCTCCGCCGGCTCTTACCTGTATGACGCCCGCGACGGGCGGCGCTACCTGGACATGTTCACCTTCTTCGCCTCGTCGGCGCTGGGCATGAACCACCCCGCGCTCGTGAACGACGAGCAGTTTCGCGTGGAGCTGACCCGGGCCGCGCTGAACAAGCCCAGCAACTCCGACGTGTACTCGGTCGCGATGGCCCGCTTCGTGCAGACCTTCGCCCGGGTGTTGGGCGACCCGGCCCTGCCGCACCTGTTCTTCGTCGACGGCGGCGCGCTCGCGGTGGAGAACGCGCTCAAGGTGGCGTTCGACTGGAAGAGCCGGTTCAACGAAGCGCGCGGGATCGATCCGGGGCTGGGGACCCGGGTGCTGCACCTGCGCGGGGCGTTTCACGGCCGCAGCGGATACACGCTGTCGCTGACCAACACCAACCCGGTCACAGTGGACCGCTTCCCCACGTTCGACTGGCCGCGCATCGATGCCCCGTTCATCCGGCCCGGCCTGGACGCGCCGGCCATGGCGGCGGCCGAAGCCGAGTCGCTGCGCCAGGCCCGCGCGGCCTTCCGATCGCACCCGCACGACATCGCCTGCTTCGTGGCCGAGCCCATCCAGGGCGAGGGCGGCGACCGTCACTTCCGGCCCGAGTTCTTCGCGGCGATGCGCGAGCTGTGCGACGAGCACGACGCCCTGCTGATCTTCGACGAGGTGCAGACCGGCTGCGGCCTGACCGGAACGCCTTGGGCCTACCAGCAATTGGGCGTTCAGCCCGATGTGGTGGCGTTCGGCAAGAAGACCCAGGTGTGCGGCATCATGGCGGGCCGCCGCGTCGACGAGGTCACCGACAACGTCTTCGCGGTCTCCTCGCGGCTGAACTCGACGTGGGGCGGCAACCTGGCCGACATGGTGCGCGCCCGCCGCATCCTGGAGGTGATCGAGGCCGACGACTTGTTCGACCACGCCGCCGAGCAGGGCGCCCACCTGCGCGAGTGCCTCGACGAGCTCGCCGGCGAGTTCCCCGGCCTGGTGCTCGACCCCCGCGGGCGCGGCCTGATGTGTGCGTTCAGCCTGCCGAGCGCCGCTGACCGCGACGAGCTGCTCCGCCTGCTGTGGCGGCGGGCGGTGATCGTGCTGCCCTCGGGTGACGACGGTGTCCGGTTCCGCCCGGCGCTGACCGTGTCACGCGCGGAGATCGACGCCGCGATCCGCGCCATCCGCGGCGCGCTGCGGGCGCTGCCGTAGGCCCTTGACCTCGCGCCGAGCCGGTTTACCCCGGTTTGCCGCGGGGTATTTGACCCCGTGCGCATCCCGTCGCTATGAGCGCGGGATTGCCGTCCACAAGCTAGCGCGTAACCAATGCGACGCGGCGGACGATAAAAGTTAAGCGTGGAGCCCGAAGGGGAGGTGACAACGATGCAGAAAGCGGATGCGCGATCCGGTGGTGATCGCCTGGGGCAGGAGGACGGCGAGGTGCTGGCCGCCGTCCGGTTCACCGTGCTGGCCACGCTCGCTGCCGTCGGCTTCCTGTTGATCGCGGCGGTGTGGGTGAGTACCTGCCCGGGAGTGAATGTGGACACCGTGGCGTGCGGTCCGCCGCAGCGCACCCTGTTGGCCTTCGGCGGCCCGCTGATCGCCCTGGCGGGCGGAATCTGGGCGTTCGTGCGCACCTATCGGGTATGGAAGGCCGAGGGAACCTGGTGGGGCTGGCACGGCGCGGGCTGGTTTTTGCTGACCGAGATGGCGCTCATGGTCGCCATGGGTGTCGCTCCGATCGCGGGGCCGGTGCTGGCTCTTTAGCTTTGTTCTCCCGCGATCTAACGTGGATGGTGCGGTGAGGAGCAGCTATGGGAGACACCTATCACGATCCCGTCGACCATCTGAGGACCACGCGGCCGCTCGCCGGCGAGTCGCTGATCGACGTCCTGCACTGGCCCGGGTACCTCTTAGTCGTCGGGGGCGTGATCGGGGCTTGCGGCAGTCTCGCGGCCTTCGGCAGCGGCCACCACCATGAGGGCATGACCGCGGGGATCGTCGCGGTCATCGCCGCGGTGCTGGGGCTGGCCTGGCTGGCGGTGGAGCACCGCAGGATTCGCCGGATCGCCGATCGCTGGTACACCGAACATCCCGAGGTGCACCGGCAGTGGCCGGCCAGCTAACGCCGGCACGATACTCGGTCGCGTGTGACGGCATTTCCGGCGGTGACCTGCCCCGGCACCGTGCCGTGTGAAATGGCGCAAGAAAGCCAATTGCGGGATTACGGGCGGGGACTAGTGGGTATCAAGTCTGCACCATGATGAGTGCCGGAACGGTTGCGTTTGCGTGGTCACCCCATCATGGGGGACAAAATCACGAACACACCGACATAAACACCTACTGCGACGAGGATCAAGACGACCAGCGTGATTCCGGCGATCAATGCGACGCGCCTATACCGGCGCGTCGCGTCTGTGTCGGTCGTGCCAGGCCCATCCACATCGGGCCGAATACCCGGCGGCGATCATGACTAACCGGCTCGAACGCGAGGTCCAGGGCGCTCTGCGAAGCAGTAGTAGTGTCAGTCGAACATTGCCGGGAGACCATATGAACGATGCTGGATTGCACGCTAACAAGCGTCCGCGCGGCCACCGCGCCGTCGAACTGCACGTTGCCGCGCGACTGGAGAACCTCGCGATGCTGCGCACCCTGGTCGGTGCCATCGGCACGTTCGAGGACCTGGATTTCGACGCGGTGGCGGACTTGCGGCTCGCGGTCGACGAAGTGTGCACCCGGTTGATTCGTTCGGCCACTCCCGACGCGACCCTGATCGTGGTGGTCGACCCGCAAGACGACCAATTGGTGGTGGAGGCTTCCGCGGCATGCGACACCCATGACGTGGTGGCGCCCGGCAGCTTCAGTTGGCACGTGCTGACGTCGCTGGCTGACGACGTCCAGACCTTTTATGACGGTCGCCAACCGAATGAAACCGGCAGCGTGTTCGGCATCACGCTGACGGCGCGACGGGCGGCCTCCACCAGGTGACAGCGCGAGCTGCGGGCGGTTCGGTTTCGCGTCCGAACGAATACGCCGATGTTCCGGACATGTTCCGTGAGTTGGCCGATGTCACGCCCAACTCCCTGGAATTTCAACGTCAACGGGACAAGATCGTCGAGCGCTGCCTGCCGCTGGCCGACCACATCGCGCGTCGCTTCGAGGGCCGCGGCGAACCGCGCGACGACCTGGTGCAGGTGGCGCGCGTCGGACTGGTCAACGCCGTGGTCCGCTTCGACGTCGACACCGGCTCGGACTTCGTGTCCTTCGCGGTGCCGACCATCATGGGCGAGGTTCGCCGCCACTTCCGCGACAACAGCTGGTCGGTCAAGGTTCCGCGGCGGCTCAAAGAACTGCACCTGCGACTGGGCACCGCGACCGCCGACCTGTCGCAGCGGCTCGGCCGGGCGCCGACGGCGACCGAACTCGCCGCCGAGCTCGAGATGGACCGTGAAGAGGTGGTCGAGGGCCTGGTGGCCGGGAGCTCCTACAACACGTTGTCCATCGACAGCGGCGGCGGGAGTGAGGAAGAGGAAGCCCGCGCCATCGCGGACACCCTGGGTGACGTCGACACCGGACTGGACCGCATCGAGGACCAGGAATCGCTACGCCCCCTGCTCGAGGCGCTGCCCGAGCGGGAACGAACGGTGTTGATCCTGCGATTCTTCGAGTCGATGACACAGACCCAGATCGCCGAGCGGGTCGGCATCTCCCAGATGCACGTGTCGCGACTGCTGGCGAAGTCGTTAACGCGGCTCCGGGACCAGTTGCAGTAGCGGCCGGGGCTCTTCGTCGTCATCAACCCGCAGCGGTTCCAGCAGCGGCTCGGCCCGCGGCGCCGTCACCGGCAGCGTGGCATCCGGGTCGCAGATCCGCAACAACCTCGCCACCGCGGGGCTGGGCGCCATGGCCCAGGACACCTGGGCTTCCGAGCACGCCACGTTGATCCGGTGCAGGGCTGAAAAGCCCGCCGTGCCAATGAAATTCAGGCCGCGCAGGTCAAGTATCACCCGCCGCCGCGAACGATTGGTGCTTTGCCGCACGTAGGCGACGAGTTGGTCGGCGTTGGCCGCGTCGAGCTCACCGTCGACCGTGATGAGGGTGCCCGTCGGGCCCCAGCGGGCGGTGAATTGTGCTGTGCGACTTTGTTGCCAAGATTGGGCCACAGACATCGCTGACTCCATCCCTCGAGGGATTCGTGCTATGGATACGTCAGCCGTGCAAAAAGCTTAAAGAGGAGGGAATTCCGCCTACCCCCACGTCGTGGACGTATCCCGGGCGGCTGTGAACTCAACCTTGTCCGTGACCCTACTCGCGATCGCGGGGGCCGACAACGCTGTCTGGGAAAACTCTCAGGCAACCGCTACTTGATCTCGGCGAGCACGGTGCCCTGGGTGATGGCGGCGCCGGCCTCGACGGCGAGCCCGGTGATGACTCCGTCCTTGTGGGCGGTGACCGGGTTCTCCATCTTCATCGCCTCGAGCACCACCACCAGGTCGCCGGCGGCAACCTCCTGGCCCTCCTCGACCGCGACCTTGACCACGGTGCCCTGCATGGGGGCGGTCACCGCGTCGCCGGAGGCGGCCGCACCCGCGTGTGCCCCGCGCTTGCGCGGCTTGGGCTTCTTGCGGATGACACCGGCCGGATCGGCGGGGCCGCCGCCCGACAGCGCCAGGTCGCCGGGCAGCGACACCTCGAGCCGGCGGCCGCCGACCTCCACGACCACCCTCTGGCGCGGCCGGGCGTCCTCTTCGTCCAGGGGCTCGCCGCCGGTGAACGGTTCTATGGTGTTGTTCCACTCGGTCTCGATCCAGCGGGTGTGCACCGAGAAGCCCTCGCCGTCACCGATGAACGCCGGGTCACTGACCACGGCGCGGTGGAACGGGATGACCGTGGCCAGGCCCTCGACGTGGAATTCGTCGAGCGCCCGGCGGGCCCGCGCCAGCGCTTCCCCGCGGGTGGCGCCGTACACGATCAGCTTGGACAGCATCGAGTCGAACTGGCCGCCGATGACCGAACCGGCCTCGACACCGGAGTCCAGCCGGACGCCGGGCCCGGTGGGGATGTCGTAGCGGGTGACCGGACCGGGCGCGGGCAGGAAGCCGCGGCCGGCGTCCTCGCCGTTGATCCGGAACTCGATGGCGTGGCCGCGCGGCGCCGGGTCCTCGGTGAGGTCCAGCTTCTCGCCGTTGGCGATCTTGAACTGCTGCAGCACCAGGTCGATGCCGGCGGTCTCCTCGGTGACCGGGTGCTCGACCTGCAGGCGGGTGTTGACCTCGAGGAAGGAGATCAAACCGTCCTGGCCGACCAGGTACTCGACCGTGCCGGCGCCGTAGTAGTGCGCCTCCTTGCAGATCCGCTTGGCCGACTCGTGGATCTCCTTGCGCTGCGCGTCGGTCAGGAACGGCGCGGGAGCCTCCTCCACCAGCTTCTGGAACCGGCGCTGCAGCGAGCAGTCCCGGGTGCCGGCGACGACGACGTTGCCGTGCTGGTCCGCGATCACCTGCGCCTCGACGTGGCGCGGCTTGTCCAGGTAGCGCTCGACGAAGCACTCGCCGCGACCGAAGGCGGCGACGGCCTCGCGGGTGGCCGACTCGAACAGCTCGGGGATCTCCTCGATGGTGCGGGCCACCTTCATGCCCCTGCCGCCGCCGCCGAACGCCGCCTTGATGGCGATCGGCACGCCGTACTCCTTGGCGAACGCCACCACCTCGTCGGCGTCCTTGACCGGGTCGGGGGTGCCGGGCACCAGCGGGGCCTGCGCGCGGGCGGCGATGTGGCGGGCGGTGACCTTGTCACCGAGGTCGCGGATGGACTGCGGGCTGGGGCCGATCCAGATCAGGTTCGCGTCCAGCACCGCCTGGGCGAAATCGGCGTTCTCCGAGAGGAACCCGTAGCCGGGGTGGATGGCGTTGGCGCCCGACTTGGCGGCCGCGTCAAGGATTTTGGCGAAGTCCAGGTAGGACTCGGCCGACGTCTGACCACCCAACGCGAACGCCTCGTCGGCCAGCCGCACGTGCGGCGCGTCGGCGTCGGGCTCGGCATACACCGCCACGCTGGACAGGCCCGCATCGCGGGCCGCGCGGATCACCCGGACAGCGATCTCGCCGCGGTTGGCGACGAGCACTTTGGAGATCCTCGAGCTGGCGTGATTAGCCACAGCGCCTCCTGGTTGGCGTAACCGCAGACGTATTTCTGCGGGCGTCTCTAAGAAAATTTCTTACAACGAGTTCTTGGGAAGTCTAAGCACCGCGCCGTCGGGCCCGACGAGGCGGTCCTCGTTCAGGATGACTCGCGCACCTTGCGCTTGATCCGGGCCAGCATCGCCGACAAGCCGCGCAACCGTAGCGGGCTGATCAGAGCGGCCAGCCCGAGGTCGGCGTAAAAATCCTCGGGCACCGCCAAGATGGTGGCGGCGGGCTGCTCGTCCAGGCCGGTGGCCAGAATCGACGCGAACCCGCGCGTGGTGGGCGACTCGGCCGGCGCGCTGAAGTGCAGCCGCACCCGGTCGGGGTCGCTGGCGTCGACATGCAAGAACAGCGGCGTCTGGCACTCGGGCACCGGCTCCATGGCCGCCTCTTGCAAATCGGGCGGCAGCGCCGGAAGTTCGTTGGCGAATTCCAGCAGTAGCGCCAGCTTGTCCTGGCCCTCGACTTCGGCGAAGTCGGACACCACCTCGGCCAGGGGAGCGGGCATGCTCATCGCGGTGTCATCAAACCCGAGCGGGGCTCGGCACCTGCCCCGGCTCTTCGCCCGCCACGATCGGCGTGCGCACCGTGTTGCCCCACTCGGTCCAGGATCCGTCGTAGTTGCGCACCCCGGGCTTGCCCAGCAGATGCGTCAGCACGAACCAGGTGTGGCTGGACCGCTCGCCGATGCGGCAGTACACCACGGTCTTGTCGTCGGGCTCGATGAAGCCGTACAGCTCCTCGAGTTCCTCGCGGCTGCGGAACCGCCCGCTCTCGTCGACGGCCTTGGCCCACGGGATCGACCGCGCGGTGGGGATGTGGCCGCCGCGCAACACGCCTTCCTCCGGGTACTCGGGCATGTGCGTGCGCTTGCCGGTGTACTCGTCCGGGGAGCGCACGTCGATCAGCGGCTGGCTGCCGAGAATGCCCAGCACCTCGTCCTTGAAGGCGCGGATGGGCCCGTCGTTGCGGGTCACGACGGGGTAGCCGCTGGAGGTCCTGGTGGGGACCTCCAGCGTGGTCTCCCGGCGTTCGGCCAGCCACAGGTCGCGCCCGCCGTTGAGCAGCCGCACGTCCGGGTGGCCGAACAGCGTGAACACCCACAGCGCGTAGGCGGCCCACCAGTTGCTCTTGTCGCCGTAGATCACCACGGTGTCGTCGCGGGCGATGCCCTTGCGGTCCATCAACTCCGCGAACTGCGCGCCGTCGATGTAGTCGCGGACCCGGGGGTCGTTGAGGTCGGTGTGCCAGTCGACCTTCACCGCGCCGGGGATATGACCGACGTCGTAGAGCAGCACGTCCTCGTCGGATTCGACGATCGCCAGACCGGGGGTGCCTTGGTTGGCGGACAGCCAGTCGGCGGTGACCAGTCGCTCGGGGTGGGCGTAGGACGACAATGTCGGGCTTGGATCGGGGGGTAATGCCACGTTGCCGAGCCTACCGCCAGGCTCAGTTGGTGGCCCACAGCGTGGACACCGAGAGCCCGACCCGCGCCAGCAGCGACCGCAGCAGCGGCAGGCTGACGCCGATCACGTTCGACGGGTCACCGTCGATGCCGTCGACGAACCAGCCGCCCAGGCCGTCCAGCGTGAAGCCCCCGGCCACCCGCCGAGGCTCCCCGTGTGCGACGTAGGCCCGCAGGTCCGGATCCGAAGGGGTAGCGAAATGTACTGTGGTGCAGCGGGATTCGACCTCGCGGTGGGTGATGGCGCCGCCGTGCATCCGCAGCAGGCAGTGCCCGGTGTGCAGGCCGCCGGAGCGTCCGGCCATCAGGCGCCACTGGGTCGCGGCGGCCTCGGCCGTCCCGGGCTTGCCACACAGCCGGTCGCCGACCGACAGCATCGAATCACAGCCGAGGACGACGCAATCGGCCGCAACGTCGTCGTCCAGCTCGCCGGCCACCTGGTGCGCCTTGGCTTCGGCCAGGGCGCACGCCACATCGGCGGGCGACGCGTCCGGGCTCAGCGCCGCTGCGACGGCGTCCTCGTCGACGCCGGAGACCACGACCAGCGGATCGACACCGGCCTGGCGCAGCACCTTGAGCCGGCCGGTCGAGGCCGAGGCCAGCACCAGGCGGGTCAATGCCGCATGTGGGTCATCTGCTGGAACGTGAGCCGCTGATAGTTGGTCATCGCGAACCGCAGCCGGTCGACCGGCAGACCCCACCGGGTCCGCTCGGACTGTTCGGGCGCCGGCGCGTCGCCGGCGCAACCGAGCACCGCGACCAGGGCCGCCACCTCCTCGACGGTGGGCTCGCCCTTGAGGATCTGGATGTGCGGCTCGTGCGGCTGGGTCATAGCGGAATGTTCCCGTGCTTCTTGGGGGGCAGGTGGGAAATCTTGCGTTCCAGCAGGCGCAGCGCGGTGGCGATGTAGCCGCGGGTGTGCGACGGCGGGATCACCGCGTCGACGTAGCCCCGCTCGGCGGCGACGTACGGGTTGACCAGAGTGTCCTCATACTCCTGCTGCAGCTGCAAGCGCAGCGCGTCGACGTCGCGGCCCTCCTTGGCCGCCTCGCTCAGCTGCTTGCGGTAGACGAACCCGACCGCACCCGAGGCGCCCATCACGGCGATCTGCGCCGACGGCCATGCCAGGTTGACGTCGCAGCCCATGTCCTTGGAACCCATCACGCAGTAGGCGCCGCCGTAGGCCTTGCGGGTGATGACGGTGATCTTGGGGACGGTGGCCTCGCCGTAGGCGAACAGCAGCTTGGCGCCGCGGCGGATGATGCCGTTGTACTCCTGGCCGGTGCCCGGCAGGAAGCCCGGAACGTCCACCAACATGATGATCGGGATGTTGAAGCAGTCGCAGGTTCGCACGAACCGGGCCGCCTTCTCCGAGGCGTTGATGTCCAGGCAGCCGGCGAACTGGGTGGGCTGGTTGGCCACGATCCCCACCGGCCGGCCTTCGACGCGGCCGAACCCGACGACGATGTTCTGCGCGTAACCGCCCTGGATTTCCAGGAACTCGTCGTCGTCGAGGATGCGGGTGATCACCTCGTGCATGTCATAGGGCTGGTTGGGCGAGTCCGGGATCAGCGTGTCCAGCTCGAGGTCCTCCTCGGTGAGGTTGTCCTCGATGGCGCCCGGGGGATGCGGTTCGGCGTAGCGGGGCGCGTCGGTGGCGTTGTTGGGCGGCAGGTAGCCCAGCAGGTCGCGAACCCAGTCGAAGGCGTCCTGCTCGCCGGAGGCGACGTAGTGCAGGGTGCCCGACTTGGCCATGTGGGTGTGTGCGCCGCCGAGCTCCTCCATGGTGACGTCCTCGCCGGTGACGGTCTTGATGACGTCGGGCCCGGTGATGAACATCTGGCTGGTCTGGTCGACCATCACCACGAAGTCGGTCAGCGCGGGAGAGTACACGTGCCCACCCGCGGCGGCGCCCATGATCAGCGAGATCTGCGGGATGACGCCGGAGGCCAGGATGTTGTTGCGGAAGATGCGGCTGTAGAGGCCGAGCGAGACCACGCCTTCCTGGATGCGCGCGCCGGCGCCGTCGTTGATGCCGATCAGCGGGCGCCCGGTCTTGATCGCCAGGTCCTGAATCTTGACGATCTTCTCGCCGTACACCTCGCCGAGGCTGCCGCCGAACACCGTGGCGTCCTGGCTGAAGATGCACACGTCGCGGCCGTCGATGGTGCCGTAGCCGGTGATCACGCCGTCACCCAGCGGCCGGTTGTTCTCCAGGCCGAAGTTCTTGCTGCGGTGCCGCGCCAGCGCGTCGAGCTCCACGAACGAGTCCTCGTCGAGCAGGGCGAGAATGCGCTCGCGGGCGGTCAGTTTGCCCTTGGCGTGCACCTTCTCGACGGCCTCTTCGCCCACCGGGTGCAGCGACTCTTCCCGGCGCTTGTGCAGCTCGGCCAGCTTGCCCGCGGTGGTGTGGATGTCGACGGTGTGTTCGGCAGCGGGTTCCGCGGTGTGGTCGGTAACGCTCGTCATGGGAGTCGAGCTTAGCGGCGCGCTAGTCTCCGCTGATGGACTGGGCGGCCGAATGCGACGTGCTGGTCGCGGGTTCCGGCGGCGGCGGAGTGACCGGTACCTACACCGCGGCCCGCGAGGGCTTCGACGTGCTGCTGGTCGAGGCGACGCCCAAATTCGGTGGCACCACCGCCTACTCCGGCGGGGGCGGCGTCTGGTTCCCGTGCAATCCCGTGCTGTTGCGCGCCGGCACCGACGACACCATCGGGGACGCGCTGACCTACTACCGGGCCGTGGTCGGTGACCGCACGCCGCGCGAGCTGCAGGAGACCTATGTCCGCGGCGGCGCCCGGCTGATCGAGTACCTGGAGGCCGACCCGAACCTGAAGTTCGTGCCGCTGCCCTGGCCCGACTACTACGGCAAGGCGCCGAAGGCGCGGCTGGACGGTCAGCGCCACATCGCGGCCAAGCCGCTGGCGGTGGCCGCCGCCCCGGAATTCCGCGAGGCGATCCGCGGGCCGCTGGACACCGACCGGCTCGGCATCGAGCCCCCGCCTGACTACTACGTCGGGGGCCGCGCCCTGATCGCGCGGTTCCTCAAGGCCATCGGCCAGTACCCGACGGCGTCGCTGCGCCGCGACGCCGCGCTGGTCGAGCTGGTGCTCTCGGACGGTCGCGTCGCGGGCGCCATCGTCGAGACCGCCGGCGAGCGCCGCGCGATCCGCGCCCGGCGGGGGGTGTTGCTGGCCGCCGGGGGCTTCGAAGCCAATGAGGAGCTGCGTCGCCGCTACGGCGTGCCGGGAACGTCGCGGGACACCATGGGCGGCCCGGGAAGCCTCGGCCTGGCGCTGCAGGCCGGCATCGCCGCGGGCGCCGACACCGACCTGCTGGACCAGGCCTGGTGGTCGCCGGGCATGACGCATCCCGACGGCCGGTCCGCCTTCGCGCTGTGGTTCACCGGCGGCATCTTCGTCAACCAGCACGGAGACCGGTTCGTCAACGAATCCCGGGCCTACGACCGGGCCGGGCGCGAGATCCTCGCCCAACTGGCCGACGGCTCGATCACGTTGCCGTACTGGATGATCTACGACCACAAGGAGGGCGAGGTGCCGCCGGTCAAGGCGGCCAACGTCGCCATCGTCGAGACCGAGAAGTACGTCGCCGCCGGCCTGTGGCACACCGCGGACACCCTTGAGGAGCTGGCCGCCAAGATCGGGGTGCCGGGCCAGCGGCTGGCCGCAACCGTGGCCCGGTTCAACGGTTTTGCCGCCGCCGGCGTCGACGAGGACTTCGGCCGCGGCGACGAGGCCTTCGACCGCGCCTTCTCGGCGGGCGCGTCGCCGCTGGTGCCCATCGACTCACCGCCGTATCACGCCGCCGCGTTCGGCATCTCCGATTTGGGCACCAAGGGCGGTCTGCGCACCGACGCCGCGGCGCGGGTGCTCGACACCGCCGGCGACCCGATCCCCGGCCTCTACGCGGCGGGAAACACCATGGCCGCGCCCAGCGGCACGGCGTATCCCGGCGGCGGCAACCCGATCGGAACCAGCATGCTGTTCAGCCATTTGGCCGTGCTGGACATGCGTGACCGTCGGCCCTGAGTTCTAGGCTGGGTGCGGTGACGGGACGAGATCCGCTTCGGGCACCGCTGGACGAGGGCGCGTTGCGCGCCGAGTTGATCGGCACCGGGCTGGGCTGGCGCAAGCTCGAGGTCGTCGAGCGGACCGGCTCCACCAACGCCGACCTGCTGGCACGCGCGGCGGCGGGCGACGACGTCGCCGGCGCGGTGCTGATCGCCGAGCACCAGACCGCCGGGCGCGGCCGACACGGCCGCGGCTGGTCGGCCACGCCGCGGGCCCAGATCACCATGTCGGTCGGGGTCAGCGTGGTCGACGTCCCGACCACCGGATGGGGCTGGCTGCCGCTGGCCACCGGCGTGGCGGTGGTCGATACCGTGACGCCGTTACTGGCGTGGGCGCGGGTGGGTCTCAAGTGGCCCAACGACGTGCTGGCCGGCCCGCCGGATTCGCCGGGCAAGCTGGCCGGAATTCTGGCCGAGGTGGCCAAGCCGGTCGTGGTAATCGGGTTGGGGCTCAACGTGTTTGAGGCTCCGGCCGGCATCGACGGGGCCACCTCGCTGCTCGACCTGGGCGTCGCGGCGCCGGACCGCACCGCGTTGGTGTCGGCCCTGCTGCGCGAGCTGGGGCGGCGGATCGTGGGCTGGCGCGCCGCGCGGGGGGCCGACTGGGGCCTGGCCGCCGACTACCGGGAGCGCAGCCTGACCATCGGCAACCGGGTGCGCGCGCACCTGCCCGGCGGCAAACGGGTCGACGGGATCGCCGGCGCCATCGACGATCAGGGCAGACTGTGCCTGGAAACGGGAGGGGCAAGCGGGCAGACCGTCGTCGTCGCGGCGGGCGACGTGGTGCATCTGCGCTAGTGGCGATCGCAAGCGCGGCGGAGCCGGGCGATGCGGGTCGCCACCATTTGCGCTAGTGGCGATCGCAAGCGCGGCGGAGCCGGGCGATGCGGGTCGCCACATCAGCACGAGCCGGGCGATGCGGCTCGCCACCATTTGCGCTAGTTGTGCGCGGATTGGCGCGGCGCGCAGCTAATGTCGGCGGGCATGGGCTATCCGGATAACGTCCTGGCCGCCGGCGAACACGTCATCGTGCACCGCCACCCGCACTGGAAACGGCTGATCTGGCCGGTGCTGGTGCTCATCGCGGTGACGGGACTGGCCGCGTTCGGCTCCGGCTACCTCGACTCGACGCACTTCGAGCAGCTCGCCAAGAACATCATCCACGGCGTCATCTGGGGCGTCTGGCTGGTGATCGTGGGCTGGCTGACGCTGTGGCCGTTTGTGAGCTGGCTGACCACCCACTTCGTGGTGACCAACCGGCGGGTGATGTTTCGGCACGGGGTGGCCACGCGCACCGGGATCGACATCCCACTGGCCCGCATCAACAGCGTGGAATTCCGCGACCGCATCACCGAACGGATGTTCCGCACCGGGACGCTGATCATCGAATCGGCGTCACAAGATCCGTTGGAGTTCTACGACATTCCGCGGCTGCGCGAGGTGCACGCGCTGCTGTATCACGAAGTCTTCGACACCCTGGGTTCCGACGAATCGCCCAGCTGACCCGGCCGATCGGCCCGGCTGCGCCAGGCGCGCAGCAGCGTGACGTTGTCGTTTTCGATCTCGTCCTCGAAGATCTCGGCGATGCCGCCGGCGGTAAGCGCGGATTCCAGCGCCTTCTCCGGGTCGCGCGCGAACTGGTCGGGAAACACCCAGCGCCGAAACGCCCAGAACCGGAACGCCATCTGCAGCAGGTTGCCGATGATGTAGGCCGAGACGAAGTCGGCGACGTTCTCCACCGCCAGCGACACCGTGGGCTGGCGCAGCTGCAGCACGTAGCTGGAGCACCACAGCGGCGCCATGGACAGCAGCACCCCCACGCCGCTGAACGCGAAGAACAGCAACGCCTCGTGGTGACGCTCACGGCCCCCGCGATTGCGGAAGCTCCATTCCCGGTTCAGCACGTAGGACGCGATCACCGCGACAATGCCGGCGATCACCTTTGCGGTCACCGGTTTGGGCTCCAGAATTGTCAGCTTCAGCGTGTAGAAAATCGCCGAGTCGATGACGAATGTGGTTCCGCCGACGATGGCGAATTTGATCAGTTCGTGGTGGCGTAGCAAATAGGGCTGCATAACCCTAGGCAGACGCGAAATCGTGGCTTCGGCGAAGGACACAACACGTCAGTGTACGGACGGACACAAATTCGACGCAAAATTGTGCGTAACAATTCGGTGTCGACCCCGGTCAACACGCCTTTAGCGCCGAATTGTTTCGCCGTGACACCATGATGGCCGTGCCGAGTACACGCCCGCCGGGCGCCGCCCCCTGCGCCGCCTCCCGAACCGTCCCCCGCGACGTCCCCGTCGTGGCGATGGTCGGCGGCGGCCAGCTTGCCCGGATGACCCATCAGGCGGCGATCGCCCTGGGGCAGACGTTGCGGGTGCTGGCCACCTCCGCCGACGAGCCGGCGGCGCTGGTCGCGCCCGACGTCGTCATCGGTTCGCACACCGACATCGACGACCTGCGCCGGGTGGCGGCGGGCGCCGACGTGCTGACCTTCGACCACGAACACGTGCCGAACGAACTGCTGGACAAGCTGGTCGCCGAGGGCGTCAACGTGGCGCCGCCGCCGCAGGCCCTGGTGCACGCGCAGGACAAGCTCGTCATGCGCCGCCGGCTCGAGGCCCTCGGCGTCCCCGTCCCCCGCTACGCCGGGATCGGCAGCGTCGACGAACTCGACGCCTTCGCGCGGCGCATCGCCGGGCCGGTGGTCGTCAAAGCGGTCCGCGGTGGCTACGACGGGCGCGGGGTGCGGATGGCGCGTGATCCGTTGCACGCCCGCGAGATCGCGACGGCGTTGCTGGCCGATGGCGTGCCGGTGATGGCCGAGGAGCAGGTGAACCTGCGCCGGGAACTGTCCGCCCTGGTGGCCCGGTCGCCGTTCGGTCAGGGTGCCGCGTGGCCGGTCGTCGAGACGGTGCAACGGGACGGGATCTGCGTGCAGGTGATCGCGCCCGCGCCGGAGCTGTCCGGCGAACGCGCCGCCGCCGCGCAGGAGCTGGCGCTGCGGCTGGCGGCCGAGCTCGGCGTGGTAGGGCTGCTCGCCGTCGAGCTCTTCGAGACCGTGGAGGGCGAGCTGCTGGTCAACGAGCTGGCGATGCGGCCACACAACTCGGGGCACTGGACCATGGACGGGTCGCGCACCAGCCAGTTCGAACAGCATCTGCGGGCGGTGCTGGACTACCCGCTCGGTGACACCGATGCCCTGGCGCCGGTGACGGTGATGGCCAACGTGCTGGGCGCCCCCGAAATCCCGCGGATGAGCGTCGACGAGCGGCTGCACCACCTGTTCGCGCGGATGCCCGACGCGCGCGTCCATCTGTACGGCAAGCAGGAACGACCCGGCCGCAAGGTCGGCCACGTCAACTTCGTCGGCTCCGGGCCGGCGGATCGAGATAACGTCGCGAAGCTGCGGGAGCGCGCCGAGCTGGCGGCACACTGGTTGTCACGCGCGCAGTGGACGGACGGATGGGATCCGCATGGGTAAAGCTCCTCGGGTCGGCGTGATCATGGGCAGCGACAGCGACTGGTCGGTGATGGCCGACGCCGCGGCGGCGCTGGCCGAGTTCGACGTGCCGGCCGAGGTTCGGGTGGTCTCGGCGCACCGCACCCCGCAGGTGATGTTCGACTACGCGCGCGACGCGGCCGGGCGCGGCATCGAGGTGATCATCGCCGGGGCCGGGGGAGCCGCGCACCTGCCGGGCATGGTCGCGTCCGCGACGCCGCTGCCGGTGATCGGTGTGCCGGTGCCGCTGGCGCGCCTGGACGGCCTGGACTCGCTGCTGTCGATCGTGCAGATGCCCGCCGGGGTCCCGGTGGCCACGGTCTCGATCGGGGGAGCCCGCAACGCCGGCCTGCTGGCGGTGCGCATCCTCGCATCGTCGGACCCGGCGCTGCGGGCGCGGATTGTGGACTTCCAGCAGCGGCTGGCCGACAGCGTGCAGGCCAAGGATGAGGCGCTGCAGCAGCGTCAGGGTAAAGTTACCGGCGAGTAGTAATAGGAGGCCACGATGGCTGGTTGGGCCGGAGACCCGACGTTTGATCTGTTCGGATTGCCCGAGGAGCACCAGGAGTTGCGGGCGGCGATCCGGGCGCTGGCGGAGAAGGAGATCGCTCCGCACGCCGCGGATGTCGATGAGAATTCGCGGTTCCCGCAGGAGGCGCTCGAGGCGCTGAACGCGTCGGGGTTCAACGCGGTGCATGTGCCCGAGGAGTATGGCGGGCAGGGCGCGGACTCGGTAGCGGCGTGCATCGTGATCGAGGAGGTCGCCCGCGTCGACGCGTCGGCGTCGCTGATCCCGGCGGTCAACAAGTTGGGCACCATGGGGCTGATCCTGCGCGGTTCTGACGAGTTGAAGAAGCAGGTATTGCCCTCGATCGCCGACGGCACGGCGATGGCGTCTTATGCGCTTTCCGAGCGGGAGGCCGGCAGCGACGCGGCCTCGATGCGGACCCGGGCCAAGGCCGACGGCGACGACTGGATCCTCAACGGCGCCAAGTGCTGGATCACCAACGGCGGCAAGTCGAGCTGGTACACGGTGATGGCGGTGACCGATCCCGACAAGGGCTCAGGCGGCATCTCGTCGTTCATGGTCCACAAGGACGACGAGGGGTTCACCGTCGGGCCCAAGGAGAAAAAGCTCGGCATCAAGGGCTCGCCGACCACCGAGCTGTACTTCGAGAACTGCCGCATCCCGGGTGATCGGATCATCGGCGAGCCCGGTACCGGTTTCAAGACCGCCTTGGCCACGCTGGATCACACCCGGCCCACCATCGGCGCCCAGGCGGTCGGGATCGCCCAGGGCGCGCTGGACGCCGCGATCGCCTACACCAAGGAGCGCAAGCAGTTCGGCCGCCCGGTCAGCGACAACCAGGCCGTGCAGTTCATGCTCGCCGACATGGCCATGAAGGTCGAGTCCGCGCGGCTGATGGTCTACCACGCCGCCGCACGCGCCGAGCGTGGCGAAGCCAACCTGGGCTTCATCTCCGCGGCGTCGAAGTGTCTGGCCTCCGACGTGGCGATGGAGGTCACCACCGACGCGGTGCAGCTGTTCGGTGGGGCCGGGTACACCGTCGACTTCCCCGTCGAGCGGATGATGCGCGACGCCAAGATCACCCAGATCTACGAGGGCACCAACCAGATTCAGCGCGTCGTGATGTCGCGGGCGCTGCTGCGCTGATCCCTTTTCCGGCGGTGCCGTTGCGAAATGGTGCGCCGGACCGCCCAGGTTCTCCACTCGGTGCGTGAAGTCCACACCGACAGCCGGTAAACAGGTACCGACTACGTCCGACCAACCGTCACAGAGCAAAGGGTCTTCGCGGCAAGGGGGTCTGCGCTGCAGAACGTGACGCCCCCTGCCCGTTCACAGATGGCCGGGAATTGACACCGACGCACGCTGTTGCCGCCCCGGCGGCGGGTTGGCAGTCGTTGTCGTTGCTGCTGGTCGAGGACGACCGCGCCGGGCACCGGCACCCACGACGGGCAGTGGCTGCTGAGCGTGGCGGACAACGGCATCGGCATTTCTGAGGAATTCTCCGACAAGGTGTTCGTGATCTTCCAGCGGCTGCACGGCCGGGATGTGTACGCCGGCACCGGAGTTGGCCTGGCGCTGGTCAAGAAGATCATCGAGCACCACGGCGGCACGGTCCGGATCGACACGTCCTACACCGACGGGACCCGATTCGAATTCACCCTGCCCATGCCCGAACCGGTCGAGGACGCAGACTCGGTCGCTTTGGAAGGAGTGCATCAATGACGACACCCGAAGGCCGAGTGATCGACATCCTGCTCGTCGAGGACGATCCGGGCGACGAGCTCATCACGCGAGAGGCGTTCGAGCACAACAAGCTCAAGAACCGGCTGCACGTCGCCCACGACGGGCAGGAAGGCCTGGACTACCTCTACCGGCGCGGCGAATTCGCCGACGCGGCGCGGCCCGATCTCATCCTGCTCGATTTGAATCTGCCCAAATACGACGGCCGCCAGCTGCTGGAGAAGATCAAGTCGGATCCCGACCTTTCCCGCATCCCAGTCGTGGTGCTCACCACCTCCTCGGCGGAGGAAGACATCCTGCGCAGCTACAAGCTGCACGCGAACGCCTACGTCACCAAGCCCGTCGACCTCGATCAGTTCATGAAGGCCGTCCGGCAGATCGACGAGTTCTTCGTTCAGGTGGTGCGGCTGGCGACCGGCTGACGGGCTACCCGGATTCGGAGTGCCGCCGCGCGAACCAGGTGATCAGCCGACCGAGCACGATCAGCAGGAACACCAAGATGATCAGCAGGAAGGCCGCGTCGTAGGACAGGTCGCGAGCCGCCTTCGACGGCAGGTTGTAGAACGTCCAGATCGGATAGGTCAGGTAGCCCACCGGTGAGTCGGTGAGCTTGCCGGTCGGGGCGGAATTCGACCAGCCCGCCGTATAAAGCATCGGCGCCGTCTCGCCGACCGCGAGCGCGAGCGCGACCAGCAGGCCGGTGACGATGCCGGGCATCGCCGACTTGAGCACGATCTTGCGCAGGGTCCAACCGAGCGGCAACCCGAGCGCCTCCGCTCCCTCCCGGTAGGACGTGGGCACCGCCGACAGGGCGGACTCGGTGGCCTTGGCGATGTACGGGATGCTCATCGCCGAGAGCGTCAGCACCCCGGCCGCCAGGGAAAACCCCCATCCGAACTTGACCACCAGCGCCAGATAGCCGACGTAGCCGAGCACGATCGACGGGATGCCGGACAAGATCTCATAGGCGCCCCGCAGGATGGAACGCGTTCTGCCGCCGGCGAATTCGGAGAGATAGATCCCGGTCAACACGCTGACGGTGCCGCCGACCAGCAGGACGCCGACACCGATGACCACCGTGCCGATGATGGCGTTGCGCAGCCCGCCGCCGTTGCCGCGGGTGCTCTCGGTCAGGACATTCCATGTGAAGACCGGCAGGGCCCGCCCGACGACCTCGATGAGCATCCACAGCGTCGGCCCGACCACCACCGCCAGGCAGCACACGCACGCGCCCCAAGACAGCGCGTTGACGACCTTGCGCCGGGCACGGACCATCTCAGACACCTCGTCCCACCGGCAGCGCCGTGCCCGACACCCGGCGCACCATCGCCCGGGCCGCGACGTTGGTCAGCAACGTGATCACCATCAACACCAGGGAGACCTCGGCGAGGGTCTTCACCGCGAAGTTGGTGAAGTCGGTCATCGCCGAATCCAGCTGCGACACAACGGTGGCGGCGATGGTGGTCATCGTCGCGTAAATGTTGGTGGGCATCGCGCCCAGCACCGCGCCCGACACCATGGCGACGGCCATGGTCTCGCCCAACGCGCGCCCCAACCCGAGCACCACGGCGCCGACGATGCCGCTCGACACCCACGGCAGGGTGACCCGCCGCGCGCACTCCCAGTCGGTCATCCCCAGAGCGACGGCGCCCTCGCGCGGCAGCACCGGCACCTGCCGGATCAGGTCGCGGGTGGTGCTGGCGATGATGGGAATGACCATCACCGCCAGCACCAGCCCGGACACCAACAAGCCCTCCCCGTTACCGGTGTCGCCGCGCAAGTAGCGCAGCACCGGCACGTCCGGGGCGTTGCGGGCGATCACCGGGGCCACGTGGTGGGCGATGAACGGCCCGAATGTCATTGCCCCCCAAAGGCCGACGATGACGCTGGGGATGCCGGCGAGCAATTCGAGCACCATCCCGATGGCCGACGCGAGACGCTTGGGCAACCGCTCCACGATCACCAGCGCCGCCCCGATCGACACCGGGACCCCGATGACCAGGGCGATCGCCGAGGTCGCCAGGGTGCCCACGATCAGCGGCAACGCCCCGTAGTAGGCGCCGACCGGATGTCGCACGCCACGGGTGACGACGGCGTCGCCATAGGTGTTGCCGGGGTTCCACTCGGTGGCGGTGAAAAAGTGCAGGCCGTTGACCCTGATCGCGGGCAGCGCCTCGAGCAGCAGGGTCGCGAGCACGAACACGAGCGCGAGCAGCGGAACCACCGCGCCCACCGCACCCAGGGAACGGATGGCCAGGCCCGGGCGGCGCGCGCCGCGGACCCGCTCCAGCGCGCCCGCCATCAAGTCGGTCACCGAACCCCCTACTGGCCGCTGATCTTCGCGATCTGGGCGTCCGACGACTTCGCCACCTCGGCCGGCAGCGGCTGGAAGTGAACCTTGTCCAGGAACGAGGCGTTGTTGCCGTCGGTGATCGCCCAGTGCAGGAAGGCCTGCAGGGTCTGGGCGGTGGCGCCGTCCTTCTGACCGCTGTTGACGATGGCGTATTCGTAGTTGACGATCGGATACCCGTCGGCGGCCGGGCCGTTGATCAGCGAGATCGCCTGATTCGCCGGGGTTTTCGCGGCGAAGCCGGCGGCCGCGGCCTGGATGCTCTTGGCGTCGGGCAGCAGGTACTTGTCCGAGGCGTTGGCCAGCTGTGCCTCGCCGAGCCCCTTCTGCTGGGCCTGGTCGAGAAAGCTGATGCCGATGTAGGCCACGCACCCTGGGGTGTCCGCGCAGCCGGTCACCATGCCGCCGTTGCCGTTCTCGCCCAGCGCGCCGGGCACCGTCGGGAAGGCGACGGTGGTGCCGAAGCCGGGCGATTTGCCCCAGCCGTCGGGGTCCTGCTTGGACAGGTACTGGGTGAACAGGAAGGTGTCACCGGAACCGTCGGAGCGGTGCAGCGGAACCACGGGCGTGGCCGGCAGGTTCACGCCGGGGTTCAGCCCGGCGATCTGCGGGTCGTTCCAGGTTTTGACGGTGCCGTTGTACATGGCGGCCAACACCTTGCCGTTGAGCTTGATGTGTTCAGTGACACCGGGCAGGTTGTAGTTGACCTGCTGCGCCGAAATGGCCAGCGCGATGTTCATCAATCCCTTGTGCGCGGCCATGTCGCCCTCGGACAGGTAGGCGTCGGAGGCGCCGATCGTGACCGCCCCGGCCGCGGCCTGGGAGATCCCGGTGCCGGAGCCGGTGCCCTGCGTGGTGATCGTGACGTTCGAGTACTTGTCGTGATAGGCCGGGCCCCACAGGTTGAACAGCGGGTACAGCAGCGTGCTGCCGGTCTCCGCCAACGTCACCGGGGATGACGCCGGCGTCGTCGCCACCGGCCCGCCCCCGCCCTGAGTCGGCGAACCGTTCTGCGAGTTCGAACCGCACGCCGCCATGCCGACCGCGAGGGCCAACACCAAGGGCGCCGTCGCGGCGGCGGCCGCCAACTTACTCAAGCGAACTTTCACCTTCTTCTCCTTTTCCTTTGTGCGCCTCGCGTTACCGTGCTCACCCGCCGATCTTGGCGATCTGGGCGTCCGATAACTTCACCACCGGGTCCGGCAGCGGCTGGAAGTGAACCGTGTCCAGGAACGACGGGCCGTTGCCGGCGGTGATCACCCAGTGCAAGAAGGCCTGCAGCGTCTGGGCGGTGGCATCGTCGCGCTGGTGCTCGTTGACGATCGCGTACTCGTAGTTGACGATCGGATACCCGTCGGCGGCCGGGCCGTCGATCAGCGAGGCTGCCTGGTTCGGCGGGGTTTTCGCGGCGAAAGCGGCCGCCGCGGCCCGGATGCTCTTAGCCGTGGGCAGCAGGTATTTGCCGGAGGCGTTGCCCAGCTTGGCCTCGCCGAGGCCGTGCTCGTCGGCCTCGTCGAGCGAGCCGATGCTGGTGTAGGCCACACAGCCGGGGTTCGCGGCGCAGCCCGTCACCATGGCGCCGTCGCCGTTCTCGCCGAGCGCGCCGGGCACCGCCGGGAAGGCGACCGTTGTGCCGAGGCCGGGCGAGCGGCCCCAGCCGTCGGGATCCTGCTTGGACAGGTACTGGGTGAACTGAAACGTGCCGCCGGACCCGTCGGAGCGGTGCAGCGGAACCACCGGGGTGTCGGGCAGTTGCAGGCCGGGGTTGATGCCGGCGACCTGCGGGTCGTTCCAGGTTTTGATCGCGCCCCGGTACATGCCGGCCAACACCTTGCCGTTGAGCTTGAGGTGCTGGTGGACGCCGGGCAGGTTGTAGTTGACCTGCTGCGCCGAAATGGCCAGCGCGATGTTCATCAGCCCCTGGTGCGCGGCCGTGTCGCCCGCGGACAGGTAGGCGTCGGAGGCGCCGATGACGACCGCCCCGGCCGCGGCCTGGGAGATCCCCGCGCCCGAGCCGCTGCCCTGGGTGGTGACGGTGACGTTCGGGTATTTCGCGCGATACGCGGCGCCCCACTCGCTGAACAGCGGATAGAGCAGCGTGCTGCCGGTTTCGGAGAGCTCCATCGTGGACGTCGCCGGGGTGGTGGCGACGCTGCCGGCGGTCGGCCCGGTGCTCGGCGCACCGCCCCTGGCGGCATGCGAACCACAGGCCGCGACCCCTAGGGCCGGCGGCGCGATGGCCAGCAGCCCCAGCAGCGTGCCCAGACGACTCTTCACGTCCTCGCTTCCTCTTCCCCGGCGAGCCCTTCCCGCTATGGGCTTTCCGCGATCCCGGCCGCGTGCGAGGACCCCGCCGCCGGCCGAAACGGCGCGAAATAGCGGACGGTCTCCTCATGCTTCGGCGACAGGAACAACTGCTTGGTCGGCCCCTCCTCGACCAGCCTGCCCTCGAAGAAGAAGGCGGTCCGGTCGCCGGTGCGGGCGGCCTGCGCGAGATCGTGGGTCACCATGATCACGGTCAGCCGGTCGGCGAGGGACCGGATGAGTCCCTCGATTTTCTCGGTGGTGGTGGGGTCCAGCGACGAGGTGGGCTCGTCGAGCAGCAGCACGTCCGGGTTCACCGCGAGCGCGCGGGCCAGGCACAACAACTGCTGTTGGCCCCCGGAGAGCCGGAACGGGGAGTCACCGAGCCGATCCTTGACCGCGTCCCATAGGCCGACCTCGGTGAGCCGGGCCTCGGCGACATTTCTGAATTGCTTGCGCGGCGCCAGTTTGTGTGCGCGCACGCCGGCCACCACGTTGTCCATGATCGACATCGGGAAGGGGTTGGGCCGCTGAAACAGCATGCCCACGCTGCGGCGAAACTCCATCAGGTCGCGGTCGGCGAAGATGGTGCGCCCGCCCAGCAGGACGTCACCGCTGTGCCGGAATCCGGAGACCTTGTCGTTCATCCGGTTCAGGGTGCGCAGGAAGGTGGTCTTGCCCGAGCCGGTCGGACCCAGCAGGGTGGTGACGGAACGAGCGGGAAAGTCGAGGCTGACCTGCTCGAGGACCGTTTTGGGGCCGAACCCCAGAGTCAGGTCGATCGCCCGCATGGGCCGGCCACCATCATCGGCGACAGGAGCCGCACCTGCGGCCGGTAACTGTTGTTCGCGACGCATTGACAACCGATGCTACGTGTCTGCGCCCGGCCCGCGGTCACCACTCATTAACCTCTCATTCTTTGTCAAGGGTTTGTATATTCGCGATTGGTTAACTTTTGTTGACGATCGAAGGAGTTTTGTGAGGTTCGCTCGAGTTGGCGTCGCACCGAGCCTGGTGGCCGCCGTGGCCCTCGCGCTGGCGGGATGCGGCGACTCGAACTCGTCCGGCGCCAAGGCGTCGGTGGATTGCGGCGGCAAGAAGGTGCTCAAAGACAGCGGCTCGACCGCGCAGCAAAACGCCATCGAGCAGTTCGTCTACGCCTACGTGCGGGCCTGCCCGGGTTACACGCTGGATTACAACGCCAACGGATCCGGCGCCGGCGTGACCGAATTCCTGAACAACCAAACCGATCTCGCGGGTTCAGATGTCCCCCTGGACCCGTCGACCGGCCAGAACGACCGGGCGGCGCAGCGATGCGGTTCGTCGGCGTGGGATCTGCCCACGGTGTTCGGGCCGATCGCGATCACTTACCACCTCAGCAACGTCAGCGGGCTGAAGCTGGACGGGCCCACCGCCGCGAAGATCTTCAACGGCACCATCACCAAGTGGGACGATCCGGCGCTCAAGGCCATCAACCCGGGCCTGAACCTGCCGTCGACGCCCATCACGGTCATCTTCCGCAGCGACAAATCCGGCACCACCGCCAATTTCCAGAAGTATCTCGACGGCGCGTCCGACGGGGCCTGGGGCAAGGGCGGCAGCGAGACGTTCAACGGCGGCGTCGGGCAGGGCGCGGAGGGGAACAACGGCACGTCCGCGCTGCTGCAGAACACGGAGGGGTCGATCACCTACAACGAGTGGTCCTTCGCGGTGGGCAAGCAGTTAAGCATGGCGTCGATCATCACGTCGGCGGGTCCGGACGCGGTGCCGATCACCAAGGACTCCGTCGAAAAGACGATTGCCGGGGCGACCTTCCAGGGCCAGGGCTCGGACTCCAAGGATTTGGTGCTGGACACGTCGTCGTTCTACAAGCCGACACAGCCGGGCGCGTACCCGATCGTGCTGGCGACCTATGAAATCGTCTGCTCGAATTATCCGGACGCGGCCACGGGCAAGGCGGTGAAGGCGTTCATGCAGGCCGCGATCGGTCCGGGTCAGGACGGTTTGGACCAGTACGGTTCCATCCCGTTGCCCAGCTCGTTCACCACGAAGCTGTCGAGCGCGGTCAATGCGATTTCCTGACCGACGTAAAGGACGAGTGAAAGGGGCTCGACGGTGAGCGATAACGGGCCGGCCTCGCGGGTCGGGTCCTGGTTCGGCCCCTACCGGCTGGTGCGGCTCCTGCGTCAGGGCGGCATGGGTGAGGTGTACGAGGCCGAGGACACGCGCAAGCGGCGCTTGGTGGCCCTGAAACTGATTTCGCTGCAGTTCTCCGGCAATCCGGAGTTCCGCGCCCGCCTGCAGCGCGAGGCCGACATCGCGGGGCGGCTGACCGAACCGCATGTGGTGCCGATCCACGACTACGGCGAGATCGACGGGCGCTTCTTTGTGGAGATGCGCCTCGTCGATGGCGTCGACCTGGGCACGCTGTTGCACCGGGATGGCCCGCTGGCCGCGCCGCGGGCGATCGCCATCATCAGCCAGGTGGCCGCCGCGCTGGACGCGGCGCACGCCGCCGGGGTGACCCACCGTGACGTCACACCGGGCAACATCCTGGTCACTCCCAGCGACTTCGCGTACCTGGCCGATTTCGGCATCGCGCGGGCCGCGTCCGATCCGGGGCTGACCCAGGTCGGGACCGCGATCGGAACGTATTACTACATGGCCCCGGAACGATTCACCGACGACGATGTCACCCACAGCGTCGACATCTATTCCCTCGCATGCGTTTTGAGTGAGTGCCTGACCGGATCGCCCCCGTACCGGGCGGACACCGTCGAACGGCTGGTCGCCGCGCATCTGACGAAGACGGCCTTACCGCCCAGCCAAATGCGTCCCGGCGCGTTTCCGCCCGCCCTGGATCAGGTGATCGCCAAGGGCATGGCCAAGCATCCCGAGGAGCGCTATCGCACCGCCGGCGAATTCGCCGCCGCCGCCCACGACGCGCTGACCACATCCGAGCAGCGGAAGGCCACCACGATCCTGCGCGAGGGGGAGAGCGCGGCCCAGCGCGCCGAGGCATCGGGCCAGCGACCGGAGCGCGAGCCACACTCCGTGGTCCCATGGCCCGGCGCCGAGACCATGGCCGGTCCGGTGGCGTCGAGAACGGGTGGCGCCGGTTGGTCGGAGCGCTCCGGCCGCAACCCGTCGCTGATTCGCCCCGCACCAACGACATTCGGCCACGCCTACGGGTCCGGGCCGGACTTCGGGAGGCGCCCTGCGCCGATCGACAGCAAGCGAAGGCAGTGGATCATCGTCGGTGCGATCGCGCTCGTCGCCCTCGTCGCTTTCATCATGGCGGTCACCGGTTACCTGTCCACGCGGTCCTCGGGGCCAGAGCAGGCGTCCGGTCAAAGTGTGTTGCCGTTCAACGGTATTGATTTCCGCCTGTCCCCGGGCGGGGTGGCGCTGGACGGCGCCGGCGACGTCTACGTCACCAGCGAAGGCATGTACGGCCGGGTGGTGAAGCTGACGGCCGGTTCGAACGCCACGACGGTGCTGCCGTTCCACGGGCTCTACCAGCCCCAGGGTCTGGCGGTCGACGGGGCGGGCACGGTGTACGTCGCCGACTTCAACAACCGGGTGGTCAGTTTGGCCGCCGGCTCCAACGACCAGAAGGTGCTGCCGTTCACCGGTCTGAGCTATCCCGAGGGCGTCGCGATCGACAGCCAGGGCAGCGTGTACGTCGCCGACCGCGGCAATAGCAGGGTGCTGAAGCTGGCGGCCGGATCCAAAACCCAGATCGAGTTGCCGTTCAACGGGCTCAAGAATCCCGACGGCGTGGCCGTCGACGCCGCGGGCACCGTGTACGTCGCCGACACCGACAACAACAGGATCGTGAAGCTCGACGTCAATTCAAACACTCAGACGGAGTTGCCGTTTCAAAACATCTCTGTGCCATGGGGCATCGCGGTGGACAACAGCGGCACCGTCTACGTCACCGAACACGACAAGAGTGACGTGGTGAAGTTCCCGGCGGGCTCGAACGCGCCGACCGTCCTGCCGTTCGACGGACTCAACACGCCGTTGGCCGTGGCGGTCGACAAGGACCGCAACGTCTACGCCGCCGACCGCGGCAACGACCGGGTGGTCAAGCTCACGCCGTGAGAGCCTACGGCGTGGGCTGAGACGCGCCCAGGTACTCCTCGGTGTGCTGGCCGAGGGCCGGGGGAGGGTCGGTGACCCAGCCAGCCGATGAGGCCTCGAAGCTGGAATACCGTGCCGGGGTGCGGATTACCGTGACCTCGTGCTCGCCCTCGCCGACCGGCAGGGCCAGCTCGTTCTCGGCGAACAGCGCGGTGCCGACCACCTGCTTCCAGGTGTAGGCGTGGCAGGCCATCAGGCCGCCCTCCTGTAGCAGCCGCACCCATTCGTCGGCGGTCTTGGCGGCCAGCGCCTTCTCGAGTTCCTCGGTCAGTTCGGGATAGTTGAGCGCCCGCGCGCGCTGGTCGACGAACCGCTCGTCGTCGCGCATGTCGGGCCGGCCGATGATCTCGCACAGCTTGTCCCAGTGCTTGGGCACGTACGCGCTGATCACCAGGTAACCGTCGGCGGCCTTGAAGGCGTCCGATGGTTGAGTCGCGAAGCCAACGCCCTTGCGCCGCTTAGGTTTTGGTGCATCGGGCTTGGGGGTCTCGGTCGGCTTGTTCAGATGGATGGTCAGCTGGCTGGCCTGCAGGCTGACCGCGACGTCGTACATGGCGACCCGCACGACGTCGGCGACGCCATGGCGCTCGCGGTTGAGCAGCGCGGCCAGCACCGCCTGGGCCAGCACGTGACCGCTGGCCGCGTCGACGAGCTGGAACGGGATGATCTGGGGTTTGCCGGTGGGCGTGGGCATTCCGGTGGTCATGCCCGACTCGGCGGCCACCATCAGGTCGACGCCCGGCCGGCTGCCCTCCGGCCCGTTGCCGCCGTACGCCGACAGGCGCGCGTAGATGAGCTTGGGATTGCGCGATTGCAGCTCGTCGGGGCCCAGGCCCATGCGTTCCATCACTCCGGGCCGAAACCCTTCCAACACAACGTCCGCGGTATCGACCAGCCGCAGAATCTGTTCGGTGACCTCGTCGCTGCGCAGGTCGGCCAGCACCGACTTCTTGCCGCGGTTGTGGGGGAGGAACAGGGTGGCCAGCGGCGGGCGCCCGGGCAGGACGGCCGTGATGTGCCGGGCGGCCTCGCCGGCGGGTGCCTCGATCTTGATGACTTCGGCGCCCAGGTCGGCCAGCACCTGTCCGGCCATCGGGCCGGCGACGTTCTGGGTGAAGTCGAGCACCCGGAATCCGTCAAGTGGCTTGGCGGGCTTGCTGTTCGGCATCGTCACCCCGTCTTGTTCAGCACCGCGGTGCAGTAGTAGTTCTGGGCGAAGGGCGCATCGGGGTCGGTCGACTGCAGCGGCAGTCCGTGGTTGGCCAGCAGCTGGTTGAGCGGGGTGCGGACCGGCTGCCAGCCCCGCTGCTGCAGATAGGTCGCCACGTCGTTGCGCTCGCCGGGGAAGCCCAGCTCGCCCAGGGCGATGTCCAGGCCATTGCGCCGCCACTTCTCGCTCGCGGCGTTCAAAGCGTCGCCGTTGATCCCCGTGTTCGCGAAGACCTCCACCACCAGCTGACTGCCGTCGGCGGACAGGGCGGTGATGTTGTCCAGCAAGCGATCCTGGGCCTCGGGCGGCAGGAAGCCGACCAGTCCCTCGGCCGCCCAGGCGGCGGGGCGCCCGGTGTCGAAGCCGGCCTGGCGCAGCGCCGACGGCCAGTCGTGGCGCAGGTCGATCGCAACGGCGCGCACCTCGGCGGTGGGCTGGGCGCCGAGTTGGGCGATGGTGGCGGCCTTGAACTCGAGGACCTGCGGCTGGTCGATCTCGAACACCGTGGTGCCCGGCGCCCACGCCAGCCGATACGCGCGGGCGTCCAGGCCGGAGGCCAGGACGACCACCTGGTCGATGGCCGGATCTTTCTGGGCGCCCGCCTCGGCGAAGAAGGCGTCGATGTAGCGGGTGCGGGCGGCCATCATGTCGGTCATGCGTTGCATGCCCCACGGGGCGCCGGGCTGGTCGACATCGGCGGAGTCCAGTTCGCCGGCGGCCCAGCGGGTCATGAAGTCGACACCGACAGCGCGTACCAGCGGCTCGGCGAACCGGTCGTCGATCAGCCCGTCCAGGGTGGCGCGGGCGCGCCCGGCGGCCACCATGGTGGCCGTCGCTCCCACGCTGGTCGCCAGGTCCCAGGTGTCGTCGTTGGTGCGCGCCACTCCCCAATCCTTCCGCAATCCCTTTCGAGCCCCTTGCGAGGCTGGTTAGCCAGAATAACGATACGGTCTCCCGGCCGTTTCGCGTCCCGGCCCCGAGCCGGCCCGCCCTAGCATGGGCCGAGTGGAAACGCTGGCCCCGATCGCCGAGTCGCCGCGCGCGGTCACGCGCGATATCGCCTGGCGGCGCAGTGCCCACGCGGCGCGGCGGCTCGCCTGGCTGAGCCTGGCCGCGGTGCTCGTCGAAGGCGTCGTCGGGCTGTGGCAGGGGCTGGCGGTCGGATCGGTCGCGCTCACCGGGTGGGCGCTGGGCGGCGGGGCCGAGGCGCTGGGCAGCGCGATGGTGGTGTGGCGCTTCAGCGGCTCCCGCACGCTGAGTAAGTCGGCCGAGCGACGCGCGCAGCGGGGCGTGGCGGTGTCGTTCTTTCTGACGGCCCCCTACGTCGCCGCCGAGTCGCTGCGCGACCTGACCGACGGACACCACGCCGACCCGTCGGTGATCGGCATGGGGCTGACCGCCGTCGCCCCGGTGCTGATGCTGGCGCTTGGCTGGGCCAACCATCGGCTCGGCACGCGGCTGGACTCGGGCGCCACCCGCGGCGAGGGCACCCAGAACTACCTGTGTGCCGCGCAGTCGGCCGGTGTGCTGGCGGGCCTGGCGGCGACGGCGCTGTGGTCCGGCGGCTGGTGGATCGACCCCACGATCGGGCTCGGGATCGCCGGCATCGCCGTCCCGCAGGCGTGTCCACGCCTGGCGCGGACACGCCTGCGGCTGCTGACTCCTAGCCGGCGCGATCGCCGTTCGCCGCGCCGCGCGGCGCATCCAGCCGGTAGCGGATCAGCCGGGAACTGTTGGCCACCACCGCCACCGACGAGGCGTTGTGCAAAATCGCGGCCAGCACGGGGGACAGCGCCCCGCCCGCGCCGATGATCAGCCCGGCGGCGTTGACGGCGATGGACATGCCGTAGTTCTCCCGGATGACGTCGACCGCGCGGGCCCCCAGATCGCGCACGTCGAGCAGCCGGTGCAGGTCGTCGTTGGCCAGCGCCACGTCGGCGGTCTCGACGGCGACGTCGGTGCCGGCCAGCCCCATGGCGATGCCGATGTCGGCCGCGGCCAGGGCGGGCGCGTCGTTGATCCCGTCGCCGACCATGCCGACGGTGTAGCCCTCGTCCTGCAGGTCGCGCACCGCCGCGAGCTTGTCCTCCGGCATCACCTCGGCGCGCCACTCGTCGATCCCGAGCTCGCCCGCGACCACCTCGGCGATGTCCGGGTGATCCCCGGTGAGCATCACGATGCGACGAATACCGTTGGCGCGCAACTGCTTCAGCACCGCGGCGGCCTCGGGCCGCACCTCGTCGCGCAAACTGATCAGCCCCACCAGCTTGCCGTCGACCGCCAGCAGCAGCGGGGTCTCGGCCTGACGGCGCAGCCGGTCCACCCACTCCGAGGCCTTCTTGGACACCCGCACCTTCTCGGCGCGCAACAGCCCGGGGCTGCCCAGCAGCAGGGTCCGGCCGTCGGCCCAGGTCCGCATGCCCAGGCCCACCAGGACCTCGCACTCCTCGTGCGGCGGGATGGTGATGTGGCGTTCCTCGGTGGACCGGATCACCGCCTCGGCCAGCGGATGCCGGGAGTGGATCTCCGAGCTCGCCGCGTACGCGAGCACCTGCTCGGGCTGCCAGTCGGAATGCAGCGCAATGATGTTGGTCACCACCGGGCGCCCGACCGTCAGCGTGCCGGTCTTGTCGAACACGATCGCGTCCACCTGGCCGGCCTGTTCGAGGTGCGAGCCGCCCTTGATCAGGATGCCGCGCCGGGCGCCGTTGCCGATCGCCGCGCTGATCGCGGTCGGCGTCGCCAGGCCCACCGCGCACGGGCAGGCGATCAACAGCATGGTCATCGCGCGGCGGACGTCTCCGGTGACGGCCAGCGTGATGGCCGAGACGATGAACGAGGTGGGAACGAAACGGCGCGAAAAATTTTCGCCGACCGTCTGGATGGGCGCCCGATCGTGCTGGGCCTCCTCGACCCGGGCGATGATGCGGCCGATGGTGGTCTGGTTGCCCACGGCGCGGGCGCGCACCACCAGGCGTCCGCGCACCACCACAGAGCCCGCGTGCACGTGCGCGCCGAGAGCCACGGCCACCGGCAGGTTCTCCCCGGTGATCGCGGACTGGTTGACGATCGCCTCGCCGCCGACCACCTCGCCGTCGACCGGGATGGCCACATGGTCGTGCACCACCACGTCGTCGCCGATCTGCACGGTGTCGATGGGCACCTGAACTTCGGTGCCGGCCTCGGGGCCGCCGTCGAGCCGGATCCACGCCGTGTCCTGGCTGCCGCGCAGCAGTTCGGAGATGGCGCGGCGGGTCCGCCGCAGCGTCAGATCCTGAAGGTACTCACCGATATTGAGCAGCCACAGCACCGTCAGCGCGACGACGTTCTCCCGCAACACCAGGCTCGCCACGGTCGCCGCCGAGACGAGCGCGTCGGTTCCGGCCCGGCCCGAGCGCAACGAGCGCAGCGCGCCGCGCAGGAAGGGATAGCCGGTGAAGACGGTGACGCCGGTGGCGAACAGCCGGCCGCTGGGGCCCAGCAGCGGCGGGCGGGCGAAGACGTAGCGGCGCACCCCCAGCAGGGCCAGCGCGGCGCCGCCGATCACCATGCGCAGCACGTCGGCGTTGCGGATCTCCTCCGAATGCGGCGCGCGGGCCGGGATCAGTTCGGCGGCGAGGTGCGCCGCCTCGCCGATGGCGGCCAGCACCGAGGACCGGTCGGTGCGCCGGGGCGAATACCAGACGACGACCGACCCGGTTCGCGGGTAGGCGTGCACCACGCGAACGCCCGCGCACTTGGCGACGGCCTCTTCGACCGCCACGGCACGCCGGGGGTCGGCGCGCACCCACCCGACGGCCACCCGCATCCGTCCGGCCGCATCCGAAATGACCTGCAGCCCAGAGTCTTCGGTTCGCTCCTCGGCTGCGATGTCGGGGACCAGGGCCAGCTCCATGTCGAACCGAATCAGTGCTCGTGGTCGTGGGTGGCGGCGACCGACGGGGTGGGGGCCTCCTCGCCGATGCGCTCGCGCGCCTCGGCCATGACGTCGGCGAGCCGCAGCCGCGCCGACTCGGCGGCCTCCTCGGCCTTGCGGGTGCCGCGCAGTCCGAGCTCGGCGCCCTTCACCGCGGTCTCGTGCAGCGGCGCCTTGGCCACTGCCTTGCGCACCACCTCGTAGGCCGTCACGCCGACCAAGCCGGTGACCACCGTGCCTGCCGCCTTCGCCAAGAGCCCGTACACCGCCATCGCCGCAACCTTCCTTTCTCGTCTCGCGTTCACCCCATGCCCGCACGACGTTAACATCGAAATATAGCGATATCAATATGTATCGGTGGCGTGGGCGGGGTCGGGGCTCGCTACAGCACCCGGGTGACTTTTTCGGTCTCGATCCGGCGCTGGTGCGCGGCCGGGTCGGGGTTGGCCACCTGTACCAGTGAGGCGCCGACGGCCATGATCGCCAGCAGGTGATCCACCAGCTCGGCGGGCCCGGACCACGAGGCGCCGGAGAGCACCCGGTCAGCGGATGTCAATTCCCTTGCCGCGGCGGAGGTTTCGCAATCGGCCAGCACCTCGTCGGCGTATCGCCCGCCCAGCGCCGGACCGGGCCGCGCTTCGGGAACGATCTGATCGCCGTGCACCCGCACCGCGGTGGCGTAGTCGGTCACGCCGATCGGCAGGTCGGGTGCCGGGCGGCCGAACGGGTCCAGCGACAGCACCGCCACCTCGCCGCCGGCCACCGCGTCGTCGGCCTCGTCGAGTCGGTCGGCCGTGCACAGTGCGATGTCGACGCCCAGGTCGCCGGGGCCAGCTAGCACCGCCTCGGCGCCGATCCACCACACCCCGAACAGCACCGCCGCCGTCTGCCAGTGCGCGGGCAACAGGATCGCCACCCGGCTGGCCGGCCCGGCGCCCAGCTCGTCGCGCAGCAGGTTGGCGGTCTTGGCCGCCCAGTTGGCCAGCGTCGCGCCGGACAATTCGATGCGCTCGCCGGTGCTGTCGTCGTAGTAGGTGATGCGGGGTCCCACCGGATCGGCCCGCAGCATCGGATCGAGGATGGCCCCGCTCAGCGTGATCGGTTGCGGCACAGGTCGTCAGTTTATGCACTCGGGCTTGTCGGAGCCGGCGGTCAGGATCGGCGACGGCGCCGGGACCTTGGGGTCGGCCGCCACCGCGCCGGCGGTGGACACCTTCGCGGGCATGATCGTCGCGTCGCCTGACAGGCCCGAACCCGGGCCGCTGTAGTCGTTGGCCAGCACCACCCGCACCGCGCCCGGCGCCAGCGAGGTGTCGGCCACCACGGGCAGCCCGCCGAGTTCCTTGGCGACCTCCTTGGCCCCCAGGTCGTCGCTCTTGGCGGCGCGCACCTGGCTGGTCTTGACGTGCCCGCCATCGTTGTTGCCCACCGTGCCAGGGGCAAAACCCTTGGCGCTCAACACGTCTGACACCGCCGCGGCCAACCCGTTGATGTCGGTGTCATTGACGACGCTGGCGGTGGTCTTGGCCGGGGTGTAGGCGATCTCCTCGGTCTTGCCCTGCTCCTGCTCGTGCAGCAGGCCACCGACCCAGTCGGCGACCTGATGCGGGTCCAGCCGCACCACGCTCTGCATGCCGTCATCGCTCCAGCCGGCGCCGTCGAGCACCGGGATGGTGGCGAAGGCGACGTTGCCGCCGGCCAGCTTTTGCATCTGCTGCACGAAATCCATGACGTCCCAACCGGCGGAGATCACCACCGAGCGTTGGACGGCGGCCTCCAGCCGCTTGACCGTGGTGGGGCTGGACAGCGTCTGACCGGAGATGACCCGGTGGGCCAGCGATGCCATCACCACCTGCTGGCGCACCACCCGGTCCAGGTCGCCGCGCGGCAGCTCGTGGCGCTGACGTACGAAGCTGAGCGCTTCGGGGCCGCTGAGCCGCTGCGGGCCGGCGGGGAAGTCGGCGCCCGAAAGCGGTTCGAAGACCGGCTCTTTGAGGCAGACGTCGACGCCGCCGAGGGCGTCGGTGATCAGTGCGAAGCCCAGCAGGCCGATTTCGGCGTAGTGGTCGACGGTGACGCCGGTGAGGTCGGCGACGGTCTTGATCAGGGCTTCGCGGCCGGCCTCGGTGCCCTGGGCGGCCGCGTCGGTGGCGGAGTCGCCGGCCCTGACCAGCTCGGCTCGCTTGGCCTCCCGGGTCTGGCCGTAGACGCCGTTGATCTTGGTCTTGCCCAGCCCCGGGGCCGCGACGTAGGAGTCGCGCGGGATCGAAATGGCGGTGGCCGACTTCCCGTTGTTGGGGATGCGGATCAAGATGATGGTATCGGTGTTGGTGGCTTCCTCGTCGCCGGCCCGCAGCGTCTCCAATTCCTCCTGCGACAACGGGTTGCCGTGCGCGTCGGTGCGGCTGTCCATGCCGACCAGCAGGATGTCGATCGCGCCGTCGTCGCCGCCCTTGCCCAGCGAGGGTGCCGACATGTGAAAGATGCCGTCTTCGAAGGACCGGACGTTGCTCCACGCGATCCCGGTGCCGACGACGACCGCGAGCGTCAGCGCGGTGGCAATCACACGAACCACACGTTGCACAGGCATCCCACTACATTACTTGCGACACAGGAGCTTCATGGTTAGCCGGCGCCCGCGTGCCCGGCCTTCGGCCCGGCTTTTCGTGCCATGCCAAACTCGAACCATGTCAGCCAGGATCGTGATCGCCGGCGCCGGTGGGCAGCTGGGCGGCTATTTGACCTCGTTGGCGGCGAGTCAGGGCCGCGACGTGCTGGCGCTGACGTCGGCCCAGTGGGACATCACCGATCCCGGCGCGGCCGAGCGGATCGTGCAGCGCGGCGACGTCGTCATCAACTGCGCGGCCTACACCAACGTTGACGGGGCCGAGAGCGACGAGGCGCGGGCGTTCGCTATCAACGAAACCGGCCCCGGGCACATCGCGGCGGCTTGCGCGAAGGCGGGCGCCCGGTTGATCCACGTCTCCACCGACTACGTGTTCAACGGGGACTTCGGCGGTGCTGCGCCCCGGCCGTACGAGCCCACCGATCGGACCGCGCCGCAGGGCGTCTACGCCCGCAGCAAGCTGGCGGGAGAGCGGGCCGTGCTCGCCGCGCTGCCCGAGGCCGTGGTTGTCCGCACCGCCTGGGTCTACACCGGCGGCACCGGCAAGGACTTCGTCGCGGTCATGCGTCGGCTGGCCGCCGGGGACGGCCCGGTCGATGTGGTCGGCGACCAGACCGGCTCGCCGACCTACGTCGGAGACCTGGCCGCCGCGCTGTTGCAGATCGTCGACTCTTCGGTGCCGGGTCCGATCCTGCACGCCGCCAACGAGGGCGCCTGCTCACGGTTCGAGCAGGCCCGCGCGGTCTTCGAGGAATGCGGCGCCGACCCGACGCGGGTGCGACCGGTCACCACCGCACAAGTCCCGAGGCCGGCCCCCCGGCCCGCCTACACCGCGCTGGGCAGCGGTCAATCCGTCGCGGCGGGCCTGCGGCCGCTGCGGCCCTGGCGCGCCGCGCTTACCGCGGCGCTGGCCGCCTCTGGAACCAACGCAGCTGGCGATGTCGCGGCCGATCGACCGTTACCCTCTACGCGTGACTGACGTCCTGCCGGTCGTGACGGTGACCTATTCACCGGGCCCGCACCTGGAGCGCTTCCTGGCCTCGCTGTCGCTGGCCACCGAGCGCGAAGTGTGCGTGCTGCTGGCCGACAACGGCTCCACCGACGGCACCCCGCAGGCGGCCGTCGAGCGCTACCCCAACGTGCGGCTGTTCTACACCGGCGCCAACCTCGGCTACGGAACCGCGGTGAATCGCGCCGTCGCACAACTGGATCGCGACGGCGAGTGGGTGATCGTCGCCAACCCCGACGTGCAATGGGGCCCGGGCAGCATCGACGCGTTGCTCGACGCCGCGTCGCGCTGGCCGCGCGCCGGCGCGCTGGGCCCGCTGGTCCGCGATCCCGACGGGTCGGTGTACCCGTCGGCGCGGCACCTGCCCAGCCTGGTCCGCGGCGGCATGCACGCCGTCGTCGGGCCCTTCTGGAAGGGCAATCCGTGGTCGGCGGCCTACCGCCAGGAGCGCCTGGAGCCCACCGAGCGGCCGGTGGGCTGGCTGTCGGGGTCGTGCCTGCTGGTGCGCCGGTCGGCGTTCGGTCAGATCGGCGGGTTCGACGAGCGTTACTTCATGTACATGGAGGACGTCGACCTGGGCGACCGGCTCGGCAAGGCCGGCTGGCTTTCCGTCTACGTGCCGTCAGCCGAGGTGCTGCACCACAAGGGCCACTCCACCGGCGGGGATCCCGCCAACCACCTGGCCGCCCACCACAAGAGCACGTATACGTTCCTGGCCGACCGGCATTCCGGTTGGTCGCGCGCTCCGCTGCGCTGGACGCTGCGCGTGTCGCTGGCGGTGCGCTCCCGCCTGATGGTGCGCAACGCGCAGCGCAAGGCCGGGCGGCAGAAACTCCTGGAAGGGCGACGCTGAGATGGCAGATCTGGTGGGCGGTCCGCAAGTCGATGTGGTGATCCTGGTCGGGGGCAAGGGCACCCGGCTGCGGCCGCTGACGTTGTCGGCGCCCAAGCCGATGCTGCCCACCGCCGGGCTGCCGTTCCTGACGCATCTGCTGTCGCGGGTCGCCGCGGCGGGCATCGAGCACGTCATCCTGAGCACGTCGTATCAGGCGGCGGTGTTCGAGGCGGAGTTCGGCGACGGCTCCAAGCTGGGCCTGCAGATCGAGTACGTCACCGAGGAGCGGCCGCTGGGCACCGGCGGCGGAATCGCCAACGTCGCAGGGCATCTGCGGCACGACACCGTGATGGTGTTCAACGGCGACGTGCTCTCCGGAGCCGACCTGGGCCAGATGCTCGACTTCCACTCCACGCAGGGCTCCGACGTCACGCTGCACCTGGTCCGGGTCGGCGACCCGCGGGCGTTCGGCTGCGTGACCACCGAGGAAGGCCGGGTAACCGCGTTCTTGGAGAAGACCCAGGATCCGCCGACCGACCAGATCAACGCCGGGTGCTACGTGTTTTCGCGGCCGGTGATCGACCGGATCCCGCGCGGGCGCGAGGTGTCGGTGGAACGCGAGGTGTTTCCCGCGCTGCTGTCCGATCCCGGCGTCAAGGTCTGCGGCTACGTCGACGCCAGCTACTGGCGCGACATGGGCACCCCGGAGGACTTCGTCCGCGGCTCGGCGGATCTGGTGCGCGGCATCGCGCCGTCGCCGGCCCTGCAGGGCCATCGCGGCGAGCAGCTGGTGCACGACGGCGCGGCGGTGTCACCGGGCGCGGTGCTGATCGGCGGGACGGTCGTCGGGCGCGGCGCCGAGATCGGCCCGGGTGTGCGACTGGACGGCGCGGTGATCTTCGATGGGGTCAAGGTCGAGGCGGGCAGCGTGATCGAGCGCTCGATCATCGGCTTCGGCGCGCGCATCGGCCCGCGGGCGCTGATCCGCGACGGGGTGATCGGCGACGGCGCCGATATCGGGGCGCGCTGCGAGCTGTTGCGTGGCGCCCGGGTGTGGCCGGGAGTGTCGATTCCCGACGGCGGGATCCGCTACTCGTCGGACGTCTAGCGGCCCGGCGCGCGTGGCTCGGGCGTAGCACCGAGATCGACGTTAGCGCGCGATCTACTCGAACTTTCGCGCGCTGGCGTCGATCTCGGTGAGGTGTCGGTGGTCTCGTCCACCATCTCGGCCATGGGCAAGGTGTTTATCGGCAGCGAAGCGGTCGCCGCGGCAATGCTGACCGACTACCAACTACGCCGGTGGCATAGGCCGATCTTCCGTGACGTGTACGTGCCGAAACGCCATGAACCAACACTGGACGAACGCATTTATGGTGCCTGGTTGTGGTCGCGCCGAAGGGCGGTGATTTCAGGCGTCGCGGCTTCCGCGCTGCATGGTGCGCGGTGGGTCGATACGAGCGCGGCCATCGAGTTGGTCGCCCGAAGTGCCCGCCCCCAGGCAGGACTCATCGTCCGCAACGAAGTACTCGGGGCCGACGAAATGACCACGATCAGGCGGCTACCCGTGACCTCGGTTGCCCGCACCGCTTTTGACCTCGGCCGCCACCTACCGTGCGGTCTCGCCCTGGCCCGTCTCGACGCGCTGATGCATGCCGCGCCGTTCTCTTTCGAAGACGTTGCCGTACTCGCTAAGCGCCACCGCGGCGCTCGTGGCCTGCGTCGGCTACGCGAGGTGTTGCCGCTGGTGGACGGGGGCGCGGCTTCGCCGAAGGAAAGCTGGCTACGGTTGCTTCTCATCGAAGCCGGCTTCCCGAAGCCGGCGACCCAGATTCCGGTGAACGACGGCTGGCGGACACTGAGTTTGCTCGATATGGGCTGGGAGGAGTTCATGGTCGCGGTCGAGTACGACGGCGACCAACATCGCACCGATCGAAAGCAATTCGTCAAGGACATCAATCGATTGGCGAGACTGACCGACATGGGCTGGATCGTGATCCGCGTCGTCGCCGAACATCGACCCGAAGAGATCGTCGAACGTACGCGCCGGGCACTCATGCGCCGCGGCTATCGCCCAGATCGACGTTAGCGCGCGATCTACTCGAACTTTCCCGCGCTGGCGTCGATCTCGGTGAGCTATCGCGCTCGCATGGCCTGGGCGACCAGATAGGCCAGCGCGTGATCCGTTCCGTCCGGCAGGGCGTCGACGGGCCACCACCGCAGGTCGTCGGACTCGTCGCTGATCGCGATCCGCGCCCCGGCGGGCGCGTGGGCGACGAATTGCAGATCCAGATGGCGGGTCGGCACGCCCAGCGAGCAGACCACCGGATGCACGTGCACCGCGGCCAGCCGGGGCGGCATGCGCAGCCCGTCGATCCCGGACTCCTCGGTGGCCTCGCGCAGCGCCGCGGCGACGATGTCGGCGTCGTCGTCGTCGCAGTGACCGCCCAGCTGCACCCACCGGCCCAGGCGGCGATGCAGGGTCAGCAGCACCCGGTCGCCGGAGTGGTCGAGCACCAGCGCCGAGGCGGTGAGGTGGCCGGGCACGCACTCGCGATTGCAGGCATCGCTGCGGGCTTGTACGAAGGCCAGCACGGCGTCCCGCAGCGAATCCTGGGCCGCGTCGGGGGGTTCCCAGCCGGACAGCATCGCGACCGCCGACTCGCGAACGCTCATCGCGACCCCCGCCGGTTGCGCCGATCCCGCAACGACGCCCACGCCGCGCGGCAGTCGGCCACCACCTCGCCCGGCAGTCCCAGGCCGTCGATCAGCACGTGCCGATCGACGATGTCGAGCGCCTTGTCGATCTCGTTGGCCTTCAGCAACAGGTCCACGTCGCCGGCGAGCCCGGCATCGGCGAGCGCCGCCGGGGGAACGGGCAGCTGCTCGGCCTCGCGGGGCTCCAGTTCCAAGACGCCCCCGCCATAGCTGCGGCCGAGGATCTCGGCGAAGGCGAACGTCACGCTGTTGTGGAACACCGCGGCCAGCGCGGCCGGGTCGACATCGGCGGTCACGCGCACCCGGTGCACGGTGTCGGTGCTGGTGGCCGCGGCGGCGTTGACGGTCAGCCGCGGCGCCTTGTGGACCTGGCGCAGCAGGAACAGGTCGGGCCGCCACAGCGACGGTGTGCGCCACCACGGCTTGCGGATCGAGCACTTGTAGCCGCGGTGCACCCCGGCGGCCTCGCCGGCGCGGATGTGGGCGCTCAGCGCGGCGTCGGCCGGCTCGCGCGGCGCGTTGAGCAGCCAGCTGCGGTACCCGGCGGCGACATCGCTTGTCCGGCAATCGGTGTCGTAGATCAGCCCGGACAGCTGGGCGCTGCGCGAGACGAGGGGGACGCAGTGCGGCCGCAACCCCAGCTCCCCGGCGCGGGCGTCGGTGAACGTGAAGAAGGCGTTGCGCCCGGTCACGATGCCGACGTCCACCTCGGCGACCGCGCCGAGCCTCGGCAGGGTGCCGGAACCCTTCAGCGCGCGCAACAGCCCGATGGCGCCGGGGTCCAAGAAGTACTTGGTCCACTTCTCGTTTTCGTGCAGCAGCGCGGGTGCAAATTCGCCGTTCAGGTCCGCCCGCGCCAGCGCGTCGACGTCTGGCAGGTGCACGGTGCGGATGCGGGCGGGACCGCTGCCCGCCACACCGCAGAACAGCACGACCTCCTGCAGGATGCCGTCGAAGACCAGGCGCTCGAAGGTCAGCAGGGTGATCTCGCGGAATCGGCTCAGCAAAAACTCGCGCAACTGTGCGGCGTAGGTGACCTGGAGCAGCTCGGCCGGCAGCACCAATCCCACCCGTCCGCCGTCGCGGACCAGCACGGTGCTCGCCACCACGAACGGAACCCAGGCGTTGGTCAGCCGGGTGGGGCGCAGGCCCTCGCGCCGCATCATCTCCAGCGCCGGATCACGCTGCGGCGCGGGCCAGTTGCCGAATCGGATGTAGGGCGGATTGCCGGCGACGCCGTCCCAGCCGCCGCGCTCGGCGGTGGCCAGCCAGCCGAACAGGCTCGCGTTGTCGACGGGCGCGAACCGGCGCGATTTGGCCGCCTCGCTCGCGATCAGCTCGACGCCGCGGACCCGGCCGCTCAGGCCGGCCAGCTCGCGCAGGATGGCGCCGTCGCCGCAGGAGGGTTCGACGATCCTGGGCCCGGCCCCGCGGACCCAGCCGGCCAGGAAGCGGGCCACCGGGGCCGGGGTGTAGTAGCCGCCGCGGAGCTTGTCGGCCGTGGCCGCCGCCTTGCCCGCGAACGTCATGGGCTCAGTATCACTTGCGGATCAGCAGATCATCGGCGTCCGCCGGATCGCGCTGCCCGGCCGGTTCGGCGGCATAGCCGATGGCGATGGCGCCCAGCGGCTCCCAGTCGGCGGGCAGCCCGAGCTCGGCGCGCACCAGGTCGGCGGCGAAGATCGTCGAGCCGATCCAGCAGCTGCCTACCCCGCGCACCGCCAGCGCGACCAGCAGGGCCTGCACCGCCGCGCCGACCGCCACGGTGAACATGGTGTGCTCGGCGTCGGTGCGCCCGGCGTCGGGATAGGAGTGGGCGCCGTCGGGCACCAGGAACGGGATGACGACTTCGGGCGCGTCGTAGAGGATCCGGCCGCGCGCCACCCGGCGATCGATCGCATCGGCGGGCCGGCCGTCACCGGCGAGGTCGGCGCGCCACTTGTCCTTCATGCGGTCCAGCAGCCGGGTCCGGGTGGCCGGGGTCCGCAGCCAGACGAACCGCACGGGGCGGGTGTGGTGGGGCGCCGGCGCGGTGAGCGCCTCGGCGACGGCGGCCTCCAGCAGCTCCGCCGGCACCGGCTCGGCGCTGAACCGCCGCACCGAGCGGCGCAGCAGCTGCGCCTCGCGCCGGCCCGCCTCGAGGGCCTCGGCGGTGCCGAGCCAGAACAGGTCCTCGGTGCCCGGCCGCAACAATTGCCGCGCCGTCGAGCCGTCGTCGGTCACGGACAGGCCGCGCACCACCGCCACCGGCATCGCGGTCAGTTTGCCCTTGACCAGATCGGCGGCCGCCGCGATCTCGTCGGCGATCGCCACCTCGGTGACCAACAGCTCGTTGCCGTGCTGGTCGACGGCCCCCGAATAACCGTGCAGCACAGCCAGACCCGCCGAGCCCACGGCCGCGTCGGTCTGACCCTTGCGCCAGGCGCGCCCCATCGTGTCGGTGATGACGACGGCGACATCGACCCCGAGCCGCTCGCGCAGTGCGGCCCGCAGCGCGGCCGCGCTGCCGTCGGGGTCGACGGGCAGCAGCGCCAGTTCGTCGCGCCCCACGTTGGATCCGTCCACGCCCGCGGCGGCCTGCACCAGGCCGATCCGGTTCTCGGTGATCAGGGTTCGGCCCTTGCGGGCCAGCACCCGGACGGCTTCGTCGTCGACCAGCTTGCGCCGCAGTCGGTCGCGCTCCTCGGGATCGCGCGGCGCCGGCACCAGCCGGCCCTCGCATTTGGACACCGCCTTGCTGGTGACCACCACGACGTCGCCGTCGCGCAGCCACGGCGCGGCCGCGGCGAGGGCCGCGCCCAGATCGTCGCCGGGCCGGAATTCGGGCAGCCCGGCCACGGGCAGGATTTCGATCGCGGCGGCGGCGCCGTGCTCGCCGGCGCGCGTCACGGGCTCACCCCCGCCAGCTCCAGACCGGCGCGCACCATCTCGGCCGTCGCCTTCGGGTCGCTCATCACCAGCGGCACCGAGCGCACCGCCACGCCGGCGATGTCGGCGTGGTCGTCCTCGCTCACCAGCCAGCCGTCCAGGATGCCGGTGTCGCGGCGCGCGCCGTAGTGGCGTCCGACCGCCTCGGCGGTGGACTCGACCCCGATCACCGACAGGCACGCATCGGCCATGCCGCGCAGAGGCTTTCCACCGATGATCGGCGAGTAGCCGACGATCGGGGCGCGCGCCCCGCGCAACGCGCCGCGAATGCCGGGGACGGCCAGGATCGCGCCGACGCTCACCACCGGATTCGACGGCGCCAGCAGGATCACGTCGGCGTCCGCGATGGCCGCCGTGGCATCGGTTGTGGCGGTCGCCTTTTCGGCGCCGACGAACGCGAAGCTATGGGTGGGCACCTGGGCCCGGTGGCGCACCCACCACTCCTGGAAGTGGATGGCTCGCCGGCCGCCGTCGTCGGGATCGGTTATCACCACGTGGGTCTCGCAGCGGTCGTCACTGGCGGGCAGCAGCCGCGCGCCGGGCTGCCAGCGGTCGCACAGCGCGGTGGTGATCTGCGACAGGGGATAGCCGGCATTGAGCATCTGGGTGCGCACCAGGTGGGTGCCCAGGTCCCGGTCGCCGAGCCCGAACCAGTCCGGCTGCACCCCGTAGCGCGCCAATTCCTCTTTGGCGTGCCAGGTTTCGTTGCGGTGCCCCCACCCTCGCTCCGGATCTACACCTCCACCTAAGGTGTACATGCAGGTGTCCAAATCGGGGCAGACTCGCAGTCCGTGGATCCAGGCGTCATCGCCAATGTTGACGATCGCCGTCAGCTCGTGGCTGCTGGGTTCGATGTCCGGATGCCGTTGCGTTTGAAATCGACCGAGCCCGAACAGCTGTTGAACCCCCAGCAGGAAGCGGGCGCCGCCAACCCCACCAACCAGAACGGTGACCTTCACTTAAGCCTCACAAAGCACGACAGTACTGCCCGGCGAGCCCGCCGTGGCGGGCCCGTCGGGGGTGCCTCAAAGTTGCGGTTGCCCAGCGGTTGTGGGCAACTCGTGGGAAAGTTGAGGGTTGTGTGATCGACACGCCGAAGGCCCAAAACAACAGAAACGCCGAAATTCGATCACGAGATGGTATGGAAATGCGCCGAAGTGCTTGACCCGGCAGGTCAACCCGTGTCTAATCACAACAGTGTCATTTCCCGGTTGGCCGGCCGACTCCGGTGTCGCAGACCGAGATTCGATCACTTGTTCGAATTGTCTGTACATCAGAACAGTGGGAAACCAATCACTCTCTCTCCAATCAAGCTGAGGAGGCGGACGACCGTATGTCTTACGAATCATTTCGAGGCGCCATGGCGAACACGCCGCACACTGACATCGACCCGGCACTGGACCGCCCCGCTCGGCCGCATTTGACCGTGGTCCCTGATGCCCCAATCGCTTTCGAGCCCGAGCCGGCCGCCGATCAGTGGCAGGACCGGGCGCTGTGCGCCCAGACCGACCCCGAGGCCTTCTTCCCCGAAAAGGGTGGCTCCACCCGCGAGGCCAAGAAGATCTGCCTGGGGTGCGAGGTGCGCCATGAGTGCCTCGAGTACGCCCTCGAGCACGACGAGCGGTTCGGCATCTGGGGCGGTTTGTCCGAACGTGAGCGCCGCCGCCTCAAGCGCGGCATCATCTGACGCACGCTGATCGCAACGCGCGCGCAGCGTTGCGACGCCCGACGCCGGGGCGGTTATTCGTCGTCGATCGTCGGATCGATGACCGACGGCTCAACGTCGAGATAGATGGCGACCTGGGCCACCAGGATTTCGTGCAGCAGGTCGCCGAGCTCGACGGTGTCCTTCGCCCGTCGTTCAATCGGCTTGCGGAACAACACGATTCGCGCCCGCGTGGAGTTGCCGCGGATGTCGACGCCGGCCGGGATCAAACGCGCCAGCGGGATCGGCCCGTCGGCGATCACCTCGGGCGGCCACTGCACGCTGTCGGGGTCCTTGGCCGAGATGCGCGGAATCTCGTCGACCGCCACGTCCAGTTCGCCCAGCCGGTCGGCCCAGCTCCGCTCGATGGGTTCGTAGGCCTCCAGCACCGCCATGTCGAACCGCTCGGCGCGGCTACGCCAGCCCGGCACGGTCGGGGGCAACAGCGGGCCGCGCATATCGCGCCCGCGGCGGAAGAGTCGATGGGTAGCGGCTCGGCGCGGAGCCGGTCCGTCGTAAAACCGATCTCTTCGGGGGGAGCTGCGCGAATCGCCGCGGGATTCACTCATCGAGCCGATGGTAACGGTTGCACATCGAGGGCCGGCCGGTTGCGCGTGTCCGGCGCTTCGGCGGCGTTTGCGCACGATAGCCTTTCGCTCGTGAACGTTCCCCGTCGCTGTTGCCGGCCCGGGTGCCCGCACTACGCCGTGGCGACCCTGACGTTCGTCTATTCGGACTCGACGGCAGTCGTCGGTCCGCTGGCGACCGCGCGGGAACCGCATTCCTGGGACCTGTGCGTCAGCCATGCCGGCCGGATCACCGCCCCACGCGGGTGGGAGCTGGTGCGCCACGCCGGACCCCTGCTCTCCGAGCCCGCCCACCCCGACGAGGACGACCTTGTCGCCCTCGCCGACGCGGTGCGCGAGGGAGGCCGTCGCGGCGCGCCGCCCCCCGCAGTGAACGGCTTCGCCGATGCGCACTGCCATCCTGGTGGCGCCCAGGCCACCGCGCCCAGCAGCAGCGTGCTCGCACCGCCCGAGCATCGGTCCGGACGACGCCGCGGGCATCTGCGGGTGTTGCCCGATCCCAGCGACTAGCTAGCCTCTGGTTCGTGGCCCGATAGGCTGACGGCCAAGAGTTCACGTCGTCAGGAGTCCCGCATGTCTCGGCCCGCCGCGACAGTCCACCGTGTCGTCAAGGCGTACGACGTTCGTGGGCTGGTCGGCGAAGAGCTCGACCAGCCGCTGGTCACCGATCTCGGCGCAGCCTTCGCCAAACTGATGCGCGGCGAGGGCGCCGGCCAGGTCGTGATCGGCCACGACATGCGGGACAGCTCGCCCACGCTGGCCGCGGCGTTCGCCGCGGGCGTGACAAGCCAGGGGCTGGACGTCGTGCGCATCGGCCTGGCATCCACCGATCAGCTCTACTTCGCCTCCGGGCTGCTGGACTGCCCCGGCGCCATGTTCACCGCGAGCCACAACCCGGCGGCCTACAACGGCATCAAGCTATGCCGTGCGGGCGCCAAACCGGTCGGCGCCGACACCGGCCTGCGGCAAGTCGCCGACGACGTGATCGCCGGCGTCGACGGCTACGACGGCGACCCCGGCACCGTCAGCGATCGCGACGTGCTGGCCGACTACGGGCGGTTTTTGCGGTCGCTGGTGGACACCGCCGGGCTGCGCCCGCTGCGGGTGGCCGTGGACGCGGGCAACGGCATGGCCGGTCTGACCACGCCCGCCGTCCTCGGCCCGATCGGCTCGATCACGTTGCAGCCGTTGTACTTCGAGCTGGACGGCTCGTTCCCCAATCACGAGGCCAACCCGCTCGACCCGGCCAACCTGGTGGACCTGCAGGCCTTCGTGCGCGAGACCGGCGCCGACATCGGCCTGGCCTTCGACGGGGACGCCGATCGCTGCTTCGTGGTCGACGAACGCGGCAACCCCGTGTCGCCGTCGACGGTGACCAGCCTGGTGGCCGCGCGCGAGCTGGGCCGCGAGATCGGCGCGACCATCATCCACAACGTGATCACCTCGCGCGCGGTGCCCGAACTGGTCGCCGAGCGCGGCGGCACGCCGCTGCGGTCCCGGGTGGGGCACTCCTACATCAAGGCGCTGATGGTCGAGACCGGCGCGATCTTCGGCGGTGAACATTCGGCGCACTATTACTTCCGCGACTTCTGGGGCGCCGACTCCGGGATGCTGGCGGCGCTGCATGTGCTGGCCGCCCTCGGCGAGCAGGACCGCCCGCTGTCGGAGTTGACCGCGGACTACCAGCGCTACGAATCGTCCGGCGAGATCAACTTCACGGTGGCCGACGCCGCGAGATGCACCGAAGCGGTGCTCAAGTCGTTCGGCACCCTGATCCACTCCCTCGATCACGTGGACGGGGTGACGGCCGACCTGGGCGACGGCCGCTGGTTCAACCTGCGCAGCTCCAACACCGAGCCGTTGCTGCGGCTCAACGTGGAGGCGCGCACGGCCGAGGACGTGGCCGCGGTGGTCGCCCAGATCAGCGCCGAGATCAGCGCGGCCAACGCGGCGGGCGCGAAGGCCGCGCCGTGAACGCCACCCGGGCGGTGGATCTCGAGGACACCGAGGGTCTGCTGGCGGCCGACCGTGGCGGCCTGCTGCGGGCGGCGTCGTCGGCCGGTGCGCAGGCGCGCGCGATCGCAACCGCGGTCGACGAGGACGCGCTGGACCCGCTGCGCGCGGACGACCGTCCGCGCAGCGTCATCTGGGTGGCCGGCCGCGGTACCGCCGAGACCGCCGGGACGATGCTGGCCGCGACGCTGGGCGGAGCGGCGTCGCAACCGTTCGTCCTCGCCGGCCAGGCACCGCCCTGGGTGGGTCCGCTCGACGTGCTGATCGTCGCGGGCGGCGATGCCGGCGATCCCGCGCTGGCCGGCGCGGCCGCGACCGGGCTGCGCCGTGGCGCCCGGGTGGTGGTGGCGGCGCCGTACGAGGGCCCGCTGCGCGACGCCACCGCAGGGCGCGCGGCGGTGCTGGCGCCCCGGCTCTGGGTCCCCGACGAATTCGGGCTGTGCCGGTATCTGGCCGCCGGCCTGGCGGTGGTGCACGCCCTGGACCCGCGGCCCGAGGTCGACCTGGGCTTGCTGGCCGACGAACTGGACGCCGAGGCGCTGCGCAACAGCGCCGCCCGCGAGCTGTTCACCAATCCGGCCAAACTGCTGGCCGCGCGGATCGCCGAGCGTCAGGTCGCGCTGGCCGGCGACGGCGCCGCGACGTTGGCGCTGGCCCGGCACGGCAGCTCGGTGCTGTTGCGGGTCGCGAACCAGGTGACCCCGGCCACCGGCCTGCCGGACGCGCTGGTCGCCCTGCGCGCCGCGGCATCGGACGGCTTCGAGGATCCCGACGCCGCCCTGTTCCACGACGAACAGATCGACGGGCCGCTGCCGCCGCGGTTGCGGGTGCTTGCCGTCGTCCTGGCGGCCGAGCAGCCGGGCGTGACCGCGCGGACCGCCGGGCTCGACAACGTCTACCTGCTCGCCGCCGAGGACGTGCCCGACGGGCCCGGCGGCTCGGCCGGTTACGGCGTTTCGCCGGCGCTGGGGGGGCCCGGTAGCCCCGAGCAGCAACTGGCAGTATTGGCCGTCCGGCTGGAAATGGCCGCGGTTTACATGCGACTGGTGCGGGGATAGATACGACAGTGGAACTGCTTCGCGGGGCCTTGAGAACGTACGCCTGGGGTTCGCGTACCGCCATCGCCGAGTTCACCGATCGTCCGGTGCCGGCGGCACACCCCGAGGCCGAACTCTGGTTTGGGGCCCACCCGGGCGACCCGGCCTGGCTGGAGAAGGACAACGGCGAAATCACGTTGCTCGAGGCGCTGGTCGACGACCCGGAAGGACAGCTCGGGCCGGCGTCCCGGGCCCGCTTCGGCGACGCGCTGCCGTTCCTGGTCAAGGTGCTGGCCGCCGACGAGCCGCTGTCCCTGCAGGCGCACCCCAGTGCGGCGCAGGCGGCCGAGGGCTACATGCGCGAGGAGCGGGTCGGCATTCCGCTGACCTCGCCGGTGCGCAACTACCGCGACACGTCGCACAAGCCCGAGTTGCTGGTGGCGCTGCACCCGTTCGAGGCGCTGGCCGGCTTCCGGCAGGCTTCGCGCACCGTCGACCTGTTGCGGGCGTTGGCCGTCTCCGACCTGGACCCCTACATCCACCTGCTCAACGACCAGTCCGACGCCGACGGCCTGCGCGCACTGTTCACCACGTGGATCACCGCGCCGCAGCCCGACGTCGACGTCCTGGTGACCGCCGTGCTGGACGGCGCGATCGCGTACCTCAGCTCGGGGGCAACCGAATTCGCGGCCGAGGCCAAGACCGTGCTCGAGCTCGGCGAGCGCTATCCCGGCGACGCCGGGGTGCTGGCGGCGCTGTTGCTGAACCGCATCACCCTGGCCCCGGGCGAGGCGATTTTCGTCTCCGCCGGCAACCTGCACACCTACCTGCGCGGTTTCGCGGTGGAGGTGATGGCCAATTCCGACAACGTGTTACGGGGCGGGCTGACCCCCAAGCACGTCGACGTGCCCGAGCTGCTGCGCGTGCTGGACTTCGCGCCCACCACCGAGGAGCAGCTGCGACCGCCCATCCGCCGCGAGGGCTTCGGCCTGATCTATGAGACGCCGACCGACGAGTTCGCCGTCGCGCTGCTGCAGCTCGACGATGAGTACGTCGGCCACGAGGTGGATGCGACGTGCCACTACGACGGCCCGCAGATCCTGTTGTGCAGCCAGGGCTGCACCACGGTGCACGGCAAATCCGGTTCGCTGACGCTGAAACGGGGGATGGCCGCCTGGGTCGCGGCCGACGACGCCCCCATCCGGTTGGTCGCGCACGAACCCACCAAGTTGTTCAGGGCGACGGTGGGGCTGTGAGGGCGGGCCGCCGTCTGACGGCTTCGCGCCGCTCGCGCAGCCACAGCCGCAAATTGTGCGCCATGGCGCGGCCGATGATCCGCGGCGGCGGGACCATATAGAGGCTGTCCAGCAGGGAGAAGCGCCGCAGGAACCATTCCGCCAGAACGGGATCGGTCTCGGCGGCGCCGAGGAATTGATCGAACAGCGCCCCTGAGGGCCGCCACCACCAGGGGATGGTTCCCTTCGTGCCGGCGTGGTGGAACGTGACGTCGCCGATCGCGTTCATCGTCCACACCGGGAAGGTGCTCTTTGCGGTGGCCCGGTTCAGCGCCGCGGCCACCTGATCGTCGGGCAGTCGCAGCGCGCGGCGCAGATGACCGGCCTGCAGCGATGTCATCGTCATGCCCTGCCCGAAGGTGGGATTGAAGCTGGCCACCGCATCGCCGAAGGGGAGGATGCCGGCCGGGAGGCGCTCCAGCTTGTCGTAGCGGCGCCACCGGCTGGCCGGGAAGGCGTGAAACGCCGGATCGCCCAGCGGTTCGGCGCGCGTCAGCGCGGCGTTGAGGTGGTCCGGAAGCAGCCGCCGCGCCAGTTCCAACATCTCGGGAAAGGTCTTCGGCGGCTTGGCGTTTGCCACGCCGAACGTGGTCAGCACCCAGGTGCCGTCCTCGTAGCACAGCATGCCCATCCCCAGGGACTCGTCATGGGAAGCGCCGGCGACCACCACCTTCTCCGCGATCAGCCCGTCGGGGATGCAAAACTGCTGGGTGGCGTAATGGATGCCGATGTCCATTTCGTGTTCGACCGGACGCGCAAACCCCCACTGCGTCAACCACACCGGCAGCCGGGTGCCCCGGCCCGCCGCGTCGACGACCAGGTCCGCCGCCACGAACTCCCGGTCGTTGCCGTCCGGGTCGGCCGGGTCCAGCAGCACGCCGGTCACGCGCTGTCGCGCCGGGTCGAAGCGCGGTTCGGCCACGGAGCGCCGCGCCACGGTGACGTTGTCGATGCCGCGGACCCGCGTGCGCAACTGCCACTCGAGGTGCGGGCGGCTGGGCACGTAGGCGGTGAACTCGTCGCGCAACGTGTGGCCGGTGCCCAGCACGTGGCCGGCGGCGCCCAGGTGGATGCAGTCGGGCCGGTTCTGCAGTTTGGGCACGCCGGCGGCCACCATGTCGTCCAACAGCCCGGGGAACAGGTCCTCGAATTCCATCGCCCCGCGCGCCATCAACATGTGCAGGTGTCGGTCCTGGGGCACGGTCGCCCGGTTCGCCGGTTCGGCCGGCAATTCGTCGCGCTCGTACACGGTCACCCGCGAATACGCCTCGGCGAGCACCCGCGCCGCGCAAAGGCCCGCGATGCTGCCCCCGATGACGACGGCGTGATCCCTGGCCGTTGCTGCGCTATCCGGCATTGGCGGAGAGTACCCAGTACTGTGACGGACCAATGGCTCCCAGCGTTGGGAAAGGGCGAATGCATGGTCAATCGATGGCGGACCAAGTCGATCGAGCAATCAATCGCCGATACCGACGAGCCGGACACCAAGCTGCGCAAGGACCTGACCTGGAAGGACCTGGTCGTGTTCGGCGTCGCGGTGGTGATCGGCGCGGGCATCTTCACGGTCACCGCGTCCACCACCGGCGACATCACCGGCCCCGCCATCTGGGTGTCGTTCGTGATCGCGGCGGGCACCTGTGCGCTGGCCGCGCTGTGCTACGCCGAGTTCGCCTCGATGTTGCCGGTGGCCGGTAGCGCCTACACCTTCTCCTACGCCACCTTCGGGGAGTTCCTGGCCTGGATCATCGGCTGGAACCTGCTGCTGGAATTGGCGATCGGCGCCGCCGTGGTGGCCAAAGGCTGGTCGAGCTATCTGGGCACGGTCTTCGGATTCGCCGGTGGCACGGCCAGATTCGGCGGGGCACAGGTCGACTGGGGGGCGCTGGTGATCGTCGGCGGCGTGGCGACTTTGATCGCGTTGGGCACCAAACTGTCGTCGAGGTTCTCGGCGGTGGTCACCGCGATCAAGGTGTCGGTGGTGATCTTCGTCGTGGTGGTCGGCGTCTTCTACATCAAGCGCGCCAACTATTCGCCGTTCATCCCCAAGGCGGAGGCCGGTCGGGAGGCCAAGGGCATCGACCAGTCCGTCCTGTCGCTGCTGACCGGCGCGCACAGCAGCCACTACGGCTGGTACGGCGTGCTGGCCGGGGCGTCCATCGTGTTCTTCGCGTTCATCGGGTTCGACATCGTCGCCACCATGGCCGAGGAGACCAAGAATCCGCAGCGCGACGTGCCGCGGGGAATCCTGGCGTCGCTGGGCATCGTGACCTTGCTCTACGTCGCGGTTGCCGTCGTGCTGTCCGGCATGGTGTCCTACACCCAACTCAAGACGGTTCCGGGCGGCGGGCAGGCGAACCTGGCCACCGCCTTCACCGCGAACGGCATCCACTGGGCGAGCAAGATCATCTCCATCGGCGCGCTGGCGGGCCTGACCACCGTGGTGATGGTGCTGATGCTCGGCCAGTGCCGGGTCCTGTTCGCGATGGCGCGCGACGGGCTGTTGCCGCGGTCACTGGCCAAGACGGGTTCGCATGGCACCCCGGTGCGGATCACCGTGCTGGTCGCGCTGGTGGTGGCCGTGACCGCATCGGTCTTCCCCATCACCAAGCTCGAGGAGATGGTGAACGTCGGGACCCTGTTCGCCTTCGTCTTGGTCTCGGCCGGCGTGATCGTCCTGCGCCGCACCCGGCCGGACCTGGAACGTGGTTTCAAGGCGCCCTGGGTGCCGTTGCTCCCGATCGCGTCGATCGGCGCCTGCCTGTGGCTGATGCTCAACCTCACCGCGCTCACCTGGGTCCGATTCGCCGTGTGGCTGGTGGTGGGCACGGCGATCTACGCCGGCTACGGCTACTGGCACTCGGTGCAGGGCCGTCGGGAGGAAGGGGAGGCCGAACCCAGCGACGCCCTCGAGGCCGATCCGAGCAGCCCGGTGCCCTAGCCACCCCGTGCTTTACAAAGCTACATATTTTGTCTAGACAGAAGACGTAGACGGCGGTATTGTCCAACCTCGACGTGGTGTGACTCACAGGGAGGGTTGGCAGATGACCACATTCGACGCGCAGCCGGGACAGCAATCCGACCCGCTCGTCTGGCGGGACAGGAAGCGTCGCCTGTGGCTGATGGGGCTGATCGCGCCGACGGCGCTGTTCGTGATGTTGCCGCTCGTCTGGGGCCTCAACCGGTTCGGCTGGCACGCCGCCGCGCAGGTGCCGCTGTGGATCGGGCCGATCCTGCTCTGGATCGTGTTGCCGATTCTCGACCTGCGTTTCGGTCCGGACGGGCAGAACCCGCCCGACGAGGTCATGGAGCGGCTGGAGAACGACAAGTACTACCGCTACTGCACCTACGCCTACATCCCGTTCCAGTACCTCAGCGTGGTGATGGGCGCCTACCTGTTCACCGCGTCGGACCTGAGCTGGCTCGGTTTCCCGGATTCCCAGGGCGGTCTGGGCTGGGCGGGCAAGCTGGGCCTGGCCCTGTCCGTCGGCGTGCTCGGCGGTGTCGGCATCAACACCGCGCACGAGATGGGTCACAAAAAGGACTCGCTGGAGCGCTGGCTGTCCAAGATCACCCTGGCGCAGACCTGCTATGGGCACTTCTACATCGAGCACAACCGCGGCCACCACGTGCGCGTCGCCACCCCGGAGGACCCCGCGTCGGCCCGCTTCGGCGAGACCTTCTGGGAGTTCTTGCCGCGCAGCGTATTCGGTAGCCTGCGCTCGTCGCTGAAGTTGGAGGCGCAACGGATTCGCCGGCAGGGCGCCAGCCCCTGGCACCCCAAGACGTATCTGTCCAACGACGTCCTCAACGCCTGGCTGATGTCGGTGGTGCTGTGGGGCGCGCTCATCGCGATCTTCGGCCCGGCGCTGATCGGATTCGTGATCATCCAGGCGGTCTTCGGCTTCAGCCTGCTCGAGTCGGTCAACTATCTGGAGCACTACGGCCTACTGCGGCAGAAGAATTCGAGCGGCCGCTACGAGCGGTGCGCGCCGGTGCACAGCTGGAACTCCGACCACGTGGTGACCAACCTGTTCCTGTACCACCTGCAGCGGCACAGCGACCACCACGCCAACCCGACCCGGCGCTACCAGACGTTGCGCAGCATGACGGGCGCGCCCAACCTGCCCAGCGGCTACGCGTCGATGATCTCGCTCACCTACTTCCCGCCGCTGTGGCGCAAGGTGATGGATCACCGGGTGCTGGCCCACTACGGCGGCGACATCACCCGGGTCAATATTCAACCGCGGCTGCGCGAGAAGGTGCTGGCCCGCTACGGCGCCGCGCAGGCGGGTCGGGCATGACCACCTTTCGCTGCCCGGGTTGCGACTACGTCTATGACGAAGCGAAAGGCGAACCGCGGGAAGGCTTTCGGCCGGGCACGCCCTTCGCCGACATCCCCGAGGACTGGTGCTGCCCCGATTGCGCGGTGCGCGAGAAGGTCGATTTCGAACCACTGAAACGATAGGAGTGAGCCGATGAACGAGGACTACAAGCTTTTCATCTGCGTGCAGTGCGGATTCGAATACGACGAGGCCAAGGGCTGGCCGGAGGACGGCATCGCCCCCGGGACCCGCTGGGACGACATTCCCGAGGACTGGAGCTGCCCGGATTGCGGCGCGGCGAAGGCCGACTTCGAGATGGTGGAGATCGCCCGCTCGTGACCCGCGTGCTGCGGCCCGCACTCAGCCGGAAACCACTAGTGTCGCGGCTGTGAAGCGGATGCCGTACGCCGAGGCCTCGCGCGCCCTGTTGCGCGACTCGGTATTGGACGCGATGCGGGATCTGTTGCTGACCCGCGACTGGTCGGCCATCACCCTGTCCGACGTGGCCCGCGCCGCGGGCATCAGCCGGCAGACGATCTACAACGAGTTCGGTTCGCGCCAAGGCCTGGCGCAGGGGTACGGCCTGCGCCTGGCCGACCGGCTGGTCGACGCCGTCAACGCCGCGCTGGCAGCCAACGTCGGCCACATCTATGAGGCGTTTCTGCAGGGGTTTCGCGACCTGTTCACCGAGCTGTCGGCCGACCCGCTGGTGATCTCGTTGCTCACCGGCGTCGCCAAGCCCGACCTGCTGCAGCTCATCACCACCGACAGCGCCCCCATCATCAACCGCGCCTCCGAGCGGCTGACCGGGGCACTGACCCACAGCTGGGTGGCCACCAGCGACGAGGACGCCGGCGTGCTGGCGCGGGCCATCGTGCGGCTGGCGCTGAGCTACGTGTCGATGCCGCCCGAGGCGGACCACGACGTGGCGGCCGATCTGGCCCGGTTGATGACGCCGTTCGCCGAGCGTCACGGCGTCATCAACGTCCCTTGAGCCCTTCCCTGAACCGAGGTCCGCGCCGACCCGCGACTACAGTGGCGCAAGAACATACCTAAGCTAATTACCGCTTTCATCCGAGCGAGCCACAGGCGAGCGAGCCGAAGAAGGAAGAACACGCTATGACGACGACCGAAAACGCACTGACTCCTGACGTTCGAAATGGCATCGATTTCAAGGTGGCTGATTTGTCGTTGGCGGAT
>NZ_MVHG01000250.1 GCF_002086125.1 Mycobacterium arosiense ATCC BAA-1401 = DSM 45069
TTTCGGATGCCTCGCCGGCTGCGGCTCCGAGTCGGCCGAGGTAGTTGAAGCCGATCACCGGGTCGGTGTGGGGCAGCTCGATCTCGCGGTTCAGGTAGCGCAGCAGGCCGTAGGTCAGCGGGTCGGGCAGGGCGCGCAGTTGTTCTTTGGCGGCTTTGATCACCGCGCCCAAAGCTTCTGCGCCGGTGCGCACGTGGGTCCAGGGCAGCCCGGCCCCGGTCAACGCCACCGGGTATTTGGTGGTGAACCATCCCACGGTGCGGGATAGGTCGACTTCGGCGGCCAGGTCCTCGTGGCGGCCGTGGCCTTCGACGTCGATGCCGACCTGGGTGGTGTCCAGGAATTCCGCGAGCGCGAGGGCGAACCCGATGAGCAGGATGTCTTGGATGCCGGCGTGGAAGGCGGTGGGCACCTCGGCGAGCAG
>NZ_MVHG01000251.1 GCF_002086125.1 Mycobacterium arosiense ATCC BAA-1401 = DSM 45069
GACGCTGAGCGCGACCGCCTGGATCGGTGGGGCAACCGGCCGGTGTTGACCCGACCCGCACCCACACCGGCGGCGATCCCCTCAATATTTGCCGCCGAAGTCGCCCGAGCCGCTGACGCGCCGGCGGTGACCTGCGACGGGCGCTCGATGACCTACCGCGAGCTCGACGAGGCGTCGAACCGGTTGGCGCATCTACTGGCCGGCCTGGGCGCCGGCCCGGGACAGTGTGTGGCGGTGCTGTTGCCGCGGTCGGCCGACGCTGTCGTGGCGATAATGGCGGTGCTCAAAACCGGTGCGGCATATCTAGCGATCGATCCAGCGCACCCGGCGGCGCGGATCGAGTTCATGGTTGCCGATGCCGCACCGATCGCCGCGATCACCACCACTGGGCTGGCCGACCGGTTCGACGGGTGTGG
>NZ_MVHG01000252.1 GCF_002086125.1 Mycobacterium arosiense ATCC BAA-1401 = DSM 45069
GACGCTGAGCGCGACCGCCTGGATCGGTGGGGCAACCGGCCGGTGTTGACCCGACCCGCACCCACACCGGCGGCGATTCCGGCCCTGTTGGGCGCCCAGGTCATGCGCGCACCCGAGGCGCCGGCGGTGACCTTCGACGGCCACTCGATGACCTACCGCGAGCTCGACGAGGCGTCGAACCGGTTGGCGCATCTACTGGCCGGTCGTGGTGCTGGCCCCGGACAGACTGTGGCACTGCTGTTTTCCCGTTGCGCCGAGGCGATCGTGTCGATGTTGGCGGTGCTCAAAACCGGTGCGGCATATCTAGCGATCGATCCAGCGCACCCGGCGGCGCGAATGGAGTTCATGGTTGCCGATGCCGCACCGATCGCCGCGATCACCACCACTGGGCTGGCCGACCGGTTCGACGGGTGTGG
>NZ_MVHG01000253.1 GCF_002086125.1 Mycobacterium arosiense ATCC BAA-1401 = DSM 45069
GTCGTCGAAGGCCGCCTGGAGGGCCTGGACAGCTCCGCGCTGGCCAGCCCGCGCGAACTGACGATGAGCTTTCCGGGCAGGACCGGCGAGTTGCTCGACCTGCGCGAGCTGGAGCAACTGGTCGACCAGTTGAGCCGCCTGCCGTCGCGCCAGGCGCAACTGGAGCTGGTGCCCGGCAGCGAGGTCGGCGGCAGCCGGGTGCGTCTCAAGGGCGAGCGCGACAAGCCCTGGCGGGTCTCCGCCACGCGCAACAACGACGGCGACGTCAGCACCGGCGAGCAGCAGATGGGCCTGGGCCTGGACTGGGACAGCCCGCTGGGCCTGGCCGACCAGCTCAACCTGCGCGCCAACCGCGACGCGGTTACCGACCGCTGGCGCCATTCCGACAGCCAGAGCCTGTTCTACAGCCTGCC
>NZ_MVHG01000254.1 GCF_002086125.1 Mycobacterium arosiense ATCC BAA-1401 = DSM 45069
GTACGACGCCTTCGTCGACAAGCTGAAGGCCGCCGTGGCCAAGCTGAACATCGGCAACGGCCTGGAAGCCGGCGTGACCACCGGTCCGCTGATCGACGCCAAGGCCGTGGCCAAGGTCGAGGAACACATCGCCGACGCGGTCTCCAAGGGCGCCAAGGTGGTTTCCGGCGGCAAGCCGCACGCCCTCGGCGGCACCTTCTTCGAGCCGACCATCCTGGTCGACGTGCCGAAGAACGCCCTGGTGTCCAAGGACGAGACCTTCGGCCCGCTGGCGCCGGTGTTCCGCTTCAAGGACGAGGCCGAGGTCATCGCCATGTACAACGACACCGAGTTCGGCCTGGCGTACTACTTCTACGCCCGCGACCTGGCCCGCGTGTTCCGCGTCGCCGAGCAACTGGAGTACGGCATGGT
>NZ_MVHG01000255.1 GCF_002086125.1 Mycobacterium arosiense ATCC BAA-1401 = DSM 45069
CTTTCGTGGCGGCCCACCACATCGGTCAACGCCGCGCCCAGCGCACCGGCATCGAGTTGACCGCGCAGCCGCAACGCGGCCGTGATGTTGTAAACCGGTGAGGGCCCCTGCAACTGGTCGATGAACCACAACCGGGCCTGAGCAAACGACAACGGAACCACCGCCGGGCGCTCCCCGGCCACCAACGGCTCAGGCCGACCCCGGCCCCCACCCCGACCCACATGCGCGGCCAACTGGGCAATCGAGGGAGCATCAAACAACCTGCGCACCGGAAGGTGGGTATCGAGGCTGGTGTTGATCGCGGTGATCACCCGCATCGCCGACAGCGAATCCCCGCCTAGGTCGAAGAAGGAGTCGTCGACCCCGACCCGGGACAGCCCCAGGACTTGGGCGTAGATACCGGCCAGGAT
>NZ_MVHG01000256.1 GCF_002086125.1 Mycobacterium arosiense ATCC BAA-1401 = DSM 45069
TGGGTGTGTGAGGTGGACGCAACCATCCGGCTTCGCATCCCTGTGTCGTCCCACAGCGCCGACGCGGCTGCGGGAGAGGTGACCGATCAGATGGTGCAGCAAGCGATCGCGGAGCTGCGCGGTCCGCTGTTGGCAAACGCGATCCAGGAGCACGACGTAGTGGACGTCGAGGAGAGCTAGCGCCCTGTCGGATAGTGGTGGCCGGCCCGTGACACGGTCGGCCACCACTATGCGTCGACCGTGTCAGCCTCCACCCGGCACAGGGGTGGGGTGTGGTCGAAACAGGTTCGCAGCACCCACTTTTCTTGTTGTCGATATGCAGTGAAGATTGACAACGTGGCCAGTGTTGTTTAACAACAGGTCGCGCAGGCATGCCGAGCGGTAATTGCTCCGGGAGAGTGG
>NZ_MVHG01000257.1 GCF_002086125.1 Mycobacterium arosiense ATCC BAA-1401 = DSM 45069
TGCTCGATCTCGGGGCCGAAAGCCTGCTGGTGTTCCTCCGTGGAGTGAACCTGAATCCGGGCGCGGAGCCGGAAGACATGGTTTCGCTGCGGGTATTCGCCGACGCGCGCCTGGTGATCTCGCTGCGCCTGCGGCCGCTGAAGGCGGTGGCCGATCTGCTCGAGGACCTGGAGGCGGGGAAAGGGCCGAAGACAGCATCCGAGGTCGTGTACTACCTCGCGCACTACCTGACCGATCGCGTCGACACGCTGATCAGCGGGATAGCCGACCAGCTCGATGCTGTCGAGGAGCTGGTCGAGGCGGACGAGCGCGCCAGTCCCGACCAGCACCAGTTGCGTACCCTGCGCCGCCGGTCGGCGGGGTTGCGGCGCTACCTGGCGCCGCAGCGGGACATCTACT
>NZ_MVHG01000258.1 GCF_002086125.1 Mycobacterium arosiense ATCC BAA-1401 = DSM 45069
GCTTCGGTGCCTGGCGCATGGGCCTGGACGCCGAGGTGATGCCGCTGATCGATTGCGCCAACATCGCCTGCGGCTTCCACGCCGGCGATCCCGGCACCATGCGCCGCACCGTGGCCCTGGCGGTGGAGCATGGCGTGCGCATCGGCGCGCACCCCGGCTACCCCGACCTGGTCGGCTTCGGCCGGCGCTCGCTGGCCTGCTCGGCGCAGGAAGTGGAAGACCTGCTGCTCTACCAGATCGGCGCCCTCGACGGACTCTGCCGCGCCCAGGGCACGCGGGTACGCTACGTCAAGCCGCATGGCGCGCTGTACCAGGACATGATGCGCGACCCGGCGATCCTCGCCGCCGTGCTGCGCGCACTGGCGGCCTACGACCGCACCCTGCCGCTGATGCTGATG
>NZ_MVHG01000259.1 GCF_002086125.1 Mycobacterium arosiense ATCC BAA-1401 = DSM 45069
GCCCGGAGCCAGGTCGTCGCCCTGCTGCAGCTTGCGCTTCTTGTCCTCGAACTTGTCGTCCAGGAGCTGGCGACGATCGCTGATGTAGGCCTGTGCCTTCTCCAGCTGTTCGTTCAGGGCGTCGTCGGCCATGCGCAGCTTGAACCACTGGCCGCGCTCGAGACCGTCGAGGTAGTCGTCGGTGATCTCCGTGCCCTTCTTCAGCGCCGGGCCACCTTCAGCCTTGGCACCGACCAGGGCGGCACGCAGACGCTCGAAGGTCGCGCCTTCGACGATGCGGAACTCTTCGTTCAGGTCCTTGCGGATCTGGTCGAGTTGCATCTTCTCGATGGACAGCGCGCGGGAATCGCGCTCGACGCCGTCGCGGGTGAAGACCTGAACGTCGATGACGGTACCC
>NZ_MVHG01000026.1 GCF_002086125.1 Mycobacterium arosiense ATCC BAA-1401 = DSM 45069
GCCCGCCCTTCTCGGCGGAGCCACACGGGTGGGGAATTTCGATAAGCGTCAGAGGGGAATTTCAGCGAGCGCGGTCATTGTTGCACTGCTGGGCAGACGAGCTCGATCTTGACTTGCCTGTGGGCAGCGCCCCGAGCCGAGGCCGGCCGCGGTGGCGGCCGAGGAAGGGCCGGGAGTTGGTGCCCATCAGGAAAGGCAGGACGGCTCGCAATTTGATGTCGGTGTTCCCAGCCGCCGTTGGCCAACAGGTCGCGGGTCCGAGGGAGGTGATGGCCGCGTAGGAGGCGTTCGGCGGCTGGGCAGTAGCAGGCGCCGGCGACTTGGATCGGGCCCATCGGTCGCCGGTTGCGTTCTCGTGAGTGGGCGGAGGGTTCGGTTAAGGAAACGTTGCTCTTGTACCGGAATATCGGGGTGTGTTGCTTTTCGAGCATGAGCGACGTGTGCTGAAGCGCTGCCGCCGAGACCAGTCTGGATTGCTGCGCTCGACTCGGCGTGTCGCTTGCACCGCAATTTTTGGCGAAGTCGATACGCGAGTGAAGGATCGTGCGTGCACCGACTCGAGCGGTACATATTACGACGGGTGGTGACCGGCGCGCTCTTTCAATCGAGCATGTCTTCAGGCCGCCGCGCTGATCCGTGAGCTTGTGCGGGTTCGCCGCGTCGACCGGTAAAGGGCTAAGCCGGGGATTGCGCTGTTGATTACAGGTAGGTGCCTTGGGGTAGTTCGGGTTTGAAGCGGCCGGACTGGATGGTGGCTAGGAGTGCCGTCTCGGTGACTAGCACGGTACGGCGAACGGTTTCGCGGATGTCAGCGCCATTGGTTTCGGCATTGAAGTGGGAGGCAACTTGGCTGGCATCAACGGATTCGGCTCCGGGAATGCCCCGCAGGTAAGTGGTCAGGATATGCGCGGCGGCCTCGCGTGTGGGATAGCCGATCTCGATGATCGAGTCGAATCGTGCGGTCCGGATCGCCGCCGCGTCCAAAGCCGCAACGTCGTTGGTGGAAGCCAGCGTCAAGATCGGCGCTGAGGGGTCTGTATCCATGACAGCCAAGAACTCCGAAATCGGACGAACCTCGCCGTGGTGGCGGCGGTTACCGACGATGAGGTCGATGTCCTCAAGCACGATCACGGTCGGTCCTAGTGCACGTGCTTCTTTGTACACTGCGGACAGCACTGATTTGCCGGCGCGGGCATCGACATCGATCACGGTGAACGGCCCGACGAGTTCAGCGGCGATGGTTTGCGAGATTGCGGTCTTGCCGACCCCGGGCGGACCGGCGAGCAAGATTCCGCGCCGTATCCCTAGGCCCAACTGGGACATCAACTGTCGATGGGTGGTCAGCGCGGCAATGTTGAGGTCGATCTCGTCCCATACCGTCTTGGGCACAATCACATTCGTGCGAGTAAGGGCCGGGATCTCCGTGACCTCGAGGACTAGGCCGTTGTTCTCGGATGCGGTCAACGCTCGACCACGGTAGAGGTTTTTGGCGCCATCGGCGTCGGTCATGATCGCCTCGATCACGGCAACGGCATGACCGCGATCAGCAGGGGTGGTGTAGACCTGAAACCGCGGCGTCTCCGAATACAGCGTCCCTGGACCAAACAACGCTCCGGCAGATCACGCGGAGATTGGGCACCGCCTGTTAATCAGCGCCCACTGTGCTGCACGCGTTGGGACGCTTAGTCCAGAGGTTTGAGACGCCCAGCGACCACCCGGGCGTGCCATGTATCCAAAACAAACTCTGCGACAGTGACCGTTGCATTCAGCGCCAATCGCGCGTGACTCGCAAGTGCCACGCTCCGGGAGGATTGCCCGTGGCCGATGCCTAGCTCGTTGCGCAGCTCGGCCAGCGACTGGATTGTGGTGACAAGCGTGCGCAAGATCTGCTGCGCGGATTCGCTTCCTTTCGCACTCTCGGGAACCGAATCTGCTTTCAGCTCAAGAAGATCGGCGACGTGTCGATAAAGCTGAGGTATGTCCTCCCGCTGCCCGTATGCCACGCCTGAGCGGTCGAGAATGATCCTGAACAAACTCTCGACCAGGTTCTTCGACGACGAAATTGCCGCGGCCGGATCGGAAGCCAGGCTGTCACGAATGCGTACAAGATGCTCTTCCAGCACCACTGGGTCGGTCAGAAGTTCACGTTCGCGGAGCCGAAGTTCCGGAGTCGCGCCATGAAAGGAGTCCCGACGACGCCATCCGTAGACAGCATGGCCACTGATCCAATCAGCCGGGTAGAGCTCGTAGCCGTCTCGCGCCAGTGCTTCGTTGAACGACTTAAGGAGTCCGGCAACTTGCTCTTCATCAGGTCTCACGACGGGGTGCAGCGTCTCTGCGAGGAATCGCAGGACGAGCTCGTCGTCGCCGTGTTGCAACCCAAACCGGCTGTCGGTGAATGTCCAGTCGTCTGGCCAGTCTTCAGGGTTGTTGACGCGATGCTGCCAGATATCACCCGCGGCGGACTTGTACCTCGAATCAGTGCTCGGCATAGAATCCAAGTCGTAGATGCGCGCCAAGAAGTCGGGCTCTTCCAACCTTCCCTCCCACAGCACCTTCGACAGGTTGATGGTGTCGAAGATCCTGCGGCGCGTCACTTGGGTGATGAGCTTCGTCGCCATGCCCCTACAGTTCTTTTGTGGTCGGGGCCCGACCCCCGTGGATCAGGTGCGCTTCAAAGATTATGGGATCTGCGAGACCGTGTCCCCGATCGCGATGAAAGTCGCGTTTTCGGCCAATCTCCTCACCAAACACAAAGGTCACGAACCCTTTCGAGTTCGTGACCTTTCGCGTCGCGGTTCGTCGAACCGCTCAGTGTGGGCGAAGGGGGACTTGAACCCCCACGTCCCGAAGGACACTGGCACCTGAAGCCAGCGCGTCTGCCATTCCGCCACTCGCCCGGAAAACAACCGATGGACCATATCACTCTAATGGCCCGTTCCCCGAACCGCCGCGGTGGGGCGGCACAACGCCCCGCACCAGCGCCCGTCGGTCGCCACGGCCCTGAACTGGGCCGATGCATTTCTCACGATTTCGAAAGTGCCCCGGCGACATGAAGTCCCGATACCATGCGAGAGTGATCCAGCACCGAGGTGATTCGTTTGCCGTCCACCGGCAATACCTCATGGCAAGTGCACGCGAACGGTAGAACATGAGTAGCCAACGGGGGCTGGTCGCGCGGATCGAACGCAAACTCGAGGCGGCGGTAGACGACGCCTTCGCCCGGGTATTCGGTGGATCGATCACCCCGCAAGAGATTGAAGCCCTGTTATGCCGGGAGGCGCGTGATGGGGTGCAGAAGCTGCACGGAAATCGCCTTTTGGCCCCCAACGAATACATCATTACCCTCGGTGTGCACGACTTCGAGAAGGTGAGCGCCGATCCAACTCTCACGTCGAGCGCTTTCGCGAGGCACGTGGCTGACTACATCCACGAACAGGGGTGGCAAACGTATGGTGAAGTGGTCGTCCGGTTCGAGCAGTCGACGAACCTGCACACCGGCCAGTACCGCGCCCGTGGTGCTGTCAACCCTGATGTCGCGCCCCGCCCGACGGTCGACGACTCCGTCCGGCCACAATCGAATAATGCGTTCGGCGAAGAACGAGGAGTAGCAGCGATGACTGACAATTCTGGCTACCGCGGGGCTCAGGGGCCGGGGCGGCCCGGCGACGAGTACTACGACGACCGCTACGGGCGTCCCCAAGACGACGCGCGCGGTGGTCCGGACCAGCAGGCCGCACCCGACCAGCGGGGTGGATATCCGCCCGAGCAGGGGGGCTATCCACCTCAGCAGGGCTACCCGCCGCCCCGGCATCCCGAGCAGGGCGGCTACCCGGAGCAGGGGCACGGCGGCTACCCGCCTCAGCAGGGCTACCCAGACCAGCGCGGCTACCCCGAGCAGGGACAGGGCGGCTACCCGCCTCAGCAGGGTTACCCAGACCAGCGCGGCTACCCCGAGCAGGGACAGGGCGGTTACCCGCAGTCCTACGAGCAGCGTCCGCCCGTCCCCGGCGGCGGTTACGGCGGCCAGGGCTACGACCAGGGATACCGCCAGGGCGGCGGCTACGGCCCGCCCGGCGGTCAGCAGGGCTACGGCGGATACGGCGATTACGGACGCGGTCCGGCCCGCCAGGACGAGGGCGGCTACGCCCCGCCAGAACAACGCCCGGCCTACCCGGAGCAGGGCGGGGGATACGACCAGGGCTACCAGCAGGGCGGGGGATACGGCCGCCAGGACTACGGTTCCAGCGAGTACACGCAGTACTCCGAGCCCGTGCCGGGCGGCACCTACGGCGGTCCGGGGGGTGGCTACCCCGAGGCGGCCAGCCCCGAGTATGAGTACGGCCAGCCGGCGGAGTACGGTCAGCCGGCGGAGTACGGGCAGCCGGCGGAGTACGGCCAGGCCGCCGACTACGGCCAGCCCGCCGACTATGGCCAACCGGCGGGTGGCTACGGCGGCTACGGCCAGGGCGGCTACGGCGCCGGCGGAACCACGGTTACCCTGCAGCTCGACGACGGCAGCGGTCGCACCTACCAGCTCCGCGAGGGCTCCAACATCGTGGGCCGCGGGCAGGACGCTCAGTTCCGGTTGCCCGACACCGGCGTGTCACGGCGGCACCTCGAGATCCGCTGGGACGGACACGTCGCGCTGCTATCCGATCTGAACTCGACCAACGGCACCACGGTGAACAATGCACCGATCCAGGAGTGGCAGCTGGCCGATGGCGACGTGATCCGCTTGGGCCATTCGGAGATCATCGTCCGGATCCACTAGGCCACTGGGCCTGACGCTGCCATGCTTCGCCCCGTGTCGACCGCCGTCCAAGTATCGTGACGTAGCCGATGTGCTCGGAGTCACGGGCGCCAGGGATGCGACGCTAGGACGGAAAGGACGCCAGATGCAGGGACTGGTACTGCAGCTGACGCGCGCCGGATTTTTAATGCTGCTGTGGGTATTCATCTGGTCCGTGCTGCGAATCCTTCGGACAGACATCTACGCGCCCACCGGTGCTGTCATGGTGCGCCGGGGATTGGCTCTGCGCAGTACGCTATTGCCGAGCCGCCAGCGCCGGCATGCGGCCCGCTATCTGGTGGTCACCGAAGGGGCGCTGGCGGGCGGACGCATCACCCTCAGCGGACAGCCGGTCTTGATCGGACGGGCTGACGACTCCACGCTGGTGCTCACCGACGACTACGCCTCGACGCGGCACGCCCGGCTGACTCAGCGCGGCTCGGAGTGGTACGTCGAGGATCTAGGATCGACCAACGGTACTTACCTTGACAGGGCGAAGGTGACGACTGCGGTACGAGTTCCAATCGGGACGCCGATTCGGATCGGCAAGACGGCGATCGAGTTGCGCCCGTGACGCTGGTCCTGCGATATGCCGCGCGGAGTGATCGCGGCCTGGTACGCGCCAACAACGAAGACTCGGTCTATGCCGGCGCGCGACTGCTCGCGCTGGCCGACGGCATGGGTGGTCACGCCGCCGGGGAGGTGGCCTCCCAACTGGTGATCGCCGCGCTGGCCCACCTCGACGACGACGAGCCGGGCGGCGATCTGCTGGCCAAGCTCGACAACGCGGTCCGTTCCGGCAATGCGGCCATCGCCGCGCAGGTCGAAGCCGAACCCGAGCTGGAGGGGATGGGCACCACCCTCACCGCGATCCTGTTCGCCGGCGATCGCATCGGGTTGGTGCACATCGGTGACTCGCGCGGCTACCTGCTGCGCGACGGCGAGCTCACCCAGATCACCAAGGACGACACGTTCGTCCAGACGTTGGTCGACGAAGGCCGGATCACCCGGGAAGAGGCCCACAGCCACCCGCAGCGGTCGTTGATCATGCGGGCGCTGACCGGTCACGAGGTTGAGCCGACGTTGACCATGCGCGAGGCTCGCGCCGGCGACCGCTATCTGCTGTGCTCCGACGGGTTATCGGATCCGGTGAGCGACGAGACCATCCTCGAGGCGTTGCAGATCCCCGACGTCGCCGAGGCGGCCTACCGCCTCATCGAGTTGGCGCTGCGCGGTGGAGGGCCCGACAACGTGACCGTCGTGGTCGCCGACGTGGTCGACTACGACTACGGTCAGACCCAGCCGATCCTCGCCGGCGCGGTGTCGGGCGACGAGGATCAGATGACCCTGCCCAACACCTCCGCCGGACGCGCCTCGGCGATCCGGCCGCGCGATGAGTCCGCTAAACGCGTTGCGCCGCAACCAGAAACACCGAGTCGGCCGCGCTGGTCACGGCGGAGGACGTTCCTGGCGGTCGCGCTGGCGGCGCTGTTGATGTTCGCCGGCCTAACGGTCGGATGGTGGGTCATCCAGCGCAACTACTACGTCGCGGAATACAGCGGCAAAATCGCCATCGTCCGCGGAATTCAGGGAACCCTGTTGGGCGTCCCGTTGCAGCATCCCTACCTGGTGGGCTGCGTCAACCCGCGCAACGAGCTCTCGCTGGTCAGCTACGGGCAGTCCGGTGGACACGCCAATTGCCAGCTGATGACGCTGCAAGACCTGCGCCGCCCAGGACAGGTCCAGGTTCAAACCGGACTACCCGGCGGCAGCCTGGACCAGGCCGAATCGCAACTTCGGCATCTGCTGGCCGAATACCTGCTGCCGATCTGTCCGCCCCCGCGCGCCACCTCGCCACCCGGATCGCCGATCCCCCGCGGCGGAACACCAGAATCCGGCACCACGGCATCACCAGCACCACCGACCTCCAGCTCTTCGAGCGCCAGCCCCCCACCGAGCACGAGCGCCAACGGCCCCGCGAACTCTGCGCCGGCAGGTCCGACGACCACGTCGCAGACAGTCACCGCGCTTCCCGGGCCACCACTCCAACCGGGCATCGATTGCCGGACGGTGGCATGACGACACAGCTTCAGCCGCCGGTCGCGGTCACGCCCCCGTTGCCCACCCGTCGCAATGCCGAGTTGTTGCTCCTGGGCTTCGCCGCACTGATCACCGTCGCCGCGCTGCTGATAGTCGAAGCCAACCAAGCGCGCGACCTGCATTGGACCGCGATCAGCTACGCACTGGTGTTCCTTATCGTTTTCGGGTCGGCACACTTGGCCGTCAGGCGCTTCGCGCCCTACACCGATCCGCTGCTGTTGCCAATTGTGGCGCTACTCAACGGTCTTGGTTTGGTGATGATTCACCGGCTCGATCTTGTCACCAACCAGCTCAGCGGCCGCCACCACCCCAGCGCGACCCAGCAGATGCTGTGGACCCTGATCGGCGTGGTGACCTTCTCCCTTGTTGTCACGTTCTTGAAAGACCATCGGCAGCTGGCGCGCTACGGCTACATATGCGGACTGGTCGGTCTGATTCTGCTGGTCATTCCCGCCCTGCTGCCGGCATCGCTGTCCGAACAGAACGGCGCCAAGATCTGGATTCGCTTGCCGGGCTTCTCAATTCAGCCCGCCGAATTCTCCAAGATTCTGCTGCTGATCTTTTTCTCCGCGGTGCTGATCGCCAAGCGCGGCCTCTTCACCAGCGTCGGTAAGCATTTCATGGGTTTGACGTTGCCCCGCCCCCGCGACCTCGCACCCCTGCTGGCGGCGTGGGTGATCTCCGTTGGCGTGATGGCCTTCGAAAAAGACCTCGGCACTTCGCTACTGCTGTACACGTCGTTTCTGGTGGTGGTCTACCTTGCCACTCAACGCTTCAGTTGGGTGGGCATCGGCCTGGTGTTGTTCGTCGCGGGAAGCGTTGTCGCGTACTACATTTTCGCCCACGTTCGGGTGCGGGTGCAGATGTGGTGGGACCCGTTCTCCGACCCCGACGGCAGCGGCTACCAGATCGTCCAGTCGCTCTTCAGCTTCGCCACCGGCGGCATCTTCGGCACGGGTCTCGGCAACGGCCAGCCGGACACCGTGCCCGCCGCCTCGACCGACTTCATCATCGCCGCGTTCGGCGAGGAGCTCGGGCTGGTGGGCTTGGCCAGCATTTTGATGCTCTACACCATCGTCATCGTGCGGGGCCTGCGCACTGCCATCGCCACCCGCGACAGCTTCGGCAAGCTGCTGGCCGCGGGTCTGGCATCGACGCTGGCCCTTCAGCTGTTCATCGTCGTCGGCGGGGTAACCCAGCTCATTCCCCTGACCGGGTTGACCACCCCGTGGATGTCCTACGGCGGCTCGTCCTTGCTGGCGAACTATGTGCTGCTGGCCATCCTGGCGCGCATCTCGCACAGCGCCCGTCGTCCGCTGCGCACCCGGGCACGCAACCAGCCGCCGATTGCGGCGGCCGGCACCGAGGTGATCGAGAAAGTATGAACGCCTCCCTGCGCCGGATCTCGGTGACCGTGATGGCGTTGATCGTGTTGCTGTTGATCAACGCCACCATGACGCAGGTCTTCGCCGCCGACTCGCTGCGTGCCGACCCGCGCAACCAGCGGGTCCTGCTCGACGAGTATTCGCGTCAGCGCGGGCAGATCGTGGCCGGCGGCCAGCTATTGGCCTACTCGGCGGCCACCGACAACCGCTACCGCTTCCTGCGTGTGTATCCCAACCCCGCGGTGTACGCGCCGGTCACCGGTTTCTACTCGCTGCGATATTCCAGCACCGGCCTGGAGCGCGCCGAGGATCCGCTGTTGAACGGCTCCGACGAGCGGCTGTTCGGGCGCAGGCTGGCCGACTTCTTCACCGGTCGCGATCCGCGCGGGGCGAACGTCGGCACCACGATCAAGCCGCGGGTTCAGCAGGCCGCCTGGGACGCGATGCAACAGGGCTGCGGCGGTCCGCCGTGCAAGGGCGCCGTCGTCGCCCTCGAGCCGTCGACCGGCAGGATCTTGGCGATGGTGTCGTCCCCGTCGTATGACCCCAACCTGTTGTCGTCACACGATCCCGAGGTGCAGGCACAGGCGTGGCAGAAGTTGCGTGACGACCCGGACAATCCCCTGGCGAACCGTGCCATCTCGGAGACCTACCCGCCCGGATCCACCTTCAAAGTGATCACCACCGCGGCCGCGCTGCAGGGCGGTGCTTCCGACACCGAGCAGCTGACCGCGGCGCGGTCGATTCCGCTACCCAACAGCACCGCGACTTTGGAGAACTACGGTGGGGAGTCGTGTGGCAACGAGCCGACGGTGTCGCTGCAGCAGGCCTTTGCCCTGTCCTGCAACACCGCTTTTGTCCAGCTCGGGCTCCGTACCGGGTCCGACGCGCTGCGCAACATGGCTCGCTCGTTCGGGCTGGACAGCACGCCCAGCGTCATCCCGCTGCAGGTAGCGGAATCGACCATCGGGATCATTCCGGACGCCGCGGCGCTGGGAATGACGAGCATCGGCCAGAAGGATGTCGCCATGACACCTCTGCAGAACGCCGAAATCGCCGCGACCATCGCGAACGATGGGGTGACGATGCAGCCCTACCTGGTCGACAGCCTCAAGGGGCCCGACCTGACCACCATCAGCACCACAGCACCGTATGAGCAGCGGCGCGCCGTGTCACCGCAGGTCGCCGCTAAGCTAACAGAGCTGATGGTCGGCGCCGAGAGGGTCGCACAACAGAAAGGGGCCATTCCCGGCGTGCAGATCGCATCGAAGACTGGTACCGCAGAGCATGGCAGCGATCCGCGGCACACCCCGCCGCACGCGTGGTACATCGCTTTCGCGCCCGCACAGACCCCGAAGGTCGCCGTGGCGGTGTTGGTGGAGAATGGCGCCGACCGCCTGTCCGCGACGGGGGGTGCACTCGCCGCGCCGATCGGACGGGCTGTCATCCAGGCTGCGCTACAGGGAGGACCATGAGCCCGCGAGTTGGTGTGACGCTGTCTGGCAGATACCGCCTTCAGCGCCTGATCGCCACCGGCGGCATGGGGCAGGTGTGGGAGGCGGTGGACAGCCGGCTGGGTCGGCGCGTCGCGGTCAAGGTCCTCAAGCAGGAGTTCTCCCAGGACCCCGAGTTCATCGAGCGGTTCCGCGCCGAAGCGCGTACGACCGCGATGCTCAACCACCCCGGCATCGCCGCCGTCCACGACTACGGCGAAAGCCAGCTCGACGGGGAAGGCCGGACCGCCTACCTGGTGATGGAGCTGGTCAACGGTGAGCCGCTGAACTCGGTGCTCAAGCGCACCGGCCGGCTGTCGCTGCGGCACGCGCTGGACATGCTCGAGCAGACCGGTCGCGCCCTGCAAGTGGCGCACGCCGCCGGCCTGGTGCACCGCGACGTGAAGCCCGGGAACATCCTGATCACCCCGACCGGCCAGGTGAAGATCACCGACTTCGGCATCGCCAAGGCGGTGGACGCCGCGCCGGTGACCCAGACGGGGATGGTGATGGGCACCGCCCAATACATCGCGCCCGAACAGGCCCTGGGTCACGACGCCACCCCGTCCAGCGACGTGTACTCGCTGGGAGTCGTTGGCTACGAGGTTGTTTCGGGCAAGCGGCCGTTTACCGGCGATGGCGCGCTGACGGTGGCCATGAAGCACATCAAAGAACCGCCGCCGCCGCTGCCCGCGGAGCTCCCGCCCAACGTCCGCGAGCTCATCGAGATCACCCTGGTGAAGAACCCCGCGATGCGCTACCGCAGCGGTGGGCCGTTCGCCGACGCCGTGGCCGCGGTGCGCGCCGGCCGTCGTCCGCCGCGGCCCAGCCAGTCGCCGCCTCCGGGCCGCGCTTCGCCGGCGGCCATTCCGTCCAGCCCCACCACCCGCGCCGCCGCGGTGTCCCCGGGCCGAAGCGCCGCGCCCCGACGGTCGCGGCCGACCACCGGCGGCCATCGCCCGCCCCCGGCCAGGCGGACCTTCTCGTCGGGTCAGCGGGCCCTGTTGTGGGCCGCCGGTGTGCTCGGCGCGCTGGCGATCATCATCGCGGTGCTCATCGTCATCAATTCGCGGACGGACCAGCAGCAACAGCCGCCTACCGTGACGGACACCGGGACCCCACCCGCATCCGCGCCGCCGGCGAGCAATACGCCGAGCGGTTCGGGGGCCCGGCCCGGTGTGCGGCTGGATTGGCCGGATGACGGGACAATAGGGACTTCCGGCTTCCACAACGTGCCGGCCCGACACGGAACACCGCAATGACCACACCGCAGCACCTGTCTGACCGCTACGAACTGGGCGAAATCCTGGGCTTCGGGGGCATGTCCGAGGTTCACCTGGCCCGCGACGTCCGCTTGCATCGCGATGTCGCGGTCAAGGTGCTGCGCGCAGATCTGGCCCGCGACCCCAGCTTCTACCTTCGCTTCCGGCGCGAGGCGCAAAACGCCGCCGCGCTGAATCACCCGTCCATCGTCGCCGTCTACGACACCGGTGAGGCCGAGACGCCCACGGGTCCGCTGCCCTACATCGTCATGGAATACGTCGACGGCGTCACCCTGCGCGACATCGTGCACACCGATGGCCCGCTGCCGCCGCGCCGGGCCATCGAGATCATCGCCGACGCGTGCCAGGCGTTGAACTTCAGCCACCAGAACGGCATCATCCACCGCGACGTCAAGCCGGCCAACATCATGATCAGCACCACCAACGCGGTCAAGGTGATGGACTTCGGCATCGCCCGCGCGATCGCCGACAGCGGCAACAGCGTCACCCAGACCGCCGCGGTGATCGGAACCGCGCAGTACCTGTCCCCCGAGCAGGCCCGCGGCGACACCGTCGACGCGCGTTCCGACGTGTACTCCTTGGGCTGCGTCCTTTACGAAATCCTCACGGGCGAACCGCCTTTCACCGGGGATTCGCCCGTCGCCGTTGCGTATCAACATGTTCGGGAAGATCCGGTCCCGCCGTCGCAGCGGCACAACGGCATCTCGGCCGACCTCGACGCCGTGGTGCTCAAGGCGCTGGCCAAGAACCCCGACAACCGCTACCAGACCGCGGCGGAGATGCGGGCCGATCTGGTTCGGGTGCACAACGGCGAGAAGCCCGAAGCGCCCAGGGTGCTCACCGACGCCGACCGCAGCTCGCTGCTGTCCTCGGGTGCGGGTAGCTCCGGCCCGACGCGCACCGATCCGCTGCCGCGTCAGATTCTCGCCGACGCGGGCGAGGACCGCAGCGTCGGTTCGGTCGGCCGTTGGATCGTCGCGGTCGCCGCGCTCGCTGTCCTGACGATCGTTGTCGTCATTGCTTTCAACACCTTTGGCGGCAGCGCCCGCGACGTGCAGGTGCCCGACGTGCGAGGGCAGGTGTCCGCCGACGCCATCGCGGCGCTGCAGAACCACGGCTTCAAGACCCGGACATTGCAAAAGCCGGATTCGACCGTCCCGCCCGACCACGTCATCGGTACCGACCCGGGCGCCAACGCGTCGGTCAATGCGGGCGATGAGATCACGATCAACGTCTCCACCGGCCCCGAACAGCGCGAGGTGCCCGATGTCTCCTCGCTGAGCTACGCCGACGCGGTCGCCAAGCTGAAGGCCGCGGGCTTCAGTAAGTTCAAGCAGGCCAACTCGCCGTCGACCCCGGAGCTGCTGGGCAAGGTGATCGGGACCAACCCGCCGGCCAACCAGACGTCGGCGATCACTAATGTCGTCACCCTCATCGTCGGTTCCGGGCCCGAGACCAAGCAGGTCCCCGATGTCGCCGGCCAGACCGTGGACATCGCGCAGAAGAATCTGGCCGTCTACGGTTTCAGCAAGGTCACCCAGGTGCAGGTGGACAGCACCCGCTCGGCCGGCGAAGTGATCGGCACCAATCCGCCCAAGGGCCAGACGGTTCCGGTGGACTCGGTGATCGAGTTGCAGGTGTCCAAGGGCAACCAGTTCGTCATGCCCGACCTATCCGGCATGTTCTGGACTGACGCCGAACCACGGCTACGGGCGCTGGGCTGGACGGGCATCCTGGACAAGGGCGCCGACGTCGACGCCGGGGGCTCCCAGTCCCACCGGGTGGTCTATCAGAACCCGCCGGCGGGCGCCGGGGTCAACCGCGACGGCATCATCACGCTGAAGTTCGGTCAGTAGCCGCCGGTTCGGACGGGAAATACGGCCGCACCGCGGCGTGCACCTCATTCTCGAGCCGGCGCACCAACGTGTCGTCGCGCTCCCACCCACAATCGGCGAGCCAGTTCGCCAACATTCGGTGGCCGCCCTCGGTGAGGATCGACTCCGGGTGGAACTGGACCCCGTGGATCGGTAATTCACTGTGCCGCACGCCCATGATCACGCCGCTCGGGGTGTGGGCCGTGACCTGCAGTACCGGCGGCAACGACTCGGGCAGGATGGTCAGCGAGTGGTAGCGGGTCGCCGTGAATGGATCCGGAAGCCCTTGCAGCACACCCGCATTGGTGTGATGGACGCTGCTGGTCTTGCCGTGCAGCAGTTCGGGGGCGCGGTCGACGGTGGCGCCGAATGCGACGCCGATGGCCTGGTGCCCCAGGCAGACCCCCAGCAGCGGCGTCCGCTCGGCGGCACAGGCGCGAACCATCGGGATCGACGCGCCCGCGCGTTCCGGGGTGCCCGGGCCCGGACTAAGCAGCACGCCGTCGAACTGCCGGGCGACGGCTGCCTGGTCGGAGAGCCGGGTGTCGTCGTTGCGCCAGACTTCCGCGTTCACACCCAGCTGACCGAGGTACTGCACCAGGTTGAACACGAAGCTGTCGTAATTATCGACAACCAGGATCCGCATCGTGTCAGGCTACCGTCTGGCGGCGCCCGTGCAGCTGGTCAGTGCACTTCAGTAGCCGATGGGCCCGTTGGACTGCGCGAAATGCAGCCGGTCGGGCTCGAAATGACCGACCACCTGCACGTCGGACTTCACCGCTTCGTCGTAGCCGAGGCCGAAGCGGACCACGTATTGCTTGTACAGGGTCACCAGGGGAGCGGCGGCCAGGGCGGCTTGCATGGCCGCCGCGTTGCCGATCGCGGTGATCGTGTACGGCGGGCTGTAGGTCCGTCCGTTGAGCAGCAGCGTGTTGCCGACGCAGCGCGGCACCGACGTGGCGATGATCCGCTGATCTTGCATCTGGATCGCCTCGGCCCCTGCGCTCCACAGCGTGTTGAGCACGGCCTCGATGTCTTGCTGATGCACCACCAGGTCGTCTGGGGAGGCGTCGCGCGGGAAGCGGCCGTTGGCGTCGCGCTGGGCGTCGGCCAGCGTGACCACCAGCCCCGGCCCGTGCACCGGGCTCATGCCCGCCTCGCCGGCGAGCTGAGTAGAGCGGCGCTGCATGGCCGACAGGGCGGCGCCCGAGGACCGGCCGTGCGCGGCGTCGATCTTGCCCGTCAGTTGCTCGCGTTGGGCGCTGAGACGGTTCACCGACGACTGCGCCTCGCGCACCAGGTCCACCAGCCGGGGAGCGTCGCTGCGGCGGATTTCGGCGCCGCCGGAGACTCCGTGGGTGGCGGCGAGCAACAGTCCGGCCAGCAGACACACCACCGGGACGCCGAAGCGCCATGGCGACCGGCGCGTCTGGATCATCGAGTCTCCATTTCCTGGTCACCGTCCCAGGTGAGTTAGTCTCGTAGCCAAGTCACGGGTGCAACTGCAGGTGTTTATCGTTGCACCCCGTCCCGCTCACCGTGTCGTTGAGGTAATCCGCGAGGTAATCATGCCCAAGTCCAAGGTCCGCAAGAAGAACGACTTCACCGTCAGCGCGGTCAGCCGCACGCCGGTGAAAGTCAAGGTCGGGCCGTCGAGCGTGTGGTTTGTCGCGCTGTTCATCGGTCTCATGCTGATCGGCCTCGTCTGGCTGATGGTGTTCCAGCTGGCCGCCGTTGGGAGCCAGGCGCCGGCCGCCCTCAACTGGATGGCGCAACTGGGCCCGTGGAATTACGCGATCGCGTTCGCTTTCATGATCACCGGCTTGTTGCTCACGATGCGCTGGCACTGAGCGGGACGGCCAGCGTAATGAATTCATTTTTAGGCTGATCTGTTAACGCGTCAGCAACTTTTAAACCAGCCAATCACACGCGTGTGATTTATCCCCACTGTTGATAGCTGTTGTGGATAACTACATAGGCCGTGGTGGGAGGGGCTAAGGACCGCATGCAGCAAACGGAATGGGAGCCGCACACAGCGGGAATCGCTGGTTGTGGAGCCGCGGCCGTTTTGATGGCTATCGCGGCTGTGACCGTGGTCACAGACCCGCCCGGGCGGATTCTGGCGGGCGTTGCCGCAGCCGGTCTGCTGTTGTTTGCCGGCGTTTCGTGGCGCGCGCGTCCCAAGCTGGCAATCACGCCCGACGGCCTGGTGGTGCGCGGTTGGTTCCGAACGCAGGTATTGCAGCATTCCGACATCAAGATCATCCGCATCATCGAGTTCCGCCGCTACGGGCGGAGGGTGCGATTACTTGAGGTCGAGACGGCCGACGACGACCTGGTGCTGTTCTCCCGATGGGACCTCGGAACGGACCCGGTGCAGGTGCTCGACGCGCTCACCGAAGCGGGCTACGCGGGCCGCCAGCAGCGCTGAGCGGGCCCACGGCCGGCTGCGGGGTTCAGGAGATGGTGATCGACTCGATGACGACCGGCTCGGTGGGACGGTCGTTGCCGTCGGTGCCCGTCGTGGAGATGGCGTCGACGACCTTCTGCGATTCGGGATCGGTCACTTCGCCGAAGATCGTGTGGCGCCGGTTCAGGTGCGGGGTTTCGCCGACGGTGATGAAGAACTGTGACCCGTTGGTGCCGGGGCCCGCGTTGGCCATCGCCAGCAGGTAGGGCTTGTCGAATTGCAGCTCGGGGTGGAACTCGTCGGCGAACTTGTAGCCCGGGCCGCCGCGACCCGTTCCGGTCGGGTCGCCGCCCTGAATCATGAAGCCCCGGATCACCCGGTGGAAGACCGCGCCGTCGTAGAAGGGGCCGGAAGAGCCTCCCGATGCGTTCTGCGTCGAGTACTCCTTGGTGCCCTGGGCCAGGCCAACGAAGTTGGCGACGGTCTTGGGCGCGTGGTTCCCGAAAAGGGCGACCTTGATGTCGCCGCGGTTGGTGTGGAGCGTGGCGGTGGCAGTCTGAAAGGGGCTGTTGGTCACGGCATGAGAGTCTGCCATTACCGGCGGGCGCTGCCGCGCGCGGTGTCACCCAAGGCGGAAGCGTCACCGAAATAGCGGCGCCCGCGCACCGCCGACGACGACGTCCCTATGCTGGCAGTCTGTTGGGTATCGGACGCTTTGAGCCGGCTTCACGGCCGGCTGGACCAGCGGGACAGAAAGGCGACAGATGAGCGCGAAGGTGGATTCCCGGCTGACCCCGAGGCAGCGCTTGGCCCGCGGCCTGAGCTATTCGGCACAAGGACCGGTGGACCTCACCCGGGGGGTGGTCGGCCTGAGCGTCCAGTCCGCGCAGTCGACCGCGGCGCGGCTGCGTCGCCGGTACCAAGAGGGGCGGCTGGCCCGAGACCTCGCCGCGGCCCAAGAAACTCTTGCCCAGGAGCTGGCCGCCGCACAGGAGGTGGTGACCGGCCTGCCCCAGGCGCTGCAGGACGCGCGACGCGCGCAGCGCCGGAACAAGCGCCCGCTGTTGTTCGCGGGCGTTGCCGTTGCCGTGCTCGCCGGCGGCGCCGCCGCATTCAGCATCATCCGGCGCTCCGTGCGATCGAAGCCCCAGGACCCCCAGTCGCGGCCGCCCAGCGTCGAGGTGCAGCCGCGTCCATAACGGTTCACCGCGCCGCGAGTCGTATTCGTTCGCGGCGCCGAACCAGAATGCTCGGGAGCCATTCCCCGACGTCCGTACCGTCAATCCATGCGGTGCGCTCGAGCAGCATGCTCAGGACGATTCTAGCCTCCAACCGGGCCAGCGCGGCCCCCACGCAGAAATGCACGCCCCTGCCGAAGCTCAGGTGACCCTTGCCGGTGGCACGGCCGAGCCGAAATTCGTTGGGCGCTTCGAAGTGCGCCGGGTCCCGATTGGCCGCTCCCCACATCAACAGCAGATGCGAGTCGGCCGGCACGTCAACCCCACCCAGCGTGGTGTCGTGCCAAACGTGGCGGTAATGACCGCGAAACGGCGGCTCGAAGCGCAACACCTCTTCGATGAATCCCCCTAGCAATTCCGGCTTCTCGCGCAGCTTCAACTGAATCGCCGGGCGATCGGTGAGGATCCACACGGCGCTGCCCAGCAGCGAGGCTGTCGATTCGCCGGCCGCGCTGAACAGCGTGAGCATGATGCCCAGCGCCGGAACCTGCTCGAGCTCACCCGATGCGTAGCGCGCGGCCAAGTCGGGGATCAACGTGGATTGGTCAGTGTCACTTGCCCTTTCGAAATGATCCATTACGTAGGCGGACAGTTCTATCGCGGCCAGACCGGCCCGCTCGAGCTGTTCGGATGTGACGATGCCGTCGAGCAGCGTGGTGGTGGCGTAGCCCAGGCGGATCAGCCTGTCGACGTCATCATCGGGCAGGCCCAGCAACTTGCAGACCACCATCATCGGCAGGCGGTTGGCAATTGCGCTCATCCATTCGATCTGACCGCCACGCAGGTTGTCTTCCCAAAGACGGTGGGCGGTCTCGACCGCGAATTGCTCGATGATCCGAATTCGCTTGGCGGACAAATGCGGCAGTAAAATCTTGCGGTGCATGGCATGCACCGGGTCGTCCGCGGTGGCCAGTGCGTGAGTCGGTCCCCCCGGCGCGCCCATGCCGAACGGGCGCACGGTGCCGTCTTCGTGGAAGACCATGGTCGCGGTCAGGTTGGACGAAAAATCCTCCACCCGATCGACCGCCTCTTGCACGGCGTCCCAACCGCATACGGCGTAGAACTCGGAGTCGCTGATGCGGTGCACCGGCGCCTCGGCCCGCATGCGGTCGAACAGGGGGTAGGGGTCCTGTATCGCGTCGCTGCCGAAGAATCGGATCGCCTTGTCCAAGACCGCCATGTGTTTCAGGCTCGATGCGCAGCACCGGTGGGTCAATGGGATGCGGACAAGTTGAGGAACGTCCACGGTCCCGGCCGAGCGCGGCGGACTGCGCGCACCCGTTGCCAGCAGCACCTTCTGTTGAGAAAATCACGTTGCGTATTCTCACGTTGCGAAAAGCATTTCCGTGGGCCGCAGACGGTGGAGCATGGACGGATGCCTGGTGATGACTGGTTGGTCGGCCGCGACCGTCGTAGCGAAGCCGCCGAACGGATCTACACCGCGGCGGCCGACCTCATCGCCCGCCGCGGATACGAAGATTTCACGATCGAGTCCCTGGCCGCCCGGGTGCACTGCTCACCGGCGACCATCTACCGCCATGCCGGCGGCAAGGCGACGATCCGCGACGCGGTGATCCGCCTCCAAGCCGCCCGCATCGTCGACACCACCCGGGAAGCCATCAAGGACCTCACCGGCCGCGAGCGCGTCGTGACCGCCACGATCATGGCGCTCGAACGGCTGCGCTGCGATCCACTGGCCCAGCTCATGCGGTCGATTCACGCCGCCCCGGTCAGCGACTGGGTCATCAGCTCACCGGCCGTCACGGCCTTGGCCGCCGAAATGCTGGGGCCCGACAACGACGATCCGCTCGCCGCGCAATGGCTGATCCGCGTGTTCCTGGCGCTGTGGGGCTGGCCGCTCAAAGACGCCGCCGCCGAACGGACCCTGGTGGAGCGCTTTCTCGGCTCGTCCTATGCGGGGGCAGGGGAGGGCCAGTAGTCGCAGGCGGAAGGCGAGGGCTACCACATCGCCTCGGCCCATGCGGTATGGCCTTCGAAGCCGAGCGTTCTCGCCAGGTCGCGATAGCGATCCCGGTGCTGCGCGTAGGTATCGAGATCGCCTTGTGCCCGTGCCAGTAAGGCCCTCATCCGCTGCAGCCATGTCTCACGCATCGCCAGGTTCCCATCGGCGGGCTCGTTCGCCAACCGCTCGATCGCGGCGCCGGCTTCGGCCACGTCGGGTTCGGTTCCGCGGTCGAGCAGGGTGTCCACGAAAACGCCTGTCGTCAATACGCCCCACGAAAGCGCTTGCCCCCCACGGATCAGACGGTCGACCGCAGTGCGCATCAGCTGGATCGCCTGGTCGGGATCGCCACTGCGCGCCGTCTCGCGGGCTATGTAGACGTCAATCATGGGGAGATCGCACAGGAAGTGACCGCCGCGCTGGAACACTTCACGGACCTCGGTCAGCAGCTCGCGCCCGCGAGCACGCTCGGCTTCGGTGTGGCGTTGTACCAGCGCAAGGCCCAGCGTCAGCCAGGCCACCCCCAATTGGAGGTTGTCACCGGATGGTTGGGCGATCGCCAGCGCCTCCTCGATAGCGCGCACCGCGGAATCGTCGGGCCGCAGCGCACCGGCCGGTATCCCGCTGGTGTAGACGTAGCTGACGACCGTGACGTAGGACAGGGAATCGGCGCCATGCGCCATTTCGACGCCGCGCCGCAAATCGTCTCGCCAGTCGGCAAGCCCCAGGGCCCATCGGGCGGTACCGCGCTGGGCGAGCGCGAGCGCCAGGGGAGACCCGAACAGGAAGTTGCCCTTCGCGGGATCGCCTTCAGCCAGGTCGATGACCCTCTGTGACAAGCGATGCGTCTCGACCCACTCGCCGGTTGCTATCTTGGCGCGGATCGGGGTGAAGGACAGTGCCACCGTCAGCGTCGGGTCACCGATGGACTCGATGAGGGCGATCGCCTCGGATGCCAGCCGTGAGGCCTCGCGCACCCTGTCCTGGAACGCGTGATCCACCACCAGCCCCGCCATCGCTACGGCCAGGGACGCCTTATCTCCCGCGGCGCTGCACAACTTCCGCAACTCATCGAAGCGGTCCCCGATGTTGCTTACATGCACGCGCCAGGCGATCCCGCACAACATGGTGCGCGGCGCGATGCACATCGCCGCCCGGTCTTGCTCATCGGTGGCCAATGAGTCGGCGATCCTTGTGGCGCTTTCCCAACTCAGCCGCGCCGCGGCGATGTCGCGGTATCTCGCCCACGTCGCGGCGCGCATGTGCCAGCCATAGGCCTCCCGCAGGTCACCGGCGGCTTCCAGGTGTTCGGCGATCAGCGCCGCGTTCTGGTCGCTCGATTCCGGCTCGCGAGCCTCGATGGCGGCGGCCAGGCGGCGGTGCATCTGGGCGCGATCGGCCTTCAACTGCGATTCGTAAGCCACGGCGCGTATCAGCGGGTGACGGAAGGCGAACTCGGCGCCGGGGATGAATCGGACCTGATCGATCAGCGCGGCCGTCACGAGTGCGTCGAGTGCGGGGTCGTTGCCCACCGCGGCGAGTAGTTCGGGCGTGAAACGCGAGCCGATGACCGCCGCGGCGTTCAGCGTCTGTTTGGCCTCGGCCTCCAAACGGTCGATGCGCGCGGCGATGGTGGCCTGCAGGGTTGCCGGGACGGTGACCTCGGCCAGATCTGTGGCGCAGGTGAAACCGCCGCGCTCACCATCGAGCACGCGGCGCTCCGCGAGCTCGCGCACCATTTCCTGTGCGAAAAATGGATTTCCGCCCGACCGTTCGGCGACGAGCTCTTTGATGCCGGAGACCGACGGATCGGTGCCCAACAATTCGTCAAGCAGCACAGCGGCTTCCGGATCGGTTAGCGGCGCCAGCGAGATCGTCTGTGCGCCAGGCACTTCCGTTAAGACGCCGCGATAGTCGGGGCGGTAGGTGATCAGAACCATAGACGGCGTTTGCGGTATGACCGTGAGGAATTCGGCCAGCATCGACTCGCTGACCTCGTCGATCCAATGCACATCTTCGATGATGTAGAGGACCGGGTGGGTTCGGGCCAATGACAAAGAGTTGATCAGTGCGCTCAACCGTCGTCGTCGCGCGTCCGGATGGATCGAAGGAGGGGGCGTGTCGGGATCCCGAATGCCCATCAGGTCGTAGAGCAGCAGGACGTCGTCGTCGGAAGCGTCGGGGACGCCGGCGCGCACCTGTGCGCGCGCCGCCTCGTCGTCGAGACCGGTTATGCGGGCGGCTTCGCGCAGCAGGCCCGCCGCCACCAGAAAGGGAACATCGCTGGCATGCGACTCGCAGAAAACTGACGACACCACAATGCCGCGACGGTCGGCCAGCGTGATCGCCTCATCGGTGAGTCGCGTTTTGCCGATGCCCGCCGGCCCGACGACACAGACCACACATCCTCGCCCGCTCATCGATCGATCCAGCAGGCCGGCGATCGTTGTCACTTCCAGCTCTCGCCCGACCAAGGCGCCTTGCAGGTCGTCACTTCGCTGGGAACCGCCGGTCACGCTGAGCAGGCGCCGGGCCAGCACCGGAAACGCGCTGCCCTTGATGCGCACCTGCTCGGCGTCGCCCAGCAGGGCGACCTGCTGAACCAGTCGGGCGGTGGATTCGCTGAGCATCACCCCACCCGGCGGCGCCACGGACTCCATCCGTTGCGCCATCCCGACTTGATCGCCGATTGCGGTGTAGCGCAACCGCCCCGAACCGATCTCACCCGCGATGACCTGACCCGAGTTCAGTCCCACGCGTAGCTGCAGGTCGACACCGTCGCGCCGTTGAACGTCGGTAGCGAGGTGCTTGATCTCTCCCTGTACGCCCAAGGCCGCGAGGCAGGCGCGAACGGCGTGGTCTTCCATTGCTGCGGGTGCGCCGAAGACCGCCATGATCCCGTCGCCGGTGAACTTGTCCACCGTGCCCCCGTAACGGTGCACCACCTTGCTGCAGCGGTCGACCAACTCGGCCATGATTTCGCGCAGCCGCTCCGCACCGACGGCCGTGGCGATGTCCATGGAACGCACGACGTCGGCGAACAGCACCGATACCTGCTTGTACTCCGCAAGGGCGGCGGGCTCGGCAACCGCCGCGCCGCACCCGTGACAGAACCGCGCATTCTCGAGGTACTCGGTCCCGCACGCCGGGCACGCCGCTACGGTCGCCATCCGACCCTCCGCCAATCCCGTAGCCAGCATTTGCTGGGTCTTCACAGAATAGGCCGTAGAGGAAGCCTTGGCTTCACGCCCGGTGACGTCAGCAGGAAGATTCAGATCACCACGGCGTCAATCTTTGGCATAGCAGAACAACCGGTATGAAGCCTCGCCGTTTTCCAACCGGCGATAGATCAACGAGCCCCGCCCGCCTGCGTAGTCGCTGACGATGCGGCGCACAACCGCAATATCCGGGAGTCGGCGCGCGAGCTGATCGGAAAACCGGTTCCTCTCCAGTCCCCGCATGACTTCGGCGTTGATGATCCGCTCCGACACCCGCCGCATCGGGATGTCGGCCAAGTCCGCCTCCCAGGTCGCGATTTCGTCGGCGTAACGGATGTCGGCGTACAAGAATCGCCCGCCGGGGCGCAGCACGCGCTGCACCTCGGCAAAGAACGCAGCCACGTTTTGGTAGTTGATCGCGGCTTCGACATTGATGACTGCGTCGAAGGACTGATCGGGGAACGGCAAGCTCTCCGCGTTGCCCTGCACGAAGTTCAGACCGGGCAGCGCGTGCCTTTTTCGGCAGAATTCGATGCCGACGGTGTTCAGATCCAGGCCCGTGTAGGACGCCGGGTGCATGGTCCGCATCAAATACGAAGCACCGCCGCCGTGGCCGCAACTCACCTCCAGCACGTCTTTGTCCGCGAGATCCGTCTGCGCGGCGGTGCGGTGGTAGAGCTGGATGGGAAAACGATCGGCCTCGTCGGACGCCGCCAACGGCAGCGCAATCGGCGGGTCCTCCTCGTATCCGTAATTCAGGAACAACACGTCGTCCCTTATGAGCAGGCGGCTGAGAAATCGGTAGCCGTATTTGAACCGTAAATTCAACAGTTTCAATAAGATTGCGTTGCGATTCAGGCTGTCGATGACGCGTTCCAACGCTGTCCGATGAAACCGCCCCTCGTCTTCTGGACAAAACCAGCGTGGTGATAACGGCCGAGGTAACCTGACGCCCATGCTCAAGTGTCCCATTCCGACACTGCTGCGCGAACACGCCAGTCTGCAGCCCAACCGGACGGCGTTCACGTTTATGGATTACGAACAGGACCGGGACGGAATTGCCGCAACCTTGACGTGGTCGCAGCTGTATCGGCGGGTTCTCAACCTCGCGCGGGAAATCAAAGTCAACGGATCCACGGGCGACCGTGCGGTGATACTTGCACCGCACGGTCTTGACTACATCAGCGCCTTTCTGGGCGCTTTGCAGGCCGGCCTGATCGCCGTTCCGCTGGGCGGCGCGAGCGATGACCGCGTCGATGCGGTGCTGGGTGACGCGTCCCCGGCGATCGTGCTCACGACATCAACTGTCGCAGGCGATATCGCCGATCATCTCGGGTCGAGGCCCGGGCAAGCCACACCGTCAGTCATCGAGGTGGATCGGCTGGACCTCGACTCCAAGCCGGTGGCCGCCGCTCGGACGACCATTAGTGCAACAGAAACCGCGTACCTGCAATACACCTCGGGATCGACCCGCGCCCCCGCCGGCGTCATGGTCTCGCACAAGAACATCCTGGCCAACTTCGAGCACATGAATGCCGCCTTTTTCGGCGACCACGGAGGAGTTGCCCCGCCGGACAGCACGATGGTGTCCTGGTTGCCCTTCTATCACGACATGGGCCTACAGCTGGGAATAATTTTCCCGGTTTTGACGGGATTTCGTAGTGTGATCGCGAGCCCGGTGTCCTTTCTGCAGCGGCCGGCTCGGTGGATGCAATTGCTGGCGCAGCACAGTCGCGCGCATTCGGCAGCGCCCAACTTCGCCTTTGAAGTGGCCGCACGGAAAACTTCCGACGATGACCTGGCCGGGCTCGACCTCGCAGATGTTTCTTGCATCTTCAACGGCAGCGAGCGGGTACAGCCCGCCACGCTGCAGCGCTTCGCCGAGCGCTTTGCCCGTTTCAACCTCCACGACAAGGCGTTACGGCCGTCGTACGGATTGGCAGAGGCCACCTTGTACGTTGCCACCCGCGCGGCCGGCCAACCACCGCACGTCGTGCACTTCGATTCCGAAGCACTGACCGCAGGCCGCGCGAAACGTCTTGCAGCTAAAGGCGGCACGCCCTTGGTTAGTTACGGCGTGCCCCGGTCGCCGACGGTGCGCATCGTGGATTCCGAGACCCTTACCGAGTGTCCGGCAGGAACGACCGGTGAGATCTGGGTGCACGGCGCCAACGTCGCGACCGGCTACTGGCAGCGGCTCCAAGAGTCGGAGCAGACGTTCGGCGCGACGCTGGTCAACCCGTCCGCCGGTACCCCGGACGGGCCGTGGCTGAGAACCGGCGACTGCGGTTTCATCTCCGACGGAGAGTTGTTCATCATCGGCCGGATCAAGGACATCTTGATCGTCTATGGGCGAAACCATTCTCCCGACGATCTCGAGGCGACGATTCAGAGCATCACGCCCGGACGGTGTGCGGCGATCGCGGTTCCGGACGAAGACACCGAAAAGGTGGTCGCCATCATAGAGCTCAAGGATCGCGAGGATGCGGCTGCCAAATTCGACGTCGTGAAACGTCAAGTCACATCGGCGATTTCGAACGTACACGGACTCAGCGTCGCGGACCTTGTCGTGGTAGCGCCCGGTTCCATTCCGATCACCACCAGCGGGAAGGTCCGAAGGGCGGCCTGCATCGAGCGCTATCGGCAAAATCGGTTCGCCCGCTTGGACCCATGATGCTGCAGCGGGCTTTCGGCATGTCAGGTCGAACAGGAAGAGCATGCGGCCGACGGTCTTGAACGTTCCGAACGCCCTACGCACAGAAGGCGAGCGCGCTGTGGCGGCCGCACGGTATAGCCTGACCCGCAACGCTTTACACTTCCTCTGCGAAACGCATCTGGAACTGCCACCGCAGCCTGCGCCCGGTTATCGCATGCTGGTCTTGTTCGCCCACTTCGATCCGCACGGCATCGTCGATCCCTACGTCGTCTACTACCTGAAGGCACTGCATGGGCTCGGAGCATGCATCGTCTTCGTCTCCGGATCACCCGTCCTCACACCAGAATCGGTCACTCCCATTCGGTCCCTTTGCGCCGGCATCTACACCCGCCGCACGCTTTCCCTCGACTTCGGCTCGTGGCACCTCGCTTGGTGCATCCTGCGGGATCGCGGCTGGTCGCTCGATCAGTTCGACCGCTTCATCATCGTCAACGACAGCGTGTTCGGTCCGCTGTTTCCCCTCGAGGAGATGTGGGACTCGTTTCGCGGTGCCGACATGTACGGAGCCATCGAAAACACCCAGATGGCCCCTCATCTCCAAGCCTTCTTGGTGACTTGGGAACTCAACTCACGCACCCGACCCTTCCTCAACGATTTCTGGAACGACTTTCACTACGTCGTCCATAAGGGGGCCCTCATCTGGCGGTACGAGGTCGGCTTGTCCCGACGGGCGCGCAAGGCGGGGCTGACGATCAAACCGTTCGTCTCGGCCACCGCCATCAAGACCGCCTATGGGCATTCATCGTCGCCCCCGTGGATCGGCGGGCGTTCCGCGCGCAATAACGGCACGCTGCACTTCTGGAACGGCCTCATCGACGACTTCCGATTCCCCTTCCTCAAGGCGAACCTGGCGCGGTACGACATGCCATGGCACGCGACCATGGCGCAGCTGCGCGACGTCATCGAGCAACGCACGCCCTATCCGTACCAACTCATCCAATCGAACGTCGACCGGGTCGGCCGGAAAGCGCCCCCGCTGATCAGCGGCTACGCCCGTCCACTCGCCAGATGGACACACCGTGACGCGCGCAGGACCTCGCCGACGACAAGCGGATCGCACTGACCGCGCTTGTCCGCTCAAATGCTGCTTATACCCGCTGCCACGAACATCAGCCCCACGGCCGCGGGGACGGCGACGAGCAGCCGCCGGCGGTGGGTGACGACCCACCTCTCCAGTCGCGACATGACCACCTGGGTTTTCGCCGGCACCACCAGATAGCTGACGAGCGGTACCTCCACGAGAAGAAGCACCACGACGGTGAACGTCACGACCGCGCCGAACTGAATGCCGATCGCGGCCCCCGAAGAGACAATGAGGATCAGTATGACGAGATAGTCGACGGGCGGCATGGTCGTCACCAGGCCGATCCCGAACGCCACCCACGGATTTCCGCCTTGCAACGCATCACGCATGCGGGCTCTCATGCGTGCCGATGCGGCCGGTGTTCTCGGCTGCAGAGCAGGAGCCGGCGGCGCACCCCCGTACGTTGCCGCGCCTGCATGCAGACGCGCCGACACTACTGCCGCAATCAACAGCGCGAGGACACCGATGGCGATTTGCAGATACCCCCCGGTACACCTTGCGATGGTGGACCTGGCGTTTTCCATGACCAGCAGCAGCGACCCGTGCAGCAGGACAAGCGCGGCCAGGCCGGGAGCGAGGCCCGCCGCCAGGCCGCCCAGCCAATAGGCGAGGAGGTTGTGCCGGGGCCGGGGCCGTGACATCAAGATTCCGCCGATCACCAGGCGCGTCGGGTCGATCGACACCCACAGCGCGACCGCCAGCAGCGTGCCCCACATCATCTCGCATGCCTCGAGGCGGCCGCGGTTTCCAAGAGATCGGCGGCCGCGGCGACGCTGTCGGCGGGCTTGGTCATGCGAGTGGCGAATTCGCGGGCCCGACTGGCGAATTCCGGCGCGAGAATGCGACGCAGTTGCGCGACAAGCGATTCCGCGGTGGTGCCCGACCGGCGCCGGGAGCCGCCCACCCCCAGGCGAGTGACCTGCGCAGCCCACAGCGGCTGTTCGGCCACATCCCATAGGATCAACATGGGAATTCCGGCGCGCAGGGCTGCGGCAGTGGTCCCCCCGCCGCCGTGGTGGACGATGGCCCGACAGATCGGCAAGATGGCCGCATAGTTCACCACGCCGACAGGCTTCAGGTGGTCGGCATCAAGGGGGCGCTCCGAGCCGCCCGCACCGGAATAGACCAGGGCGCGAACGCCCAATTCTGCGCACGCCGTGGCGATCATGGCGATCGTGTCGGCTGGAGATTGCACCGGTGTGCTGCCGAACCCGAAGTAGACGGGCGGCGTTCCCGCGGCGATCCAGGAAGCGACCTCACCATCGGCATCCACCGGTAGGTCCATTGTCAGCGCCCCGACAAAGGGCCGCCGGCCGTTCCATTCCGTCGCCAGGCCCGGGAAGCACGCCTGGTCGTAGGCCTGGATTTCCAGCGATCCGCGCCGCGCCATGCGTTTCGCGGCGGGGGATGCCGCCGCTGGCAGGCCGAGTTCGCGACGCTGCGCATCGTCGACGTCCTTGGTGATCCGCCAGTACAGCCACCAGGCCGTCCGCAATGCGGAGCGGACCAAGGGGCTGGGCGACGGTATCGATGGCAGGGCGAGTTGGCCATTGACACAGATCGGCATGTGGTGGAGTGCGGCCACCGGAATGTCGTAGTACTCCGCAACGTTGGCGACGACCCCGTGGTAGGTCTGACCGGTGACAAGCAAGTCTGCCCCGTCCGCCACCGATACCAGCGTCGCGCTCATCTGCGCCCAGCCATCGACGAACAGCTGCCTGGCATCGCGCAACAAGTTCATCGGATTCTGCGGTTTGAAGGCGTGGTGATGGAAATCCGCGAGAGCGTTCACCTGCTCCTGCGAATCCGGTCCGTACCCGACCGCGGCGAGTCCGGCCGATTCAACGAAGCCGATCAGATTCGGCGGCACCGCCAGACACACTTCGTGCCCGCGCCGCACCAGCTCCAGACCGACCGCGGCACACGGTTCGGCGTCACCGCGAGTTCCGTGGGCGGCCAACACGACTTTCATCCGGATACTTCCAGCGGTTGGCTCGCACCACGTCCGTCCGCGATGCGCTGCAACATGGATTTCACCGCACCCAGATACTGGACCACGGAGGCCCTGGCAACCGGATTGTTCGGGAGGTTTACCCATATCGATACCTCGTCGAAGAGGCGGATCACCGAGAAATACAGATGCGCCGGGTCCCTGGGGTCGCAGTAGATGCTGACATTTGCATTCTGCATGTGTGACGCGACGGTGGCGGAAAGCGGAGGCAGGCCCGCATCCATGTAGTTGATCATGGTGCAGTTCGGACCCCATTCCCGAAGCCACGTTGCCAACTTCAAGACTTCGTTGAACGCCACGTTCGCGAGGTCCAGATTCGAATCGAAGGACTCTTGTGCCGCGTGCGCGGTCTCTTCGAAAGAGCTGGGGTCGACGGGCACCACAAGGGGAACGACACCCGTGAACCAACCCATCGTCGAGAACTCGGCCAGCGACCTGCGCTTGTCGGTAGGTGTTAGGCCGTAATATGTTGTGGCTCCGGTCAACTCGTGTTGCGCCAGGGCTACGCAGGCAAACAGGCCGCCGCTGAAACGTGCCCCCGCCGCAATGCAGCGAGACTCGAATACGGCGGTCTGCTCCTGATTTAGCAGCCGATCGACGATCAGGTCCCCGCCGGTGGCCTCCGACAGATCGCCCAGCGGCATTGGGAAGTCCGGCAGGGTTCCGCCGTTGTTCTCGGCGAATTCGATCCACCTACGGACCTCAGGAGAATCCAACGTCAGGGTCGACACGTGCTGCTGCTCCCGCACGCAGAAATCGTCATGGCTGGCCGGCGGCGGCTTCTGCACGAGCGCATGGCCCGCGACCAGCAGACGGTAGTTCACCACGATTTCGGTGTACAAACCCGCGATGATTGTCGGGTCACAATGAAGGTGGTCGACAATCGCAAAAATGGTGAAGTGGCCCTCACGCTGAACAATCCCGAACCTGAAGCAATCCCATTGCACCGGGTCCGGAGTGGACAGCACGAACTGGTACCACTCACTTGGCGTCATGCTGTGCTGCCGGACCGGGGTGAATTCGATGTCGGCGGGGTCGACAATCGTGTGTCGCACAATGCTTTCCGCGGTTTGGTAGTCGAACCAACTGTGATAGGTCTTGTGCCGACGCAAGTGCGAATTGATGACATAGCTCATCGCCCGAATGTCGCACCGCCCGGGTTCGTCCCCGGAGCCGATTACCAGCCGCGCATAGTCGAGCCCGCGGGCGGCGTAGCGGGAAAAGCCGCGCAGGTGCGCTTTTTGCATTGCGCTGAGCGGCACCGAACTTACGGGAGCTTGTCGCGCTTTGGCCAGCGAAGTGGGCGTTGGTTGCCAGGTGACGACTTTGCCCGCCCCGGGCGCCCAGTCATAGACCGTTCCGACGAACAGCCCGTCCGCCGGCCTCGCACTGACGAACACCCCTGCCTCCTCTAGTCCATTTGTGGCTCGGCGGACGTTTCGATGTGCTGGCCTGTCGCGACTGTTTGGAGACGAGCTGTGCCAGCAAGCGTTTCGCATAGCCGCACGGCCAAGCCCCCGATGGTGGTGATGTCGTTGGTAGTGACGCGCACCCCTGTTTCGGCCTCGATGCGGGTTCGCAACTCGAGGTTGCCCATGGAGTCGAGGCCGTATTCGGACAGGGGGTGATCCGGATCAATGGTGCGACGCAGTACCCGGCTCACCGCATCGGAGACCATGCGGCGGAGCCGGGTGGGCCACTCCTCCGATGGCAGCGCGGCCAGCTCCTCGAGCAATTCGCTTGCATCCGTCGAGCTTTGGATTTTGGATCGAAACAACTCGGCGAACCGGCTGCGCTGCGCATACGCGGCGAACCACGGCGTTCCCGTCAGCGATGCGTAGCCGGAGTACGGCCGGTCGTGGCACAGCAGGGACTCGAATGCATGGGCACCGTCGTCCGCGGTGAAAGCGGTGTCCCGCCAGTGCGCAATGGCGGTGCCATCACCGTCTTGTCCGGGGGCCACGTATTCGCCGGTTTCGGTTCGCAGTTGCGCGGCGCGACCGACTTCAAACCACAGTGCCCACCCGATCGCAGTGGCCGGCAGACCCTGTGCCCGGCGCCAGCGGGCGAATGCGTCGAGCCAGCTGTTAGCCGCCGCGTAAGCCGCCTGCCCGGGGGAGCCGACCAGCCCCACCGCCGAGGAGAACAAGCAGAACCAGTCCAAGGTCGATTCGGCGGTGGCTCGATGTAAGTTCCACGCGCCGTGCACTTTAGGCGCCCAGTTGCGGTCGACGAGCCCGTCGGTGATGTTGTCCAACATCGCGTTCTCGAACACCGCGGCGGCGTGCAGGACCCCGCGCAGCGGAAGACCGGTCGCGGTGGCCACGGCCACCAAACGCGTCGCCGCGTCGAGCTCGGTGATGTCGGCGCATTCCACCTCGATGTCGGTGCCCATCGCGCGGATGAGCTCGATCGTCTCCAGCGTCTTGGCGGTGGGCCGAGAGCGGGAGCTCAGGACAATGCGGCCACAGCCGGCAGCGGCCATCTTTTCGGCGAGGAAAAGCGCGATGCCGCCCAAACCGCCGGTGACGATGTAGGAACTGTCGCGTCGGAAGGGCCGGAATTGTTCGGGCGGTACCACGACGTCGGTGCTTCCGGTCCGGGGCACACCGAGCACGAGCTTGCCCGCGTGCTCTGCTGCGCTCATCGCGCGGATGGCTGTGGCGGCGTCGCCGAGGGGGCAGGGGACGACTCTTGGCAAAGCCAACTGCCCTTCTGCGACAAGGCCGTACACCGTGGTCAGTAGCTCGCCGATCCGCTGCGGGTGACTCTGCGACATCAGCGCCAGATCGACGTGATGGAACGTGAGGTTGCGACGAAACGGGAAGAGCCCTGCCTGGCTGTTCGAATAGACGTGGTGCCTACCGATCTCGACGAATCGTCCACCGTTGGACAGCACTTCCAGCCCGGCGCGCTGTGCTGCGCCGGGCAGCGCGTTGAGGACGATGTCGACACCCTCGCCGTTGGTGTCGTGACGGATCTGGTCGGCGAACGCCGTGCTGCGGGAATCATAGACGTGCTCGATCCCCATGCCGCGCAACAGTTCTCGTCGGCCATCGCTGCCAGCCGTGGCGACGATGTCAGCGCCCGCGGCGCGAGCGATCGCGATTGCCGCCTGCCCGACACCCCCGGCGGCCGAGTGGATCAACACGCGCTCACCGGTGGTGACCCTGGCCTGGTCGTGTAGCCCGTACCAGGCAATGGCGTAACTCGTGGTCACCGCCGCCGCCTGATGATCGGTGAGCCCCGGCGGTAACGGCGCGGCCGCGCGAGCATCACACGTGACGAAGGTGGCCCAGCCGCCATTTCGGGATATCCCTCCGACGCGGTCGCCCACCCGGTGGGTGGTGACATCAGATCCCACTGCGGCAACGACGCCGACGAAATCAATGCCCAGGTGCGGCGCATCGCCGTCCTCGCCGGGATATCCATCGAGGGCGAGAAGTACATCGGCATAGCTGACGCCCGATGCGGTCACCGCCACCTCGACCTCCCGGTGCTGCGGCGGAACGCGTTGACTAGCAACCAGTTCCATCGTGTCTAGGTCGCCCGGCGTGCGGATGTGCAGACGCATCCCGCCATCCGGGTGGTCGATGGCGGCGGTCCGCCGCTCTTCGGGCCGTAGTGGGGCCGGACTCAGGCGCGCGGTGAACCACTGGCCGCTTCGCCAGGCCGTCTCGTCCTCCTCCACGTCGCCGAGCACTTGCCGCGCCAGGTGCTCGGCGCCGGTGCCGTCGTCCACGTCGATCTGGGTGGCGCGCAGGTGCGGGTATTCGGTCCCGATCGCACGCATCAATCCACGCAAACCCGCCTGTTCGAGATTGACCACGTCGCCCGGCGCCACCGCCTGGGCCCTGCGGGTGACGACGTACAGCCGAGGCGGGTCCCCATCGATTCCGGTGACTTCACGGGCGATGCGCGCCAGGTGACTCACATGATCGGCGCCCAGCCGGGGGCACGGCTCGTCGGACTCGCCGTTCTGGGGCCCGGTGAGGATGACGATGCCCTTGGCCTCACCGGCCTCCGCACGCGCGCGGAGCGCTTCGGCGTTGGCCCGGTGATCCGAATGCTGCGGCCATGTCATGGTGGTGCACTCGGCGCCTTCGGCTTTCAACGCATCGGCGAGGCTTGTCGCCACGACATCTGCGGTTGCGCAGGTGCTGACCAGCAACCACGTTGTGCAGTCGGCATGATCCGCCTCGGGCAGGGGGCGTTGTTTCCATTCGACGGTCAGCAGCCGCTCGTTCAGCACGCGATCGCGGTGTGTGCTCTCTGAGGCGCCCGCGCCGAGTTGCAGTCCCTGCACGGCCAGCAGGATGGTCCCATGTTCGTCGAGCACATCGAGATCGGCCTCCAGCGCGCCGTCAACGCCGGTCACCCTCGTGTAGCAATAGCACGCGGTACGGGCAGGGCCGTAGGCACGGACTCGGCGTACTCCCAGCGGCAGCAGCAGGCCGGCGCTGGCCGCGACGTGCGCTGCCGAGTGGGCGGCGACCGACTGGAAGCAGGCGTCCAACAGTGCGGGGTGCGCGCCGTAGGCGCTCAGTTGTGAGCGGATAGGCCCGGGCAGGCGAACCTCGGCCAGCACCGCGCCGGCCGCCTCGTCGGTCTGGTGCACTGCGACCAGCCCGGCAAACGCCGGCCCATATTGCAATCCGTGCCCGTCGACCAACTTTCGCAGCTCGGTACCATCCCGCCGGCACGAGTGGGCCGCCAGCAGCGCAGCCATGTCGTACGGCGGTGGTGGATCCTCGGGCGCGGCCGCATGCAACACCGCGGTCGCGCGCCGGAGCCGCGTGCCGTCCCGGAAGGTTTCCACCAGAAAGTCGACGGTGCCCGACGAGGTCAGCGACGCCACGGCGGAAACGGGCGTCTGGTCGTCCAGCAGCAGCATCGCCTCGAAACGGACGTCGCGGACCTCGGATGCCTCGCCGAGGACGGTGCGCGCGGCGGCCATCGCCATCTCGCAGTAAGCCGCGCCCGGAAGAGCGGCCACGTTGTGGACGCGGTGGTCGCCCAGCCAGGGTTGCGCCGCGATGCCGACCTCACCCTGCCAGACGTGGCGCTCCGGCTCCTCGGGCAGGCGCACATGCGGACCCAACAAGGGATGCACCGCAACCGTGCAGCCGCCGCGGGTCCGCGACTCCTGCTGGCCGCGCGTAAGCAGCAGCGGACGGTGATTCCACATCGGTAGCGGGGCTTCCACCAGGCGGCCGCTGGGGAAGAGCACCGAGAAGTCGATCGCCGCGCCGCCACTGAACAATTCCGTGAGGAAGCCGCGCAGCCCGTGCGGCAGCGCTTGCTCACGGCGCATGGCGGCGAACGCGGCGATAGGCATGCCAAGGCTGTCGGCCGTCTGCTCGACGGCGTGGGTGAGCAGTGGATGCGGAGCCAATTCGGCGAAGACCCGGAAGCCGTCCTCCAACGCCGCCTGTACCGCCGCGGCGAAACGCACCATGTGGCGCAGGTTGTCCGACCAGTACCAGGCATCGCACACGGGCGGCTCGCGTGGATCGAACGCGGTTGCGGAGTAGAACGGCACCCGCGGTGTCCTGGGCTCAAGCCCCGCCAGAACGTCGGACAGTTCGTCGAGAATCGGATCGACCTCCGGGGTGTGTGAGGCGACGTCGACGGCGATCTCGCGCGCCGTGATGTCGCGCTGCTCCCATGCTGTGACCAGCTCGCGCACCGTCTGCGTCGCGCCGCCGATCACTGTGGATCGCGGCGACGGCACCACGGCCAGCACCACGTCGTCGACACCGCGGGCCGTCAGCTCGCGGAGTACTTGCTCGGCAGGCAATTCCACCATGGCCATCGCGCCTGATCCCGCGATCGTGGACATCAGCCGCGAGCGCCGGCAGATCACCCGTACCCCGTCGTCCAGCGATAGCGCTCCCGCCACAACCGCAGCGGCCGCTTCACCCATCGAGTGGCCGATCACCGCCCCGGGCTCGACTCCGTACGCCCGCATCGTGGCCGCCAATGCGACCTGCATGGTGAACAATGCGGGCTGAATCCGGTCAATCCCGGTGATCGCCTCGGGCGCCGAAAGCGCTTGGGTGACAGAGAAACCGGATTCGTCGGCGATGAGCGGGTCGAGTGCGGCAACGGTTGCGTCGAACACCGGTTCGGTCGCCAGCAACTCGGCGCCCATCATCGCCCACTGCGAACCCTGCCCGGAGAACAACCAGACCGGCCCACGATCGTCTTGTCCGACGGCGGCTTGATACGGAAAATCGCCTGCGGCGATCTCGGCCAAACCCTGGGTCAGCTCCTCGATTTCGCGTGCGATGACCGCGGTGCGCACCGGCCGGTGCGTTCGGCGACGAGCGAGTGTGTACGCCAGATCCGAAGGCGCCCAGGATGATGCGTTCGAGTCTATCCAGCCGGCGAGCCGTCCGGCGGTCTGCCGCAGCGCCTCGGCCGAGGTCGCCGACAGGGGGAAAATCAGCGGACCGTCGACGGCCCTGGCGCCCGGTCCGCTGCCCGGTGCGACGATCTCGGGCGCCTGCTCCACGATCGCGTGCACGTTGGTTCCCGTGAAGCCGTATGACGATACCGCCGCCCGCCGGGGCCCGCGGTGACCCGTGTCGGGCCACAGCGTATTCTCCTGTGGCACAAACAGTTTCGTGTCGATCCCGGCCATTTCGTCAGGCAGTCGAGTGAAGTGCAGATTTCGGGGAATCACACCGTGCCGCAGTGCCAGGATTGCCTTCATCAGTCCGAGCGCGCCGGCGGCCGATTGGGTATGGCCGAAGTTGGTCTTCACCGAAGCCAGCGCGCACGGTCCGTCCACGCCGTAAACCTCTGCCAGGCTGGCGTATTCGACGGGATCGCCCACGGGCGTGCCCGGGCCGTGGGCCTCGACCATCCCGACGGTACGGGCGTGAACCTCGGCCATGGCCAATGCCGCTCGATAGGCTTCGACCTGCGCAGCCCGCGACGGCGTCACGATATTCGGCGTGTGGCCATCCTGGTTGGCGGCGGTCCCCCGTAGCACAGCCAGGATCCGGTCGTCGTCGCCGAGCGCATCCGGTAACCGTTTGAGCAACAACATGACACAACCCTCGCCGACCACGAAGCCGTCGGCGGCCACGTCGAACGCGCGGCAGCGTCCGGTCGACGACAGCATTCCGATGGCGGAACCCGAACAGGATTTGCGCGGTTCGAACGACAGCGAGGCGCCGCCGGCCAGGGCTATGTCGCTTTCGCCGTCCCTCAGGCTGCGACACGCAACGTGGATAGCTGCCAGCCCGGATGAGCATGCGGTGTCCACTGTCATCGCCGGACCGCACAGTCCCATCGTGTAGGCGATCCGCCCGGAGCCCATCGCAAAACTATTGCCCAGGTATCCGTAGGGCCCCTCCAGGGCGTTGGCTTCGGCGTGCACGAATTGGTAGTCGTCATGCATCAATCCGACAAACACGCCCGTCCGCGATTGGCCCAGGATGTCGCGGGTCAGGCCGCCGTGCTCCATGGCCTCCCATGCGGTTTCCAGCAGCAAGCGGTGTTGCGGATCCATCGCGGTCGCTTCTTTTTCCGTGATGCCGAAAAATTCGGGGTCGAAATCTGCCGCGTCATCCAGGAACGCGCCCCATTTGCACACGGACCGACCGGGCACGCCCGGCTGGGGATCGTAGTATTCGTCGGCGTCCCATCGGTCGGGAGGGATTTCGGTGACCAGATCATCGCCTCGAAGCAACGCCTGCCATAACTGCTCAGGAGAGTCGATGCCGCCAGGAAGTCGGCAAGCCATGCCGACGACTGCCACTTCAGTGCCGGGCGCTGTGCCCGGGTTCAGCGACATTGCCTACCCCAACGCGACATCCCGTGACGAAATAGCAGCAAAGCCGTTCCTCCTTACCGCATCGGTGGAGTTACGTTGTGGGCTGCGTTATCGGGGTAGCAACCGATCAGTTGTCGGGCATGTTAGCGGATCGCCGCCGGTTCGCGGTGCTAACGAGAAACCCAGGTGGTGCCTGTGGCCAGAGTTAACTCGAAGTGATATTCGGCGCCGGTCGGCGCGCCGAGCCAGAGAAAACGCCGGGTCCTTAGCCGGCGCTTCGAGCTTGTGGAGCCTAGGGGAATCGAACCCCTGACACCCGCCTTGCAAAGGCGGTGCTCTACCAACTGAGCTAAGGCCCCTCGTCGTGACTCGGTGGTTGACCTTGGTCATCCACGGCCACGTGCCAGACCTCGACTCCACGTCGTGACCACACCACCGCTGCCAATACGGCGATAGATCCCAGCGGCAGTGCGAGGCGTACGCAACGTCTTGACGGGCACATGGTCGTGGGCCTAGGAGGACTCGAACCTCCGACCTCTTCGTTATCAGCGAAGCGCTCTAACCGCCTGAGCTATAGGCCCGTACTCGCGTACGGCCGAGCGACGAGATTACCGCAATCCCCGCCCGACTCCCAAAAGCGCAGCATCCACGCTAGTCCCGATCCGCCAAGGTCACCTCGACACCGCCGATCAGGTCGGTGGTCAGGTTGTAGACGAACGCGGCGATGGTGGCCATCGCGGTCAGCAGCACGATGTTGACCAAACCGATCAGGACGGCGCCGCCGAAAATCGTGCCGCTGGACACCAGTTCGCCGCTGCTGCCGCTGGTGTTGTTGAGCAAGTCACCGACGTTGCTGTTCAACTTCGACCACACACCCATGCCGCCGAGCACCAGGTAGAGGAACGCGACGGCGATCATCCAGACGAAGAACAGCGCCACCGAGAGCAGCAGGGACACCTTCAATGTGCTCCACGGATCGATGCGGCGGATCTGCATGCTGGCCCGAACCGGGCCCCGCGTTCGCCGTGAAACCTGCACGCGGCTGTCGCGGTCGTCGCGACTTTCCCGGCCGTCGGCGGTGGCCGAGCGTCCCGCCCCCGACGAGCCCGCCGTGTCCGCGGCCCGCTCGGGCGCGGGTTTGCGGTGCGGACCGCGCGGCACCGGGCCGGACAGGTCCGGTAGCTCGCTCGCGTAGGCCTCGGTCGCCGACGTCTCAGCGCGGGCGGGCGCGGGCTCAGGCTCCTTGGCATGCGACGGAGCACCGGCCCCCGGCGCCGCGGTGCCGGAGATGAAGCGGTTCAACCGGGCCTCGACGCCGCCGGGTTGGCCCGCGGGCCGCTTCTCGGTGGGCGGCTCGTTCTGTCGAGGCCCCGACTGCTGGGGCCGGGGGCCGCCGTGCTGCCAGGGTGGTCCATCCCCACCCTCTTGGGCGCGCCCACCCTGTGCCGGCGGCGCCGCGCGGCGCAGACCGGCACGCTCGACCGAACCATCCCCGTTGGGGCCATCCCCGTGTTTGGGGGCACCCGGCTCGTTCGGTGAGGTCACCCCGACTCCTTAGGTCTCCTACTCGGGCCGCCACGCGGCCCGATCGTCATCCGGCTGAGTCTAGTGGCTCGGTACCGATCAGCTATCCGGCTCCGTGGCACCGCCGCTTTCCTCGACGACTTCGTCCGCGTTCGCTTCGGCGTTGCGGGCGATGGCCAACAGCGTGTTCTCTTCACCCAGGTTCATCAGGCGCACGCCCTTGGTCTGCCGTCCCGCCTTGCGGACCTGGCCCGCCGCGGTGCGGATGACGCCGCCTCCCGAGGTGATCGCGTACAGCTCGCTGTCCTCATCGACAATCAACGCACCAACCAGCCTGCCACGCCGGCGGTCGTACATCACCGTCAGGACGCCCTTGCCGCCGCGGCCCTGCACCGGATACTCCTCGATCGCGGTGCGCTTGGCGTACCCGCCCGAGGTGGCCACCAGCAGATAGGTGCCCTCGCGGACGACGTTGAGCGACAACAGGTAGTCGTCGGCGTTGAACCTCATGCCCTGCACCCCGGAGGTGGCGCGGCCCATCGGGCGCAGCGCTTCGTCGGTCGCCGAGAACCGGATGGATTGTCCGTTGGCCGAGACCAGCAGCAGGTCGTCCTCGGCGGAACAGAGCACCGCACCCACGAGTTCGTCGTTGTCGCGCAGATTGATCGCCACGATTCCGCCCGACCGGTTGGAGTCGAAGTCGGTCAGCTTGGTCTTCTTCACCAGGCCGTTGCGGGTGGCCAGCACCAGGTACGGAGCGTCCTCGTACCCGCGGATCTGGATGACCTGCGCGATGCGCTCCTCGGGCTGGAACGCCAGCAGGTTGGCAACGTGCTGACCGCGCGCCGTTCGCGACGCCTCCGGCAGTTCGTACGCCTTGGCCCGGTAGACCCGGCCCTGGGTGGTGAAGAACAGGATCCAGTCGTGCGTGGAGCACACGAAAAAGTGCTTGACGATGTCGTCCTGCTTCAGGCCGGCGCCCTGCACACCCTTGCCGCCGCGTTTCTGACTGCGGTACAGGTCGGTCTTGGTGCGTTTGGCGTAGCCGGTTTCGGTGATGGTGACGACGACGTCCTCGCGGGCGATCAGATCCTCGTCGTTGACGTCACCGTCGGCGGCGATGATCCGGGTGCGGCGCTCGTCGCCATGCTTGTCGACGATCTCGGCGAGCTCGTCGTGCACGATGCGGCGCTGCCGTTCCGGCTTGGCCAGGATGTCTTCCAGGTCCGCGATCTCGGCCTCGATCTTGGCCAGGTCGTCGATGATGCGCTGACGCTCCAGGGCCGCCAGCCGGCGCAGCTGCATGTCCAGGATCGCCTGGGCCTGGATCTCGTCGATGTCCAGCAGCTCGATCAGGCCGGCCCGGGCGATCTCCACGGTCTCCGACGCGCGGATCAAGGCGATCACCTCGTCGAGCGCGTCGAGCGCTTTGACCAGACCGCGCAAGATGTGTGCGCGCTCATTGGCCTTGCGCAACCGGTAGGTGGTGCGCCGGACGATCACGTCGAGTTGATGCGCGACGTAGTGACGGATCATCTGATCGAGGCGCAGCGTGCGCGGCACCCCGTCGACGATGGCCAGCATGTTCGCGCCGAAACTGGTCTGCAGCTGGGTGTGCTTGTAGAGGTTGTTGAGTACCACCTTGGCCACGGCGTCGCGTTTGATCTCCACCACGATGCGCAGGCCGACCCGGTCGCTGGACTGGTCTTCGATGTTGGAGATGCCGGCCAATTTGCCGTCGCGCACCTGCTCGGCGATCGAGGTGATGAAGTTGTCGTGGTTCACCTGATAAGGCAGCTCGGTGATCACCAGCGAGGTGCGACCGCGTGAATCCTCTTCCACCTCAACGACTCCGCGCATCCGAATCGACCCGCGGCCAGTGGTATACGCGTCGTGGATGCCTTGCGATCCGACAATCAGACCGTAGGTGGGGAAGTCCGGGCCCTTGACCCGCTCGCAGACCGCGGTCAGCGTGGCCTCTTCGTCGGCTTGGTGATTGTCCAGGCACCAGTAGACGGCTTCGGCCAGCTCGCGCAGGTTGTGCGGCGGAATGTTGGTCGCCATTCCCACGGCGATACCGCCGGACCCGTTGGCCAGCAGGTTGGGGAACCGGCTGGGCAGCACGGTCGGCTCTTGCACACGGCCGTCGTAGTTAGGAATGAAATCGACTGTCTCCTCGTCGATTTCGCGCAGCATCTCCATCGCGAGCGGGGTCAGCCGCGCCTCGGTGTACCGCATGGCCGCCGGCGGGTCGTTACCGGGCGAACCGAAGTTGCCCTGGCCGTCGACCAACGGGTAGCGCAACGACCACGGCTGCGCCATCCGCACCAGGGTGTCGTAGATCGATGCGTCGCCGTGCGGGTGGTAGTTACCCATCGTCTCGGCCACCGAGCGCGCCGACTTGGCGTGGCTACGGTCCGGGCGGAACCCGGAGTCATACATCGCATAGAGCACCCGGCGGTGCACCGGCTTGAGGCCGTCGCGCACCTCGGGTAGCGCACGCCCGACGATCACGCTCATCGCGTAATCGATGTAGCTGCGCTGCATCTCCTGCTGAATGTCTACCGGTTGGATCCGGTCGACAGAGTCGTCGCCAGGCGGCAGCGTGGTGTCAGTCATGTATTCCTCGTTGGTTGGTCAACTCGGCCGGTCTGCTACCTCAGACGTCCAGGAAGCGGACGTCCTTGGCATTACGGGTGATAAAGCTGCGGCGCGCGTCGACGTCTTCGCCCATCAGAATGGAGAACAGCTCGTCGGCTGCCGCGGCGTCGTCGAGCGTGACTTGGCGCAGCACCCGGACGGTGGGATCCATTGTGGTTTCCCATAATTCCTTGGCATCCATTTCGCCGAGACCCTTGTAGCGCTGGATACCGTCGTCCTTGTTGATCTTCTTGCCCGCCTTCTGGCCGGCCTCCAGCAACCCGTCGCGCTCGCGGTCGGAGTAGGCGAATTCGGGATCGCTGCGCTGCCACTTCAACTTGTACAGCGGCGGCTGCGCCAAGAACACGTGCCCGTTCTCGATCAGCGGCCGCATGAACCGGAACAGCAGCGTCAGCAACAACGTCGAGATGTGCTGGCCGTCGACGTCCGCGTCGGCCATCAACACGATCTTGTGGTAGCGCAGCTTGGCGATGTCGAACTCGTCGTGGATCCCGGTGCCCAACGCGGTGATGATCGCCTGGACCTCGGTGTTCTTCAAAACCCGGTCGATGCGGGCCTTTTCGACGTTGATGATCTTGCCGCGCAGCGGCAGAATGGCCTGGAACATCGAGTCGCGGCCGCTCTTGGCCGAGCCGCCCGCCGAATCGCCCTCCACGACATACAGTTCCGACTTGCGCGGATCGGTGGAGCGGCAGTCGGCGAGCTTGCCGGGTAGCCCGCCGAGATCCGTTGCACTCTTGCGGCGCACCAACTCTCGTGCTTTGCGGGCGGCGATGCGGGCCTGCGCCGACGACACCGCCTTGTTGACCACGACTTTGGCGTCCGCGGGGTTGGCTTCGAACCAGTGCGTGAGCTGTTCGTTGCAGACCTTCTGCACGAACGACTTGACCTCGGTGTTGCCCAGCTTGGTCTTGGTCTGGCCTTCGAACTGGGGCTCGCTGACCTTGACAGAGATTACCGCCGCCAGGCCTTCGCGAATGTCGTCGCCGGTGAGGTTCGGATCCTTGTCTTTGAGCAGCTTCTTGTCTTTGGCGTACTTGTTGACCACCGATGTCAACGCCGCGCGGAAACCCTCCTCGTGGGTCCCGCCCTCGTGGGTGTTGATGGTGTTGGCGAAGGTATGCACCGACTCCGAATAACCGCCGTTCCACTGCATCGCGATTTCGACCTCGTGCCCGGGACCCTTGCCGTCGAAGTCGATGATGCTCTGCTGAATCGGGTTCTTGGTTCGGTTGATGTGTTTGACAAAGTCCACCAGACCACCGGGGTAGTGGAAGGTGCGATGCTTAACCTTATGTGGCGCAGTGGATTCCGCGGCCTTCTCCTCTGCCGACTTGGGAGCTTCGGCGGTGTCGCTGACGACCTCGTCGACCACCTCGTCGTTGGTCACCCGTTCGTCGGTAAGGTTGATGGTCAGACCCTTGTTGAGGAAGGCCATTTCCTGCAGCCGGCGCGCCACCGTCTCGAAGTCGTATTCGGTGGTCTCGAATACCTCTGGGTCGGCCCAGAACCGGATCGTGGTGCCTGTGCGCTTGGTGGCCTCGCCCTGTTTGAGGGTGCCGGGCACGGCGCGGTCGTAGTACTGCGACCATTCGTGGCCGTCGCGGGCGATGTCCACCTCGAGCCGGGTCGACAGCGCGTTGACCACGGACACACCGACGCCGTGCAGACCACCACTGACGTTGTAGCCACTGTTTTCGCCGCCGAACTTGCCGCCCGCGTGCAGCTGCGTCATTACGACGTCGACGGTGGGAGCGCCGGTGGCGTGCATCGCCACCGGGATACCGCGCCCGTTGTCGGAGACCTCGACGCTGCCGTCGTCGAGAACGCGGACGTCGACCCTGTCGGCGTAGCCCGCCATCGCCTCGTCGACCGAGTTGTCCACCACCTCCCAGATGAGGTGGTGCAGACCACGCTCGCCGGTGGACCCGATGTACATGCCGGGGCGTTTGCGAACGGCCTCGAGGCCTTCGAGCACGGTGATCGCTGAAGCACCGTAATCGTCTTGTGCCTTCTTCTTCTGCGCAGCCACGGTCGGAATGCTCTCCTTGGGGTTTCATGCGGGCGGTTCCTCATCACCGCAACAGTCGCATACTGCCAGTCTAGCGTGAACAGGCGCCCGCACCGATTCTCTGGCCGCGTTTCTACCCAGCTAACCGCGCCGTGCGCACGATTTCTTTATTCTTGCCGCGTCCCGACGTGCGTCGAGGGGGTCCGCGTCGTTCTGGCGGATTTCAGCGGCCTGTGAACGAACCGGGATCTGTGGATCCGCGGCCGCCATCAAACTGCCTAGCCATAGGTGTCGCGCGGTCCTCTTCCCGCGATATGACGCGGCCCTTTGCGCCAGGAGGGCGCGGCGGGCCCGGTGATTTTCAACGAGGTCACCACGCCGCTGCCGACGGCGGTGGCGATCTTGGCCAGTAACTGCGACTGGATCATCCGCAACTGGGTGGCCCACGCCGTCGATTCGGCGGCCACGCTCAGCACACCCTCGTTCAGGGCGGTCGGCACCGCATGATCGGCGATCTGATGGCCGACGACGGTGGCCCAGTTGCCCAACACGGTGCCTTCGGCGACCTGCGCGGTCCAGCCCCGCTTCTTCGCCAGATCCCGCGTCAGGCTGCCCAGCGGTTGCGGGTCTCGCCCGTCGGGTCCCGGCCCCGACCAGCTGCGCCGCTGGCCCGCGACGCGGCGGGGGGCCGGGGCGGCCGCCCGACCGCGGCCGGCGTCTTTGCCCTGGGCCCGCGCCGCCGCCCGCGCCTCCTCGAGCGTGCGCCGGACCAGGTCGATGCCGCTCAGGGCATTCGACGGCCCGGGGGCCTGGGGTCCCTCATCGGTGCCGGTCATGGGTGCATCTCCGACACCCGGCCCGAGTCGCTGTCGCGCAGGTCGACGTGTAGCTGGCGGGCGTCCCAGCCCACCGGAATGTCTTCGAGCACCGCCGCGGTGACCAACACTTGTTCGGCCGATTCGGCGACCGTGGCCAGCGCGCGGCGCCGCGCGGCGTCGAGTTCGGCGAAGACGTCGTCGAGCAGCAATACGGGTTCGCTTTCTTCCGCCCTTAGTAATTCGTATGCGGCCAGCCGCAGCGACAACGCGAATGACCACGATTCGCCATGGCTGGCAAAACCTTTCGCGGGCTGGTCGCCGAGCCACAATTCCATGTCGTCGCGGTGCGGGCCAACAAGACACATGCCGCGTTCGAGCTCCGCGTCGCGGCGCGCCGACAATGCCGCCAGCAACGCGGCTTCCAAGAACTCCCGGTCGGCGCCGGTGATGTCAGCCGCGGCATCGGCACCCAGGCTGGAGCGATAGCCGATGGATGCCACGCGCGATCCCGGGGCCAACAATTGGTAGGCCTTTTCGACCTCCGGCGTCAACTGGTTCACCAAATCGATACGGGCGGCCATCAATTGGGCACCGTGTTCGGCCAAGCGACTGTCCCACACGTCGAGCGTGTCCAGCGCGCTCCGGTCGCCGCGGTAACGCGCCCCGGACAGGGATTTCAGCAGCGCGGTGCGCTGCCGCAGCACCTTTTCGTAGTCGGCGCGTATCGCGGCCACCGCCGGGCGGCACACCGTCGCCAAATCGTCGAGGTAGCGGCGCCGGTCCGATGGATCGCCCCGCACCAGCGACAAGTCTTCGGGAGCGAACAGCACCGCACGCAACACCCCGATCACCTCGCGCGTACTGCGCACCGGGGAACGATTCAGCCGCGCCTTATTCGCCCGGCCCGCCGCGATCTCCAGATCGACCGCGCACTCCCTGCCTTCGTTGACCACGATCGTGGAAACCACCGCGCGGTCGGCTCCCGCGCGGATCAACGGCGCATCCGTGCCCACCCGATGTGAGCCCAAGGTGCTCGAATACCATAGCGCCTCAAGGAGATTCGTCTTCCCGAAGCCATTGGATCCGATGAAGACCGTCCGACCAGGCTGCAATTCGAGGTCGGCGTGTGCCCAGGACCGGAAGTCGCGCAGTCCCAAATGCCGGACGTACACCTAGCCAGGCAACCGGACGGGCATCAACAAGTAGACGTAATCGGTCGGCAGGGCACTGTATGGTCCCGCACCGGTCGGGTGGCTGTCGTCGCTCGAGGCCGGTCGCAGCAACGCCGGCTTACCCGGCGTGGTGAAACCGAACGACACCAGTTCGGAATGGACGGATCCCAACCCGTCGGTCAGATACGTCGGGTTGAACGCGATGGTCAACGGCTCTCCGACGAAATCGACCGCCAGGTCTTCTTCGGCCCGGCCGACATCGTCGGCGCCGGCGGACAATCGCAGCGATCCCTCGCTGAATTCCATCCGCACCTGGGCGCCCCGGTCGGCCACCAACGCCACCAGCTTGATGGCTTCGGTCAACTCGGCCACGTTGATGGTGGCGACGGCCGTGTGCTCGGCCGGCAACAATTGGCGAAACTTCGGGAATTCGGCGTCCAGCAGACGGGTGGTGGAGCGCTTGCCATTTCCGCTGATGCCGAGCAATCCGTCTTTGCCGACGCCCGAACCCGCACCCAACGCCAACCGGACCTCAGAGCCGTCGGCCCCGGTACGGGCGGCTTCAGCCAACGTCTTGGCCGGCACCAGGACCGCGGCTTCGATGTCCGGTGAGGCCGCCGACCAGGTCAGCTCGCGAACCGCCAGGCGGAATCGGTCGGTGGCGGCCAGAACCACCGTGTCACCCGAAATCTCAACCCGGATCCCGGTCAACATCGGCAACGTGTCGTCGCGGCCGGCCGCGATGGCTACCTGGCTGATCGCCTCGGAGAACAGGTCTGCGGGCAGCGTTCCGGTCTCTTCGGGCAGCGTCGGCAGCGTCGGGTAATCCTCAACCGCCATCGTCGGCAATGAGAACCTGGCATTTCCGCAGTGCAGTGCCACCCGGTTGCCGTCGACGTAGAAGTCGATGGGCTTGTTGGGCAGCGCCCGCACAATGTCTGACAACAACCGGCCGGACACCAAAACGCTTCCCGGAGAGGCTATCTCGGCCGCAATCTGCGCCTCGGCGGAAACCTCGTAATCGAATCCGGAAATCGTCAGGCCCTCATCGGTCCCGGACAGCAGCACACCCGAGAGCACCGGCACCGCGGGTCTGGACGGCAGGTTCTTCGCCACCCACGACACCGCGTCGGCGAAAGACTCCCGCACCAAACGAAATTTCAAGTCGCTGAGGCCAGCCGTTGTCGTCGCCACGTCCATAGCGTCCCTTCACCTACTCAGCGTTTTCGAAACATTGGCTAGCCTCCCCCCGCTAGCACGGGGCCCCGCCACGAACGCCGATGACCTGTGATGAACCAACGGCGACCGCAACGGCAGTCGAAGAACAACCGTAAATCCTCCGACGCCATCTTGAAAGCTAATCGCAAACCCCGACAACCCGAGCTGACCAAGCCTTAGATCACGAGTGCGCACCGGGGCGTCCCCAAGCCCGTATTTCAAAGAAGAACTGATGAAGAGACCTCAGTATCAGTAGTAAGGCCTGTGCAATCTGGGGACAGCCGGCTCTCGGCCCAGCTAGCGCCGCGATCGGGTTGTGCATCGGCACGTGAACACCTGTGGGTGATGTGTTGGGCGGGTGGGGAGGAACGACGAGTGTGCACCCAAGGCGTGTTGCTGCACCGGCGTTCAATAGCGTTATGCACAGGCTACTCACAAGCCCGCGCTGTGGCGGGTGTGACAGACGGGTGTGAAGTTTCTTCCAAAAAATTACGAGCGCGGGTAGCGAAAGTCCGCAGCCAGGGCCGGGAGCGCCGGGGAGAGAACAGATTTCAGCGCTTGGAGCGCTGACGGATGCGGGTGGTGAGCTCCTTGACGTGATCAAAAACCTCGCGCCGCTCGGCCATCTCGGACAAGATCTTGCGCTGTGCGTACATGACCGTGGTGTGATCGCGGCCGAATGCCTGCCCGATCTTGGGCAGTGACAGATCGGTGAGCTCGCGGCACAGGTACATCGCGATCTGACGCGATTGGGCCAGCGCCCGGGTTTTGCCGGGGCCGCGAAGCTCTTCGACGGTGGTGTCGAAGTACTCGGCGGTGGCCGCCATGATGGTGGCCGCGCTGATCTGCATGGTGCTGGCGTCGGCGATCAGATCGCGAAGCACAATCTCGGCCAGCGCCTTGTCGATCGGCGTTTTGTTCAGCGAGGCGAATGCCGTGACCCGGATCAGGGCGCCCTCGAGCTCACGGATGTTGCGCTCAATGCTGCCGGCGATCAGCTCGAGGACCTCGTCGGGCACCGCCAGCCGCTCCATCTGTGCTTTCTTGCGCAGGATGGCGATGCGCGTTTCCAGTTCGGGGGGCTGGACGTCGGTGATCAGGCCCCATTCGAACCGTGTCCGGAGCCGATCTTCCAAGGTGGCCAGTTGTTTGGGTGGGCGGTCCGACGAGATGACGATCTGCTTGTTGGCGTTGTGCAAAGTGTTGAAGGTGTGGAAGAACTCTTCCTGGATACCTTCCTTGCCCTCGATAAACTGAATGTCATCGACCAACAGCACGTCGACGTCGCGATAGCTGCGCTTGAATGCGACCTTGCGGTCGTCGCGCAGCGAGTTGATGAAGTCGTTGGTGAATTCCTCGGTGGAGACGTACTTGACGCGCATGCCCGGGAACAGTCGCTGCGCGTAATTGCCGGCGGCGTGCAACAAATGCGTCTTGCCGAGCCCGGACTCGCCCCAGATGAACAACGGGTTGTAGGCCCGGGCCGGCGCTTCGGCGATCGCCAGGGCGGCGGCGTGCGCGAATCGGTTCGAGGCACCGATGACGAAAGTGTCGAAGGTGTAGCGGCGGTTCAGGCTCGTTCCGGCGGCCACGGCCGGATCGATCGCGTGCGGCCGCTCGGTGAAGTAGTTCGGCCACCCAGACGGCTTGTCGGTGACGGGCTCGCTGTTTTGGAAGCCTTCGTCGTTGTCGACCGCCGCGTCGTCGGCGGGCGAGGCGGGCTCGGCACCGGGGAACGGTTCGGCCGCCGGGATCAGCGCGTCCTCGACATCGTCGGGCGGGGGAGCGATGCGGACCCCCAGTTGAATCTGCTGCCCAAGCCGGCGGCTCAGCGCATCGGTGATGGGCGCCCGCAGATGTCGTTCGATCTCGTTTTGCACAAAGCTGCTGGGGACGGACAGCAGCGCGAATCCCTCGACGATGGTCAGCGGGCGGACCAGATTCAGCCAGGCCCGTTGCTGGGGAGTGAGGGGAGTGACCAGGGTCGTGCGGTTGGCCGTGATGCCGTCCGCAGGAGGCTCCCCGTTGAGCTCGGAAACGACCGCATTCCACACTGTCGTGAAATTGGAACCGGGGTCATCGGTCAACGACGCATCTCCCTGGTTCTCGAACGTCCCGACCCGAGTCACACACGCTTGGCGACAAAGCAACTGTCCACATAGTTATACACAGGTGTGGACAGGATGATCGTAGGCGAGCCACAACCTACCGGCGACAGCTCGCGATCTCCGCGCTGGAAGAGAACCTCGGAAGGTTGTCTAGGCAGCTAGTCGATCTACCATCCTCGCTTCGTTGTCGAACGCTGCTTGCAGTCTAAATCGACTTCGCAGAAGCTAACAGTTTTCCGTTCGACTGCCAACCGTTCTGCTGCATTCCAATCGGGTCATTTAAGGTACGTGGGGCTTGCTTGGGCTCGTTATGGTAGCCACGTCCGGCGAGCGTGACCGAAACGGGAGATCTTTCCGGCAAGCCGACGCGGCTTCGTTGCGGCAGGCCAGGTTTGACCAGGGGAAGCCTCGTCAGTACCCTCAAACAGTCGCCCGAAAGTCGGCGATACGGCTGCGACCTGAACCACCTGGAGACCGCGCCGGCCAGTAGCACCAAGACCACCTCCGGTCGCACCGCAGACGAGCCCGATGCGAAACGTCTGAGCGGCCGGACGGCAACACAACTGAGGAGAACGTCGTGGCCAAGGGCAAGCGGACCTTCCAGCCGAATAACCGGCGCCGAGCCCGCGTGCATGGCTTCCGCCTGCGGATGCGCACTCGTGCCGGACGCGCGATCGTATCCGGTCGGCGCCGCAAGGGTCGCCGCGCGCTCTCTGCCTGATCGCAACGTCAGGTCCTTCGGCGGTGCTTCCCGCACGCAACCGCATGACGCGGTCAATTGACTTTGACGCGACGGTGAAGCACGGGATCCGGATGGCCCAGCCCGATCTCGTCGTGCACTTTCACCGGGGCGAAGACCGCGACGAAACCCGCCCGCCACGCGTCGGACTGGTGGTTGGCAAGCCCGTCGGATCCGCCGTCGACCGCCACCGGGTCGCCCGCCGGCTGCGGCACGTCGCCCGAACGCTGCTGGACCAGCTCGGGCCATCCGATCAGTTGGTGATACGTGCGCTGCCCAGCAGCCGCAGTGCGTCCTCGGCCCGACTCGAGCAGGAACTGCGCCGGTGTCTGCGACGCGTGTCGACGGCGGGAAGCAAGCCGTGACGACCCTGGCGCGGCTGCGCGCCTTGCTTTGCAGCGCCGGACGAATGACCGCCAGCGCTGCGATTTTCCTGATCCAGCTGTACCGGCATATGGTGTCGCCGCTACGTCCGGCGACGTGTCGGTTCGTCCCGACCTGCAGCCAGTATGCGGTCGATGCGCTGGATGAGTACGGCTTGATTCGGGGGAGCTGGTTGGCTGCGGCCAGACTCGCCAAGTGCGGACCATGGCATGAAGGTGGTTGGGACCCGATCCCGGACCGACCGGGATGCCACGTGAATTGCCAAGAGGCCAGCGACGCCCGGGCTGCCCGAGCGACGCGAGGGGAGAGTGGATCTTTTGTTTGATTTCTTCAGTCTCGACTTCGTCTACTACCCGGTGTCGTGGATCATGTGGGTCTGGTACAAGTTGTTCGCCGCCATGCTGGGGCCGTCGAACTTCTTCGCCTGGGCGCTGTCGGTGATGTTCCTGGTGTTCACGCTGCGGGCGTTGCTCTACAAGCCCTTCGTCCGGCAGATCCGCACCACACGCCAGATGCAGGAGCTGCAGCCCCAGATCAAGGCGCTGCAGAAGAAGTACGGCAAGGATCGCCAACGCATGGCGCTCGAGATGCAGAAGCTGCAGCGCGAACACGGGTTCAACCCCATACTGGGCTGTCTGCCGATGCTGGCGCAGATCCCGGTGTTCATCGGTCTATATCACGTGTTGCGCTCGTTCAACCGGACCACCGGCGGGTTCGGCCAGCCCCACCTGTCGGTGGCGGGGAACCGCCTTACCGGAAACTACGTCTTCACCCCGACCGACGTCGGACACTTCCTGGACGCGAACTTGTTCGGCGCACCGATCGGCGCCTTCATGACCCAGCGCACCGGTCTGGACGCGTTCACCATCTTCAGCAGGCCGGCCGTAATTGCCGTGGGGCTGCCGGTGATGATCCTGGCCGGGGTCGCGACCTACTTCAACAGCCGGGCCTCGGTGGCGCGGCAGAGCCCGGAAGCGGCGGCCAACCCGCAGACCGCGATGATGAACAAGCTCGCGCTGTACGTGTTCCCGCTCGGCGTTGTCGTCGGTGGGCCGTTCCTGCCGCTGGCGATCATCCTGTACTGGTTTGCCAACAACATCTGGACCTTCGGCCAGCAGCACTACGTCTTCGGGATGATCGAGAAAGAAGACGAAGCCAAAAAGCAGGAAGCGATCCAACGCCGGGCGGCGAACGCCCCGGCGCCGGGCGCGAAGCCGAAGCGCAATCCCAAGGCGGCATCGGCCGGCGGCAACGGGTCGTCGACCGCGGACGCAGAACCCGGAAAGTCCGGCTCGACGAACGGCGCTTCGGATGCGGCCGGCGCGCCGGGGGCCGACGCTGGCGACGGCCCGAGCAACCGCACGCCTCGTCCCGGGGCGCGGCCGAAAAAGCGCAAACGCTGATACGGGCGGAACGACTAGCGGGGCCGCCGGGACAGGGCGACCCGAAGTGGGCCGGGGCCCATCGAATGAGGGAGAGAAGACATGACAGACGCCGAGGCCACCGAGCGCGACGTTGATACCGAACTCGACACGCAATCGGACGCCGAGGACACCACCGAGCCGGGCTCGGAGGAGATCGACGACCTGGAGGAGCGCTTGGTCGCCGAGGGCGAGATAGCCGGCGATTACCTCGAAGAGTTGTTGGACCTGTTGGACTTCGACGGCGATATCGACCTGGACGTCGAGGGCAGCCGCGCCGTCGTGAGCATCGACGGCAGCGACGACCTGAACAAGTTGGTGGGCCGCGGCGGCGAGGTGCTCGACGCGCTGCAGGAACTCACCCGGCTGGCGGTGCACCAGAAGACCGGCGTCCGAAGCCGGCTGATGCTCGACATCGCGAGCTGGCGCCGACGGCGCCGCGAGGAGCTCGCGGCGCTGGGCGACAAGGTCGCGCGCCGGGTGCTCGAGTCCGGCGAACGCGAAGAGCTCTCGCCGATGACGCCGTTCGAACGCAAGATCGTGCACGACGCCGTCGCGGCGGTCCCCGGGGTGCACAGCGAGAGCGAGGGCGTTGAGCCGTCGCGACGCGTGGTCGTCCTGCACGACTGACCGGCCCCAAGTTACAGCCGTGTAGTTCCCGCCGTCGAACTCCGAAGGCTGACAGTGTGCGTTCCAACCAGAGGATGTTTCACGTGAAACATGTCGATACGACCGACGCGGCGGGCTCGGCGGGGGAGCGCACCGGCAAGGACCCGGTGCCAGAGGCGGCTGTTGCGGTCTTCGGCGAGCGGCTGGGAATCGCCATGGGGTACGCGGCGGCCTTGGCCACCGCAGGCGTCGAGCGAGGGCTGCTCGGACCGCGGGAGGTCGACCGCGTCTGGGACCGGCACATCCTCAATAGCGCGGCACTCGCCGAGCTCCTCGATCCGGGCGAGCGCATCGTCGACATCGGGAGCGGGGCGGGCCTGCCCGGGATCCCGCTGGCGATCGCGCGCCCCGATCTGGAGGTCGTACTGCTCGAGCCGCTGCTGCGCCGCAGCGAATTTCTCAACGCGATCATCCACGAACTAGGGTTGGCCGTCGAGGTGGTCCGTGGCCGTGCGGAGGAGCCGGGCGTACGCAACCGATTTGGGGAGAGGGATGCTGCGGTGTCGCGAGCGGTTGCATCTCTGGACAAGCTGACGAAGTGGAGCTTGCCCTTGCTACGGCACGACGGCCGGATGCTCGCCATCAAGGGGGAGCGGGCTTCCGACGAAGTTGAACAGCACCGGCGTGTGATGGCAGCATCGGGCGCCGCAGATGTCAGGGTGGTGACATGTGGCGCGAGCTATTTGCGTCCCCCCGCAACCGTAGTATCAGCGCGCCGCGGAAAGCCGCCCCACCACAAGCCGGCACGGACCGGGAAGGCCCGAACCCGATGATTTCTCCAGGAGATCGGCCGGTAGCTCGGCAGGCACCGGAAGACGTTCGCAAGGCGGCGCCGCCGGCGCCGGCGGCCAATGTTTCACGTGAAACAGCGGACGAATTCGACACCCCGATCGGGGCGGCGGCCGAACGCGCGATGCGGGTGCTGCACACCGCCTACCCGCCCCTGCGCCGGCCGTCCCATCGCCGCGTCTTCACCGTCGCGAACCAAAAGGGCGGCGTCGGCAAGACGACCACGGCGGTCAACCTGGCGGCGGCCCTCGCGCTGCAGGGACTCAAGACCCTCGTCATCGACCTCGACCCGCAGGGCAACGCGAGCACGGCGCTCGGCATCACCGACCGGCAGTCGGGAACGCCATCGTCCTATGAGGTGTTGCTCGGCGAGGTCGCGGTGCATGATGCGCTCCGGCGGAGCCCACACAACGAGCGCCTGTTCTGCATCCCGGCCACGATCGATCTGGCGGGCGCCGAAATCGAATTGGTCAGCATGGTCGCGCGCGAGAATCGGTTGCGCACCGCATTGGCCGATCTGGACAACCTCGACTTCGATTGCGTCTTCATCGATTGCCCCCCGTCGCTCGGGTTGCTGACCATCAACGCGCTTGTCGCCGCGCCGGAGGTCATGATCCCGATCCAGTGCGAGTACTACGCGCTCGAGGGCGTCTCGCAGCTGATGCGCAACATCGAGATGGTGAAGGCTCACCTCAATCCCCGACTCGAGGTGACCACCGTGGTGCTGACGATGTACGACGGCCGCACCAAACTCGCTGACCAGGTCGCGGAAGAGGTACGCCGCTACTTCGGCAGCAAGGTGCTGCGCACGGTGATTCCGCGGAGCGTCAAAGTTTCCGAGGCGCCGGGCTACAGCATGACCATCATCGATTACGACCCCGGTTCCCGCGGGGCGATGAGCTATCTCGATGCGAGCCGCGAACTCGCCGAGCGCGATTGAACACCATCCGCGAAGGGACGACCATGACGCAGCCGTTACGCAAGAAGGGTGGCCTCGGCCGGGGCCTGGCTTCGCTTATCCCGACCGGCCCCGCGGAGGGCGACTCGGGGCCGGCCACGCTCGGCCCGCGAATGGGCGCCGCCGCCGCCGACGTCTTGATCGGGGGACCGCCGCCGCAGGAGGCGTCTTCGGTGGGCGCGGTCTACCGCGAGATCGCACCGGCCGACATCGAGCGCAACCCGCGCCAGCCACGGCAGGTATTCGACGAGGAAGCGCTGGCGGAGCTGGTGCACTCCATCCGCGAATTCGGGCTCTTGCAGCCGATCGTGGTGCGGACGGTCAAGGATTCGGCGACCGGCGCGCGTTACCAGATCGTGATGGGGGAGCGGCGCTGGCGGGCGGCTCAAGAGGCCGGGCTGGCGACCATCCCGGCGATCGTGCGCGAGACCGGTGATGACAATTTGCTGCGCGATGCCCTGTTGGAAAACATTCACCGGGTGCAACTGAACCCGCTGGAAGAGGCGGCCGCCTACCAACAGTTGCTCGACGAGTTCGGGGTCACCCACGACGAACTGGCGGCGCGCATCGGCCGATCGCGGCCACTGATCACCAACATGATCCGGTTGCTCAAGCTGCCGATCGCGGTGCAGCGCCGCGTGGCCGCCGGGGTGTTGTCCGCCGGGCACGCGCGAGCCTTGCTGTCGCTGGAGGCGGGGGCGGAGGCACAGGAGGAGCTGGCCGCCCGGATTGTCGCCGAGGGGCTGTCGGTGCGCGCCACCGAGGAGGCGGTCACGTTGGCCAACCGCAGCGGTCCGACCACACCGACGGCGCCGCGACGCAAGCCTATTCAGATGCCGGGCCTGCAAGACATTGCCGATCGGCTCTCGACCGCCTTCGACACCCGGGTGACCGTCAGCCTCGGCAAACGCAAGGGCAAGATTGTCGTCGAGTTCGGCTCGGTCGACGATCTACAGCGGATCATCGACGTCATGTCCCCGCCCAGGTCATGAGCTAGGACACCGTGTAATTACGTCACTGTGACACTGGTGCCGCCGTTGCGGGAGATCCACCCATCATCGCCGCTGCGGATCGACGAAACAGCATGCGCAATAACAAGATTCGATGATCGGCGCCGCAAAGCCGCATGATGCGGGCCGTCGGGGGCGCCAACCCCGGTGGGCCGCCGATAGCTGGCCCGATTACGACCAATTCTCCTATCCTGGAGAGGTTGCCGGTGCAAATGGCTGCAGTACCGCACAGGAGCCAGGAGGCTAGTGTCCGCTCGAATCACGCCGCTACGGCTCGAGGCATTCGAGCAGCTTCCCAAGCACGCACGCCGGTGCGTCTTCTGGGAAGTCGATCCGGCGACCCTCGGTAACCAGGACCACCTCACCGACCCCGAGTTCGAAAAAGAAGCGTGGCTGTCGATGGTGATGCTGGAGTGGGGTTCGTGCGGGCAGGTCGCGACCGCGATCCCGGACGAGCGAAGCCAATCCGAGCCGCCGTGCCTGGGCTACGTGTTCTATGCCCCGCCGCGGGCGGTGCCGCGGGCGCACCGATTCCCGACCGGTCCGGTATCCGCGGACGCGGTGCTGTTGACGTCGATGGGCATCGAACCCGGACCGGCGGCCGAGGATCTGCCAAACGGCTTGATCGCGCGGGTCATCGACGAGTTGGTGCGGCGCGGCGTGCGAGCCCTCGAGGCGTTCGGCCGCACCCCGGCGGCGTCGGAACTGCAGGACCCGCGGTTGGTCGGTCCCGACGTGCGGCCGGTGTTGGAAGCAGTGGGCGATTGTTCGGTGGACCATTGCGTCATGGACGCGGAGTTCTTGCAAGACGTGGGTTTCGTTGTGGTGGCACCACATACGTACTTCCCGCGACTGCGGCTCGAGCTCGACAAGGGTCTGGGGTGGAAGGCCGAAGTGGAGGCGGCCCTGGAACGCCTGCTGGAGAGCGCACACCTGGAGCAGCCGGTCGGCGCCGGGTCTACGGCGGGAAATGCGTTGAAAACGTTTGAAAACCACCGCGGGTGGTTTTCGACGGGTGGTTAAGAGCCGCCCAGCTGGCTGGTGCGTTCCACCGACAATTCGTGGGCCAGTAACTCGGCGAACGTGAAAGTGCCAGTGGGCCGGTCATTCTTGCCCAACAGATACAGCCGCTTGACCGCGGCCAGGATGCCTTCGGCGATGGCATCACGGGTCTGCGTTGAGACCAGCATCGCGCGATCGCGCGGGTTGGTGATGTAGCCGACGTCGACCTGCACCGTCGGCATTCGGGTCAGGCGCAGCAGATCCCACGTCCGGCCGTGCGTGCGGCAGTCTCGTAAACCGGTGCGGGCCACCACTTCCCGCTGAATGAAGTCGGCGAGATTTCGGCCGATGGTGGAGACCGAACCGTGCGAGTTTCCGAAGTGAAACGACGCCACCCCGTTGGCGGCAGGGCTGATCTGACTCTCGCACCGCAGGCTGATCATCAGATCGGCGCCGACGTTGTTGGCGGTGGCGGCGCGTTCGGCATCCAGCGGACTGCGATTGACCGGTCGCGACAGGAAGGTCTCCATGCCGATCGCGGCCATCCGCCCCTCGAGCCGGCTGCCCAAGTCCCACAACACATCTGCTTCGCTGATCGGTCCGGACGGGCCCTGCATGATGGCGCCGTGATCCGCTCCGCCGCGGCCCGGATCGATGATGATCCGCTTGCCCGACAGCTTGGGACCGGATGAGCGAACGAGCTCTTCTTCGCGCAGCGCGTGTGGCGATCCGCCGGTGACCCGTGAACTCAGAAAGTGAAAGGAGCGCAACGTTTCCGGGCCACAGATGCCGTCGGCGGAAAGCCCGTACTCGCGCTGATACGACATCAATGCGTTGTGAGTCTGCAACCCGAAGTATCCGTCGACCAGGCCGGTGTAGAAACCCAGATCTTGGAGCCGGGCCTGCAGCGTGGCCACGTCGTCGCCGAACAGCGGCGCACCGAATTGGTGGTACAGCGTGCGCGCGCCCAACCGGTACGACGCCTCCTTGAGCGCCCGGTAGGTGGCCTCACCGACGATGCCGTCGACGAGCAGGCCCCGATGCTGCTGGAAGGCACGCACCGCTTGGTCGAGTTCGGCGTCGAAAAGGTCGAGGGCCACCTGCCGGCCCGTGTTGAGATCGTTGTCGGAGTCATCGAGCAGGCCCAGCGAGGCCAGTGTCGCCCGAATCTCGGTCACAGCAGCACCGCGGTCACCACAGCGCAGCGCGTCGCCGTATTCGCGGCGAGGACTCGACATACAGGGGGCCCTCCGGGACTAACTGACGAGCTCAAAATGGGCAACAGCTAACCGTATTGTCGCAGACGGTTCGTCAATTCGGGAAAACCCCAGGCTATGCGCGAGGCGTGGTGCGATGAATCAAATGAAGATCAGCTTAGGTTGGGAACCGCGTCCGAGAGCTCGCGCAGCAATGCCGCCTTGCCCTTGGCGCCGACGATCCGCTTCACCGGCTGCCCATCTTTGAACAGGATCAGGGTGGGGATGGAGACCACCTGAAAGCTCTGCGCGGTTTCGGGGTTGGCGTCCACGTCGAGCTTGGCGACGGTGAGCTGCTCTCCCCGCTCGCTGGCGATCTCTTCGAGGACCGGCGCCACCATCTTGCAGGGGCCACACCACGTCGCCCAAAAGTCAACCAGCACAGGCTTATTGCTGGACAAGACGTCGGTGGAAAATGACGCGTCAGAGACTTCGATTGTGGCCCCGGCTTTTTCGGCGTCGGTCATTGTGGTGCTCCAATCAATGTGTCGGTACTGCCAGGAAATTCGGTTGCGTCGCCTTGTGCGGCGGCGCTGGACTCTTCGTGGTCGGCGAGCCAGCGTTCGGCGTCGATGGCCGCCGAGCAGCCGCTGCCCGCGGCGGTGATGGCTTGGCG
>NZ_MVHG01000260.1 GCF_002086125.1 Mycobacterium arosiense ATCC BAA-1401 = DSM 45069
ATATTGAAGCGCCGGTTGTGCCAGTCCACGAGGTTGCTCAGGGAGCGGCTCTCGATCACCACGCCTTTGGGTTCGCCGGTGGTGCCCGAGGTGAAGATCACATACAGCGCTTCGCTGCCGTCGAGCGCCAGTCTCGGCGCGGCACCCGCCGCACTCGTCGCGAGCGCCTGTGCGATGACCTCCACCGGTTGCCCCGGCAGGTCCTCGGCCTGGGTGGCGAGAACCACGGGGGCCTGGCACTGGCGGAGGATTTCCTGCTTGCGCCTGTCGGGTTGCCGACGGTCCACCGGTACGTAGGCCGCTGCGCACTTGGCGGCCGCCAGGATGGCGATGACCAGTTCGGCCGAGCGTTCGGCCAGCAGGGGCAGCAGCTCGCCGCGGGCGACGCCGCGCC
>NZ_MVHG01000261.1 GCF_002086125.1 Mycobacterium arosiense ATCC BAA-1401 = DSM 45069
TTCCAGTTCGACGTCACCACCGACGGGCGGCCGATCAAAATCGTCTCCATCGTCGACGAACACACCCGCGAGTGCCTGGGTGGGATGGTCGAGCGCAGTATCACCGGCGAACACCTGATCGCCGAGCTCGACCGCCTGGCGGTCGAACGAGGCTGCTACCCGACGGTGCTGCGGTGTGACAACGGCCCCGAATTGGCCTGCGGCGCAATGGCTGACTGGGCCGCCGGTCAGGTCGGGCTGCACTTCATCCCACCCGGCGAGCCGTGGCGAAACGGCTACATCGAATCCTTCAACTCCCGCATCCGCGACGAGTGCCTGAACATCAACAGCTTCTGGTCACTAGCCCAGGCCCGGGTGGTCATCAGCGACTGGAAACACGACTACAACCACCAC
>NZ_MVHG01000262.1 GCF_002086125.1 Mycobacterium arosiense ATCC BAA-1401 = DSM 45069
CTGCGGCACTGACCGCTTGAACCATCATCTCGAAGAATCACAAGACGACCCCGTACACCACGTCCCTGGACTTGACCACCGTCGATGCGATGGCGCAGCCGCTCCATCATCTTGTAGTCCTCCTCCTCATGCAGTCGCATGAACTGCTCGGGAGTCACCTCGGCGGGCTTCTCCAGAGCGAGAATCCGCGCGGCGGTATTGCGGCCGAGTTCAGTCCAGAAGTCGCATACCAGATCCGCTGGCGCTGACACTCCGCCTTCGAAGGTCAAAGCATGGAAATTACGGCGCCGTTCCTCCTGCCAGCCCGGCTGATCGCGCTCGTCGAAAGTCCTCAGGTGTGCTTGCCGAAATTCCTCACCTGTGAGCAGCGGTCAGTGTAGTTGTTG
>NZ_MVHG01000263.1 GCF_002086125.1 Mycobacterium arosiense ATCC BAA-1401 = DSM 45069
GTCCGTACCGGTATGCAGGGTGCGCCTGGCCTTGTAGAGCGGGTCGCCGGCCAGTCCGCGGTGCCCGTGCAGGTCCTGCTGGACGCGGCGCCGGCACCGGTCCAAGGCGTCGCCGGCCAACCGCACGACGTGGAACGGGTCCATCACCGCGACAGCGTCGGGCAGCTCCTCGACGGTCGCGGACTTGAACCCGGTGAACCCGTCCATCGCGACGACCTCGATGCCCGCCGCCCACGCCCTGGGCCGGGCGGCGAGCCAGGTCTTGAAGACCTGCTTGGAGCGGCCGGCGACCATGTCCAGCAACCGGGCCGGACCCGTGCCGTCGCGCACCGGGGTCAGGTCGATGACCACGGTGACGTACTTGTCGCCGTAGCGGGTGTGGCGC
>NZ_MVHG01000264.1 GCF_002086125.1 Mycobacterium arosiense ATCC BAA-1401 = DSM 45069
TGATCGAGGTCATCGTCGGCGCCATCCGCCTGGAGGCGCAGGATATCCACAGCTTCGAACTGTTCCGGGCCGACGGGGCGGCACTGCCGTCCTTCGAGCCGGGCGCGCACATCGACCTGCACCTGCCCAACGGCCTGGTACGCCAGTACTCCCTCTGCGGCCCCGCCGAACGGCCGCGCCACTACCGTATCGCCGTACTCCGCTGCCGCGACTCGCGCGGCGGCTCGGCCACGCTGCACGCCGAACTGCGGGTCGGCCAGCGGCTGCGCATCGGCGAGCCGCGCAATCTCTTCCCGCTGTCGCCGGAGCCCGGTCCGCGCCTGCTGTTCGCCGGCGGCATCGGCATCACGCCGCTGCTGGCGATGGCCGAACGCCTGGCC
>NZ_MVHG01000265.1 GCF_002086125.1 Mycobacterium arosiense ATCC BAA-1401 = DSM 45069
GCCTTGGCGAAGGACAGCAGGACCGGTTCGCGCAGGTAGGCGACGGCATAGTCCTCGATGTGCAGGTCATCCTTGCTCAGGCCGGCACGCAGCAGACGGGTCAGGCCGAGGAAGGATTTCTCGTCGTAGACCATGCGCCCGCCGTCGGCCTCGTCGGCGACGCTGAATTCCTCGTAGCCGAGGAAGGTGAAGTGGTTGTCCAGCAGCCATTCGAGATAGCTGCGTACTTCCTTCAGTTCCTCCGCCGGCACCTTCAGCTTGGCCTTGCCAAGCCAGGTCAGCAGTTCGCGGGCCTTGGCCTTCATCGGTTCGAAGTCGGCGACGGTCACGCGTACTTCACCGAGCACTTCCAGGATGGCCTTCTCCAGCGCCCGCAG
>NZ_MVHG01000266.1 GCF_002086125.1 Mycobacterium arosiense ATCC BAA-1401 = DSM 45069
GAGCCGGTGAAGGACATTGCCGAGCGAATCGGCAAGACCTTCCAGAGTGTGTATCGCGAGATCGCTAGAAATCAGAAGCCGGACGGGACCTACCAGCCCTGGTATGCCCATGCCCAGTCCTATCAGCGCCGTCGCCGGCCAAAGACGCGCCGGTTGGCCTCCGATGAGGGGCTACGGACGGCTGTGGCGAAGAAGCTGTCAAGGAAGTGGTCTCCTGCCCAGATCAGCCGTTGGCTGCGGCGCCGATATCGTCGTCGGCCGACATGGCACCTGTGCACTGAGACGATCTATGAGGGTGTCTACCGGGGCCTGGTCGTCGATATCGACCCACAGGACCGCAACTCGGGCAAGAGCGCCAACATCCTGCGGACCGGCC
>NZ_MVHG01000267.1 GCF_002086125.1 Mycobacterium arosiense ATCC BAA-1401 = DSM 45069
TCGACGGGGTGTCCTGGCGAATCCTATTGGAAGACCTCAACATCGCCTGGGCCCAACACCACAACGGCCAACCCATCACCCTCCCGGCGGGCGGCACCTCATTCGCCCGATGGTCAACACTGCTCGCCGAACACGCCCGCCACCCCCACGTGCTGGCCCACGCCGACACCTGGCAACAGCTAACCGCCGCCCCGACCAGCCTGCCCGCCGTGCACCCCCAACTCGACACCTACGCCAGCGCCGAACACCTCACCGTCCAACTAGACAGCGAACACACCCGCATGCTGCTCGCCGAGGTGCCCACCGCCTTCCACGCCGGCATCCAAGACATCCTGCTCATCGGGTTCGCCCTCGCGCTCGC
>NZ_MVHG01000268.1 GCF_002086125.1 Mycobacterium arosiense ATCC BAA-1401 = DSM 45069
TCGACGGGGTGTCCTGGCGAATCCTATTGGAAGACCTCAACATCGCCTGGGCCCAACACCACAACGGCCAACCCATCGCGCTCCCGGCGGGCGGCACCTCATTCGCCCGATGGTCAACACTGCTCGCCGAACACGCGCACGCCGCGACGGTGGTCGACCTTGCGAGGCCATGGCGGCAGGTGGTCGCCGCGTCGGCGCCATTGCCGGCGGCGCTGCCCGCGGTGGATACCTATGCCAGTGCCGGGCGGTTGTCGGTGCAGCTGGACACCGAGACCACCCAAATCCTGCTCGCCGAGGTGCCCACCGCCTTCCACGCCGGCATCCAAGACATCCTGCTCATCGGGTTCGCCCTCGCGCTCGC
>NZ_MVHG01000269.1 GCF_002086125.1 Mycobacterium arosiense ATCC BAA-1401 = DSM 45069
GTTCGGCGCTGAAGCCGGCTGACGACAGTCCGTTTGTCAACGAAGTATTCGCGCCCGAGTTCACCGACCTGATCTACAACCAGGAAGGCGCGGAGCGTGAGCGCCTGGTGCGCGAGTACCACAACACCAACTATTCAGTGGTGGATATCGACCTGATCGAGCGTATTTACGGCATCTTCTATCGCCAGAAGGTTTCCGGAGTCCCGCGCCACGCCTTCCGTAGCCTGCGCTCGGTTGAGAAGGCCACGGCAGGCGCCGAGGGTATCGAGCTGGCGCTGCGTAATACCGCCAATGGCGAACTGAGCGTGCAGCGCTACGACCTGGTAATCCTCGCCACCGGTTATGAGCGGCAGTTGCA
>NZ_MVHG01000027.1 GCF_002086125.1 Mycobacterium arosiense ATCC BAA-1401 = DSM 45069
ACGGCCCGAACGCCCCGGGCACGTCTCGCCAGGCGATCCCACACCGGTACCGATAAATAATGCCCTCGACCATCGAGCGGGCATCCTGAAAGGGCCTGCCCCGCTTGCCTGTCCGAGTCGGAAGCAAATCTTCAATCAACGACCACTGAGCATCGGTGAGCAACTGAAACCGCGACATGACTCAAGCCTCGGGCACAACATCCAAAATCTTTGCCAGACACGCCCTAGACGGCCTCGCCGGTGTCCACCGCCAGCGGTGGCCGGTGTTCGTCGATCAACAGGCGGGCCATCTTGCGGGCTCGCAGCGCGGCGTCCCGATCGCCGACGGCGGCCAGGATGATGGCGCCCTTCATCAGGATGTGCCACGACGACGCGAAGTCCTCCACGTCGGTCAAACCCGCCGCCATGGCGCGGCCACGCACGATGTCGCGGACGTGTTCGATGTGGCCGATGCACGCCTTTCCGATCGGATGCTCGGGCCCCAGCTCGAGCAGCACGTTGATGAACGAGCAGCCCTCGTATCGGTCGTGCAGCTGAAACCACTCGTGCATGACGTCGAACATCGCCAGCAACCGTTCCTCGGGGGTGTCACCGCGCTGGCGCGACTGCTCCTCGATCAAACCGTGCGTCCAGATCTCCTCCCGACGCTGCAGCACCGCCAGCACCAGGTCGTCCTTGGTCGCGAAATGGCGGTACAGCGTCGCCCGGGCGACACCGGCCCGCCCGATCACCTCGTCCGTGCCCACCGCGCGGATGCCGCGTTGGCTGAACAGGTCATAGGCCGCGGCCAGGACGCGTTCGCGGGGCGACGCGGCGGAGGTTTCGACATCGGGAGGGCTCATACCAGGCCTTACCGTACTCTTAGCCCCTCGCCGGTAGACAGACCGCCCTGTCTCGTTATAGAAATGAGATTCGCATCCGCGAACAGTCTGTCTTCAGACATTAGGACGGGCATCCATCGAGGCGTCTGCGGCGCCTGTCGATCAGGGGGTCCATCACGAATTCCGTCATTGTCGAGCAGATGCCGACCACTCATTTGACGCTGAGCACGAAGCTTGTCTACGAACTCGGTGACCCCAACAGCACGCTGCGGGCTACCGCGGATCGCTGCGGCCCGTCGGTGGTGATCTACGCCGGCGGCGAGGTCGACGCCTGCAACGAGGACACCTGGCGCCACCTGGTGCGCGAGGCGGCCAGCGGCGTCACCGCTCCGGGCCCCTTCGTGGTCGACGTCACCGGGCTGGACTTCATGGGCTGCTGCGCGTTCGCGGTGCTCGCCGATGAGGCGAAAAGCTGCCAGGGACGCGGGATCGACCTGCGCCTGGTCAGCTGCGGGTCGATCGTCGCCCGCGTCGTCGATGCTTGCGGCCTGTCCGGCGTGCTGCCCATCTACCCGACCGTGGACTCCGCGCTGTCCGCGGCTGACCGCTGGTAGGCCTCGGGCTGTAACCGGCTCAATGGTCGACCATCCCACTGTGGGTGCCGAGGAGGAATTTCTTTTCATCGACCCGCGAACCGGCGAGCCCGCCCCGCGCAACGTTGCCGTGGCCGCAGAGGCGAAGTCGCGCGGCGTCGAACTGCAGCTCGAGCTCAGCAGTTGCCAGGTGGAAACCACGTCGAACGTGGCGGCGACCAGCGCCGAGCTCGGCGCGGAACTGAGCAGGTTGCGACGCACGGCGGCGCAGGCCGCACAGGCCGCCGGGGTTGCACTGCTGGCCTGTGGCCTGCCGCCTTCCACGCCGCACGAGTTCCCGGTCACCGACACCGCGCGCTACCGGCGGATCGGCGAAGAGTTCGGGATGATCGCCCACGAGCAGGGCATCTGCGGGTGCCACGTGCACGTGCAGGTGCCCGACCGCGCCGCGGCCATCCACGTCAGCAATTGGCTTCGGCCGTGGCTGCCGACTTTGCTTGCGCTGTCGGCTAATTCGCGGGTGTACCGCAGCTCGGACAGCGGACACGCGAGTTGGCGCAGCGTGCTGTGGCGGCGCTGGCCCGCCGCCGGGGCGCCGCCGTACTTCGCCTCACCCGACGAGTATGACGAGGCCGTGCGCATGTTGGTCGACAATAAGGTGATCCTGGACAAGGACATGATCTATTGGGACGTAAGGCCTTCCGCGGACTTCCCGACCGTGGAGGTCCGGGTGGCCGACGTGCCGGCCACCGTCGCCGAAACCGTGCTGCTCGCCACGCTGATAAGGGCGGCGGTGATGACGGCGCTCGACTCGCCCGACGACGCGCGGCGGCTGCCACCGGGGGCATTGCGCGCGGCGTATTGGAAGGCCGCACACGACGGATTGTCCGGCCAAGCACTCGATTTGATTCACGGCCGTGGCGCGGTACCGGCGGCCGAGCAACTGAGGGCGTTAATGCAGCGGGTGCGCCCGGCCCTGGAGTCGCTGGGCGAATACGACCACGTTCGCGACGAGCTCGCCCGCGTCGTCACCGACGGCAACGGGGCGATGCGTCAGCTGCGGGCGTGGCGCAAGCGCAATAAGGTGTCCGATGTCATCGCCGAGGCCGCCGCGGCGACGCTGAGTTGAGCCATATCCTTGCGGCCAATCCCGTTGCCGCGACCGGGTTCTGCTCAGGTCACCGCGAGCAGCCGATACAGCCCGATCAGCCCCACGGCCACGATGATCGCCCGCAACGTATTGCCCGACAACCGGCGCCCATACCGCGCGCCCAGCAGCCCGCCGACCCATGACCCCGCCGCGATCAGCCCGGCGGTCGGCCAGCTGATCCGGTCGAACGCCACCGTCGTATAGGCAAGAGCGGCAACCACATTCACCACCAACGCCAATAGGTTCTTGGCCGCGTTCATGCGCTGCACCGACTCCGGTAGCAGGGCGCCCATCAGACCGACCAGCAGAATCCCTTGCGCGGCGGTGAAGTAGCCGCCGTAGACGCCGACGGCGAACGTGCCCAACACCAGCGTCGCCATCCGGCGCGGGCTGACGTGTTCGGGTGAGCGGCCCGCCCCCGCGGCGCGCCGGGCCGTCCACGCCTGGATCCGCGGCCCGATAACCACCAAGACCAGCGCCAGCACCAGCAGCACCGGCACGATGTCGGCGAACACCTTCTCGGGCAGATGCAGCAGCAGGTAGGCGCCCAGCACCGCACCGGCCAGCGATGCCGGGAGCTGCCACCTGAGCCGATCCCACTGGCCGCGCAGCTCGGCGCGATAGCCCCAGGTGCCCGAGACGCTGCCCGCCACCAGGCCCGTCGCGTTCGACATGGTGGCCGTCACCGGCGGATAACCGAGCGCGACCAGCGTCGGGAAGGTGATCAGTGTGCCGGAACCGACCAGCGCGTTGATCGCACCGGCACCCAGCCCGGCCAGGCATACGAGGAACATCTGAAATGGCGACACCGAAGAAAAACCTTAGCGTGCCCCAGATTTCGTACCGAAGGCGACTGCCGTCCGTCAGGCGGGCGGGGCTTCGGCGCCGCGTTCGACGCCGGTACGCAGCTTGACCGAGGCCGAGTAAACCAGGGTCCGAAAGTGCAGCACCGGATCGTCGGAGGGTTCGATGCCGTCGGTCACCCGCATCGGGTCGAACACCACAATGTCGCCGCCGTGCTCGCGCTCGGTTTCCAAACCGGTGATCGCCAGCGTGCCCACGGTGGCGATCTGGGTGCTCTGCCAGGCGGCCGACGGGTCCACGATCGAGTCGGTGGGCCCGGCGATCTGCACCCGGAAGTCGAACCGCACCGGCCCGCCGCCCAGCCGCGCATTCAGTTCCTCGGTGAGGAAGTCCGGGTCCTTGCCGTGGGCGTCCGATCCGGACAGGTACTCCTCGGATACGGTCGGAACCAGGTGGTAGCGAACGAATCTGGCGCTGCCGTCGGCGGCGATCCAGCGGAAGGCGTGCAGGCCGTGGTATTCGGTGGTGGCGTAGCTGGCCGGGATCCGGTTCGCCTCGCGCAGGATGGGTAGGGCGCCGAGCAGCCGCGGATGGGTGAGCAGGTGTTTGGCCATCCGCAGCGGCGTGGTGAGGCCGGGCCGCATCGCCTTGAGCAAGTCGATGAATCCGTTCGGTGTGCTGGAAACGAACAGCCGGGCGGTCTGCGCTGAGACGTCGGTGGTGGAGCCGTCGGGCAGGGTGAACTTCACCGCCATCCCGCGCACGCCGGGCGCGCCGTCGCGCTGCTTCGGGTTGCCCGACCCGTTGGAGAAGCGGATCAGCGCCGGCACCGTCGAACCGTCGAGATGCGGTGCGCGCGAGAGCATAAGCGCGTCGGGGGTCGCGGTGAATGTGCCGCGGTACAAGGTGCCCTTGGCGTGCAACGCGCGGCAACCGGGCTGTGCCCCGCCGGCGCCCCGGATGGCCTCGATCGCCTGGTCAGGAGTAAGTCCACCGCTCATGGACGAATCTTAGTCGGATCAGTCGGGAAAGCCGAAGAGTTCGACCACACCGTGATCGCGGCCGGCGGTGTAGCCGCCGTCCACGGCGAGGGCCTGGCCGCTGACGAAGGATGCGTCGGGAGAGAGCAGGAAGGCGGCCATGGCGGCGATCTCGTCGGGCTGCCCCAGCCGCCGCAGGGCGTGCTCCTTGGTGATGGAGGCCAGCGGCCCCTCCATCCCGGGGATGCTGAAGACGCTGTGGGCCATGGGTGTTTCGATGAAGCCGGGGCAGATGACGTTGGCCCGGATGCCGCTGGGTCCGTAGTCGAGCGCGACGTTCTTGGTGAGCAGCACGACGCCGCCCTTGGCCGCGTTGTACGAGCTGCCCCCGGCCGTGCCCTCCAGGCCTTCGACGCTGGCGACCGTCACGATCGAGCCCCGCTCGCCGTCGGCTCGGGGCTGGTCGATCATCCTGGCCAGGGCCGCCTTGGCCACCAGGAAGGTGCCGGTGAGGTTGATCCCGATCACCCGGTCCCATTCGGCACGGTCGAGCAGGTGCACCGGGCCTCCCCCGGCGACCCCGGCGGCGTGGAAGAGGCCGTCGAGGCGGCCCGGCACGGCGGCCAGCACCGCGGCGATCGCGGCTTCGTCGGTCACGTCGGCAAACACGAAGGTGAACCGCGCGCCCAGGTCATCGGGCGGGGCGGCCAGGTCGGCGCCGATCACGGTGCCGCCCTCTGCCAACAATCGCCGCGCCGTGGCCAACCCGATTCCGGACGCGGCGCCGGTCACGACGAAGTTGCGGGAACGGGCGCGGTCGGCGTTCACCATGTCGCATCCTTATCTGTCGGTCGGTCAGCCGGTCGGCCCCGTCATGGTGACACACGTTCGCCCCGTTGGCTTTACAAATTTCCTTGCCGGTTCGATAGGCCGGCATTATCGAGGGATAGCAAACCCGTCTTGGACATTGCCGTCACAACTGGAGGACGATAAGCCCACGGGCGAACTCCGCAGCGCCCGACGGCGTTAGGAACAACGATGCCAACACTTCAGCCATGGGCGCTGTCCCGTCGGACCGGGTGGCGATTCGGGGCGATCGTCGCGGCCGCCGTGGTCCTGCTCGGCCCCACCGCCCACCGGGCCGAACCGACCGCCGCGGTCGCATTGATGTCCGACGACGCCATCGCCATCGCGCAAGGCGTCTCCGTCACCCCGGCGCCGGGCTGGACGGTCGGACACCGCGGCCCGAACTGGGTGGCGCTGAGCAATGCCGACACCAGCGCACAGCTGCGGATCACCGTCAAACCCGCGGGCAGCGCTGATGCCGCCGATCTGCTGCAGGCCGACGTCGATCAGTTCACCGGCAGCGCGTCGGCCATCCTGACCGACGTGAACCGCCTGGGCCCGCCCGAGACCAAACGCCTACCCGGCCCCAACTTCCAGCAGGAAGCCTCTATCAACTACACCGCCAACGTGCTGGATCCGCAGGGCGCGATTCCGGTGATCGGCACCTTCACCGAGCTGCTGAGCACCTCGAACGGCCGGTCGGCGTTCATCGACTTCCGGCAGGACAGCAGCGCGACCACCCAGGCCGTCGGCGAGGGCGCAATGATGATCAGCTCCCTGCAATGAGCCGCTAGCCGATTGCGCGGGCGAGGGTCGGCGTCGCGCGCGCAAAACCGATCGCGTATTACAAACTGGTACGAATCGAACGCGGAGGGATTCATGCCACCAGCCGACACGGCGACCAGCACGGCGGAGACGCTCGCCGGCATCATCGAACGACACGCACAGCAGCGGCCCGACGCGATCGCCATCCACTACGGCGAACGCCAGTGGTCCTGGGCCGAATGGAGCTCGCGGATCCGCCGTGCGGCCGGGGCGCTGCGCGCCGCCGGTCTCGAGCGGGGCCAGTGCGTGGCTTTTTTGGACAAGAATCACCCCGCCTGTCTCGAAGTCCTCATCGCCGGCGCGTCCATCGGCGTAGTCACCACTGTTGTCAACTGGCGGGTGATCGGTGACGAGCTCGTCCACGTCCTCACCGACAGCGGCGCGCGCGTGCTGCTCGTCGGCGCCGAGCTGCGCCCGGCCGCCGAGGCCGCCGCCGAGCGTGTCCCGAGCTTGCAACGCGTCATCGAGGTCGGCGACGAATATGAATCGCTGCTCGCAGCGGCGGCACCGGCGCGGCCGGACGCGAGCGTCGAGGAGAACGAAACCGCGTTGGTGATCTACAGCTCCGGCACCACCGGGCGCGCCAAGGGCGTGCTGCTGAGCCAGCGCGCGCTGGTCAATCACGCGTCCAACCTGGCTCCGGCGTTTCCCTTCAACGAGGGCGACGCGAATCTGGCGGCGATGCCGTTGTTCCACGTGGGCGGGATCGGTTATGCGCTGTTCGGAATCCGTTCGGGCGCACCGACATTCATGACGCGCGAGCCCGACGCGGCAACGCTGATCGGCGCGGTGCGCGCCGGCGCCACGCACGCGTTCTTCGTTCCGCCGGTGATCGCCCGGTTCCTCGACGCCGGCGCGGCGGCGGCCGCGGCCATCGCCGGGCTGCGCTACATCGTGTACGGCGCCGCACCGATGCCGCTGCCGCTGTTGCAGCGGGCGCTGTCCACGTGGCCAGGCACGAAATTCGTGCAGGTGTACGGGCAGACCGAATTGTGCGGCGCGGTCACCGCCCTGTCGGACGACGATCACCGCGATGCGGCGCGGCCCGAGCTGCAACTGGCGGCCGGAAAGGCCGTGCTGGGCTGCGAGATTCGCATCGTCGACCCACAGACCGGTAACCCGTTGGCGGCCGGCGAGTCCGGTGAGGTGTGGGTGCGCAGCAACCAGAACATGACTGGCTACCTCAACCGCCCGGACGCGACGGCCGAGACCATCACCGCCGACGATTGGGTGCGCACCGGCGACATCGGTCGCGTGGACGCCGACGGTTACCTCTACATCGAGGACCGCATCAAGGACATGATCATCACCGGGGGCGAGAACGTGTATGGCCCCGAGGTGGAAAGCGTGCTCATCGAGCATCCCGCCGTGCAGGACGCCGCCGTGATCGGGGTGCCCGACGACTTCTGGGGCGAATCGGTCAAGGCGATCGTGGTGGCCGACGGCGACGTCGATCCCGCCGGCATCATCGAATTCTGCCGACGGCAGTTGGCCGGCTTCAAGTGTCCGCGCACCGTGGACTTCGTGCCCGAACTCCCCCGCAACGCGAGCGGAAAGATCCTGAAAAACCAGTTGCGGGAGCCGTTTTGGCGCGATCGCGGCCGGGGCATTTGAGCACTCGGGTGGATGCGGCGCGACGCGACGGCGCGATCAGCGTGCTGGGTGGTCCCACGACTGTCATCGACATCGCGGGCCGCAGGATCGTCATGGACCCGACGTTCGATCCGCCGGGCGTGCACGCCTACCTGACCAAGCTCACCGGTCTGGCGGTGAGCGCCGAGGCCCTGGGGCCGGTGGATGCGGTGCTGGTCAGCCACGACCAGCATCCCGACAATTTCGACGACGAGGGCCGCCGGATGGCGCTGGCGGCACCGTTGCTGCTCACCCACCCCGGCGCCGCGAGCCGGTTGGGCCCGCCGGCGGTCGGGTTGGCGCCCTGGCAGTCCCACGAATTACAGGGCGGACCCGAATCGTCTACCGTGCAAGCGGTTCCGGCGGTCCACGGTCCGGCCGACGGACAGCGCGACGCCGACGGTCACGTTAACTGCGGGGTGACGGGTTTCGCGCTGTCGGGGCCAGGCCTGCCGACGGTGTACCTCAGCGGCGACAACGCGTCGATGGCCGCGGTCAAAGACGTCACCGATCGCGTGGGTCAGGTCGACATCGCCGTGCTGTTCGCCGGGGCGGCGAGTGTGCCCGCCAAGGAGCGTGGGCGGCCGTTGACGCTGACGGCGACGCGCGCGGCGGCCGCGGCCGAACTGCTGGGCGCCAAGGCGGTGATCCCCGCGCACGTCGACGGCTGGGCTCATTTCACCGAGGGCGTCGACGAATTCGTCGCGGCGTTCGATCAGGCCGGCATCAGCAACGTGCTGAAGGTCGCTCCGCACGGCGAGTGGATCGGGTTATAGGTAAGGCAGCGTCGCCGTCTCCGCGGTCGCCGATGCGTCGTCGATCACCGCGGTGAGTTTGGACTGCAGGGTCGACGTGGCGTCCCCCACCGGCTTGTCGCAGAACCTGCAGAGCGCCTTGAAGTTTGGTTGTTCGTCTTCGTCCGGCCAGAACCGGCGCGGCCCGACCTGGGCCCCGGGGTCGAACTGCACGGATTGATGCGGGGCGTCTTTGAGGATTCTGCCGACGGGATGTTGTTGTGGGCATTCGAGTTTCAGCATGCCGACGCCCTCTTGATTGCCGACCATGTTCACCATCCTCGCGGGTGGGCGCTGTCAGTGCAAAATCCGCGCGAGGTTGCGCCATCGCCGATGCCGGTGACGAAACATCACCCGGACGAAGGCGCGGGTCAGCAGCCCGGGCAGGCCGTCGTCGGTTTCGATCTCGTCGGTGTAGCGACAGCTGCGCTCGTCGATGGGTTCGAACGTCAGGCGGTGATTCCAGGTGCGGACGGGTCCGCCGTGCTCGTTGGTGTAGATCTCGGTCGGCTCGAGTCGCTTGATGGTGAGGTGATGCGTCCAGGCCGGGATCACACCGAACAACCAGAACCGCGCCGACCCCTGGGTCCCCGCCTCGATGCGATCGGGGACGTCGAGCCGGTACACCCGCAGCACCGGGCTCAACACGTGGCGCATCAGCTCGGGCTTGCGCGCCAGCGCGGACGCCGTCTCGACCGGGATCGGTAACTCGGTTGTTAGGGTTACCTTACTCATGCAGTCATGGTGGCTGAGCGGGCGCGATCCGGCAATAGCGCCGGCGGTTTTGGCGCCGTGGGACTCGGCGTCTGGGCCGGCCGCGAGGGTGCGGGCGACGGCGGGCCTGCGATGATGGGTGGTCCCGGCTGGGATCGAACCAGCGACCTTCCGCGTGTGAAGCTGAGGCGAAGTCAGAAGCCAGACGTTCATGCTGGTCAAGCTGGACGAACTGGACCAATCTTGGGGGTTCAGAACACGCGATACGAGCGGCGCGGCGGATGCGGAGCGGATGAAATTGAAGCTGTGATCCGTAGGCACGAGCGGCCGGCATGACCAGAGATGATGTAAACCCTTGCGTGATGTAGCCGCAGCAATTCCCGGATCTGCTCGGGGAGCGCCGCCGGTCCAGCGGCACTGGAAGAACTCTGGCGCATTTGGGCCTAGCGCCGTGCGGATCCTCCAGGCGGCACCGCCTGTTGCACCGTCGAGCGGTTGATGGCCGAACTCGGCCTGTCCGGGGCGACCCGCGGCAAAGCCCGCAAGACAACAGTTGCCGATCCAGTCGCAGCGCGTCCGGCTGATCTTGCTGGGCATCTGTTTGGGCCGCCGGCACCCAATCGGCTGTGGATGGCCGATCTGACCTACGTGTCGACCTGGTCGGGGTTCGCCGACGTCGTCTTCGTCGTTGACGCCTACGCCCGGCGGATCCTGGGCAGGCGGGTCGCGGCGACGATGGCGACTTCGATGGTGCTCGACGCGATCGAGCAGGCCATCTGGACCCGTCGCTAGAGGGCGTGTTCGACCTGAAGATGTCGTCCACCATACAGATCGCGGCCCAGTACACTTCGATCCGGTTCACCGAACGACTCGCCGAAGCGGGAATCCAACCCTCGGTCGGGGCGTTCGCCACTACGACAACGCTCTGGCCGAAACGATCAACGGGCTGTACAAAACCGAGCTGATCAAACCCTGCAAGCCCTGGCGCACCATCGAAGAAGTCGAACTGGCCACCGCCGAATGGGTCAATTGGTTCAACCACCGCCGCCGCTACCAATACTGCGGAGACATCCCACCCGTCGACATGGAAGCCCCGCCGGTCACTACTGCCAGCTTCGACATCACAGATGGGTCCTCCGATTGCGGTTCACCAGCGTGTTGAGCGTCCACGATGAGCGGGGCCCTCACTCATCGGGGCTGCGTAGTGGGTTGGTAGGTGGGTGGCGGGCCAGGGCGAATGTGGGCGGCGGTGGTTGTAGTCGTGTTTTGCAGTGCTGGGCTGCGGGGACCGGCGTTGGCATAATGCGCCGGTTTTCGGGTCAGGCGCGGCTGAGGTGGGCGCGGATGGCCGAGATGGTGGCCGCGATAGCATCGGCGCTGCCGCCTCCGAAGGGGGCGAGACTGGCAAAGCCGTGTGTAAGTGCATCGAACTGGCGGTGGTCTACGCTGACACCGGCCGAGCGTAATGCCGTGGCGTATTCGTTTCCCTCGTCGCGCAGTGGATCGAATCCCGCGGTGAGCACCAGGGCCGGTGCCAGGCCGGATAGGTCGGCGGCCTTCAGTGGCGATACCCGCGCATCGTCGGCTGCCAGGCCGGCGCCGTCCAGATACAACTCTTTGAACCAGTCCATGTCCTGCTTGGACAGGAAGAATCCGTCCGAGAACAGGGTGCGCGACCGGGTTTCCGCGGACAGGTCGAGGCTCGGATAGAGCAGCACCTGCAGCGCCGGTTGCCCAATACCCTCGTCGCGGCTGCGCAGCGCGACCAGCGCCGCTAGATTTCCGCCCGCGCTGTCGCCGCCAACGCCGATTCGGGATGGGTCGGCGCCCAGTGCGGCAGCGTGTCCAAGTGCCCAGCGATAGGCCGCGACGCAGTCGTCGACCGCGGCTGGGGCCTTGTGTTCAGGCGCGCGCCGGTAGTCCACCGACAACACATGTATCGCGGCGTCTTTGCAGATCATCCGGCACAGTCCGTCGTGGGATTCAATGTCGCCGACGACAAAACCACCGCCGTGGAAGAAGACAAGCAGTGGGGCCGCTCCCGCGAGGGTCGGTCGGTAGTGTCGCGTCCGCAGGGGGCGGTCGGGACCCGGAATCGTGAGGTCGGTGGTGGGGACGGCGACGTGGGTGCCCATCACCGAGTGCGAGTTGCGCATCAGGGCGCGGGCGATTCCTGGATCGCCAGCAGCCGACAGGCCGCCCGTGCGTGTGCGTCGTTGGGCGGCCAGTATCAATTGAAGCGTGCTGTCAAGAGTGTTGCCGTCGATGGTGACCCTTCTGCGGCCAGCGAGGAGGCGTTTGAGCCACGGCGGGATCCACGGCATGACCATGACACCGATACGAAGGGCCGTGTTGGTCACCGCGGCAGAGCGGCTGTTGGGCTGCCTGCGTGCCATAGCCTCGCCTGGTGTGATACGGAGGAGCCCTGGCAGTAAACGAGGCTTCACTGTCATTGCCCGCCCTGTTCTCGGCTTCCTAAGGCACTGTAGTCGGAACAGATGTTTGGTTCAAGGGACAGCGCCGCCTCAGCCGTTCATACCGTTTGCGATGGGTCATATCTGACCCAGAGGGACGATTGCGGACAAATATTTGGTCGACCTGTGCTCGCGGATGTAGTTACTGATCCTTTGGTAGGCGTTGAACCGTTGCAGACGACTCAGCCGCGAACGTCACCGCGAGAAGATCCGGGAGCGCGGGCGAGCCACCTCGGTGTAGAGACTCATCCACTGTGCGATGGTCGGCCCCAGGCGCTCGGGCACGAGCGAATCCGCGCCCCGTTGACCGCCCGGCGCTCGGGACACGGTTTCGTAGAGACACACCGCGGATCGACTTCCCGTAAGGACTGCAGCGCCGTTTCAAGCTGCGCAGCGCGGCGCGGGCGGGCTAAACGGTTGTGACCGGAAGGCGTGCCCATCCTCGGACGCTGGAGGTGTGGGCTCTGCTTGCGTTGTCGTAGTCGACGGTCCAGTCGGTCCATCGCTTGAGGACCTCCTCGAAGGCGACTCGTGCCTCGAGTCGCGCTAGGGCTGAGCCAAGACAAAAGTGCACTCCTTGTCCGAAGCTGAGATGACCGCCTTTGCGGTGGATGTCGTAGCGGTCGGGGTCGGTGAACTTGGTTTCGTCACGGTTGGCTGAGCCGTTGAGCAGCAACATGTAGGAGCCTTCGGTCACGGTGCGTCCGTAGAGTTCGGTGTCGCGTGCAACGTAGCGGGCTTGGACGGGTGAGGGCGGTTCGTAGCGCAAGGTCTCCTCCACTGCTGAGCCAATCAGGGCCGGGTCGGCGGCGAGTTGACGTCGTTGATCGGGATGTTCCCCTAGCAGCTGGCCCATGAAACCGATCAGGCGTGCGGTGGTCTCGTTGCCGGCGCCGGCGATCATGGCGGTGTAGGCGAGGACTTCGGTGCGCTCAAGCCGTCGCCGGGATCCGTCGTGTTCTTGGACCTCGGCGCTAAGTAGGTCGGTCATCAAGTCGTCGGAGGGATGGGTCGCTCGCCACTCGATATATTCGGCGAACAATGCGATCGAGTCCTCAAAGATGGTCGCGCTGACGCCGCCGGTGTCTTCATGCTGCGATCCAACAGTGATGCTGGTGTCGTTGCGGTCGCGGATGCGCTGTTGGCCTTCTTCGGGGATGCCGAGCAGATAGCCGATGGTGCGCATCGGCATGATTGCACCGAGATCGGCGACGAAGTCGAAGCCCTCGGCGTCGCGCAGCGGATCCAGTGCGCGAGAACAGAAGTCACGCACCAGGCTTTCTACGGCCAGCATGCGCCGTGGGGTGAAAACGCGTGACAGCAGGCGACGGTGCAAGTCGTGCAGCGGAGGATCCTCGAACAGCAGGATTCCTGGCGGAACTTCGAGGCCGCTGAACAAGATGTCTGCGGTAGTGCCCCGTCCGGAGCGATAGGTCTGCCAGTCCGGAAGCGCTTGCGCGACATCGTCGTAGCGGCTCAACGCATAAAAGCCGTACTTGTCGTTGAAGTACAGTGGCGCTTCGGCGCGCATCCGCTTCCACACGGGATACGGATCGTCATCGATGTCATAGTCGAACGGGTCGTAGTATAGCTCCGCAGATCGATTGCTGATCACAGATCCTCTTTCACTACCTGGGTTGGTTCGGCACGCCGGGGAACAATTGCACATCGGGACCGGAGGTCACGTAACCCATCTGTTTGGTCAGGAGGTGGGGGGCGAAAACGCTGCTGTAGAGGACGTTTCCGATGACGATGACGGCGACGGCAGACAGCGCCGCCGACTGCAATTTGGTCTTAGAGAGCCGGTCGGCCCACATCTCGATGACATTGCGGTCTTGCGGATCCGTCCGGCCCAACAGATAGGTGAAGACCATCATCTGAATACCCATCGCGATGGCGTCATAGATCGGGTACTGGTGCAGGGCCCCCTCGAAGAGTCCCAGTCCGGGGATCACGTAGGCGTAGTAGAAGACGCCGATTCGGGCGCCCAGGCCCCCGTTGAACAGCAAGGCCCAGCAGAACCCGACGGCCAGGCCCACGGCCAGCAGCGTGATCGGCCTGCGCCAGTTGAACCGTGCGCTCAGCCCGCGCCCCAGTGCGGCGCCGACGACGGCCGGAATGCAGAAGTAGCCGATGTATCCCAGGGGCACCGACGAGGGCAGCCCGCCCCAGGTCATGTTCAACGGCCACCACGACGGCATGCGTGGAAGTGCCGGCGGAAATTGCGCATACATCGCCCAGTCGTACGGGGCTTCGATCCATGAGAACGAGATCGCCGAGATGCACAGAAGAAGCAGCGGGTGCAACCGGCGGCGGCGAACGCTCAGATAGATCCCGGTGACGGTGAACCCGATGCCGCTCAGCCAGCCGAAGGCATTGGCCGCCATCAGCAACGGCGTCAGCTCGGTCGTCATGACGTGGTTTCTTGACCCGAACGGCGGCGCGCTTCGGGGTCGAAATAACAGACCAGCCCGAAGATCACGATGATCAACCCGAGCAGCGTGCCGAGCATGATGACTGCGCCCATACCCACACCCTTTCGCCGAACCAGCACCACGACCGCGTTAATAGTGGACACTATTCTAAGGCGGTTGGTCAAGGCCGACTATTGTGAATGCCGTCAACCGCTCAGCGCGGTCCAAGGAGAGAACAACCGTGCCCCAGCGACCTTCCGCCAAGGATCGGGCAACGGCAGATGCGCCGGTACAGGCCTTGCGCCGGCCCCGCGGTGAGCCGCGCCGACTTCTCCTGGATGCCGCGCGTGAGCTGTTCGCTCGCAAGGACTACCGCAGCACCACGACACGCGAGATCGCCGAAGCCGCTGACGTTAACGAGTACCTGCTGTTCCGCAACTTCGGCTCAAAAGCCGGACTGTTCCGGGAAGCCCTCGTCCTACCGTTCACCGATTTCGTCGACGAATTCGGCCGAACGTGGCAATCAGTGGTCCCCGACGAAACCGACGAAGAGGAATTGGCAAGACATTTCGTCGGACAGCTCTACGACGTGGTCGTCGAACATCGAGGGCTTCTGCTGACGCTCGTCGCATCGGAGACGCTCAGCGAGGACGAGATCACCGACGCGGGTATCGCCGACATCACGCGGGCGCTCGGCGTGCTCGGTCAGATCAGCGCTGAGGGCATGCGTCTGCGCGGGTTGCGGGCCGGTCGGCCCGACCTGCCCGCGCACACCACGGTCGCAACGATCGCCGGCATGGTCGCTTTGCGCTCGACCTTCTTCGGGGCCAACCAGCCTTCCCGTGAGGCGATCGTCGACGAACTCGTCCAAGCGATCCTGCACGGTTTCCTGCATCGCTGCGACTGAAAGCCAAGAACGGCGCGACCGAACATGCCGAATGAATCACCGCGGTGACCAGTCACGAAATGCGGCTGTAGACGTCATGGGCTGGTCAGGGCAGATCCCGGAGGCATTGTGGCGGTGATCAGGGAGCTGATCGGAAGGACACCGATCAGGTCGGCAGGCAGAGCGCGCCCGAGGCGCGCCATCAGCTCGCGGCTGTCGAGGGCGTCGACGATCCATCCGCGGCGCGCAAGCCAATCGGCAATGTCGGTGAGGTCCTCGTGCTTGATGTAGGCCGCCACGTCCATGGCGACGCCGATCTTGTCGCGGATCTCAGCGGCCCCGTGCCGCCAGCTGCTCATCCGATCCTCACCGAGATGGGTCGACGCACTGGGATAGGCGTCCGCCGCGATACAGCTACCCTCGGCGCTGAGCCCGAGTACCCGGTCGAAGAGGTGCTCCTGATCGGCAGACGACAGGTACGGAAGCAGCCCTTCGACCAGCCACGCCGTGGACGCCGAGGCATCAAAGCCCGCCGCGCTCAGCGCTGAGTGCCACTCGTCGTCGCGAAGATCGACCGGCACCGCGCGCATATCCGCCACCGGTACCGCGCCATGAGCCTGCAACACGGTGTGCTTGAAACCCAGGATGCTGGGTTGATCCACTTCGTAGACCACCACCCCGGACAGGCTGTTCAGGCGATACGACCGGGCATCGAGACCGGCAGCGAGGATGACCACCTGACGGATTCCCGCGGTGACGGCGGCGGCGAGGAAGTCATCGAAATGCACGGTTCTGCTGGCGACGTAATCGCGCCCGCTCGTGGCTGCCCGGCGGCCGTTGTCATCTTCGGGACCCATCCAGGACAGGTCACCGGAGGCCATCATCTGCCAACCGGGCTCGTCGACGGCCGCGACCAGCACCGCGGCGAACTCGTCACGAAACAGCGGATCGTTCTGGGCTGTCTCGGCGGCCCGCTGGGCCGCCACCCCCAGCGCGGTGGTTCCGAGATTGGTGGTGACATCCCAGCCATCGTTGCCGGTCATGACGCGGCCGCGATGTCGACGATGGCGCTGGCCAGTTCCTCGGGTGCATCGATCATCACGTAAGCGAGACTGCGCGCGATCTTGATGAGCGTGGCCCGAGGGAAATCACGGGCGAGCCGCTCGGCATCGGAGAAGGGAAACAATTTATCATCGGTGCCCCACACCACGGCCACCGGCTTGTCGAAGCGCTGGATCGCGTCGACCGCCCGCAGGGTCAGCGCCGGATCCAACGACGCTGTGACGGTGGCGGCTTGCGCACGCGTGGTGGCGTTGGTCAGGAAGGCACCGAACAGCTCGGCGCGTTCTCCCGCGGACAGTCGCGTGCGACACACCGCCCGCAGGAACACGTTCTGACCCACCGCGCTGGCCAGCATGGCGAGTACCGCTCGGCCCACGGCGGGACTTCGTCGGCACAACTGCACGACGAGCTTGAACTGGCCAGGCGGGAAGTGCTCGTAGCTGTCACAGTTAGTGAAGACCAGGCTGGCGATGCGCGACACGTCCAGCGACGGGTCGCCCAGCGCGGCCAGCACCAGCCCGCCGCCGGTGTCGTTGGCCACCACCGTGACATCGTGCAGGTCGAGCTGGTCGAGAAAGGCCACGATGCGCCTCGCCGCGGCGCCGGCACCCAGGTCGACATCACGGGCGACCGGCAGATGGGCACCCAGCGGCCAGGTCGGCACGATGCAGCGCACCCGCTCCCCCAGTGCTGCGACCACCCGCTGCCAAATCGCCCCGCTGACGTAAACGCCGTGCACGAACACCACGACTGGCCCCGATCCGGTGTCGGTGAAGTCGACGACTGCGCCATCCACGGTGCAGCTGTTGCCCATCACGCCTCCTTTGACGGCAGCTTCTTCCATGAGATCTGCCGCGTGACGTGCGAGCCTACATACAGCCTGTATGTGGGTCAATCATGAGCGGTCGCGCGGTCGGTGTTGCGCAATCCTTCGACGAGTGCATCCAGGGTGTGCACCGCTCGATCGCGCGCTGCGACCTGATCGGTGGCGTTGGCGATGAACAGCGCGGCCTCGTCGGCGGCCGCGAGCAGCAGATGTGCGAGCACGTCGATCGACGGTGCCGCGGCGAGGTCGCCCTCGTCGGCGGCGCGTTGCAGCATGGCGTTAATAGCGCCCAGGCCGTAGTGGCTTTCCAGCTCGCGCCAGCGCTGCCAGCCCAGCACCACCGGTCCGTCGATGAGCAGGATCCGTTGCACGGGCTTGGTCAAAGAGGCGTCGAGGAAGCCGAGCAGGCCGCGTCGCAGCACGTCCAGCGCCGACAGATCCGCATCGCCGGTGAGCTTCTGCGCTGCCGCCATCACGAGTTCTTCTTCGACCGTCAGGAAGACGGCCTCAAACAGCGCCTTTTTATCGGTGAAGTGGTGATACAACGCTCCGCGCGTCCCCACACCGGCGGCCAGCACGATCTCCTCGGTCCCGGTGTCGTGGTAGCCCTTCTCGACGAAAAGTTCACGCGCAGCGTCGATCAACGCTGCACGGGTGGCCTCAGCCTGCGCGGTGCGCCGCGCCTTGGTGTCGAAACGTTCCCGACCAGCGGCCACGCCACCAGCCTATTGCATACTGGTTGTAGGTGACCTACCGTCTGCATTTAAACACCCGTTTGTCCGTTCCCCTGTAGCTCACCGGAGGTTGCTGATGCCTCATCCCGTTGATGTCGTCCGCCAGTTCTGCGCGCTGATGGAAAAACGCGACGCCGAGGCGCTGCGCCCGCTGTTGGCCGACGGTGCGGTATATCAGAACGTCGGCATGCCCGCCACCGTGGGCGCCGACGCCATCGTGGAAAATATGGCCGCCCAGTTCTCCATGTTTCCCGACGCCTATGCGTTTGAGATCGTCAACATCGCCCACGACGGTCCGATCGTTCTCACTGAACGACTCGATTACATTCAGGCCCCCGACGGATCCAAACCGGGCGTGCCGGTGATGGGAACATTCGTGGTCGACGAGGACGGCACAATCACCCGCTGGACCGACTACTTCGACGTCAACCTGACCGTCAAAATCCTGCAAGGCGAGGACATCTCGGCGCTGGTGCCCACCGCCTAACAGCTCACCGGCGCAGTGGAATGCTGTTCGCCGAGACGGCTGGCAACGCGGCCGCGATGTCGGGGATGGCCAGTAACAGCCCGGCAACGGTGTCAGCGACGTGATCTTGGTCGGTGGCGAAATCACCGCGCAGCCAGCCGGCGATCACTTCCATCGCACCGCTGACCAACGCAAACGACGCCATCTCGGTATCCAGCCGGCTAGCAGGTCCAGTGGTGGCCGTATCGGTGAGCATCGCGGTCATCGCGTTGGCGATCGCCCGAGTGCTGTCCACGCGCGCACGCTGCATCACGTCGGAGGTGTGCGAGCGCAACAGCAATTGGCCACGGCGCGGATCGGCAGTGAGAAATACCAGCGACGCAGCAGCGGTGGCGCGGATCTGCGCGCCGACATCGGAACCGACACCATTGGCAGCGGCGCCGACTGCCTCCAGCCCGGCGGTGGTCTGATCCCTGACCATGGCTTCTAGCAGTGCGTCGGAATCGGTGAAGTGCTCGTAGAAATATCGGTCGTTGAGTCGCGCGCGTGAACACACCGCACGTTTAGACACCGCGCGCGCACCGTATTCGGCGAAGAGGTCCAGGGCTGCCTCCAGCAGCGCCGCACGCCGGGTGGCGCGACGCCGCTCGGCAGTGACGCCACCGTAAGAGCGCGCAACAGAAGTCATCGCAAAAAGTATCCCAGAGCCCTTGACCCTTCGGACTGTTTGGTGCAATCTGACACCAGAATATATTCTGGTGTCGCGCTGCGCCAGATCTGCCCAGATCTGAGGGAGAGGCCTCATGTCGGTTGAATCGCCTGACGTGTTGATCGCGTCATCAGCACCGATCCACGACCACCCCGCGGCGTCGTGTCTTGCTGACGCGCCAACCGCCTCGGTGGCCGACCGTTTCGAACGCATCATGGGAACCCGGTTGCTGGCACTGTTCTCCCCGGCCCTGTTCGACGAGATGATGCTGCCGATGGTGTCAGCTTCTCTGGTTGACACCGCCCGCATCCGCGACAACCCGTATGGGCGGGCACGGCGCACGGCGGCGTCAGACCAAGTGGCGTTGCTGGCGAACGGCGCCCATCGCCGCGAAGAGATGCAACGCCTGGTGCGGCTGCACCGCGACATCAAAGGCGTGACACACGACGGGATCCGGTACAGCGGGCTCAACCCCGAGGCCTGGAACTGGAATCTGATCAGCATCTTCTTCATGCACCGCGGCGCCTTCATCGCGCTGACCGGTGAACAGCTCGACGACACGGGCGATCAGGCCGTCTGGGACCGCTACCGAGCACTCACCGCCGACTTGCAGATGCCCGGCCGGGCGCGTGAACTTCCGACCAGCTATCCACAGCTGTGCGCCTACTACGATCATGTTGCCGCCGAAAAGCTCACCCACACCGAAGCTTTGGACATCGTCATGGCCGCCACACTGCACCCAAGGCGGCCCGCGCACATGCCGGCGATCACCGCGCCGCTGTATTTCCTTCTGGGCCCGATCTTCGGGCATATTGCGGCCATCCTCGGATTCGGCATCATGCACCCCAGAGTCCGCGCCCTGGTCCCGATGCCCTGGACGCGCCGACACGACATCGAATTTCTCGTGTTCAGCCGGGTACTGCGCGGGGCCTACCGTCGGCTGCCGCGCCGCATCACCGAAACACCCTTGGCCCGCAACCGCCGCCAGTACGAGCGCATCGTCGCCCGGTATCAGGGTGTCGGACTGGTGTCCTTCGTGCCCGGCGCCACCCAAACCTGCGGTCGCTGAGGTTGTCTCACGCAGAGCCGACATGCCGCGAAGGAGTCGTCGTGGCGATGGAGACGCTCACGGCGAGCTTTTCCGATTCGACCCGCGCTACGGGAGTAAGGGATGACACGAAAGTGACCAGCGTGCAGAGCTTCTATGACACGGCCGGCCAACGGAGACCGTGCCGGGCAGTGATGGGGTCGACGCGGATACGGGGCCGATCGCAGAGCCATCGCGCCGTCGATACGGTTTCTGACAGTCCACGCTGCGCGCTGCAGGTCAGCCATGGGTGAGCCCCGCAGCGTCGTCATCACCGGGGCCTCGCGCGGGCTGGGGCTGGCCTCGGCGGCCCACCTGTACAAGGCCGGATGGCGAGTCGTCGCGGCGATGCGCACACCGGAGATCGGCCTGCAAAACATACTGGATGCCACCGGGGCCCCCGCCGACAGTTCGCGGTTGATCGGCGTGCAACTCGATCTCACCGATCCGGCATCGATCACGAACGCAGCCAAGGCCATCCTCGAGGCGGTTGGAGCCCCGGATGCTGTGGTGCACAATGCCGGGATCACCGCGGTGGGCTGCGTCGAAGAACTCGACCTCGACGTGTGGCAGCAGCTGTTCGCCACCAACCTGTTCGGCCCGGTGGCACTGACCAACGCGCTGCTGCCCTCGATGCGCGCCGCCGGACGCGGCCGCATCGTGGTGATCGCCAGCGAAAACGGTGTCCGCGGGATGCCCTGCACGGCGTCGTACTCGGCGTCCAAGGCCGGATCTGAGCGGTGGGCTGAAGCCCTGGCCGCCGAGATCGCGCCGTTCGGGCTGGGTGTCAGCGTCCTGGTGACCGGGGTGTTTGACACCGACATCATCACCGACGCCGGGGTGCAGGACCACCGCGACTTCAGCGGACCCTACGGCGCCTTGACCACCACCATCGAGCGGCGGGGCCGACTGGCCATCCGGATGGCCAGCCCGCCCAGACGTTTCGCGCACGCACTGGCCAAAGCCCTCGACGATACTGCGCCCTACGCCCGGCACGCCGTCGGCGTCGACGCCAAAATGCTGCTCATCCTCAACCGGCTTTTGCCCGCCAGGGCGATGCACCAGATCATCCGCATCGCCATGGGCCTTCCACGGCACGGCGCCGCCAAGGCCACGAGCGCAGCGCCACGCCCGGAAAGCGAGAACCGTGTCTGAGGCAGTTACCGGTCGGTCTGAGTCGCGGATGCTCATTGACGACAGCTGGTCGACGGCCAAGCCGGCAACGTGATGTCGGGATCACTAGAACGGTCACTGGCCGTGGCGCGGCGGCTGCGCACCGGGTTCATCGGACTCAACGGCACAGTCGGATACGGCGCCGACACCCCGTTCGGGGGTTTCAAGGCCAGCGGTGTCGGCCGCCACAACGGTGTCGCCGGGTTCGACCAGTCCACCGAGGTGAAGTCCGTGGCCTACCCAGCCAGCTGAAAGGTTTTAGCGCATGCAATTATTCGATGATCTGGAGGACTTCGGGTCCTTCGATGACGCCGTGGCCGGCGACGTCCGCGACCCCTATACCGAACTGTCGCGGATGCGGCGCACCGAACCCATTCAGCGCCTCGACTTTTCGGTCATGCCCGGCGAGGAGGGCAAACCGGTCTTCATGGTGTACCGCCACGAGGACATTCAGGAACTGTTGCGCGACAACGAAACCTTCTCCTCGGCCATCATCAAGGACTTCTTCGGGATCGGCAAACACGTCATGGTCGGCATGGACGAGCCCGAGCACGCCCGCCACCGCGCACTGGTCTCCAAGGCCTTCTCCCCCAAAGCGCTGGCGCGCTGGGAAACCGATCTTGCCGGCCGAGTCGGCAACGAGCTGATCGACACGTTCGCCGATCGCGGCAGCGCAGATCTGGTGAAGGAATTCACCTTTCCCTACCCCAGCCGAGTCATCGCCGGCCTGCTGGGCCTACCCCAAAAGGACTATCCACAGTTTCAGCGGTGGTCCATTTCGCTCCTGTCAGTAGGGGTCAATCCCGAGCGCGCCGCCGAAGCCACCAAGGCGCTGGGTGACTACCTGGTGCCGATCCTTGCGGCCCGCCGCGAGCAGCCCCGCGACGATCTCACCAGCGGCCTGGCCGCCGCCGAGATCGACGGAGAGAAACTCTCCGATGAGGAAATCTTTTGCTTCCTGCATCTGTTGTTGCCCGCCGGGGTGGAAACCACCTACCGCTCACTGGGAAACCTGCTGTTCGGGCTGCTGTCCAACCCCGATCAGCTCGACGCCGTGCGCGACGACCGCACACTGCTGTCAGCAGCCATTGAAGAGGCCGTGCGGTGGGAGGCGCCGCTGCTGTCGATCACGCGTGTGGCCACCCGCGACACCGAACTGGCCGGGGTGCCCATCCCCGCCGGGTCCTCGGTGATGCCGATGCTCGGTGCCGCCAACCGCGACGAGAACCGCTACCCCGACCCCGACCGGTTCGACCTGTTCCGTCAACCCAGGACCCCGATCTCGTGGGGTCACGGTCCGCACGTCTGCCTGGGAATGCACCTGGCCCGCATGGAGATGCGCGTTGCGGTCAATCTCTTATTGGACCGCCTTCCCAACCTGCGGCTGGACCCCGACGGCAACGATCCCCACATCCGCGGGCAGGTGTTCCGATCGCCGACGTCGCTGCCGGTCCGGTTCGGCGCCGACACCTAAGAGGTGGCGGTGGGTTCCACGACGGGTCGACGCGATGATGCACGGCGGGCGCCCGCAGCACCGCTTACTGCGGCGCTGCCCCGAATCGCCTGCGGTGGACCGGTCTGCCACGTGGGCGCAGTCGCCTCGAACCGCACAATCGCAGACAGGAGGGGGTCGTGACCGGACTGCGCTTCGATGACCGGGTGGTCGTGGTCACCGGCGCGGGCCGGGGGGTCGGACGAAGCCACGCACTGCTGTTGGCCGCCAAGGGAGCACGCGTCGTCGTCGTCGATAGCGGCGCCGACATCGACGGCAGCGGTCACTCTCGGGCGCCCGCCGAAGCGGTCGCCGAGGAGATCAACGCCTCCGGCGGCCAAGCCGTCGCCTGTTTTGCCTCGGTCGCCGATGAACGCGCCGCCGCCGACATCATCGACACCGCGCTCCAACAGTTTGGGCGGCTGGACGCCATCGTCAACAACGCCGGCATCCACGATCCCGCCCCGTTCCACGACCTGACCGTCAGCCAGTTTCGCACGATGATCGACGTCCACTATCTCGGCACCGTGCTCGTCACCCGCGCCGCCTGGCCGCACTTCATCCGCGCCGGATACGGCCGGGTGGTCAACACCGTTTCTGAAGCCATGCTCGGCGGTATCCCCGAATTGAGCAGTTACGGGGCAGCAAAGGGTGCAGTGTTTGGACTGACCCGGAATCTGGCCACCGAGGGAGCCGCGCACGGCATCGCGGTCAACGCCATCGCGCCGCGCGCGTTCACCCGCATGTCGGCCTCACACTCCCACGCCCTGGCCGAGCACCTGTCCATACCCACCGACGTCATGGACCAAATCAACGCCGCCATGCCGCCCGAATTATGCGCGCCGGCAGCGGTGTTCCTGGCTCACGACTCGTGCCCACTGACCGGTGAGGTTCTTCAGATTGGGATGGGCAGCGTCGCGCGCCTGGCCGTGGTGCGTGGACCCGGCTTCGCCAGGGACGCGCTGACCGCCGAAGACATCGCCGACAACCTTGCCGACGTCATGAACCTCCACGACGCCTCGGTCACCGAATCCGCCGCGCCCGTACTGTGACCGCGCCACTGCAAGAGGAGATTTGGCTGTGAACGACTTCGATTCCGTCGACTATTTCACCGACCCTGAGCTGGTGCCCGACCCCTACGGGTATTTCGACCATCTACGCGCCAAATGCCCGGTGACCGCCGAGCCGCACCATCAGGTGATGGCCATCACCGGCCACCAAGAAGCCCTCACCGTCTATAAGGACAACACCTTTTCGGCGTGTGTGTCGGTGGCCGGCCCCTACGCCGGGGTGTCCTTCGACACCGACACCGATGACATCAGCGCCCTGATCGCCGAAAAGCGCGACCAGATCCCGATGAGCGAGCACATCGTCACCCAAGACCCCCCCGAGCACGCCTACACCCGAGGGCTGTTGAGCCGTCTGCTGACCCCCAAGCGCCTGTCGGAGAACGAAGACTTCATGTGGCGCTTGGCCGACGAGCAACTCGACGAGTTCGTGTCCCGCGGCAGCTGCGAGTTCCTGGAGGACTACGCGCGACCGTTCTCGCTGCTGGTGATCGCCGATCTGCTCGGTGTTCCCGAAGACGACCACAAGCTGTTCCGTGCGACGCTGGCAGCCAACGACGAGGTCCCCGGCGCTCTCGGCGACGACGCGCCAGCGCACAACCCGCTGCTGTGGCTGGATGAGAAGTTCGCCGGCTACATCGTCGAGCGCCGCGCGCAGCCACGCCAGGACGTGCTAACTGAACTGGCGCAAGCCAAGTACCCGGACGGGTCAACACCTTTGGTGATGGATGTCGTGCACCTGGCGACGTTCCTGTTCTCGGCGGGCATGGAGACCACCACGAAACTTCTCAGCTTCGCGCTGCGCGTTCTCGGGGAGCGCCCCGACATTCAGACGGTGCTGCGCGAGGACCGCAGTCGCATCCCGGTGTTCCTGGAAGAAACGCTGCGCATGGAAAGCCCGGTGAAAAGCCACTTCCGCCTGGCACGGCAATCGACCACGGTGGGCGGCGTGCCGATCGCGGCCGGCACCACCATGATGCTGCTCCCTGGAGCATGCAACCGTGACCCCGCAAAGTTCGACGCTCCCAACGAATTTCGGCTGGACCGCCCGAATGTGCGTGAACACATCGCCTTTGGCCGCGGCAACCACTCCTGCCCAGGGGCGCCGCTCGCGCGTGCCGAAGGCCGCATCTCACTGAACCGCATCTTTGACCGGATGGCCGACATCCGCATCAGCGAGGCCTGCCACGGCCCCGCCGACACCCGCCACTACGGGTATGAACCCACCTTCATCCTGCGCGGTCTGACCAACCTTCACTTAGAGTTCACCCCGCTGGACTGACCGTCGATGTCTTCGGAAACCTCAGATCTCTCCTCCGGCGGCGATATGCCAGTGATGCCGGTCCCCCGCGCAGTTCAGTGTCCGCTTGAGCCGCCTGCGGCATTCACGACCTGGCGCCAGGAGCCGGGTCTGCGACGTGCGACATGGCAAGGCCAACCACACTGGGTGGTGAGTCGCTACCACGACATCCGGGAAGCGTTAGTCGATCAACGACTTTCGGCCGATACGATCGATTGGTCCCGCATGCCTGCGGGCCGCGAAAATACACCCGTCATGTTTGCGCGAACCGACGACCCCGAACATCATCGGCTCCGACGGATGATGACCAGTCAATTCACCTTCAGGCGCAGCGAATCGCGTCGGCAACAAATCCAACAGCTGGTCGATGAATGCCTGGATACGATGATTGCCACCGGGCCACCATCGGATCTGGTGCGCGAATTCGCGTTGCCCGTACCGTCTTTGGTGATCGCTTTGCTGCTGGGCGTCCCGGAGGAAGATCTCGATTTTTTTCAGCGCAACACCGCGATCACCTTGGACTCAAGTGTGAGCGACGAGCAGCGTTCGCAGGCATTTGCGGCAATGTACCTTTACATTCACGAGTTGACACAGCGAAAGCAACGCGAGCCCGGCGACGACCTGATCAGCCGCCTGGTCACCGATTACGTAATGACCGGCCAACTCGATCGAGACACCACAGCCATGACGGGCGTGATCATGATGCAGGCGGGTCACGAAACCACGGCGAATATGATCGCGTTGGGTACCCTTGCGCTGCTGGATCGGCCAGAGGTGTTTCATCGACTGGGCCAAACCGACGATCACTCTTTGGTTGCCAACATCGTTGAAGAGCTGATGCGGTATCTCACCATCGTGCAGAGTCAAGTCGACCGGGTGGCTACCCAAGACCTCGTAATCGGTGGCCAACTCGTGCGTGCGGGAGAAAGGCTGTTGATGAACCTGCCGGCCGGCAACTGGGATGATACTTTCGCCAGCCATCCCGATCAGTTCGATGTCGAGCGAAAGACGCGGGGACACCTCGGTTTTGGCTACGGAGTCCATCAATGCATCGGGCAGAACCTTGCGCGAGTCGAAATGCAGGTAGCGTTTGCGTCACTGGCAAGGCGCCTGCCCAGCTTGCAATTAGCCGTACCGTCAGCCGATCTCACGTTCAAAGCCGAGTCCGGCATCTACGGTATGAATGAGCTGCCCGTCACGTGGTAAAACGCGTTCGGGAGCTCATCCGTGCTGGAGTTCGGGTAGCAGCCGGTCCAGGCGGCGTGGGATCCACCAGTTCCAGTTCCCGGTGATTTTCAATGAAGGCAGGCACAAGGGTGACGCGGATGAGTGTGGCGTCAAACAGCTACCGCAACAGCGAGTCCGAATCCCATCTGTTTCATCTCCGGGATTCTGTCCAGGCAGAAAGATCTGAAAATTGCCACCATGATCGCGGCCACCAACAGGATCAGTGTGCAGGCCACAAGAACCGGCACCGGGCGTCTCATCACCGCACGCGCCCAACGTTCCCATCGACTACCGTTGTCTGCCAATCGTTTGGAGCTGGGTGAAGCCTCCTCCCTCTGTCCAGCCGGTCGCCCAGGACGACCAGCAACAATGCCGGCAAGAGGGTCAGTGCGCCGGTGACCAGGACGAGGATAACGAGGATGACTCCGATTGCGGAGTCAGCGTAAAACGGGCAGACCGGTGACTGCCATTGCGACCAGTGAGATGACGACGATCATGCCCGAAAGAGCGCCGTGCGACCCGCTGTCTCGAGTGTTCGCACGATGGCCTGCCGCGGGACCATGCCGGCGGACAGTTCCTCACGGTAGCGCCGCACGATCAGCAACGAGTAGTCGATCCCGATCGCAAGGCCCATCATCGCCACCAACGACTCGACGAATACGTTCCAGTCCATGAGGGACACCGAAGCGACAACAAGCCGAGAGTGACCCCCACAGCGCACATTCCGAGCACCATCGGCATCATCGCGGCCAGCACGGACCGCTGCGCGAGCGGCAGCACGATGAACGCCAATGGCAGACTGACCATCTCGGCGGTCATCATGTCCTGTCCGTCGACTTCGGTGAGGTCGCCCATCAGCGGACTGTTGCCGGCCATCGCGGCGTTGATTCCAGCGGGCATGTCTTTCGCCAAGTGCTCGTTGAGCGACGCCGACGCCTTCTGGCGTTCACCAACATCGCCCTTGAGCAAGACGGTTGCCGTAATGACGCTGCCATCGGCAGAAAGCGCGCCTCCCCCGGAAGCGCCCGCGGGGCAGGACATCCACGATGACCAATTGTCGCCTCACCACGCCGGTTTCCCACGCGAACGTATCGGCGCCTTCGGCACAGATCGCCCCCAACGGCAATCACAGGGTCACACGGTCGTTCCCGACGTGCAGACTGCGCACTCGTTGCTTGCAGACGCCACCGATGCGCCCAGCACTCACTGCTTGTTCGAAGCGCACCGGTCACTGATGGATCCGAGCGTCACGTGGGGACGTCCGTGCGGTTGGGCCATCATCCACGTCGAGGCAATACCCACCGAGTACGGGCCTTGCTGACCGTTTTGCTCGTAAAAGCCCTGCGGGTCATAGACTTTGGCTTCCGGGTAGGGCCAGGGGCACGCGACAGATGTCGCGATCCGTGTCCATTTGAACGAGGCGAACGCCAGCCCGTACACCAAATAGAACACATTGACGATGATGAGCATCACGATGAACGAGCCCAGCGCCGGTCGGCCCGTAAAGATGCGGGCACGTTGGGCCAGTTTCTCCGACACCGTGCGGCCGGTGTCGTCCCGATAGACCAGTATCCCGGCAGGAATCATCACCAGCGTCACCAATGAGGATTCCCACAACAAGGGGAATTGAACGGGAGTGCCCACAAAGATCGACCCGAAGGGAATCACCTGGGAGTACATGTAGAGCCCGGTGTGGATCATCGTGACCTCAAGAATCATGTCGATGATGAACCCGAAGATGAAGATCAGTACCCCCAGGCTCAGCAGGGGGTGGCGCCACACGAAGGTGTCAGTGCCCCGCCGGGCCTGAATTTTGCGCAGCGCCCAGACTCCCGGGAAGTACGGTCCGAACTGGAACATGACGTAGCCGAAGACGACGAACGGTTCGACGGTCGGCGCCAGCGAGACCCATGGCCAGGATTCGGGCCAGTGCCATAGCCGCGGGTCGTACACGGCGTAGGGCGCCCAGTTCATCAGCGGGTCCTGCCAGACGATGATCGTGGTCACCAGGCTCATCAGGATGTAGGGGTGCGGCCCGTAGCGTCGCCAGCCCCATACGCCTGCCACGATGAGGCCCACGACGGCGATGACGGTGAAGATCTGCAGGACGGGGATCCAGTGCTGGTAGCCGAGGAGCGGCTCCCAAGGCCGTGGCGTACCCGTGACCGCGGGGTTTGCGATCCGCGCATCAGGATAATTGCGCGCGTTCCACCCGACGGCCACCACCGCGGCGACACCGAGCGCGAGCCACACCCACTTCCAGATCCCGCTGGTCGACCAGCGGGTCGGCTCGATGTCGGGTCGGCTCGCCGGCTTGGAGGTTCGTTCAGTGGTCATTGTCTCTCCTCACCCATCACTGATCGTGTGAAATTTGCGCGGTCACCTGTTGGCGCCCTGGGCACAACGGTCACTTTCGGAGCCGCGCTGCGCGTTCGGGCGCCCGTGGGGCTGGCCGTTGCCCCAGGTCGACATGATCCCGACTGAATAGGGACCTTTCTGGCCGTTCTGCTCGTAAAACCCTTGGGGGTCAAAGACTTTGGCGTCGGGGTACGGCCACGGACAAGCGACCGAGGAGGCCAGCCGAGACCACTTCAGCGCGGTGAACGTCACTCCATAGACCAGGTAGGAGACGTTGATGATGACCAGCATCACCAGAAACGAGGCGAGCACCGGCCGCCCTGGGAGGACGCGGGCGCGCTGGGCCAGTTTTTCTGACACCGTGCGGCCGGTGTCGTCGCGATACACCAGGATGCCGGCGGGGATCATGACCAGCGTCACCAACGACGACTCCCACAGCAATGGGAACTGGTAGGCAGTGCCCACAAAGATGGAGCCGAACGGGATCACCTGGGAGTAGATGTAAAACCCGGTGCGCACGAGGAACACCTCTAACAGCATGTCGATGAGGAAGCCGCAGACGAAGATCAACGCGGCGAGGCTGATCAGCGGGTGACGCCACACGAAGGCGTCAGCCGGGCGCCGGGCCTGAAGTTTGCGCAGAATCCAGACGGCAGGAAAATACGGGCCAAACTGAAACAACGCATAACCCAGGACGACGAAGGGCTCGATGGTCGGAGATATCGAAACCAGCGGCCATGACTCGGGGAAATGCCACAGCCTGGGGTTGTACACCGCGTAGGGCGCCCAGTTCATGATGGGGTCTTGCCAGGCGATGAAGGTGGTCACCACACCCATCAAGACGTAGGGGTGCGGCCCATAGCCTCGCCATCCCCACAGGAATAGCGCAAAAAGGCCGGCGACCAACACGACCGCGAAGATCTGGAACAGCCCCAGCCAGTGGTCATAGCCCACCAGCGGCTCGATGGGGCGCGGCGCGCCGGAGACCTCCGGATTACCAACCCGCGCATCGGGATAGTCGCGCGCGTTCCACGCGACGGCGATGACCAACGCGACGCCGAGCGCCGCGAGCAACCAGGCTGCGATCCTGCCTCTGGGGGACCGTGCAGCGACGCGTTCCGGTGTCCGCGAAGGTGCTGTGGTTTGCTCGGTGGTCACCAACCGCCCTCCACAAACATTTGTTCCGGGCCGGGGCGATCGCCGACTACGTCTCGGGATCGCATCGATCCCGCCGGAGCCCCGCTGCGGCGGGGCTGGCGTGGAGGCGGATGGGGTGAACGCCTGTCGTACTCGGATGTCATCTAGCGGCTCACCAGCGCACGCGTCGCCGGCGCCCCCGGCGCCGCGTTGTCATGGGGTCGACCTGCGCCTCTGTCGAGTCAACCGACATTGCTCCCTACCCGTTCTTTCTGGTGTCGTTAGGCACCAGACCATGATTCTGGAGTCAGACTGCACCACAACGGGTCCATTGGTCAAGCAGTTAGGGGCACGTCCCATCTGCCGGGCCCGTTGGCCACTTCAGCAGGCCCGGCGTCCACGCGGATGTGTTGGCCGGTGATGTAGCGGCTTTCGTCGCTGGCCAGGAACACGCCCAGGTTGGCGATGTCTTCGGGTTCGACGTAGGGAGTGGGCATGGCCCGGAAAAGGGTGAATAACGGTTCGGCGTCCTCGCGGGTGGCCTTCTTGCCCGCTTGGGTCAGATCCGGGCGGAACATGCTGTACATGCCATCGTTCTGCAGCAGGTGGGTGTTGCAGTTGGTCGGGTGGATGGCGTTGATCTGGATCATCCGCAGCGCCAGGTGCAAGCACATCTCCTCGACGTCCTCCATGACGACGCGCTTGCTCCAGGCGTAGCCCGCCCCACCGGGGCCCATGGTCGGGTTGTCGGTGGCGCCCCGGATCATGCCGGCGGTGGAACCGGTGACGATGATGGAGGCGCCGTCGCACAAGTGCGCGCGCTACTCGACTAGACCTTTGCACCAAGCCGCGATCATTAGTCGCCAACATGTGCAGGGAAATACCACTAGCGCGGAACAGATATTTGGTGCAATAGCCGAGAACGGTGCGGCGGGGTGACCTTTCGGAGGGGCGATCAATGCAGAGCAACAACGGGGGTACCGATTCGGGTTCGACCGTGCTGGTCGATTCGCGTCGCGTGGGTGTGTGGCGGTTTGGGTCACCTGGTGGGTGGCCCCTGGTGTGGAACCACGGCGGACTCAGTTGCGGTATGGACGCCACGGTGATGGACGAGGCGGCGCGTTCTTGTGGTGCCGAAATCATCGCAATTGACCGACCGGGCATTGGGCGCAGCGACCTGTGGAGCATGGCCTCGGTTGGCTAGTGGGGGCACACCGTGGCTCAGGTTGCTGACCTGCTGCTTCTAGATGACTTCGCCTTCGCCGGCTGGTCGGGCGGAGGCCCCTTCGCGTTGGCGTGCGCTGCGGCGATGCCCGGGCGAGTACGCGTGGTCGCCACCATCGACGGGATGGCTCCCCTGGAGCGACTCAGGAACGTCTTCGAGATCGGGTTCTTGCCCGATGAGTTGCTCATCCCGGCCGCCCGATGGGCGCCGTGGGCCGCTGCGGCGCTGCTGCAACTGATACGCCGTGTACCGCCACGCGTGCTCGGGTGGGTCCTCCCGCACCTAGCAGGCAGCCGGGATGGCGCAGCACTCAACCCGCCGCCCCTATCCCTGCTGGCGACGCATCGCGAAGTGATGAGCGGCGGCGTACAGGGAATGGTCGAAGAGTACCGTCACTACTTCGGCTCATGGGGTTTCGACCTCCCCGAGATCCAGCAGCCGGTCACCATCTGGCAAGGGGAAGAGGACACCTTGGTGCCGATGAAACATGCACGTCGTTTGGCTAGCCTGTTGCCCAACAGCACGCTGAGGGCGGTTCCCGCGACCGGTCACCTGCTCCCCGTTGTCATGGCCAAAGAGATTCTCGACGATCTCGGGCCAAGGCCGCGCAACTAGCCAATAACTTCAAACTGACCCACTACCCACAGGTAGCGGGCATGGTGACCGCGACGGTGTTCATCGCGCCGACCAGGTCGACGTCGGAGGCGTCGACGAAATGCATGGGTCGGGGTTGCCCATCGCCATCGGCAGGATGCCGGCATTGGCGACGACGACGTCGATCCTGCCGAGATCGGCCAGAGCGGCCTCGACGGTGTCGCGCAGTTCGTGGCGTTCACGCACGTCGGCGATCCGCGCGACCACGCGCCGCCCAAGTTCTTTCACCGATCGTTCGGTGTCAGAGAGGTCGTCGGGTGTCGCCAACGGGTAGGGGTTGCTCGGGACGTCCCCGCAGATATCGAGGGCAACGATGTCGGCGCCCGCTTTGGCTATGGCGACGGCGTGCGCGCGCCCTTGGCCGCGGGCAGCTCCCCTGATGACGGCGACCTGCCGTCGAGACGTCCGGACAAAGGATCTTCCTCCACTTCGGTTGCTTATCAACGTGATACGGCTAACCTGCAGGCCGGTCCATCAACCAAGAGCAGGAAGCGGTGACTGGGCGTCTGGCTGCGGTCCCTTGACCAACCCAACTGATCTGGTGCAATCTAGCACCAGATCTTATTCTGGAGTCAGACTGCACCACAATAGGTCGGGACGGAGAGGACGAGCGATGTCGCTAAGCTGCCCGCGTGTCTCGACCGGCCGGTTAGAGGTGTCTGCTGAGCTGGTGGCCATCTCATGTCTCGTCGGTAGCTCCTCGATGAGCTTGGGTCCGACCGGGTCGAGCAGCTGTCGGGTTCGCGTTGCGCCCAGGGAACATTGCCGCCCTGCCGCACCCTTCGACGCTCTTGGGGATTCGCCGTCATGACAGGCCTGCTCCGATTCGCCACCCGATGCTTGCCTTGGCAATTCATCGGCACCACGCGTGGTCGCACGCCGCGAGAGCACGGTCGATTCGGCGCCGGCCACAACAACGTCGGACGGAGGTCAGCCGCACCCGGCGCCGCCAACAGACCTCCAGACATTATCGAGTGTCAGTCATGGTGACCCGCGCCCGCGTCATGCGATCGGCTCAGCCCCGTCGGGCCGAACCGATGTCACCACCGCATAGTGGTCCCCGCTTGCCGGCGGACACTTGTTGGGCCCGCCAGTGCACGGCACGTGCCAGGATCCTGCAGGCGGCCGAATCGGTGATCGCCTCGGCAGGCCCGCGCGCCTCGTTGGCTGACATCGCCGCAGCCGCCGGCATATTGGGGGGCAGCCTGTATCACCACTTCAGCAGCAAAGAAGAGTTGCTTTTCGAACTGGTCCAGGGTTTTCGCGCCGACATCGACGGCGTCGCAAAGGCGGCGCTCGATGACACCGACCACCGCCAGGCCAGCCCATTCCCCGCCGGGTTCTATGACTTCGGCTCAGCCATCGCGCGCTGTGCGGCGCGCCACCCGGCCGCATTGCAGATGTCATTCTTCGAGGCTGCCAGCGCCAACCCGTCACTGAGCCTGCTTCTGTCCGCGAGACCCACGACGCTGCAATACACGATGACCCAGATACTGGCGGCTGGCGCGGCCAACGGTCTGCTTCGATCAGGTGTCGCCATATCGGCGCTGGCCGATCGTATCTGCCAAAGCCTGATGCACGTCGGGCTCGACGTCATCCGCCACACCGCCGCCGCCGAGGATGTCGCCGCCCTGTTGTGCCGAATCATGACGACAGGGCTGAGCAGCCGGCCGCCTACAGATGACGAACTGGACTCCTCGGCCGCCTTCGCCGCCGCCGAAAAGGCCATCGGCTCGTGGGGTGAGGACAGCCATGTCGAGGTCACCGGCAAGTCCGCCTACATCCACGCCGTGGCGCGAGAACAATTCGGTCGCCGCGGATATGAGGCCACCACGATGCGCGACATCATCGAGGCCACCGCATTGGGTCCTGCCCGCGTGTACTCGGTGGTCGGCTCCAAAGACAGGTTGTTCAGAGCGATCATCGAGGCGTTCGGACGCAAGGCCGGCGGAGGTTTCGCCGAAGTCCTGGCCAGCGACGCCACCGCGGTCGAGAAGCTCGATGCGCTCAGTTGGGTCAACATCAACGCGATCGACCGCTTCCCCCACGAGTGGAAGATTCAGCTCGCGTGGCTGCGCCAGCACCCGCCGAACACACCAGAACCAGGCCTGGCCTTCGCCCAGCGACTGGCCGAACTGGAAAGCCTGCTGCGCGAGGGCATCCGGTCACACGACCTGCAGGCGCACACATCATCGCTAGAGATGCTGGCGCGCTGCGTCATGGGCGTCTTGTGGATACCCGAAAACCTCGTCCACCGCCTGGGTAGACGGGCGGCGCTGCGCCTGGCCCGCGACACCGTGATCCGTGGCATCGCCGACCGCAGCCTGACTCCGACGCGCGGCCCGGCACGGACATAGGACCAGATGACACCCGATCGCCCCGCCACACCCTTGCCACAGCTAGAGATGCTGGCCTCAGCGCTGTCAGGGCAACCGGTTGCCGTCGCCGCGACAGAGCCCGGGCAGCCGTGCTGGACCAACAGGCGCACGATTTTCGTCGACCCAAACAGCCCGCCCACAGCTCGACTCACCGCGATCACCGTTCAAGCCTGTCTGATCGCGGCCGACAGCCTCCAACCCGCGATCACCCGCACATTGAGCACACATCGCGCGGCGGTGCGCCGCTACCTGGCCATTGAAGGTCACCGCGCGCTGGCCGCCAACCAGATGTGGCTGCCCCCGGCAGTGCGCACGCTCATCGACGGCGACCTCGCCTCGCGCACTCACTCGCCGGCCGCCTCACTCGACATCGCGTTAAGTCGCCAACCCATACCCGACCCGCCCGCCGATTTCGGCGTCCTACGTCCCCGCAAGGTCGTCGTCGACAAACGCGCCGACCACGGGCCCGGGCCGGCCGGCGAGCACACCCCACGACGACAACAGGACAAAGAACTCCAGGAACTGGCCGACGACGACATCGCCGACGACCAGGACATGCAAGACCCGTTCACCAGCCCGGTCGGCGGTGGCGGCGTGCTGGGCAAACTGCTGGCACGCATGCTCAGCGTGGTGCGCCAGCTGTCCGGAGGCGGCCAACCAGGCGCTGACACACCGACGCATCGCACCCGGGCCGGCGCGACGGGCAGCACTGCAGTGGTTTCCAACGCACGATCGGCAACCGAGACTGACGATCCCTTCGCCCCGCGCGGCGCGACATATCCCGAATGGAACATGCGCGAGCGCCGCTACCGCCCGCAGTGGTGCACGGTGCACGAGATCGAACCCCCGAATACCGGTGCGGCCGCGCACATCGCACGCGATATCGGGCTGCGTAAGCCGCTGGCACGCCTCGGGGTCGGGCTGCAACGGTCGCGCCGCCAGGCCCAAGGCGACGACATCGACATCGACGCGGCGGTGGAAGCCCAAGTGGAAACACGGGCCGAAGCGCCCTCGGCCGAGGAGGTCTACCTCGATACCCTGCGGCGCCGACGCGATCTGGGGGTGTTGGTTTTGCTCGACGTCTCTGGATCCACCGCCGAACCGGGAACGCACGGTCAGACCGTACATCAACAGCAGCGCACCACCGCAGCAGCGCTCACCGTGGCGCTGCACGACCTCGGTGACCGAGTCGCGTTGTATGCGTTCGCCTCTCAAGGTCGATCCATGGTTGAGGTGACACCGGTGAAACGCTTCGACGATCACCTCGACACCCGCACCATGCAACGGCTGCAGGCCATCACTCCCGGCGCCTTCTCACGACTGGGCGCCGCGATCCGTCACGGCGCAGCGGTGGTAGAAAAACACGCCGGCACGCCGCGCCGACTGCTCGTGGTGATCTCTGACGGCCTGGCCTACGACCACGGATACGAACGCGACTACGGTGCCGCCGACGCGCGCCGCGCGCTGGCCGAGGCTCGCCGCCGCGGCACTGGCTGTCTGTGTCTGACCATCGGCGCCAGCACCGACGTCGCGGCGCTGCGCCACGTCTTCGGCAGCACCGCCCACGCCACCGTTGCACGCCCCGAGGATCTCAAAGGTGTTGTCGGACCCCTGTTTCGGTCCGCGCTTCGCTCGGCACAAGCGCGCCGCCGCCTGATTAATGCCACCCGCCCGGTTCAGCACGTCACCTCAACAGAACGGACACGAAGCGCATGACGCGATCCACCGACCCCCGCCACCTGACCGACGTCTCCGCCCGACCCGACCACGACGACGACGGCGGGCGGCTGCACGTTGCCAGCACCGAGGGCGCAGTGGCCCCATCGGGCACCGCCGGCACCGCCGGCAACGGTGAATCGACCCGCGCCGACGTCGGCGACAGTGCAGCCCGTCCCTACTATGTCGCCGTCGGTGATGAAGAAGATGTGTTCAAAGCCGCCTACCTGCAAGGCCTTTCGATTCTGCTCAAAGGTCCGACCGGATGCGGCAAGACCCGCTTCGTCGAGGCCATGGCCCACGACCTGGGTCGGCCACTGATCACCGTCGCCTGCCACGACGACCTCACCACCGCCGACCTCGTCGGACGATTCCTCCTCGTCGGCGGAGACACTCAATGGGTCGACGGGCCGCTAACCCGCGCGGTGCGCGAAGGAGCCATCTGCTACCTCGACGAAGTCGTCGAGGCCCGCCAAGACACCACCGTCGTGCTGCACCCATTAGCCGATCACCGCCGCCAGCTCCCCGTCGAACGGCTCGGCGTCACCCTGGCGGCGGCACCCGGGTTCGGCCTGGTGGTCTCCTACAATCCGGGCTACCAAAGCGTCCTCAAAGATCTCAAAGACTCCACGCGGCAACGCATGGTCGCCTTAGAGTTCGACTTCCCCAACGCCGACATCGAAGAAAAGATCGTCGCGACCGAAGCAGGAATCAGCAGCGACCACGCCGCACAGCTTGTCCGGTTCGGTCAAGCGATCCGGCGCCTGGAAACCGGGGGGTTGCGCGAAGTGGCGTCCACGCGGGTGCTCATCGCAGCGGGCCGCCTGATCGCCCAAGGCCTGCCCGCACCCAAAGCGGCACGCGCCGCGATCGCCGGACCCCTCAGCGACGATCCCGCCATCACCAACGGACTCATCCAGATGATCGAGGTCTACCTCAACGAAAACGTCTAGCGAATCCGCGCGGCAGATAACAAATCTTAGGTTGACCCGCATAAACCCGAAGGAAGTGCGATGTCCTACGAAAGCACTGCAGAGCCCATCAAGATCGGCTACCTGATGGACTTCACGTTGCCACCGATGTTCCCAGAGGAGATGAAGGCGGACTTCACCCGCTGCTTTGACCTCATCTTCGAAGAGGCCACCGAGCAGGGGCTGATGGACCGCCCTGTGCAGATGATCTACCGCGAGGTAGAGGACCTGCCCAAGGGATCGGTCAAGGCGGTCATCGACGCTTTCGGTGAGCTTGTCGACGAAGCCTGTCTGGTGGTGTTCGGACCCCACATCACCGACAACTGCGTGCCCACCCGCGAAGCGATCGAAGAGCGGTTCAAGGTCCCGGCGATCGCCGTCACCGGCACCGACGACTGGCTAGGCGAGTGGACCTTCGCCTTCCCGCAGGGCTCGATGACCGACGAGCCGATTTTCATCGCGGACCTCGTTGCCAAACGCGGACTCCCCGAAATCGGAGTTCTCGTCGAGCAGAACCTGATCGGCGAAAGCTACCTGAAGAATTTGCGAAGCGCGTGTCGGCGCAAAGGCATTCGCATCGTCGCCGAAGCGGCAATCGCCCAGATGGCTCGACGGCTCGGCGGACACGAGACACAGAAAGCGATCGCCAACATGATCGACTCCGGTCTCGATGAGCAGACAGCGCACGACACTTACTCCGCGGTGTCGGAACTCGTTCGAGGGTCGCTACTTCTCGCCAGGATGACGCAGAAGCACGGTGCAGCGCGGGCGGCGGAGTCTGCCGATGACGGTGGATTCCCAAACGCCCCGATAGCGCTGGATGACCGACCGTTTGAACTTCTTCTGCAGGGACTACTGAGACAGCAATCCCAGCACACGAACACCCCGGTGCGCGATATCGCTCAAGGCATCACCAACACAGCCTGATTACATACCGCGGCGCGCGCCAGCTAGACAAGCAGGTCGTGCCTAACGTTTTGTTGGGCGCGCACCATCAACAGCCTGGAAAGCAACACATCTTGAAGAACTCGTCCTCCTGGACACGCCATGGCTTCCCCACACCTGATCGCGATCCTTTCTATGCCCGCCCCGCCGGTCTGGGCGGGGTCGCACCCGGGACGGTCTTGCGGTCGCGGGTGGTGCCGGTGTCGTTCTTCGGTCGCCTCCGGCAGGGCATGGCGGTGCAGCTGATGTACCGCAGCACCGACGCCCACGATCTCCCCGAGGCGGCGGTGACCACGGTAATAGTTCCGCGTGGCGAGAACCCGGCCCGGTGCCCGGTGCTGTCTTACCAGTGCGCCATCGACGCCGTGGCGGCGCGGTGTTTCCCGTCCTATGAGCTGCGGCACGGCGCCGAGCTGGTCGGGGCCTCGGTTCAGGCGGAATTCTTTTTCATCACCGCGGCCCTATCTCGCGGGTGGGCGGTCAGTATCCCGGATCACGAGGGCCTCAACGGCATGTGGGGCGCGCCGTATGAGGCGGGCTTTCGTGTTCTCGACGGTCTGCGTGCCGCTGTCAACTACCCGGAGTTAGGCCTTTCATCGAAGGCCTCGATGGCGGTGTGGGGGTATTCCGGCGGTGGCCTGGCCAGCGGATGGGCCGCCGAAGTCGCCGCCACGTACGCACCCGAGCTCGACATCGTCGGGGCAGTGCTGGGTTCACCGGTGGTGGATCCCGAAAGCGTTGCGCGCCGGTTGAATGCGTCGCCGTGGGCGGGTCTTGCTGCGTTGATGATCGCGTCGTTGGTGCATGTGTTCCCCGAGGCGAAAAAGGTCGTCGATGAACACGCGACCCAGGATGGCAAGGCCCTGCTTGCAGAGATCGAGGGAATGTCGACCGGAGGGGCGATCCGACGCTTCCGCAATGTCGACATCGCCGACTACGTCGACCTGAGCTTTCAGGAATTGTTCGCGTTGCCCGAGCTGCAGCATGTGTTCGAGGTGACGCGGCTCGGGCAAAAGACACCGAGCATGCCCCTGCTACTCATCCAGGGCGTGCACGACAAGATCGTCGACGTCGCCGATGTGGACAGGCTGGTCCTAGCTTACACCCAAGGCGGCGCCGCGGTGAGCTACCACCGCGACCCCCTTGCCGAGCACCTGTTGTTGTATCCCTTCGCGGTTCCGATGAGCCTATGGTGGCTCGCCGAACGGCTCGCCAAAAACGACCGGCCCAATAGCTGGCACACCTGGCCCGCGCTGCTCGATGCGCGTACCTACGCAGGTCTGCCGGCACTCGCCGCCGCCGCATCGCAAGCCGTCAAGTCCGGTTTCTCCCCAGGGCGATCGCTTCGCCACCGACGTCGGAAGAAGTAGATCGAGGCCGTACCATCCATACCGTGGGTGTAACGCGCCATGCGACCTCGCATATCGTCGCGATGTTTTGAGGCGTCGAACCTATTGCGCCAGAGTTGATCCGCCTGTGTCACGAGTCTCAGCCATCAGGGTCCAGCGACGAATCGACACTTCTGGCGGCGCCAGCGTGGCGCGAAAGCCAACCCACCGCTGCGCTAGCGCGCCGACTTAGAGGCGCTTGAGCACCATCACCGATTCATTGTACGGAAAGAGGCGGTACAGCCACCGCGAGGAGGGACTCACCTGGGGGGCCACCTCGCTTTTGGCTAGGAGGACGGGATGGCCGACCGCGACAGTCTTGCGGTGCTTGCAGATGGCGGTGTCGCCGCCCGCGAGAACGTTTCGCACCCAGTTTGTTTGGGGTCCGTAGCCGACGAGCAATGCAAAGCCGTCGGTCGTGTCGAACACCAGCAACGGTGTACGGTAGCGTGCTCCGGATCGGCGCCCGACGTGGTAAAGAATTCCCATACCAGGCATTCGGTCGACCACCCGAAGGGCGGCTGGGTTGGTGATTCGCTTGTTAAAGGCCGCGACTCGACGGGACACGCGCACACCGAACTCCTCTTAGTGCATCCGAGCAGCCTCAACGTCTGCTTCGTTGAGAGTCTCATGGGGCGAGCAGCGGCTTCCAACCACGAGTAAATAGCTTCTCCCGCCAGCGGCGCAACTCTGACCGGCAGTAGATCCATTTTGAGGGGCCTAGATGTTGCCGGACGGGCCGCTATCACCAATCACGACTGGACCAAGCCCAGCGGCGCTAACAATCCCCAAAGAGGGTTACTTCGAGCTGGAGCGGGGGCGGTACGGACCGGTTTTTCCGCGCACGCCCGCCTGCTACGGCTTCACGATCATCGCGAAGGTCAAACCTGGCCGAGAAGAGGCCATCCGCGAGCACGGCAGAACCCTGGCGTCAGCAGTCGATAAGGATCCCGAGGTTTTGGATGTCCTGAAGCTGCATTATCTGAAGTGGCAGCTGTTCAATATCGGCGACGACCTACTTCCAGTACCACGGGATCTTCGACACCGACTTCGACAAGTACACCGAGGATGCGGTGAATTTGTTCAGCGAGTCGGGCATCACGACCACCTTCGAAAACCTTGAAGGATTCCCCGAAGACTGGCGAGAACGTCCCGAGGCTTTCGTCCAGTTCGTTCGTGAGCATCACGTACCGAGCTTTCTGGAAATCAGCGAGTACCCCTACGTGGCAGCCGATGAGGTCAAGAAAGGGTTGCGGCTCAAGGCAGCGTTCTCGACCATGCTCGACCAGATGCAGTAGCCAGCCGTCGACCATCCGAGGAAGCCGTCACCCGCCGTGTTCACCTCGGGCCTCGAAAGCGACGTAGCTGCGCCCTCACCGCGGCGTCGTGCGCGTCGAGCAGCGCATGCCAATTGCGATCGCCGATCTCCGCCGCCCGGCACGTCGAATCCACGATGTAGGACTGCGTAATGTTGTTGCAGCACAGGCAATTCCGCTCGTTCTGCTAGCAACAGCGAGAACGGTGTATCCGTCCGCACCGGCAATGCGCTACTCCGACAAGCACCTTGTGAGCGCCGAGCTCCGCAGCACATTCGGGGCAGTGCGAACGACGGGCTCCTCCCACCGGCGCCGGCTCTGCCGAAGCCCCATCTTTGCGATCGTAGCGGGGAGTTGAAGTTGAAGCGCCTCCGGCGCTGCTGAATAGCTTGGGCCCTGACCCAAAGCCCGTGTTTGTTTGCCTTTCTGGCTTTCGATTATTGCCGGCGGTCCGCTTCGCGCGAAGGCCACGGCCTCCGCTTCGCTCCGGGCACAAGGCTCGCACAGTCCCCCGCTTACGCTCGCTTCGCTCGCGCGCGGGCAACTGCGCGCCCGGACCTTGCACTCCGCGTCCCTATGCCGGCCCAAATCTCAATTGCCAGAAGGCAAACAGAACAGGCGGCCACGCGGGACGCCTGACTCACACAGAAAGGGTTCAACCATGACCGACACGGCCAAGACCGAAAGCGCGGCCAGCAGCGCTGACCAACCGTCAGGCACGATGGAACACCTTGACCCGGCGCTGCTTGACATCGGTGACAATGTCCGCGACGACGCAGCCTTGAGCAAGGCTTTCATCGCCAACATCGCCGAGAACGGAGTGCTGGTGCCGATCACGGGTGTTCGCGACCCCGAGCGGCCCGAGGTCATCCGCGTCCGCAACGGCCAGCGGCGCACTCTTGCTGCTCGCGAAGTCGGCCTGTCCAGCGTTCCGGTGTATGTGCTGCCGTCTTCCGCTGTTGATGCCAGCCAGGAAACCATCGACCGCATCGTGCACCAGATCGTCACCAACGATCAGAAGCGGGACCTCACCGACGCCCAGCGGGCGCGCGGCATCCAGCAGATGATCGACGCAGGGATATCGGTGACCAAGGTGGCCAAGCGGTTGTCCGTCGCCAAGGACGCCGTGAAGGCCGCGCACACCGCCGCGCAGTCAGCTACCGCCATGGACGCCTTGGCCAGCGGCCAGCTCAGCCTGGTCGAAGCAGCCGCGATCACTGAGTTCGAGGACGTGCCCGGCGCGCTTGAGCGGCTGATGAGCTCGGCTGGAAGGGGCTGGTTCGAGCACACGGTCGCCCAGCTGCGTCAAGAACGCGCCACCGCCCAGGTCCGAGCCCAGGCAGCCCGGGTCTACACCGACAAGGGGTTCACCGTCCTTGAGCAGCGGCCCGAGTCGTGGGATGCGGCCTGCATACCGCTGCATCACCTGGTGACCGGCGAGGGGGACGAAGCCGACGACAACGCTGTCACCAACCCCGCCCACTGGGCTGTGTTGCTCTCTGAGGACACCGCACTGTGCGACGTGGAAACCGGCGACGTTGTTGACGAAGGGATCGTGGACTGGGAGACCGAAGACGAGCCAGACGCCGAGCCTGCAGAGGGGTTGCGCCACGCCAACTCGGTCACCGAGACAGCGGTGTTCGTCCCCGATTACTACTGCCTCGACTACCATGCCGCAGGACTAACGCCGCAGAGCTGGTTCGCGCGGCAGGCGGGCATGGCGGACACCGACACCGGCGAAGCGGTCGACTTGGACGACGAGGCAAGCGAGACGGCACGCCAGCAGGCCGCGATCGAGCGCGCCGAGACCGAGAAGCGTGAGCGCCGGAAAGTGTTGGCCCTCAACAAGCTCGGTGACGCGGCCCTCAATGTGCGGCGCGAGTTCGTCAAGAAGCTCTTGGCGCGCAAGGCGCCTCCCAAGGGCGCTGCCATGTTCATCGCTGACTGCTTGTCTCGTGACAGCTTCTTGCTCACCAACCACAACGCGCTGGACACGACTGCTGCACTGCTCGGAGTGGACAGCGGCCAGGCCGTGGCCAAGCTGGTGGCCGACCTGCCCGCCAACGGCGACGGGCGCGCTGAGGTGATCACGCTGGCCCTGGTGCTCGGTGCGCTCGAATCGCGAACCCCCAAGGATGCCTGGCGCAACAATGCGGACGGGTGGGGCCACCACGTCGGCAGCGGCGAGTACCTGCGTTGGCTCGCGCGCAACGACTACCCGCTGGCTCCTGTCGAGGAAGTCGTGACCAAGGCCAAGGACGCCGACGACGTGTACCAGCAATATTTGGCCGATGCGGTAAAGGAGTAGCGCGCCGCTCGGGTGGGGTCAGGGCTGAGGTACTGGCCCCACCTTTGGCGACGGCGGTCCCACCCGCCAGCCGGTGCTGCTCGCTCATCACGGCGGCGGGGCGGCGGTGGTTCGATCCTTGAGTGTGCGGCGAAACATGTTGTGCCGTCTCGCCGTTCGATTCTGACGGGCCGGACCGCTACCTGCAAGGCGCCGGCCTTCGCGCTGCTGGCCGGTGGGCTCGCGAACTTTCCCCGGGGCGCTCGCTGACGCTCACCGCGAAAACTGCGCGCCCGGGCCTTGCGCTCCACTCACTGCCCGTTGGCCGGTTCATATCGTGAATGCCAGAAAGGCAAAAACAATGGCGGCAATTACAGCGACAGGAGTGTGGAGGTAGTGAGCGCAAACGGCTACATCGACCGGTTATGCAAGGTAAATCCGTGACGGAATACAAGAAGAATAACCGGGCACGATCGCTGCTGCCAAACGATTACCGCCAGGTCGCGGAAAGCGAGAACAAGCGTGAAATCCCTGGTGCAGTGGCCGGTTCGCCGACTCCTGTGCGCTGCCTGTGCACAATGCTGTAACAGCGCAGTTCGCAGGCAGTTACGGCACGAGAACATGCTGGGGCGATCGCGCCGAAAGGAGGGTGCGCATATCCAACTTCAATCGGTGTTGCGAACTATCCACAATTGCTCGAAATTCTTTTGCGCGACTATGGCATAGGGCCAATCACGGCAGTAATCTTTAATTATCCAGCGCAGCACCCTCTATTTACGAAGGAGGCAAGTAATGTCCCCAATCACGGTACATACGAAACCGGCCTGCGTGCAGTGCAACGCCACGTTCAAAGCGCTCGACAAAGCGGGGATCGACTACCAGAAGATCGACATCACCGAAAATCCCGAGGCCCGCGAATACGTGATGAGTTTGGGCTACCTGGGCGCGCCCGCCGTCTATGTCTCCCCCACGGTGCATTGGTCGGGTTTCCGTCCGGATCGCGTGGCTCTCCTGGCGGCCGCCTAGACCCCACCCCTGACCGAAAGGACTCACCCCCCATGTACACCGACGCCGCACTGGAGCAAGCAGTTGCCGAGTTCGCCGAACTGAACCGCTTCGAGCAAATCGGTGAAACGCGAAGCCATTTGCTTGCCCACCTGTCGGCCGCCGTGAAAGCCCTGCAGAAGGCCGCGAGCAGTCTTGAGCAGTTGCGCAGTAACACCATCTACGACGCCGAGTTTGTGGACGGCCGTGACGGACGCGATGTCGCCACCTTCCTCGACGACAGCATCCGCAACACCCGCGCGGCCTACGCCGTGGTGCACACGGTCATCGACCAGGAGACTCCGTAATGGCCAGCACATACCAAACCCCCCGACCCGGAACCGCTTTGGACCACATGCGCGACGCTCTGCAAGCAGCAGGGCACAGCATCCGCCCCCGCGGCGGGGAAGCGTTCATGGCCAGCTGCCCCCTGCACACCGACCACTCACCCTCACTATCGGTTGGGTGTCGCAAAAACACCCGCGCCGGCCGGGGCGGGGCGGTCCTGCTGCACTGCTTTAGCTGCCAGGCCCCCGCCGCCGACATCGCCGGCGCCCTCGGTCTGCGCCTGGCCGATCTGTTCGACAACCCTGCCCCCGCAACCGGGCAAGGCTGGACGCGCGCCGCACAACCGAAGGCGGCCCGACGAGTTCCCGGATTAGGACCATTGCCAGCGCGTATCACCGCGCCCCGCGAACACGCCGAGCACCAGTGGCGCCGGGTCCGGGTCTACACCTACCTCACCCCCTCCGGCGAACCAGTGCAGCAGGTCATTCGCGAAGAATGCGCTTGCACCGGTCAACCCCACAAACAGTTCCGGCAGCGCTACCGCGACGCACACCAATGGGTGTACCGCAAGCCGGACGGATTCACCCCGATGCTGTATCGGCCCAACGCAATTCAGAGCGCGGCCAAGACAGGCGCATGGGTATGGGTCACCGAGGGCGAGAAAGACGCCGACACCCTTACCTCGCTCGGTCGCCTGGCCACCACCAACGCCCAAGGGGCCGCCAACTTCCCCGCCGCACTGGTCGACGCATTCACCGGACTCAACGTCGCCATCGTGGCCGACCGGGACCTCGCCGGCTATCAGCGGGCGATCAACCTACATGAACGTCTGCACGCCAGCGCCGCCCAGGTGGTGCTGCTCATACCGGCCACCGAGGTCGATAAAGCCGACGTCACCGACCATGTCAACGCCGGTCTGTGGGACCGCAGCGACCCCTTCGGAGGTTTCGCCACCATCACCCCCGCCGAGCTGCACGCCCTGGCCGCCGCCGCGAAGGCCCGCTGGGCCGCCGACCGCTTCGACACCGCCCTACGGGAAGCCCGCGCCCACCACGACCGGCGCGGCCTGGTGCCCGGCAGCGCACGCAACGCCGCGCGATGGCTCGCTGAAGCCGCCGACCAGCTGCGCGCAGTGCAACACACCCAACAAGAGCTGCAGCGCCACAGCAACCAGCAGCGGTCACCAGTGGTGCGCGCCGCCGCTCACGCCGTCGAGGGCATTCTCGAGCGGCTCACCGTCGACTACCGGCAGAACACTCGTCGGTCTCCAGTTCAACCCGCCACCGCCGCCCGTTTGAAGGAGTCTGCATGACAACGCGTTTCGAGACCGCCATCACCAACCGCGCGGCCGCAGCCATCGCGGCGGCCGCAGGGCGGCCCGGGCCGGCGGCCAGCACCGCTCGTGCCTGGATCGACAGCATAACCGCCCGCGCGCAACTGCGCTCCGAACGCCGCCCGCGCCACACGCGGGCCGCCTAGAACCTGAAAGGTGACCGACCCATGCCCACCGCAGCTCGCCGATTCGCAGCCATCGTCTCAGGCCTGCTCACCACGGCAGCGCTGGCACTGGCTGGCTCACCTCCGTCACACGCCGCACTGACCGTCGTCAGCCCCGGCGAAGAGGTCGACTACATCAACCCCGCCGGCGGCAACCAGTTCTGCACGATCGGCTACGTCTACACCGGCGTCGACTTCCACACCTACGCCATCACCGCCGGGCACTGCCGCGCCAACCCGGCATCAGGTTATGCGCGAGACCAGCGAAGCAGGCTCACCGGAGACTTCGTGCGCACCGTGTTCGAGCCCCCGCGCAACGGCGGCGCGGACTATGCACTGATCGACTTCAGCACCAACTCCTTGGCGTCAGCATTCATCGTCGACAACCACATGCCCTTCACCGGTGACCACCCCGAGCCCCAAATCGGCGAAACCGTCTGCCGGATCGGTGTTTCCAGTGGCCAGCATTGCCGTCAAATCGCCGCCAGCCAAGGTGAAGACCAATACCTGACCACTGGCATGCCGCCCAGCGTCCCCGGTGACTCCGGAGGCCCGGTGTGGACGCGGACCCTGCACGGATTCCCGCAAATCATCGGGATTTGGCTAGGGGAGAAAACGACCGCGGGCGGCCAAGAGTACGGCCGCTTTGCCTCACTATCGAGCGGACTTCGCGCCCTAAACGGACCCGGCCGTCTTGGTCAAAACTCCAGCAGTCCCGAGTAATCGGCGTGAGGATACGACACATCACAAGCCAGCACCGGCGTGGACCAGTGACCGTTCACCAGCCAGTCGATCACCGGTGTCGGAATACGATCCGATTCCACGAGCTCCTGTAGCACCGCCGTTTCCATCACGTTCTTAGGCTACCCGCGATGCGGCGGCCACAGCGACCCTCACTGCATCGCGATTTGGCGTCAGCGCTTGCAGCACCCGGAGTTGGCCGGGCCCCCGATCCGCAGCGACTATCGCGCCGCTTAGCACCACTCGCATCGGACCCGGCCAACTCCCCACCATGCAGGGTTGGCCGGGCCCCCTTTTTCTTCCGCACTGGTGGCGGCGGCGCGTCCCGCGCGAGCGCCGGACCGGCCACCTACCGGTGGCCGCCAAACCCGTAGCCCCTCACCAATAAACCAGTCAGCAGGGGTCCGAATCGTAATCGGCCGGGGGCCCGACCCGTCAACCCGCGCCCGTCGCCGGCGCCGGCGGCCGAGGACATTTGCGGCCCTATCAGCTCGCTCCCGCTCGCGGGCCACAAATCCGCCGGCACCACCACCGGACTCTTCGGGGTTGACGGGCCACCCTCACCCGATTCCCCGCAACCCCAGCGCTAACCGGCGCACTCAGCACTATCCGAAACGGAGAACACCATGGACCACGAATTCGACCTTGCATTCGAACTTCTCGACAACGCCGTCGACCGCCTGCAGCTGCAGCAATACGGCATCACCACCATCGAGCACCAGAACCACGGCGAGGACCTCCTGCTCACCAGCCGTCACACCTACAGCAGCGGTGCGGGCCACAAGCTCACACTGCTGGCCACCTACAAAGACAGCGGCCAGACCGCCGCCGCAGTCGAGGTCACCTCAGCCGACCTCGACACCGACCCCCAGCCGCGCATCGTCAAGGTCCAAGCCGGCGACCTGATGTTCCACGCCATCCCCGGCACCTGGTCGTTCCGCGCCACCGGGCACCGCACCTACATCATCACCGCCGGCGTCGGAGACGAGCCGATCTGGACGCTAACTGCCGGCGGAGTGCGCGCTGCCTCAGACAGCATCGCCGAGCTCGTCGACCAGATCCTCGCCGCCGAAGCCACCTAGCCGCCTGGCCGGGTCCGCAGCACCTCGCGGACCCGGCCAGGCGCGCATCCCCGGTTTAGCCAGGCCCCCCTTTTTCTTCCGGTCAGTGGGCGGCGGGGCGCCCCGCGCGACCGCCGGACCGGCCACCTAACGGCGGCCGAAATCCGTAGCCCCTCAACCTTTTAAGACGTCAGCAGGGTGCCAAGTCTGACCGACAGGGACCCCGACGGCATCAACCCACGCCCGGCCCGGCCTCGGCGTACCGAGTGACCGTTTTCGGCCCAACGCCAGCTCGCCAGGGCGCTGCGCGCCGCCGAGCCCGGGCCGAAAACCCGCCTGCGCCCGGGCTGGACTCGTTGGGGTTGACCCCGCCACCCCACCGGTTCCCCGACACCTGCACCGACCGACACCCAGCCCGGTCACCAACCAGAACGGAGAACACTATGACCGCACAACTCGACCAATGGGCTATCAGCGATCACGACCCGACCAGCCAGGCCGAAGCCCTACAGCAGCTCGCCCTGATGGCCACACAATCACCGCCACCCGTCGACGACATCGACGAACTCGCCGTGCTGCAGGTTGCCCACGACGGCCTACGATTGCGCCTGCGCGGAGCAGACCGCGACGAAGCGGTCCGGCGCATGTACGGTCGCGTCGAGGCGGACCTCCTCGCCTGGCGCCTCTTCACGACCGCGCGGACGATTTTCCGTGTCGCGGCGCGGCTCGGTCTGACTGAACAAAAGCCCGCCGACACCAGACAATTCGGCGAGCGCCGTGACCCGATGGCGGTGATGGGATGCCCGCCGCACGCCGTCACCTCACGACATCGATCCTGACACGGCGCATTGCCCGCGCGCCCACAACCAAGGGCCCGGCTAGCTCCCCCACCATGGAGGAGTTGGCCGGGCCCCCTTTTTTCTTCCGGTGAGTGGGCCGGACCGGCCACCTGACGGCGGCCGAAATCCGTAGCCCCTCACCCTTTTAAGCCGTCAGCAGGGTGCCAAGTCTGACCGACAGGGACCCCGACGGCATCAACCCACGCCCGGCGGGCTCGCCCGTTCTACGCTCTCGCCGGCCTGACGGCCGGCTGCCGCTGCGCCCGTGCGGCACCGACGGCATTTTGCGGCCCTATGACAGCTCGCCCCAGGCGCTGCGCACCGGGCTCGCCGGGCCGAAAATCCGCCTCCTGCTTATCCGCCGGCCTCTTCGGGGTTGACACCGCCACCCCGCCGGTCCCCCAACACCCAGCGCTAACCGGCGCAACCAATCACCTTCCCGGAACGGAGAACCACCATGCCCAAAACCTCCCTGCGCACTCCCGCCGATGTTGTCGCCGCCGCGGCAGCGCTGCTCGGGTTTGCCCCCACCAACAGCGTCGTGGTCTACATGCTGCACCGCGTCCCCACCGACGAGCTGATCGTGCGCTGCGCGATCCGCTTCGATATCACCGTCACCGCCGCGCACGCCGCGAACTTCCCGGCCACCTGCAACCTGCGGCCAGCCGACAATCACGCCGCGATCCTGCTCGCCGTGTGCGACGAGCGATTCGACCAGCATGCCCGCACCGTGCTCGACACCCTGCGCCACGCCCTCGACAACGCCGACATCCCGGTCATCCGGCGCATCATGACCCGCGACGTCACCACCGAAGGCCAATGGATTGACCCCGACTCCGGCGCCCACGGGCCCACCTATCCCTACACCGACGCGCTGGTCACCACACAGCGCATCCTGGCCGGCGACCGAATCTCGCGCGGGCGCAGCGACATCGAGGCAGAATTCGCCCCGATCGAGCCCGCACCGCCGGTCGCCCTCGGCGACCAAGGTGAGCTCGTCACCACCACGGCCGAAGAGATCAACGACGCCCTCAACGGATATCCCATCAGCCGAACCCTGCCCACGCGGGCCGGCATCGTCATCACCGCGCAGCCCGCGGTCCGCGACGCCATGCTCGCCGTAGCTCTCGACCACCCACAGGCCGCAGCCGATCTGTGGACCCACATCGCGCGCCGCCTGCGCGGCGCGCCCCGCGCCGAAGCCCTTACCGTCGCCGCCGTCTGCTACTGCCTACTCGGCGACGCGGTGCGTGCCGGCATCGCCACCGACATCGCGCTCGAGGAAGCCCAGGCGATCGACACCGCGCCGCCCCGGCTGGCCGTGCTGTTGTCCAGCGCGCTGCAAGCGGGCATACCGCCGCACCAGATCCGCCAGATCATCGCCGACCGCGCATCCAAACCCCAGCAGGATTAGTCCCTGCCGGGGCCCCGCTAGCTCCCCCACCATGGAGGAGTTGGCCGGGCCCCCTTTTTTCTTCCGGTGAGTGGGCCGGACCGGCCACCTGACGGCGGCCGAAATCCGTAGCCCCTCACCCTTTTAAGCCGTCAGCAGGGTGCCAAGTCTGACCGACAGGGACCCCGACGGCATCAACCCACGCCCGGCGGGCTCGCCCGTTCTACGCTCTCGCCGGCCTGACGGCCGGCTGCCGCTGCGCCCGTGCGGCACCGACGGCATTTTGCGGCCCTATGACAGCTCGCCCCAGGCGCTGCGCACCGGGCTCGCCGGGCCGAAAATCCGCCTCCTGCTTATCCGCCGGCCTCTTCGGGGTTGACACCGCCACCCCGCCGGTCCCCCAACACCCAGCGCTAACCGGCGCAACCAATCACCTTCCCGGAACGGAGAACCACCCATGGCACACGAACTCGACACCACCGACGGACAGGTCTCCTTCGCGAACTCGCGCAGCGATGCCTGGCACCGCCTCGGCCAATCAGTCGGCCACACCATGACGGCGCGCCAAGCTCTCGATGCTGCGCACCTGGCCGGCTGGAACGTCCGCAAGATGGCGCTACAGGTCCCCCAACGGCCCGTCCTTCACGACGACGGAGTGACCACAACGCCACCGTTGCAAGTGCCGGACTTCTACGCCACCGTGCGCACCAACCCCATCAACGGTGCGCTCGACGTTCTGGGCGTGGTCGGCGGCAAGTACGAGCCTGTCCAAAACGAGGCCTCATGCGAGCTGCTCGACGCCCTCGTTGACGAAAGCGGCGCCCACTTCGAAACCGCCGGCGCCCTGCGCGGCGGCCGCGAAACGTTCGTCACCATGAAGCTGCCGAACTCCATGGTGTTCGACGGCATCGACGGGACCAAGGACCGCACCGACTTCTACCTTGCGGCCCTGAACTCTCACGACGGTTCGTCGGCGTTTCGGTTCCTCGTCACACCGGTACGCATCGTGTGCGCCAACACCCAAAGCGCCGCGATCGGTTCGGCCAAAGCCAGTTTCGCCATCCGCCACACCGGCGGGGCGCATACCTCGATCCACGAGGCGCGCACCGCGCTCAAACTGAGCTGGCGCTACATCGAGGCATTCGAAACCGAAGCGGCGAAACTGTACGCCGAGGCGATGGACACCGATCAGGTCCGCGTTTTCGCCAACGCCCTCCTGGAGGTCGATTCGGCCGGTAGTGAGGCCACCGCGCGGCACCGCCGCGAGCGGGCCGCCGGGATCGTGAAACTGTGGACGTCCTCACCGACAATCGCCCCGATCGCAGGGACTCGCTGGGCGGCCTACAACGCGGTGACCGAGTTCCTGGATCACATCGTGCCGGTCCGCGGCGCACGCACCGCCGGCGCCGCCAGTGAGGCCCGCGCGCTGCGCAACATCAGCGCCGCCGGCAGCACCCAATCGCTGAAGGCCCAAGCGTTCCGGATGCTGCAAACCCTGTAACCGCGCCACACCGCATCGGGGCCCGGCCAGCTGCCCACCAGAGGGGGTTGGCCGGGCCCCCCTTTTTTTCTTCCGGCCCCGGCGCTCCGCCAGGCGCGCGCCGGCCCTCCGGCAACGAAGGTAAACCGACGTGCGTCACACGCACCAAACAGGGCGCCCCGGCGCGAACAACGGACATCAGAGCAGGCCTGTGGTCGAAGCGGTCGACACGGGTTTGCCACCGGCCCGCCAGACCCCTCACCGGTGGACGCCGACCGTGCGGGTTGTGAGAGCACCGATCCTCAGCACAGTACCGGTTCCGGTGAGCCGAGCAGCGCGGCCGCCACCGCCTCACTGTCCCAACCATTTCGGACCGCGTCGCGCAACGCTACCGCGCGTGCCCGCCACGCCTTAATGCCGTTGTCGCCGCGGCGCACCGCCACCCGCCCGCCGCCGCGGCGGGCGCGCGCCATCCTCAGCATGTTGTCGCGCTGCGTTCCGCCCACCACATGTAGCAGACCGCTGTTTGCCGGTGTGCTCACCCGCACACACGGCGGATTGTCGCAGCCGTGCAGCGCCCGCACCCACGTCTCCAGCACCTCACCGTCCAGAGCCGCCGCCAACGCATACCGGTTGGCGCGGACCATGATCCGCGAGCCGCCGCGGCGCGCCCAAAACCGCCCGTAGCCATCACCACCGACCGCGCCCGTCCAGATCGCGCAATCATCGTCTCCTGGCCCCCGCACCACGTTGTCCTCAAAACGGCGTAACTCCTCGGCATGCAAACGCCGATCCACCAGCAGCCGTAGTGGTTGCGACGCCCCCCATAGATCCCGATGCTTTTCGAAGTCCCGGAACCCGGTTGGTCCCTCCTGGCGTTCGTCATCACCGACACCACCGACATCGGTCGGTCACACCCGCGACGCGGCTTGCAGCCGCTCGCCGGACGTCTTGGCCAACTCGGCCTCCTCCGTCTGCCATACGCCCTCAGGCGGTCCCGCCGGCCCGCCCGCCTCCGGCGCCGGCGGGACCGCTTCTGTCGCGTCGGTCGCCGCGTCCGCCTCGCGGATCAATTCCCGCGCAGTCTTTTCGGCCACACCGGCCATCCGCGCGACCTCCCGTAGGCTCTCACCGCGATCCCGCATTGCCCGCAACGCCAGACCACACTGCATCCGCTGTTCGCCGCGCCGCTGCGCCGCCTGCTCGCGCAGCGCCTGCAGGCGCTCGGCGAACCACTCATCAACACCGTCGGCGCGTTCGCGCGCGGAAAAAAACCGCGCCAAATCCTCGACGTTGGCCCGCGTGCGCCGCGCCAGCTCCGCCTGCGCGGCCGCGGCCGCCTCGCGCGCCGCCCGGCGCGCTTCCTTGCTTATCGCCTTGTTTCCCATGGACCACACGCTAAGACCCTCAAACCCGTTACGCCGCACCCGAACCCAAAAAGTTTCCCGACCGAGCCCCTCACCAAGCCCGGACCCGACCAGTCACCACCCCAGCCAAACAGCACTTAGGGCACCCTAACTTCACCGCCTCACCAAACATCACACCTCTTGCACTCAGGTCACGGTTTGCTAACGGCCGATCGTTAGGGCGGCTAACCGCAGCGATTTTTCTGCCCACGGCCGTCGCGTAACGCCCGAGGCGATGTCAGAGTCGAATTTGTGGTGATGCCGCGGTGATGGGCCTACACAAACTGACCGCTGGCGACGGCTACATGTACCTGATCCGCCAAGTCGCCGCCTCGGATGCGACCGACCGTGGGCGCCCTAGCCTTTCGGATTACTACAGCGCCAAGGGTGAAACTCCGGGCACCTGGATGGGCCGCGGCCTGCCCGCACTCGGGCAGCCCATCGCCCGGGATGCCTCAGACCCGCTGGTCGCCGACCTGTGGGCGGTCCCGCACGGATCACAAGTCAGCGAAGACCAAATGAAAGCCCTCTTCGGTGAAGGCTTACACCCCAACGCCGACCGAATCACCCGGCATCTCAGCGGATTTGGCCTCGCCCAGGCCGGCGCGATCGCGGCCGCGCGGCTGGGCCGGCCGTTTGCCATCAACAACAGCGAAAACCAGTTCGTCACCCGGCTGCGCCAGGCCTACCGCGACTACAACACCACCGTGGGCAACGACGAGCACGCCACCCTCGCCGCCGACATCCGCGCCCGCATTCGCACCGCACTCGGGCGCCAAATGTTCGCCGAAAGCTACGCCCGACCCCCCGCCGATGACCGGGAACTGTCGGGGTTCATCGCCCGCAATTCGCGTGCGGCCACCACCGCGGTGGCCGGCTATGACCTGACATTCACCCCGGTCAAATCGGTGTCGGCGCTGTGGGCGATCGCGCCGACACCGATCGCGCGGGCGATCGAGGAATGCCACCACCACGCCGTGGCCGAAACCCTGGAATTTCTCGAAGACAACGCCGCGTTTTCCCGCATCGGAGCCCACGGTGTCGCCCAGGTCAACACCACCGGATTGACCGCGGCGGCCTTCGATCACCGCGACTCCCGCGCCGGGGACCCTAACCTGCACACCCACCTGGTGATCAGCAACAAAGTGCAAGCCGTTGGCGCCGATGGCATCCCGCGCTGGCTGGCGTTAGATGGCACCCCGCTACACCACGCCACCGTCGCCGCATCGGAGTTGTACAACACCCGCATCGAAGCCCTGCTCACCGCACAACTCGGTGTCCGGTTCGCCGAAACCGATGCCAAACCGGGTAAACGGCCGGTGCGCGAAATCGCCGGCATCCCCACCGAATTGATCGAAAAATACTCCTCACGCAGCGCGGCCATTGACCATCGCGTCGGCCAGCTGGCCAAGCAATTCCAAACCGCGCACGGGCGTGAACCGACCATGGTGGAGATGCTGGCGTTGTCGCAGCAGGCCACCTTGGAAACTCGGCAAGCCAAACACGAACCGCGCTCGCTGGCCGAGCAGCGCCACGTGTGGCGCGTGCAGGCCGTCGAGGTGCTGGGCAGCCAGCGCGCCCTGACCGCCATGATCGTCGACGCCACCAATCAGGTCGTCGCACAACAAGTCGAAATCACCGAAAAATGGATCAGTGAGCAGGCCGCGGCGGTCATCGCCACCGTCGCCCAAACCCGGGCCACCTGGACGGTCAACCACGTGCGCGCCCAAGCCCAACGAGCGCTGCGCTATGCCAACCACCCCGGCGGCCCCGAGCTCGTCAACCGCATCGTGGCGAGCGCCCTTGGCGCACACAGCATCACCTTGACGACCGACGCTGATACGGACAAAAACGAGCCCGCCGTGCTGCGCCGCCGCGACGGCGCCAGCGTCTACACCCGCCACGACACCACCGTCTACACCAGTGCCGCCATCATGGCCGCCGAACGGCGCATCCTGGCCGCCGCCACCACGCGCGACGGGCGCACCGTCGATGACATCAACATCGGTTTAGCCCTGGCCGAAACCCACGCCAACCACGGCCTAACACTCAACCAAGGACAAGTCGCCCTGGTGCGCGACATGGCCACTTCCGGTGCCCGCCTCCAGCTCGCGCTCGCACCGGCCGGCACCGGCAAAACCACCGCCATGGCCGCCCTGGCGGCCGCCTGGCGCAACAGTGGCGGCACCGTCATCGGCCTGGCCCCCACCGCCGGCGCGGCCGAAGTCCTCGCCCAAGACCTCGCCTCCCCCACCGACACCATCGCCAAACTCAACCAACTCACCGACACCAGCACCGTCACCCCCGCACCCGCCGATGACCCCGCCCGAGCATGGTTCGACCGCATCAGTTCGGACACCCTGCTCATCGTCGACGAAGCCGGCATGGCCTCCACCGCGGACCTCGCCACCCTCATCGCCCACGCCCTGGCACGCGGAGCCAGCGTGCGCCTGATCGGCGACGACCAACAACTGGCGTCGGTTTCGGCCGGCGGCGTCCTGCGCGACCTGGCCGAGCGCCACGACACCGTCACCTTGAGCACCGTCGTGCGCTTCACCCACCCCGAAACCGGGAAAGCCGAAGCCGCCGCCAGCCTGGCCATCCGCGCCGGTGACCCTGCCGGAATCGGCTTCTACATCGACCACCACCGGGTGCATGTCGGCGCCGACCAGACCGCCGCCGACATGGCATTCCAAGCCTGGGCCGCCGACCGCGCCGCCGGCCGCGACTCCATCCTGCTGGCCCCCACCAACGACCTCGTCGCCCAACTCAACGAACGCGCCCGCCTCGACCGGCTCACCC
>NZ_MVHG01000270.1 GCF_002086125.1 Mycobacterium arosiense ATCC BAA-1401 = DSM 45069
TCGAGCCTGCAGGTATTGCACTTCACGGTTGTTCTCCAGCTGCTTCAGCTCCTGCTGGATCTTCGCCACGCGGGGCTCGGTGAAGTCATCGCCCTTGCGTTTGAGCAAGGTATCGCGCTCGGCGGTCAAGGCATCGACACCCATGAAATACAGGGGTATATGCTGGTTATTCACCTCGGTGCGGAAAACGCTGCGCGAGCCATCCTGCCCGACCTCTCCCAGTGCGCCCGGGGTCGTCGGCTTGACGATCCCCAGCCGGGTGGCGATCTGGATAGCCTCGTTGAGCTGCTGGATACGCGAATCGCGCACCATCTTCAGCCGCCCGCGCAACGCCTTGAGCTCATCCTCCAGGCC
>NZ_MVHG01000271.1 GCF_002086125.1 Mycobacterium arosiense ATCC BAA-1401 = DSM 45069
CCGCTGGATGCGCCGGTGAGGAACCAATGTCTGGACATAAATGCACTCCTGTGATTTACTTACCAACTAGTTTGTAAGTTGATGGCACCCGTGTCAAGCGATGATGGGCGCTCGGGTGAAATGTTGTTGAGGAGTAACGGCCCATGGCCAAGAGACGTCCCGCCGAGACCCAGCAAATGCTGCTGGATGCTGCGCTGGGGGAATTTGCCGAGAACGGGCTGGCGGGGGCACGAATTGACCGGATCGCGGCGGCTGCAGGCATCAGCAAGCCGATGCTTTATGTCCATTTCGGGGACAAGGAGGCTCTCTTCGACGCCGTGCTCAGCCGGGAAATCCTCGCCGCGGCGCAG
>NZ_MVHG01000272.1 GCF_002086125.1 Mycobacterium arosiense ATCC BAA-1401 = DSM 45069
GGTCGATCCCGAGCAGGCAGAACGGCTGTTCGAGTCGATCCGCCAGGCCGGCGTGCGGCTGTTCTACATGAAGGTGCCCATCGAGTTCGGCGTGCTGGGAGCGGACGAATCGTCTTCCTGAACGCGGTTTTCGTCGGCGCCGCCGTTGCGCTGTCCCCGCGTCTCCGGTCGGTAGAGCATCAGGCGGTACAGGCCGAGGCAGATCAGCCAGTCGAACAGCATCGTCCACAGGTTGTGCGAGAGGAAGTGCGCACCTTGCAGCATGCGCGACAGCGATAGCAGACAGACCATGGCGAAGGCGAAGGCCAGGGCGTAGCGCGCCAGCCTGGGCTTGCGGTCGCGCAGGGC
>NZ_MVHG01000273.1 GCF_002086125.1 Mycobacterium arosiense ATCC BAA-1401 = DSM 45069
CGTCGGCGGACCTGATCGTCCTGCCCGGCTCGAAGAGCGTGCGCGCCGACCTCGCGGCGCTGCGCGAGCGTGGCTGGGACGAGGCGATCCTCCGTCACCTGCGCTACGGCGGTCGCCTGCTGGGGATCTGCGGCGGCCTGCAGATGCTCGGCGAGCGCCTGCACGATCCGCTCGGCCTGGAAGGCGCGGCCGGCAGCAGCGCTGGCCTCGGCCTGCTGGCGTTGGAAACGACCCTGGAGGCGGACAAGCAATTGCGCAACGTACAGGGCCGCCTGAGCCTGGAGGATGCGCCGCTGTCGGGCTACGAGATCCATGCCGGAGTCACCCGTGGCGAAGCCCTGGCACGGC
>NZ_MVHG01000274.1 GCF_002086125.1 Mycobacterium arosiense ATCC BAA-1401 = DSM 45069
GCCCTGGTGGCGTTCGGCGGAGCGCCGATGTTCTTCTACCTGCTGCATCTCTACCTACTGAAGCTGCTGTACCTGCTGGCGCTGGCGATCTGGGGCGCCAACCGGGGCGACTACTTCGGTTTCTCCTCGGTGCCGGCGCTATGGCTGTGCAGCATCCTGCTGGCCGTGGCGCTGTACCCGGCGGTGCACTGGTTCGCCGGTTTCAAGGCGCGGCGGCGGGATATCGCCTGGTTGAAATACTTCTGAGGCGCGGAGCATCCAGGAGCCGCTGGAAACGTCCGGCCCTTCCCCCCCACGGGTAGGACGAATGATGCTAAGCGTTATCCGCCGGACACAGCAGGCA
>NZ_MVHG01000275.1 GCF_002086125.1 Mycobacterium arosiense ATCC BAA-1401 = DSM 45069
CTCCAGGGTGAGGCGGCGGGTGCGGTCATGGTCAGAGCGAGCCTTTGAGTGGGTATTCGACGATCAGGTAGAGGCGGTCGATGTCGTCGCCGGCCTGGGCCGCGTTGGCCCGGTGGCTGAGGTGCGAGACGTTCAGCGAGAGGTCCTTGAGCGGGCCCGAGGCGAACAGGTAGCGCAGGTCGAGGTCGCGCTCCCAGTGCTTGCCGCCGCTGCCCTGCAAGGGCCGGTAGCGGCCATCGGCGCCCAGCGGGTTGTAGGCGCCGCCGGCCGGCGCATGGCTGCCGTCGATGGCGCGGCCGCTGACGTAACGCGCAATGAAGCTCAGCCCCGGCAGGCCGAACG
>NZ_MVHG01000276.1 GCF_002086125.1 Mycobacterium arosiense ATCC BAA-1401 = DSM 45069
GACCCTCGGCGAGTGGCGCATCGACCTGCCGCAGCCACGCGCGGAGCTGGTCGAGGAACTGGGCGCGTTGCGCATCGAGATCCTGAAAACCCTACGGCGGGCGAGCCGCACCCATGCCCATCCCATCGCTCAGCCGGAGGCCTCCCATGTGCCTGGACGACCCGACCCATTCCCGACGTGACATCCTCAAGCTCGCCGCGCTGCTCAGCGCTGCCGGCGCGTTGCCGCTGCTGAGCAGCCTGCAGGCGCGTGCCGCCGCCGAACCCGACGCGCCGGTGCGCATCGGCTACCTGCCGATCACCGACGCCACGCCCTTGCTGGTGGCCCATGCCAACGG
>NZ_MVHG01000277.1 GCF_002086125.1 Mycobacterium arosiense ATCC BAA-1401 = DSM 45069
ATACTCATGCGCTCCAGCGCGCCGCCGGAAAACATGTTGAAGAGGCTAAGAATGGTCCCCTCGTTCTGCCGGAACAGTGCCGCCAAGCGATCGGGGTTGATGCCCGGAACTGGGATGTGCGCGCCGATCCGATAGACGATGATCGCCAGGAACAGGAAACGCAGACGTGCCCAGAGCTCGGACAGACCGCCGTTGCTTAGCGCAGAGAGAGCACCTTGCTTAGCCATTTAGTCCTCGAATTTACCGCCAGCTGCTTCGATAGCCGCACGCGCACCCTTGGTGGCGGCGATACCTTTCAGGGTGACCGCACGACCAACTTCGCCGGACAGCATGAC
>NZ_MVHG01000278.1 GCF_002086125.1 Mycobacterium arosiense ATCC BAA-1401 = DSM 45069
GACCACAGCAATGAGCAACCTGCGCCGTTTCAGCCGTAGCCTGGCGGTCGCCGCCCTGGTCCTGCTGCCGTTCGCCGCCGTCCAGGCGGAAGACACGGTGGAACCGAGCGGCTACACGCCGATGGCCGGCGAATCCTTCTTCCTGCTCGCCGACAGCAGCTTCGCCACCGACGAGGAAGCGCGGGTCCGTCTCGAAGCGCCCGGCCGCGACTACCGGCGCTACCGCATGGAGCCCTATGGCGGGGTCGACGTGCGCCTGTACCGGATCGAACAGCCGCTGGAGTTCCTCAAGCGGCAGAAGAACCTGCACCGGGTCCTGGCCGAGGGACAGTTC
>NZ_MVHG01000279.1 GCF_002086125.1 Mycobacterium arosiense ATCC BAA-1401 = DSM 45069
CCGCGATCCAGCAGCGACACCTCGCCAACCGCCACCGAGGCGTCGGCCACGACCGCCTCGATCACCCGGCCGAACCAGCCGACCATCCGCTCGATGGTGGACCGGTCATACAGATCCGTGGCGTACGTCAATACGCCGGCGGCCATCGGCGATCCCGCATCCTCGCTGGGCACTTCGCTGAGTTGGATATCGATGTCGAATTTGGCGGTGCGAGTGCCCACCATCAGCGGCTCGACGCTGACCCCATCCAGCGCGACCTCGGGGCGCGCATTGTTCTGGAGAACGGTGGCCACCTGGAACAGCGGATGATGCGACGTCGAGCGCACCGGGTTGA
>NZ_MVHG01000028.1 GCF_002086125.1 Mycobacterium arosiense ATCC BAA-1401 = DSM 45069
ACGGCCCGAACGCCCCGGGCACGTCTCGCCAGGCGATCCCACACCGGTACCGATAAATAATGCCCTCGACCATCGAGCGGGCATCCTGAAAGGGCCTGCCCCGCTTGCCTGTCCGAGTCGGAAGCAAATCTTCAATCAACGACCACTGAGCATCGGTGAGCAACTGAAACCGCGACATGACTCAAGCCTCGGGCACAACATCCAAAATCTTTGCCAGACACGCCCTAGCCGAAGCGGCCGGAGATGTAGTCCTCGGTGGCCTTTTGGCTCGGGTTGGAAAAGATCTTCTCGGTGTCGTCGACTTCGATCAGCCGCCCAGGTTTTCCGACCGCCTCTAAGTTGAAGAACGCCGTGTAGTCGCTGACCCGCGCCGCCTGCTGCATGTTGTGGGTGACGATGACGATGGTGTAGTCCTGTTTCAATTCGCTGATCAGCTCTTCGATGGCCATCGTCGAGATGGGGTCCAGCGCCGAACACGGCTCGTCCATCAGCAGCACGTCGGGCTGCACGGCGATGGCCCGCGCGATGCACAGGCGCTGCTGCTGGCCGCCGGACAGTCCGCCACCGGGCCTGTCCAACCGGTTCTTGACCTCATCCCAGAGATTCGCCCCGCGTAGCGAATACTCGGCCGTCTCGTCGAGCACCTTGCGGTTGCGCACCCCCTGCAGCCTCAGGCCGGCGACCACGTTGTCGCGAATCGACATGGCGGGGAACGGGTTCGGCCGCTGGAACACCATCCCGATGGCCCGGCGCACGCCGACCGGGTCGACGCCGGCGCCGTAGATGTCTTCGTCGTCGAGCAGCACGCTGCCCTCGACCCGGCCGCCGGGCACCACCTCGTGCATGCGGTTGAGGGTGCGCAACACCGTCGTCTTGCCGCACCCCGAGGGGCCGATGAACGCGGTCACGCTGCGGGGCAGAACCGACAGCGTCACATCCGAGACCGCGTGAAACGATCCGTAATAGATGTTGACGCCCTTGAGGTCCAACCGTTTGGCCACTTAGTGCTCCTGCCTATGACTTCCTGGCGCTCAAAAATTTCGCTATCACTCGGGCCGCGATGTTGATGGTGGCGATCACCAGGATGAGGGTTAATGCGGCGCCCCACAACCGATCCGTGGGGATGGGGTTCAGGCCCGCACCCGCCGACGTCTGGTTGAACATCATGCCAGGCAGCGTCCCCATGAACCCGCCGAAAATGTCGAAGTTCATCGACTGTGCGTACCCCACCAGGATCAGCAGCGGCGCCGTCTCGCCCATGACCCTGGCCATCGCCAGCAGTATCCCGGTGACGATGCCCGACAGCCCGGTGGGAATGACCACTCGGACAATGGTTTTCCACTTGGTGATGCCCAGCGCGTAACTGGCCTCGCGAAGATCCACCGGCACGATTCGCAGCATCTCCTCGGTGGCGCGCACGATCACCGGGAGCATCAACAAGACCAGCGCCAGCGATACCGCGAACTCCGACCGCGACAGCCCCAGCGTCGCCACGCACAACGCGTAGATGAACAGCGCCGCAACGATTGACGGCACACCGCTCAAGATGTCCACCATGAACGAGGCGGATCTGCCCAGTGGGGTCCCGCCGCCGTACTCGACCAGATAAATCGCGACCATCAACCCGAGGGGGACGGAGATGACGGCGCATACCAATCCCTGCAGCACGGTGCCGACCAGCGCGTGGTAGGCGCCGCCACCGGTCACGAATGCCGTCATCCCAGCTTGCGAGTGCGACCACCACGTGGTCGACGCGATGGCCGTGAACCCTTTGGCCACCACCGACCACAACACCATCACCAGCGGGGTCACAGCCACCAGCAGCGACAGCGAAACCAGGAGCGTCGCAACGGAATTCGTGATACGGCGGCGCCGGCTGACCGGCGAGAAGGTCCGCGGCTTGAGGGGGCGGTCCAACATCGAGGTCATTGCGCCCCCTTCCGCGCCGCCCCGGCGACGGCGCCGCGCGCCAGGGCGTCGACCACGAAGGTGAGCACGAAGAGCGTCAGCCCTGCGGCGATGTACGCGCCGGCCTTGTATCGGTCGTCGAATTCCGCCGCCGCGCCGGCGATCTTGGTCGCGAAGGTGGAGCCGCCATCGAACAGCGACCAGCCGAACGCCGACTGGGTGCCGCGCAGGATGATCAGCAGCGCCACCGTCTCGCCCAGCGCACGGCCCAGCCCCAGCATCGACCCGCTGACATAGCCCGACCGCCCGAACGGCAGCGTGACCGTCTTGACCACTTCCCAACGGGTGGCACCGAGCGCCAGCGCGGCCTCGATCTGGTCTTGCGGCGTCTGGACGAACACCTCGCGCGTCACCGCGGTGATGATCGGCAAGATCATTACCGCCAGGACGATCCCGCCGGTGAAAATGGTGCCGCCGCCGGCGGGCGACGCGTTGCCGTTGGCGAACAGGAAAAACCAGCCCAGGGACCCATTGAGCCAGGTGGCGACGGGACGCAGCTGCGGCGCCAACACGTACAGACCCCACGCTCCGTAGATGATCGACGGCACCGCGGCCAGCAGGTCAACCGAGTAGGCCAGCGGCGCGGCGACCCGCCGCGGCGCGTACTGCGTGAGGAAGATGGCGACGCCCAACGCGACCGGCATGGCCAGGATCAGCGCGAACAGCGACACGAACACCGTGACCTGCACCAAGCTGGCGATGCCGAAGTGCATCGCCGAGGTGTCCGTGGTGACCCAGGTCCCGCCGTAGCTGAAGAAGTTCTCCCTGTTGCGGTGCAGCGCCGGTATCGCGCGCCCGAGCAGGAAGGCCGCAATCGCGGCGATGACCACGATGATGAACACGCCCGACGACTGCGCCAGCCAGCGGAAGATCCGGTCCCCCATACGGGGCCGGCCGTCGCCCCAGGGACTGATGGGCGTCGCCCGCAACTCCGGAAACGGCGCGGCGACCACCGCACCCGAACCCGCGTCATTGGGATTTGCCCCTGAAAACCCCGTCACTGTGATCCCGTCACAGTCCTGTTATCGCTCCTTGAATGCCGATTCACTTGGCTACTGCATCGCATCGATCGCCGTAACCAGTCGCTCCCTGACTTTATCGGGCAGCGGCACGTACCCGGCCCTAGCCAGCTCGCCCTGCCCGCTACTGGCGGCTATGGCGAGGAACGATTTGATGGCCGCGGAGGTCTGGGCGTCGTAACCCTTCGAGCACACGATCTCGTAGGTGACCAGCAGCAAGGGATAGACGCCTGGCTCCTCGGAGCCGTACATCGCGTGGAGGTCGAGCACCAGGTCATCGCCCTCGGCCAAGAATTTCGCGGCTTTGACGGCGTTTCGTGCCGTGTCGTCGGTCAGCGGGATCACGCCGCCGCGGGTGGCGATTTTGGCGTAGGGCATGCGGGCCTGGTCGGCGAAGCCCTTCTCGACGTATCCGATAGAGCCCGGGGTGGCCCGCACCGCCTGGATGACGCCGGCCGACTTAGCGGCACCCTCTCCGACGCCGCCCTGAAATTCGGTGCCGACCCCTTTGGACCAGCTCTGCGGCGCGGCCGCGGTCAGATACTTCTGCACGTTGTCGGTGGTTCCCGACGAGTCGATCCGGTAGATCGGGGTGATCTTGGTGTCGGGCAGTGCCGTGCCCGGGTTGAGGGCCAGCAGGATCGGGTCATTCCAGCTGGTGATCCTGCCGGTGAAAACCTTGGCCAGCGCGTCACTGTTGATCACCAGGCCCGGATTTCCGGGCAGGTTGTAGACGATCCCGATCGGACCGAAGACCAGCGGCAGATCCCACGCCGGATTCCCGTTGCAGCGTCGGGCGGCGGGGCCGATCTGGTCGGCGACCAAGGGCGAGTCCGCGCCAGCGAAATCGACGTGTCCGGCGATGAATTGCTCACGGCCGGCGCCCGACCCGGTTGGGTTATAGGACAGGGCCTTGCCCGGGCAGTACTGGCCCCACACTTGGTTGAAGACCGTGATCGCGTTCTCTTGGGCTGTCGAGCCTTCCGCCGTCAGCTTGTTCTTGCCCCCGCAGCCCGCCGTGCCGGTGACGCCGGGCACGCTGGGCGCGGTGGCCCCGGGACGGTTCTCGTCGCTACCGCAGGCGGTCAGCGCTCCGGCACCCAGCGCTGTCGCCAACGCCGCGGCGACCAGCGCCCTGCCCTGCCTGTCGAGCCTCACCAATCTCGCTTTCATGATGCGTTCCGGACGCCCGTGGGTGCCGCGGCCGTCTCTGATGTGAGGTTGCCAAGCGACGGCGAAACTATGCGCCGACGCCGGCCATAGCAACGTCTGGGTAGCCAGGACCAGACTAGCGATTCGGGTCGCTGGCGCTGGTACCCGCGGTCAGTTGGCCGCGGGCAGGACCGCGTATGCGGTGTCGACGCTGTAGGTGGTGAAGCCCAAGCGCTGGTAGGTGCGCACCGCGGCGACGTTGTCCGACTCGACGTAGAGCATCACGGTGGGGTCGGCTGCGTCGGCCAGGCGCCGCGCCAGCCACTCGATGCCGACGGCGGTCAGCGCCTGCCCCAGTCCGCGGCCCTGCGCCGACGGATCGACGCCCACGACGTACACCTCGCCCAGGCCGGGGCGATCGTGGTGCAGCTTCGTCCAGTGGAAGCCCAACAGCGCGCCGGCCTGATCACTTTGGGAGTCGCCGAACGCGAGGAACAGGCCCGCCGGGTCGAACCAGGGTTCATCACGCCGCTCCGCCAGCTCGACGTCCGTCCAGCCGCCCTGCTCGGGGTGCTGGGCGAACGCGGCGTTGTTGACCCGCAGCAGCTCGGCGTCGTCGGAGGGGCCCGCGTAGGTGCGGATTTCCACCCCGGGCACCGTCGGCACAGTGCCGGGCAGACCGCGCAAAGAGCGCCGCATTTGCAGCAGTTCCCGCACCGGGGTCAGGCCCAACGCGGACGCGGTCGCGCGGGCCGGTTCCAGCGTACCGTGCGCCCAAAACCGGTTGCCCGCACCGGTTTTGGCCAACGCCGCGCGCGCGAGCGTCGACCCGATGCCGCGGCGGCGCGCCTGCGGGTGCACCACGAGTTCGGCCATCCCGGTTTCGCCGTCGCGCGGCGGGCTCAGGTTGAGGTAGCCGACGATCGCGTCGGCGGCCGTCGTGGCTGTATCCTTGAGCAGCAGATGCTCGGTGCGGTCATGGCCGAGCTCGCGTAGTACCTGCTCGCCCACGGGCGCGACTCCGTCGTATTCGGTTGCCGCGCCGATGAGTTCGCGTACGCCCCGCTGCTCTTCGGCGGTCAGGGTGCGGCGCCAGTCGGGCGAAGTCACTGCGTGTGCAAGGGATCGGTCAGCGAATCTTGGATGTCCTGCGGTTCGGATTCGGATTCGGGTTCGGCGGCGTCGGCGTCCTCCGGCTCGGCAACCGGCGTGCGCCCGCGCGCCGGGCGGACGGCCTTGTACCCCACGTTGCGCACGGTGCCGATGAGCGCCTCGTACTCGGGGCCGAGTTTGGCCCGCAAGCGACGCACGTGCACGTCGACGGTGCGGGTGCCGCCGAAGAAGTCGTATCCCCACACCTCGTGCAGCAGTTGTGCGCGGGTGAATACCCGCCCGGCGTGCTGCGCCAGGTACTTGAGCAACTCGAATTCCTTATAGGTCAGATCCAGGGGGCGGCCCCGCAGCCGGGCGGTGTAGGTGCCTTCATCGATCACCAACTCGCCGAGGCTGACCTTGCCGGCGCTCTCCTGGTCCGCGAGCCCGCCACGCCGGCCGACCACCAGCCGCAACCGCGCGTCAACCTCGGCCGGCCCGGTGGTGGGCAGCAGGATGTCGTCCAGACCCCAATCGGAGCTGACGGCCACCAGCCCGCCCTCGGTGACCACGGCCAGCACCGGAACCGACCGGCCGGCCGTGCTCAGCAACCGGCACAGTCCGCGCGCCGATGACAGGTCGGTGCGCGCGTCGACGATCACCGCGTCCGCGGTTCCGGCCTCGAGTAAGGAAGAGGGCTCTGCCGGCGCCGTCCGGACCGTGTGCGGAAGCAGGGACAACGACGGCAAGACCGGGTCGGGATGCAGCTCCGAGGTCAGCAGTAGTAGCTCCAACTAGCCCCTCCAGCTCGGGGGAACGGCATCTCCCAAATTCACGACGCCATTAAGCGTTAGTTACCAGGTCATCTAACGATAACGTGTCACCTGTTTTTTTCGCGTGGTGGACGAGCCAGTGTGAGCCCCGCCACGACGGATCCGGCGGCGACCCGCGCCGCGACGCTGCGCCACAATGTGCGGGTGCGCAAGGTGCTGTTTACCGTGACCGCGACGGCGATCCTGGTCGCGGTGATCGCCGTCAGCGCGATCGGCGTCGATTACGGGACCAGCATCTATGCCGAGTACCGGCTGTCGTCCAGCGTCCGCAAAGCGGCCAACCTGGGCACCGACCCGTTCGTCGCGATCGTGGCGTTTCCCTTCCTTCCCCAGGCGATGCGCGGCAGGTACAGCCAGGTGGAGATCAAGGCCAATGCCGTCGACCATGCGATGACCGGCAGGGCCACGCTGGAGGCCACGATGTACTCGGTGGACCTGGCGCAGGCCTCGTGGTTGATCGGCCCGGATGCCAAGCTCGCCGTGGGCAAGCTGGAGAGCCGCATCATCGTCGACTCGACGCACCTGGGCCGGTTCATGGGCATCAGCGACCTGATGGTCGAGGCGCCGCCCAAGGAAACCAACACCTCCACCGGGGGCGTGACCGCATCGGGCATCTCGGACAGCCACGGCCTGGTTTTCACCGGGACACCCAAAGCGGCGGGCTTCGATCGCCGGGTCAGCGTCTCGGTCGACCTCTCCATCGCCCCGGACGACCCCGCGACGCTGGTCTTCACCCCGACCGGCGTGCTGACCGGATCGGACACCGCCAACCAGACCGTTCCAGCGGATAAGCAGGACGCAGTGCTGCATGCGTTCAGCGGCCGGCTGCCCGACCAGCGGCTGCCCTTCGGTGTCGCGCCGACCACCGAGGGGGCCCGAGGATCCGACGTCATTATCGAGGGCATCACCCGCGGAGTAATTGTGACCCTGCCGGCGTTCAAGCAGTCATGACCGACCACGACGCAGCGGGGATACCGCCCGCTTGCGGCGGACGAAACGATGAGGCGGGGGTACCTCCCGCTTTCGGGGGAGAGTGGGGCGGATGACCACAGTCGTCGTGATCATCGCGGTGCTCGCGGCGGCCACCCTCGCCGGCTGGTTGCTGACCCGTCGCTCCGGAACCATCAGGGAAGTCGACGCCGGGCCGGACGTGGACGCCGACGCCGACATCGCGGCGCTGGGGCTTTCTCGCAGTGGCCCCACGGTGGTGCATTTCAGCGCGCCGTGGTGCGGGCCGTGCGACCGGGTGCGCAGGGTCGTGGAGCAGGTCTGCGAGGACCTGGACGACGTGGCTCACGTCGAGATCGACCTGGATGCAAACCCCGACGCCGCGCGCCGGTACGCGGTCCTGTCCCTGCCCACGACGTTGATCTTCGACGGCGCCGGCCGGCAGCGGTATCGCACCTCCGGAGTGCCCAACGCGGCCGACCTGCGGTCCGCGCTGGAACCGCTGTTGGCTTGACCGCGGTGTCATTGGGTAAGCTGACCGACGTGTCAGCCCGCCCCGAGCCCATGCTCATCCAGCGTCGCGCAGTTGAACTGTGCCGCACGCCGGGCTGTTGTTGTTGCTGTTGCTGCTGAGTAGCCGCGTTTTCGCGTAGCACTCGGAGCGGCCCCGGATCCAAACCGCGGCACGTCTCCATGCATTTCCGTCAGCAATAGGGGTATCGAGGAGCAGCACCTTGCCGAGCAGCAACACCACCGCGCAGCGTGACCTGGTCGACGTGCGCGGCCCACGATTCGCCGCATGGGTCACCACCACAGTCCTAATGCTGGCGCTCGTCGTCTCGGCGGCCAGTGCGCCGGCCGCGGCGGTGATCCTGGCCGCTCAGGCCGTCATCTTCGCCGTCGGCGCGGTCGGCGGGCCGCGCAAGCATCCGTATGGCCGGATCTTTGCCGCCGTCGTCGCGCCGCGCCTGGGCCCGGTGCAGGAGCGCGAACCGACCCCACCGCTGAAGTTCGCCCAACTCGTCGGCCTGATCTTCGCCGCGCTGGGAGCCGGCGCGTTCGCCACCGGCGCCGTCCCGGTCGCCGTCGTGGCCACCGCGGCCGCTCTGGCCGCCGCGTTCCTCAACGCGGCCTTCGGCATCTGCCTGGGCTGCCAGCTCTACCCGCTGGTCGCCCGCTTCCGACCCCCCGCGCGTTCCACCTGACCTGCTGTAACAAAAGCGATTGAAAGGATCCACTCCATGGCACGCTCCGACGTCCTGGTCTCCACCGACTGGGCCGAGAGCAATCTCGAGGCCCCAGGCGTCGTCTTCGTCGAGGTCGACGAAGACACCAGCGCTTACGACGCCGGCCACATCCCCGGCGCGATCAAGCTGGATTGGCGCTCCGATTTGCAGGACCCGGTCAAACGCGACTTCGTCGACGCCCAGCAGTTCTCCAAACTGCTCAGCGAGCGGGGCATCTCCAACGACGACACCGTGATCCTTTACGGCGGCAACAACAACTGGTTCGCCGCCTACGCCTACTGGTACTTCAAGCTGTACGGCCACGAAGACGTCAAGCTGCTCGACGGCGGCCGCAAGAAGTGGGAACTCGACGGTCGCACGCTGACCAACGAACCGGTCAGCAGGGCGGCGACCTCGTACACCGCCGCCGGGCCCGACAACAGCATCCGGGCGTTCCGCGACGACGTCATCGCGGCCATCAACGTCAAAAACCTGGTCGACGTGCGCTCCCCCGACGAGTTCTCCGGCAAGATCCTGGCGCCCGCGCACCTGCCGCAGGAGCAAAGCCAGCGGCCCGGCCACATTCCCGGCGCCATCAACGTGCCGTGGAGCAAGGCGGCGAACGAGGACGGCACCTTCAAGTCCGACGAGGAGCTGGCGAAGCTCTACGCCGACGCCGGCCTGGACGGCGACAAAGAAACGATCGCCTACTGCCGCATCGGCGAGCGATCGTCGCACACCTGGTTCGTTCTTTATGAATTGCTCGGGCATCGGAATGTGAAGAACTACGACGGCAGTTGGACGGAATACGGCTCCCTGGTGGGCGCCCCGATCGAGTTGGGAAGCTGATATGTGCTCTGCACCGAAACAAGGACTGACGTTGCCCGCCAGCGTCGACCTGGAGAAGGAAACGGTGATCACCGGTCGCGTCGTGGACGGCGACGGTCAGGCAGTGGGTGGCGCGTTCGTCCGCCTGCTGGACTCCTCGGACGAGTTCACCGCCGAAGTGGTGGCGTCGGCCACCGGTGACTTTCGGTTCTTCGCCGCACCGGGATCCTGGACCTTGCGCGCGCTGTCGAAGGCCGGCAACGGCGACGCCGTCGTGGCTCCGTCGGGTGCGGGCATCCACGAGGTCGACGTCAAGATCGCCTGACTCGCCAGCCGCCCCCGACGGGGTCGCCGCGCGACGAATAGACTTGTCCGCGTGGTGCTGTTCTTCGAGATCATGCTGGTGGTGGCGGTCGTGGTGATTTCATGGTTCGCCCTGTACACCCTCTACCGGCTCATCACTGACGAGTCGTGAGTCCCGACGAACCGCTGAGTTCGGCCGGCTCCGGCGACCGGGCGGTGGCCGCCGCCGCTGAGCGCGCCAAGCTGACCGCCGGGCGCAACATCCCCTCCTACGATGACCTGCCGCTGCCCGCGGACACCGCGAACCTGCGCGAAGGCGCGAACCTCAGCGACGCCTTGCTGGCGTTGCTGCCCCTGGTCGGTGTCTGGCGGGGCGAAGGCGAGGGCCGCGGACACGACGGCGACTACCGGTTCGGCCAGCAGATCGTGGTCTCGCACGACGGTGGCGATTACCTGAACTGGGAAGCCCGTTCATGGCGGCTGAGCGAGACGGGGGAATACGAGGAACGTGGCCTGCGTGAGACGGGTTTCTGGCGTTTCGTCACCGATCCCGACGACCCCGGCGAATCCCACGCGATCGAACTGCTCTTGGCCCACTCGGCGGGCTATGTCGAGCTGTTTTACGGCCAGCCCCTGACGCAGTCGTCGTGGGAGCTGGTCACCGACGCGTTGGCGCGCAGCAGGTCGGGTGTGCTGGTCGGCGGGGCCAAACGGCTCTACGGCATCGTCGAAGGCGGCGACCTGGCCTACGTCGAGGAGCGAGTGGACGCCGACGGCGGTCTGGTGCCGCATCTTTCGGCGCGGCTATCCCGTTTCGCCGGTTAGCAGTAATCACCCCGAACATGGAACGGCCCCCGAGCCGTATTCCCGGTTGGACAAAAGCCGGAAGCTCGGGGGCCGGGTGACTGCGGGGAATTCGCTAGCGCACGCGTGACGCCAGCTCTTCCGAGCAGGTGCTGCTAGCGCGCAGCCACCTCACATGTCCATGAAGCTATCAATTTTTGGGACCACCTCCTTCCTTGTGTACGACCGACCGTACCGACGGATCGACCAGCCGACAACACAATTCAGCGCTCAGCGATCGCTGACGATGGCGGCGTCGACCAGGCCGGCGAATTCCGCCGCCATCGGTGCCAGCGGCAACGGGCGGCCATCGAGGGTGTGCACCCGGGCCGCCAACGTCATGCTGGAGATCAGCCAAACACCTTGGGCTGCAACCAGATCCGCGACGCGCAGCGCCCGGTAGTCGCAGTCATAGCCCTTGTCCCTGGCCACCTCGAACAGGGCCTGCTGGGTGGTGCCGCGCAGGATCGGATACCACGGCGGCGGTGTCAGCAGGCACGGCTGACCGTCCGGCGTCTCGGGGGCGGTGGCGATCACCACCGTCGACCGCGGACCTTCCAGGACGTAGCCGTCGGTGCTGACGAAGATCACGTCGCCGGCGTCCTGGCGGGCGGCATGGCGCAGGGCCGCCATATTGACCGCGTAGGAAAGGGTCTTGGCACCGGCCAGCAGCCACGGCATCGCGTCGACCCCGGTGGCGGGCAGCCCGCGATCGAGCGTGATCGCCGCCAGCCCGCCCCGCCGGACCGCCGTCACCCGGTCCGGAACCGCGTTGACCATCACATAGGCCGTCGGCGTCGAACCGCCCTCGCGCCCGCGGCTGTAGATCAACCGCATCGCGCCCTCCTCGGCGGTGGCGGCGCACCACTGGCGGGTGGCCGCCCCGATCGCGCTGCGCCACCGCGGCAGCTCGGGCGCGGGCAGATCGGTCATGGCGGCCGACTGGGTCAGCCGCTGCAGATGCGGCTCGATCAGGCAGGCCCTGCCGTCGCGGACCAACAGCGTCTCAAAGACTCCGTCGCCGCGGACCGCCGCCAGGTCGTCGGCGTGCAGCAGGGGCGCGTCGGGCGAATGCATTTCGCCGTCCAGCGTGACGATCACACCCGTCTGGCCGGCCATGGTCGAGAAGCCTATCCAATGTGGCCCAAGGTGCCCGCGGCGCGACCGGAAGCATGTCGACGCCGGGGCCTGGTGAGCGTGAAGCTAGCCGCACATTCGGCTGTGAGCGTGAAGCCAGCTTCGCACTCGTTGAAGGTGCCGGCCGGTCCGTAGAGTTGACTCGTGACCCGCGCTGTTCCCGCACCCGAAACCGGACCCGACGCCGGCGCCGTCTGGCATTACGGCGATCCGCTGGGCGAGCAGCGTGCGGCCGACAGCGAAGCGCTGTTGGTCGACCGCTCGCACCGCGGCGTACTCACATTGGCCGGCAAAGACCGGCAGACCTGGTTGCACAGCATTTCGACGCAATTCGTCAGCGACCTCCCCGACGGCGCCAGCACGCAGAACCTCAGCCTCGACGGACAGGGCCGCGTCGAGGATCACTGGATCCAGACGGAGCTGGGCGGCACCACCTACCTCGACACCGAACCCTGGCGGGCCGAGCCGCTGCTGGCCTACCTGCGCAAGATGGTGTTCTGGTCCGAGGTCACCCCGGCCGGGGCGGAGCTGGCCGTGCTGTCGCTGCTCGGCCCGAAACTGGCTGACCGAGCGATTCTCGACGCGCTCGGGGTGGATGCGCTGCCCGCCGAGCTGACCGCGGTTCCCACCGGCGACGGCTTCGTGCGCCGGATGCCGGGCGCCCCGGCCGGCCGGCTCGAACTGGACCTCCTGGTTCCGCGCGCCACGGCGGGCGAGTGGCGAAAGCGCCTGACGCGGGCCGGAGTGCGGCCCGGCGGTGTGTGGGCCTATGAAGCCCACCGGGTCGCGGCCGTGCGACCCCGCCTCGGCGTCGACACGGATGAGCGCACAATTCCGCACGAAGTGGGGTGGATCGGCAGCCCCGGCGTGGGGGCCGTCCACCTGGACAAGGGCTGTTACCGCGGGCAGGAGACGGTCGCGCGGGTGCACAACCTGGGCAGGCCGCCGCGGATGCTGGCACTGCTGCACCTCGACGGGTCGGTCGACCGGCCGTCGACCGGCGATCCGGTGCTGGCCGGCGGCCGCACGGTCGGCCGTCTCGGCACGGTCGTCGAACACGTGGATCTCGGGCCGATAGCGCTGGCGCTGCTCAAGCGCGGGCTGCCCGCGGAGACGGATTTGGCGACCGGTCCGGACGCCTCGGTCGCCGCGGTGATCGACGCCGATTCGCTGCCCGGAACCGAACGAATCGGCGCGGGGCGGCTGGCTGTTGAACGGTTGCGGGGCGGTGCGGGATAATGAACGGTAACGTCCGCCACAGCGAGCAGGGGGCGCCAACGCCCGGTGGCGGGGCACGGTAAACTGTTGGCAGGACAATACGACACCAGGAGATCGGAGCCGCCTACTCGTTAGGCCGCTCCGTTATTGCGCGAGGGGGTTCCCCCATGGGCCGCGGCCGGGCTAAGGCAAAGCAGACCAAGGTTGCTCGAGAACTCAAATACAGTTCTCCACAGACCGACTTCCAGCGGCTTCAGCAAGAGCTGTCCGGAACGGGTTCGGACGCGTCCACTGAACTGGACAGCGACGGATCCGACGAATCCTGGGAAGACCAGGACAGCTGGCGTCGCTAAAACCAACGCTTCGGCGGTGATGCGTAGCGCACCGGGGCCGCGCTGGTCCTGCCCGAGCCCAAATTCCTAGAACCTCGGGTGCTGACCGACCATCTTGGCCCGGGGACCCTCTTTTCCGCCTTTGCCGACGGTGCCCAGCACCCAGCAGCTCAAGTGCCGGGCGGTCAGGATGGCCAGGGCCCGGTCGGTGTCTTCGGGGGCCACGACGGCGATCATGCCGACGCCCATGTTGAACGTCTTCTCCATTTCCTCGCGCGTCACCCGGCCGCGCTGGGCGATCATGGCGAACACCGGCGCGGGCGTCCAGGTGCCACGATCCATCTCGGCGACCAGGCCGTGCGGGATGACGCGTTGCAGGTTGCCGGCCAGCCCGCCGCCGGTGACGTGGCAGAACGTACGCACATGGGTTTCGGCCGCGAGCGCCAGGCAGTCCTTGGCGTAGATTCGGGTGGGTTCGAGCAGCTCCTCGCCCAGGGTGCGGCCGAACTCCTCCACATATCCCTCGAGGTTCATGCGGTCGATCTCGAGCAGCACGGTGCGCGCCAACGAATATCCGTTGGAATGCAGACCCGACGAACCCATCGCGATGATGACGTCGCCGGGTTTGACCCGGTCGGGCCCCAGCACGTCGTCGGCCTCGACGACACCGATGCCGGTGGCCGAGATGTCGTAGTGGTCGGGTTCCATCAGACCCGGATGTTCGGCCGTCTCGCCGCCCAGCAGCGCGCAACCGGCCCGCACACATCCCTCGGCGATGCCGCTGACGATGGCGCTCAAGCGTTCCGGCACCGTCCGGCCCACCGCGATGTAATCCTGCAAGAAAAGCGGCTCGGCGCCGCACACCACAAGGTCGTCGACCACCATGGCCACCAGGTCAAGCCCGACGGTGTCGTGCTTGTCCATCGCCTGGGCCACCGCGAGCTTGGTGCCGACGCCGTCGGTGGAGGCCGCCAGCAGCGGCTCGCGGTAATCGCCACGGAGCGCGAACAGGCCGGCGAATCCGCCCAAGCCGCCCCGGACCTCGGGTCGCGTGGCTTTCGTCGCCAGCGGCTTAAACAATTCGACGGCGCGGTCGCCGGCTTCAATGTCCACCCCGGCCGACGCGTAAGTGATGCTCTGACCGCCTTGGTGGCGCCCTGGACTCTTTCCGGGATCCGTCATCGCGATAAAGGCTACCGGGCGGCGCTGACGGCCGGGATCAAACGTCGATGAAGGAGCGCAAACCGAGTTCCCTCAGTGCACGACCGGCACTTCGTCGGGCGCAAGTTCCTCGAGCCCGGCGCCGCGGGCGGCATTGGCGAGCATGTGCTCGATGACGTTCTTGCCCAACGCGGTTTCCCCGGGCAGTTCGATCGGGTACTGGCCGTCGAAGCAGGCGGTGCACAACCGCGAGGCCGGTTGCTCGGAGGCCGCGACCAGGCCGCGCAGCGAGATGTAGCCCAGCGAGTCGGCGCCGATGGCATGCCGCACCGCTTCGAGCATCTCCTTTTTGTCCTCGACCGCGTTGGCGATGAGCTCCGCCGGCGACGGGAAGTCGATGCCGTAGAAGCAGGGCCATTTGACCGGGGGCGAGGCGATCCGCACGTGCACCTCGACGGCGCCGGCCTCGCGCAGCATCCGCAGCAGCGCCCGCTGGGTGTTTCCTCGCACGATCGAGTCATCGACCACGATGAGTCGCTTACCCCGGATCACCTCGCGAAGGGGGTTGAGCTTCAGCCGGATACCGAGCTGGCGGATGGTCTGGGACGGCTGGATGAAGGTGCGCCCGACGTAGGCGTTCTTCATCAGCCCCTGGCCGAAGGGAATGCCCGACTCCTGCGCGTATCCGACGGCGGCGGGCGTGCCCGACTCGGGGACGCCGATCACCAGGTCGGCCTCGACGGGACGTTCGCGGGCCAACCGGCGTCCGATCTCCACCCGGGTCGCGTGGACGGACCGTCCGACGATCGTGCTGTCCGGTCGCGCCAGGTAGACGTACTCGAAGACGCAGCCCTTGGGGGTGGGGTTGGCGAAACGCGTGGAGCGGACGCCGTCGGCGTCGATCGCCAGCAGTTCACCCGGTTCGATGTCGCGGACGAACGAGGCGCCGACGATGTCGAGCGCCGCCGTTTCGGAGGCCACCACCCAGCCGCGGTCGAGCCGTCCCAGCGAAAGTGGCCGCACGCCATGGGGATCGCGACAGGCGTAGAGGGTGTTCTCGTCCATGAACGTCAGGCAGAACGCGCCGCGCACGGTCGGCAACAAATCCAGCGCGGCCTGCTCCAGCGTCGCGTCGGCCGCGCCGTGGGCCAGCAGCGCGCCCAGAATGTCGGAGTCGGTCGTCGCCGGCGCCGGGGCGCGTTTGGCGATCAGCCCCTCGTCGCGGGCGCGGGCCGCGAGCTCGGCGGTGTTGACCAAATTCCCGTTGTGCCCCAACGCCACCCCGGTGCCGGCCGCGGTGTTGCGGAACACGGGCTGGGCATTTTCCCACGTCGTGTCGCCGGTGGTCGAGTAGCGGCAGTGCCCGATGGCGACGTGGCCCTGCATGGCCCCCAGCGTCTGCTCATCGAACACCTGGCTGACCAGGCCGAGATCTTTGAAGACCAGCACCTGGGAACCGTCCGCGACGGCGATGCCGGCGGCCTCCTGGCCACGATGCTGCAGCGCGTACAAGCCGTAATAGGTGAGTTTGGCGACGTCCTCGCCGGGGGCCCAGACCCCGAATACACCGCATTCTTCTCGGGGCGCGTTGAAGTCCTCTTCGGGTTCTTGGACGGTCACGATTGGGCGGCTCCCCGGGGAACGGTTGGTGACGTAACGGAGTCTACGGGCAGCGACGCCGCGCCGACGAATCCGCCGGGCGTGTTGAGGCACAAAATGCCAGCGCAAACAGCTGAACCTGCAGTTCAGGGTTATGTTCAGCTCAGATCGAACAGCGGCAGCCAGTGTTCAATCTCACCCGCTCGTGAGCCGGAAAGGCGCAGCGCATTGGTGCGCTTGGCCTCGGCGAACGGCACCTCACCGGTGGCCAGCAGCAGCCAGGTCCGCGGTTCGGTTTCCACCACATTCGGCGGTGTGCCGCGGGTGTGCGTGGGCCCGGCGATGCACTGCACCGCGACGAACGGCGGGACGCGCAACTCCACGCTGCGCCCGGGCGCCACGGCCGCCAGGGTGCGGGCGGTCAGCCGGACGGCCGTCGCCAATTCTTGCCGGTCGGGCTCCGGCCCGGACTCGTCGCGCAGCCAGTCCGCGACGGCCAACACGGCCTGCCGGGTCTTGGCCGGATCGGCTTTCTCGCGGGGGGCCATGCCCTAGGGTCTCAAAATCATGGAGCCCCGTCGCGAGAGGACGCGGCCGCCGTACAAGACCGCCGGCCTGGTGACGGTCGCGGTCATGGCATTGCTCGGGTCGCTTCTGTACCTGCAATTTCGGGGCGCCCTCACGCCGACCACGAAGCTGACCATGGTGGCCGCCCGGGCGGGCCTGGTGATGGATCCCGGCTCAAAGGTCACCTACAACGGGGTGCAGATCGGCCGGGTGTCCAGCATTTCGGAGGCCACGCATGCCGGCAGGCCGGCCGCCAAGATCGTCTTGGACATCACCCCGAAATACGTCAAGCAGATCCCGGCCAACGTGACGGCGGCCGTCCAGGCGACCACCGTGTTCGGCAACAAATATGTCGCCCTGAGATCGCCGAAATACCCTGCGAAGCAACCGATCACACCGTCGACGGTGATCGATGCGACATCGGTGACCACCGAGTTCAACACCCTTTTCGAGACGCTCACCTCGATTGCGGAGAAGGTCGATCCGGTCAAGGTAAATCTCACGCTCAGCGCCGCCGCTGCGGCGCTGAGCGGGATGGGCGAGAGGTTCGGCGTCTCGATTGTCAATGGTAACGCCGTCCTCGATGACCTGAATCCGCGAATGCCGGTTCTGCGCAACGATATTCGTCGATTGGCGACTTTAGGAGATACCTATGCGAACGCCTCGCCCGACCTTTGGGACGCGCTCGACCACGCGGTGACGACCGCGCGCGCACTCGACTCGCGGCAACGCGACCTCGATGGCGCGCTGCTGGCGGCCGCCGGGCTGGGCAACGCCGGCGCCGACGTCTTGGGCCGCAGCGGGCCATTCTTCGTCCGCGGCGCAGCCGACCTGGTTCCCAGTAGCCAACTGCTCGACGAATACAGTCCCGAAATCTATTGCACGATCCACAATTTCGCCGAAGTCGCACCGCGAATCCACAACGCGCTGGGCGATAACGGCTACTCGCTGGGCGCCCACGCGTCGGGAGCCATCGCGGGAGCCCCCAATCCCTACATCTGGCCGGAGAACCTGCCGCGCATCAACGCCAGAGGCGGGCCGGGCGGAAAAGCGGGCTGTTGGCAAAAGATCACCCGGGATCTGTGGCCCGCGCCGTTTTTGGTGATGGACACCGGCGCCAGCATGGCCCCGTACAACCACTTCGAGGTCGGCTCGCCGCTCGCGGTCGATTTCGTGTGGGGCCGCCAACTCGGCGACTACACCATCAATCCCTGACGATCAGCAGCGCGCCGACTGCACCGCCAGCACCGCGATCGCCCCGGCTTCGTTGATGGCCAGGTGCGCCAGCATGGGTGCGGCCAGGCTGCCGGAACAATCGGCCAGCCAGCCGAACAGCCAGCCCGCGATCCCGGTGACCACCACGGTGGCGGCCACCGGCTCGCCCGTCGCGCGCGCGTCGGCGATGTGCGAAAGACCAAACGCGGCGGCCTGTAGCAACCGCCCGCCGCGTGCACCGAAAGCGGCGGAGCCGACGGCGGCCAGCGCCCCGCGGAAGGCGGACTCCTCCGACCACACGGTGCCCAGGGGTATCCGCAGCAGGAGCCAGTCCGGGGCCGCCGCCGGCGGCTCGCGGCCGGCCATCGACCGGCGCACCGGCGCCAGCTGGGCGGTCGCGGCCACGGCGCCCGCCGCGGACAGGGCGACCGGGCAGCCCATGCGCAGGCCGGACGATAGCCGGGGCGGGCCCAAGCCCAGCGGTGCGCGCGTGATCACCACCAGCAGCCCGCCCACCACCGCCTGCAGCGCTGTCCGCCAGGCCGCCGGCAGCCTAGGGCTGACGAGACTCCAGCCGACCAGGGCGGCGGCCAATGATAGCGCTTTGGTCCGACGAAAACGCCTGCCGGGCATCAGGATACGCCGCGAGCAGTCATCCGAAGAGCCGCGGCAGCACCGCCTCGGAGGTCTCGCGCAGTTCGGCCAGCGGGATCGTGAACAGGCCCTGGACCTCCAGCGCGTCGGAGGCCTGGTCGACCACACCGATGCGCACCGCCGGCAGTCCTCGCGCGTCGCACATCGACCGGAACCGGCTCTCCTCGGTGCGCGGCACCGCCACCAGCACGCGGCCGGCCGACTCGGAGAACAACGTCACGAACGGATCGGCACCCTCGGGAAACACGATGCGGCAACCGGTTTCACCGGCCAGGGTCGCTTCGACGACGGCCTGCGCGAGGCCGCCTTCGGACAGGTCGTGTGCCGCGGACACCAGACCGTCGCGCGATGCCGCGCCCAGCACCTCGCCCAGCAGCTTCTCGCGGGCCAGGTCGACCTGGGGCGGCAGCCCGCCCAGATGGTCGGCGGTCACCTGAGCCCAGACCGAGCCGTCGAGCTCGTCGCGGGTATCGCCGAGCAGCATCAGGGTTTCCCCGGGCTCGGTGCCCAGGCCGGTGGGGATGCGACGGCCGACGTCGTCGATGACGCCGAGCACCCCGACCACCGGGGTGGGCAGGATCGCCGCCGAGCCCGTCTGGTTGTAAAAGCTGACGTTGCCGCCGGTGACCGGAATCCCCAGTGCCACACAGCCATCGGCCAGGCCCTTGACGGCCTGCGAGAACTGCCACATCACACCCGGGTCCTCGGGCGAACCGAAATTCAGGCAGTTGGTCACCGCGACGGGGGCCGCTCCGGTGACCGCCACGTTGCGGTATGCCTCGGCCAGCGCGAGCTGGGCCCCGACGTACGGATCCAGCTTCGTGTAGCGGCCGGACGCGTCGGTCGACAAGGCGATGCCGCGGCCGGTGGACTCGTCGACGCGCAGCACACCGCCGTCGGCGTGCTCGGCCAGCACGGTGTTGCCGCGCACGTAGCGGTCGTACTGCTCGGTGATGAACGCGCGGCTGCACAGGTGCGGGCTGCCCAGCAGCGCAAGCAAAGTGGCGCGCAGTTCGTCACCGGTGGCCGGTCGTGGCAGCCGGGTCGACCTGTCCGCGTTCAGGGCGTCCTGCGTGTCGGGGCGGGCGACCGGCCGCTGGTAGACCGGGCCCTCGTGGGCGACGGTGCGCGGCGGGACGTCGACGACGGTCTGGCCGTGCCAGGTGATCCGCAACCGGTCACCGTCGGTGACCTCGCCGATCACGGTGGCCAGCACGTCCCACTTGCGGCACACCGCCAGGAACGCGTCGACGTTGTCGGGGGTGACCACCGCGCACATCCGCTCCTGGGACTCGCTGCACAGGATCTCTGCCGGGGTCATGCCGGTGGTGCGCAGGGGAACGGTCTCGAGTTGGATCGCCATGCCGCCGTCGCCGGCCGAGGCCAATTCCGAAGTGGCGCAAGATAACCCAGCACCGCCCAGGTCCTGTATGCCGACCACCAGGTGACCGGCGTACAGCTCGAGGCAGCACTCGATGAGCACCTTCTCCATGAACGGGTCGCCCACCTGCACCGAGGGCAGCTTTTTGCGCGAGTTCTCGGCCCCTCCGTCGGCGCTGAAGGTGTCCGACGCCAGGACCGAGACCCCGCCGATGCCGTCCAGCCCGGTGCGGGCCCCGAACAGGATGATCTTGTTGCCGGCGCCCGAGGCGAAGGCCAGATGCAGATCCTCCTGGCGCAGGACGCCGACGCACATCGCGTTCACCAAGGGGTTGCCGGCGTAGCACGCGTCGAAGACGGTTTCGCCGCCGATGTTGGGCAGGCCCAACGAGTTGCCGTAGCCGCCGATGCCGCGGACCACGCCGTCGAGCACGCGGCGGGTGTCCGGCGCGTCGGCCGCGCCGAACCGAAGCTGGTCCATCACCGCGACCGGTCGGGCGCCCATCGCCATGATGTCGCGGACGATGCCGCCGACGCCGGTGGCCGCGCCCTGGTAGGGCTCGACATAGGACGGGTGGTTGTGCGATTCGACCTTGAAGGTGACCGCCCATCCGTCGCCGATGTCGACGACGCCGGCGTTCTCGCCGATGCCGGCCAGCATGCCGCTGCGCATCTCGTCGGTGGTGGTCTCGCCGAAGTAGCGCAGGTGCACCTTGGATGACTTGTAGGAGCAGTGCTCGCTCCACATCACCGAGTACATCGCCAGCTCGGTGTCGGTGGGGCGGCGGCCCAGGATCTCGCGGATGCGCTGGTATTCGTCGTCTTTGAGGCCCAGCTCGGCGAACGGTTGCGGCTCGTCGGGCGTGGTGGCGGCGTGCTCGACGGTGTCGATGGCCTGGGCGGGCGCGGTTGTCACGGGGACAGTCTAGAGAGCTGGTCCCCGCGGAGCAGGCGGACGCTTTCGGCGTCGGCCGGATAGAACAGCTCGACGGCCAGTTCGGCGAGCGTGACGTCGAGCGGGGTCCCAAACGTCGTCAGCGTGGTGAACATCGACAGCCGTTGACCGCCGCCGGCATCGAGCTCGAACGGAACGAGCAGCGAAGCGCTGTCGGCCGGCGAGCGCCATGCCCTGGCCGCGCTCGCGACTCCCGGATACCCGCGCACCTCGTCGTCGAGCGCCTGCAATCTTGGGTCGCCGGTGAGCGCGATCGTGCGCCGCAGCTGGTCCAGCAGGTAGCCCGCCCAGTCGGGGAAATTCAGGGTCCGCCTGGCGAGGCCGTCGGGGTGCAGCGACAGCCGGTACATGTTGGCCGGTGGGCCGAGCAGATCTTCGGGCAGGCCGGCGGTCAGCGCCGACGCCGCGGCGTTGGCGCCCACGATGTTCCAGCAGCGGTCGATCACGACGCCGGGGTACGGGTCGTGGGCGTCGAGGAGGCGCTGCACGGCGTCACGGGCCGGGGACAGCGCGGCGTCCTCGAGCGGACGCGACTGGTAACGGGGCGCGAAGCCGGCCGCAAGCAGCAGCGTGTTGCGCTCCCGCAGCGGAACGTCGAGGCCCTCGGCGAGGGCGAGCACCATCTCCGCGCTGGGGCGCGAGCGCCCCGTTTCGATAAAGCTCAGGTGCCGCGCCGACACTCCCACAGACAGCGACAGGTCGAGCTGACTGACCCGTCGACGCTCTCGCCAGTCGCGCAACAGGGCGCCTACCGCCGCGTGGCTCACCAGGCCACGGTAACCACCCCGCGTACCCGTGGCGATGACCTCGGAGGTAATTGTGCCGCCACACCCCGTCGGGACACGCTTGGCACGACGCGCCCCGCCGGAGCGCCCGAACCAAGGAGGAACGATGACCGACGTCCAATCCGCACCCAAGTTCAGCGCCGAGACGTTCGCGGCGTTTTGGGCCGCGCCCACCATGTCGGGCGGCTTCGACATCCTGGCCGACGACATTGTGGGCTACTGGCCGGGCGACCCGGAGCCGGTCCGGGGCATCGAGCCTTACACGGCGAAGATCGCCGAAATACTAAACGCCGCACCGGATTTAAAGCTTGAGGTGATCGACAGCGCCACCGTGCCGGGCGACGACCCCGGAGAGGAACTGGTGTTTTTGCACTACGTCGGCCGGGGCACCGGCCCCGACGGACCGTTCCGAATTCGGGGGCTCGACCGGGTTCGCACCCGCGACGGGATCGTCGTGGAAAACGTCATCCGTTACGACCCGCTATTTCTCGCCCGGGGCTGAGCGGCGAGCTACTGGCCCACGACGCAGAACACGTTGCCCTCGGGGTCGGCCAGCACCACCCAGCGGAAGTGGTCGCCGAATCGGTGCCGGCCGACCTCGGTCGCTCCGGCCGCGGTCAGCCGGGACGCCTCGGCGTCGACATCGGCCGCACCCAAATCCAGGTGCACGCGGTTCTTTCCGGGCGTCGGATCGGGCACCTTCTGGAATCCGAGCCGCAGCCCTTCCGAAAAGGTCACCGCGGTGAACTCACCGGCGAGCACATCGTGCGTCGTGCCGCCGAACTGTTCGGCCCACCAGCCGGCCAGCTTCGCCGGGTCCTCACAGTCGAAGGTCAGCATCTCCACGTTGAGGGCCATACGGCAGACCCTATGCCGCTAATCGGCGGAAAGGAACGCGTGCATCGCGGCCGAGTAGGCGGCGACGTCCTGCGCGCCCATCAGCTCACGCGCCGAGTGCATCGCGAGCTGCGCGGCGCCCACGTCGACGGTGGGAATGCCCGTGCGCGCGGAGGTCAATGGTCCGATCGTCGACCCGCACGGCAGGTCGGCCCGGTGTTCGTAGCGCTGCAACGGCACTCCGGCCCGCTGGCAGGCCAGCGCGAAGGCCGCGGCCGTGCGGCCGTCGGTGGCATAACGCAGGTTGGGATGCACCTTGAGCACCGGTCCGGCGTTGACCGCTATCTGATGGCCGGGCTCGTGCCGCTCCGGATAGTTGGGGTGGGTGGCATGCGCCATGTCGGCCGAAGCCAGTAGCGAGGCCGGCAGCCGGCGCAGGTAGTCTTCGCGACTACCGCCCGCCGCCAGCACAATTCGCTCGAGCACGGTACCCAGCAGGTCGGATTGCGCGCCGTGGTCCGACGACGACCCGACCTCCTCGTGATCGAAGAGCACCAACACCGGCAGCTGGGCCGCGGGCTCTTCTACGGCCAGCAACGCCTGCAGCCCCGCATAACAACTGGCCTGATTGTCCAGCCGCGGCGCGCTCAACAGGCTGGCGTCGGCGCCGATCACGGTGGCGGGCGTCAAATCGTGGGTCATCAGGTCGGCGGCCAGCACGTCGGTTGCCGCCACTCCGGCGCGGTCCGCGACGTAATCGACGAACGGCCGCGCCGTCTCGCCGACACCCCAGACCGCGTTGACGTGTCGCTGCGGGTCCAAGGTGAGCGACTTGCGGTCCTCGGCCAGGTGAATGGCCAGCTGCGGCACCCGCAAGATCGGCTCGTCGATCCGCACCAGCCGGTGCGCGATTCCGCCGGGTTCGTCGGCCGCCCGCACCGACAGGCGCCCACTGATGCCCAGATCGCGGTCCAGCCAAGAGTTGAGCCACGCGCCCCCATACGGCTCCAGCGCCACCACCCGCCAGCCGCCGACCACCCGGTCGGGATGCTGCTTGACCCGGAGGTTCGGGCTGTCGGTGTGTGCCCCGACGATCCGGAACGGGCCGGGCGCCCCGGCCGAGTTCCACGCGACCAGCGAGCCGGCCCGCACCGTGAAGTAGCGGCCCGGCTCGGAAGGCCACGGTTGGGTCTCGTCCAGTTCGGTGTATCCGGCAGCGGTCAACCGAGCGGCCACCGTGGCACAGACATGAAACGGCGACGGGGACGCATCGATGAATCCGCCGAGTCCTTGCGCGCTCGCTGAGGACATCACCTGGTTTCGAGGCCCGCCGGACATGTTGAACATCATGGCTGTCCGCCGCCGCGGTCTTCACGCTAGGGTCGATTGCGCGCTCCTTGCTCGCGCCGCTTCCGGCGCTCACCGTCGCCACGCTAGGGTCACCCACGTGCCCCCCGTCCAACCGCAACCGATCCTCGCGCCGTTGACGCCAGCGGCGATCTTCCTTGTGGTGACCATCGATGACGGCGGAGAGGCGACGGTGCACGACGCACTGCCCGGAATCCCCGGACTGGTGCGCGCGATCGGCTTCCGTGAACCGCAGAAGCGGTTGTCGGCGATCGCCTCGATCGGCTCGGACGCGTGGGACCGCTTGTTCTCCGGACCACGCCCCGCCGAACTGCATCGGTTCCCCGAGCTGAACGGACCGCGGCACAGCGCTCCCGCCACCCCCGGGGACCTGTTGTTCCACATCAGGGCCGAGAGCTTGGATGTCTGCTTCGAGCTGGCCGACCGGATCCTCAAATCGATGGCGGGCGCGGTCACCGTGGTCGACGAGGTGCATGGCTTCCGCTACTTCGACAACCGCGACTTGCTCGGCTTCGTTGACGGCACGGAGAACCCGGACGGCGCGTTGGCCGTCAGTGCGACCGCAATCGGCGACGAGGACCCCGACTTCGCCGGCTCTTGCTATGTGCACGTGCAAAAGTACGTGCACGACATGTCGTCATGGAATTCGATCTCGGTGACCGAGCAGGAGCGGGTGATCGGCCGGACCAAACTGGACGACATCGAACTGGACGACGACGTCAAGCCGGCCGACGCCCACATCGCGCTCAACGTCATCACCGACGACGACGGCACGGAACTGAAAATCGTGCGGCACAACATGCCGTTCGGAGAACTCGGCAAGGGCGAGTACGGCACGTACTTCATCGGCTACTCGCGGACGCCGCAAGTCACCGAACGGATGCTGCGCAACATGTTTCTGGGCGATCCTCCGGGTAACACCGACCGCATCCTCGACTTCTCCACCGCCGTCACGGGCGGAATGTTCTTCTCCCCCACCCTCGACTTCCTCGATGATCCGCCGGCACTGCCCGCAGCGTCGGCGGCGGAAACTCCCGTTGCACAGCACGGCTCACTTTCGATCGGCAGCCTGAAAGGAACCTCATGAACAACCTCTACCGCGACCTGGCACCGGTCACCGACGCCGCCTGGGACGAGATCGAAACCGAGGCGACCCGCACCTTCAAACGCCACATCGCCGGGCGCCGAGTCGTCGACGTCAGCGAGCCGGGCGGACCGATCGCCGCCGCCGTCAGCACCGGTCGTCTCGCCAACGTGGCATCGCCCACCGAAGGTGTCGAGGCTCATCTGCGGGAGAGCAAACCCCTTGTGCGTCTGCGGGTTCCGTTCACCTTGTCGCGCTATGAGATCGACAACGTCGAGCGCGGCGCCAACGATTCGGACTGGGACCCGGTCAAGGCGGCCGCCAAGAAGTTGGCGTTCGTGGAAGACCGGGCCATCTTCGAGGGCTACGCCGCGGCGTCGATCGAGGGCATCCGCTCGGCCAGTTCGAACAAGTCGCTGACCCTGCCGGCCGACCCCCGCGAAATTCCCGACGTCATCACTCAGGCGATCTCCGAACTCCGGCTGGCCGGCGTCGACGGCCCGTACTCGGTGCTGCTGTCCGCCGATGTCTACACGCGGGTCAGCGAGACCACCGAGCACGGGTATCCAATCCTCGAACACATCGATCGACTGGTTCCCGGCGACATCATCTGGGCACCGGCCATCGACGGCGCCTTCGTGCTGACCACCCGCGGCGGCGACTTCGACCTGCAGCTCGGCACCGATGTGTCGATCGGATACACCAGCCATGACGCGGACACCGTGCAGCTGTATCTGCAGGAGACGCTGACCTTCCTGTGCTACACCGCCGAGGCATCCGTCCCGCTGAACCCTTAGGAATAAACGCCGGCGAACCGCTGCTTACCGGAGAACAATTCAACTTCTCTCCTGAAGGCAGGATTTCGATGGCAACATCACTGGCCGGCTCCACCGCTTTGGTGACCGGCGCTACATCAGGTATCGGCCGGGAAATCGCACTGCAGCTTGCACAGCGCGGCGCCGAGGTCGTGGTGCAGGGCCGCGACGCCGAACGCGGCGCCAAAACGGTCCGCGATATCGAAAACGCCGGTGGTAAAGCGGGTTTCGTCACCGCGGACCTCAACGTTGCCGACGATGTGCGACGGTTGGCCACCGAGGCCGGGCCGGTGGACATCCTGATCAACAACGCCGGCATCTACCAGTTCGGCCCTACCGTCGACACCGTCGATGTGACCTTCGACGAACACGTGAACGTCAACCTGCGTGCGCCGTACATCCTGGTGCAACAGTTGGTGCCCGCCATGGCCGCTCGGGGTAGCGGCGCCGTGGTCAATGTGAGCACCCTCGCAGCGTCGGTCGCAACGCGCGGGGCGGGGATCTACGGGGCCACCAAGGCCGGCCTGGAGCAACTGACCCGCGTGTGGGCCGATGAATACGGCGAGTCGGGAGTGCGGGTGAACGCGGTGGCCGCCGGGCCCACGGACACGCCCGGGACGGCGGCGATGCCGGAAGCCCTGGCGACCATTGCGGCGACCACCGCGCTCAAGCGGGTGGCCGATGCGAGCGAAATCGCCAGTGCCGTGGTCTTTCTCGCATCTCCAGAGGCGAGCTATGTCACTGGTGCCGTCTTGCACGCGACCGGAGGTCAGCAAGGAATCGCCGCCTGAGGACTAGAGATCGAGCACCACGTCGGTTTCCGGTGCCGCCGAACAGATCAGGACTGAACCGTCGCCGGGCGGCTCCAGCGGCTGCTGAACGTAAGTGGTTGCGCCGGCGACGATTCCGGTGACGCACAGGTGACACACGCCGCTCCTGCAGGAGAAGCGGGTTGGCACGTCGCAGGCTTCGGCGAGGTCGAGGATGCTGCGGTACTCGGGTGACCAATTGACCGTCAACCCGCTCCGGGTGAAGGTGATGGGCGGTCCGATGCCCGGCGGTCCGGCAGGCGGGTGGGGCGGCTTGCGCTCGCCCGTCTCGACAACGCCCGGGTTGATCGCGGGCAGTGCGCCGAACAGCTCGCTGTGAATCCGGCTCGGGTCGAATCCCAGGCCGGTCAGGGCATCGCGCATATCCGTCATGAATTGGATTGGACCGCAGAGGTAAACGGTGGCGTCGGTTGGCAGGCCCAGTTGCGCGATGGACTCCCGGCGCAGCCGGCCCTGCGTTTCGGTGTAAAAAACCCGCTGCCGGGCGTGCGGTAACGATCCGATGAGCGTCTCGACTTCGACTGCGAACACTTGCGTTTCGCGGTTACGGGTGACGTGTAACCACCAGATGTCGCGGCGACTCCCGGCAGTGGACAAGGCATGCAGCATCGCCAGGACCGGTGTCGCTCCGATGCCGGCGGAGAACAGGACGACCGGACCGCTGTCGTCGGTCAGGTAGAAGTCGCCGCGGGGAGCGGCCGCGGCGATCACCGACCCCGGCTTGATGTGGGTGTGCAGCCACCGGCTCACTACGCCATGGTCCTCGCGCTTGACACTGATGCGGTAATAGCCGGCGCAGGAATCATCCGACAGGGAATAGCTGCGCAACGGTGCGGGATCGCCGGCGTCGGCGAGCCTGACCGTCAGGTACTGTCCGGGCAACGCCGGTGGCAGCGGCGCTGCGTCGTCGGCCTGGAGCCGGATCGAGAGCACTTCCCCGCTTTCCCAACAGGTTTCGGTGACGCGCAAATTACGGAAGCCCTTCCAACCCGGTTCGACTATGGGTGGTGTCGCCGCGGATGTGGCGCCATCGTGCGCGGCCAGCAGCTCGTGAAACGATTGCTGCCAACCCGGGCTCAACGCCGGAATGTCGACGGCCTTGCGCAGCGTCTCGATGTTGCGATCGGGTAGATAAAGAAGCGCGTCCACGTCGACGACGCTGAGTTCATGGCGGCCTCGGCTTGTCCGCACGATGTCGTCGCCGGCGCGCACGTGTCCCTCGGTGATCACGCGGAAGTAAAACCCCGGGCGATGCTGGGACACCAGCAGATTGGGCATGTCGGGCTCGTCGAGGCGAAGGCCGACCCGAAAGCAGGTGACGCGCGGCCGGGTCACCTCGAACTCGGCGTCACCGATGCGATAGCGGTCGCCGATGCAGACGTCGTCATCGGCGAGTCCGGTCACGGTGAAGTTTTCACCGAAGTGCCCGGCTCGCAGATCGTCGCGCCCCAGGTAGCTCTTCCAGAAGTCGTAGGACTCGCTCTGGTACACCATCACCGCGCGCTGTTCACCGCCGTGACCGGCGAGGTCACCCTGACCGTCGCCGTCGATGTTCAGGCGGCGCACCATGACGGGTCCCTCGGTCGGAACCTTCCAGATCCCGGTGTAGACGGTTTTGTCCCGCCATTCGACGTTCTTGGGCATGCCCACGTTCACCGAAACAAGCCTGCCCACCATGTCACCTCAAACCAGCTCGCATTCGCACCGAGCCCTAACTGGGATGGTTCGCCCAGAATATGGCAGGCCGGTCCGCGCGGCAATACATCGGCTGCACGGACTGTTGTCGCTCGCCGCGGTGGTGCATAATGGGTCGCATAACCCAGAATGTTGGGCTGATTTTTGCGGATCATCTATCGGACGCCGCCGCGGCGGACGACGGTGAAACCCGTTGAGTCAGGAGCAACGTCATGCCTGCTGTTCACCATCGCTACGCCACCGTCGACGGCCGTCGACTCTTCTACCGCGAGGCGGGAGACCCGGCCGCTCCGACCGTGCTCCTCCTGCACGGGTTTCCCACCAGCTCGTACATGTTCCGTCACCTGATACCGGCCCTCGCCGACGATTACCGCGTCATCGCGCCGGATCACCTGGGCTTCGGGTTGTCCGACGCGCCACCGGTCGACGAGTTCGACTACACCTTCGACGCGCTGACCGATCTGACGGCAAACCTGCTGCGAGGCCTCGGCGTCGACCGATACGCCATGTACGTCCAGGACTACGGCGCGCCGATCGGCTGGCGACTCGCGCTGCGCGACCCGGCCGCGATCACCGCAATCATCAGCCAGAACGGCAATGGGTACGACGCGGGTTTCATCGAGAGCTTCTGGAAGGTCGTGCAGGCGTACCAACAGGAGCAGACGGCTGACGCCGAGGCGGCGGTGCGCCAGTTCCTCACCCTGGATGCCACCCGTTGGCAGTACGTGACCGGGGTGACCGACGAGACGCTGGTGGACCCCGAATCCTGGCAGCACGACTACGCGCTGATCTCTCGTCCGGGCAATGACCTGGTGCAGCTCAGGCTGTTTCGCGACTACGCGACCAATGCTCCCCTTTATCCGCGCTTGCACGACTACTTCCGGGCCAGCCGGGTGCCCCTGCTGGTGGTCTGGGGCCGCGGCGATGAGATCTTCGGCCCGGCCGGTGCCGAGGCCTTCGCCGACGACCTGGCCGACGCCGAGATCCACCTGCTCGACGGCGGACACTTCCTGTTGGAGTCCGCGCTCGATGACGTCATCCCCCTGATCAGGAACTTCCTCGCCCGGCGGATCAAGGCCTGATCCGTTCTGGGCTGAAGATCCCATAAATGGGGGCGCTCCCGGGTTAGCCTGACGCGATGGCCCATTCCGATGTTCGCGACGAACGGTTGACCGCCAAAGGACGCGCCACCCGCGACCGGATCGTGCGCGCCGCCGCCGAGTTGATCGTCACCGAGGGCCTGTCCGCGTCGAACATGGACAGTGTCCGGCGGGCGGCTTCGGTCAGCGGCTCGCAACTCACCCACTATTTCGCCGACAAGGCGGCGCTGATCCGGGCGGTGATCCGCCGCCAGATCGGCGTGGTCTTGGACTTTCACCGCCAGCCCACGCTTCGGGGCCTGGGTTCCTTTGACGACTTCGAGCGGTGGATCGACCTAAACATGCGCTACCTGCGGCGCATCGGCTATTTCGGCACCCCCACCTATCACGCGCTCACCGCCCAGTTGGCGAAGTCAGACGACGCCACGCGCGACGCGTTGGCCGCCGGTTACCGACAGTGGATTGATCTGTTGGAGCAGGCAATTGCGTGGATGAAAGACGACGGGTTGCTGGTTCGCGATGCCGATCCACACCGGCTGGCGTTGGTGATCGTCACCGCGCACCAGGGCGGTGGCGTGCTGACCTTCACCTACCAAGAGGAGTGGCCGCACGCCGACGCGATTCGCTTCGCGGTCAACTACCTGCGGCTGTTCGCCGCCGACCCCGCCGAGCGAGCACCCCGTGCGGCGCGCCGGGCCCGCGGGCGTCGCCCGGCACGACGGGTCGGCTGACCGATTGGTGCCGAAGGCGGCGAAGTGACCGAACGCAACCCACCGCGCTTCACCCGCAAGGGCCTGGCGACGCGCGCACGCATCATCGAGGTCGCCGCGCGGCTGATGTTCGAGCGCGGCGTCGCCAACACGAGCATCGATCAGGTACGGCGCGCCGCCGCGGTGGGCGGATCCCAGATCTCGCACTACTTCGGTGATAAGCGCGACCTGACCCGCCACGTCGTCGATGCGCGCCGCAATGACGTGCGAGCCTTCCACACTCGGCCGCAGTTCGCCGGACTCGACAGCATCGATGCCCTGCAGGCGTGGGCCGATGCCTGCGTGGCCGACATCGACGCCGTGTACCGCGTCGGCGGTTGTGTCTATGGGTCCCTGGCCGGTGAGCTGATAGAGGCCGACCGCGAGATACACGATGACCTGTCCGCGGGATACGACCAATGGATCGACCTGTTTCGGGCCGGCCTGGAGTCGATGCGTAAGCGCGGCGACCTGCGCCCGGAGGCCGACGCGCGCCATCTGGCCGTATCTCTGGTCGCCGCACACCAGGGCGGCGCGATGGTCACCCACGTGACCGGCGATCCGCAACCGCTGCGGGCCGCCGTCAACGCAGCGGTCGACTATGTCCGCTCCTTCGCGGTGCAACCCCCGCGGCGTAAGGGTCGGTCCGCGCCGTCTTGCGGTGGGCGCAAAGGCTGAGTAATGGCCTTTCGCTGGACATGGTCGAGGTGAACGCCCATAATAATGGGTTAGTTAGCCCATTATTATGCGGTCGCGCCACCCGGCGCCGTCGCCCGCCAACGAAGTGAAAGAGGCAGCCGATGTCCATGCTTGCGGGCGATCATCCTGGCGGGGCTCGGCGGTTCGGACAGCTGGCGCCCATCGGCAAATTCAACGGGTGATGCGGAAACAAAACGCCACTGCGCGAACGGATTTGGAGGAGAGGACGGGCTTCACATGGGTCTGGCATGGCAGCAAGGCCCGCTGGCGGCGGGATCGCTCGGACACTTCCTGACCGAACAACCGATGCCACCGCGGCTGCTGTTCGCCGAGCCGCTACGGCGCCGGATGCGGGTGCGCTTTGCGGATCGGTGGATCGTCGACAGCGAGGACGTGATCCTCTTACACGAACCGGGCCGCTACCCGGTCGCCTACTTCCCCCTCGGCGATATCGAAGAAGGAACGCTGCTCGCCGAGGACCGGGTGACGCAGCACCGCGATCTCGGGGCCACCCGGTGGTTCACCGTTGGGGCATCGGGACGCGAGGCCAACCACAGCGCCTGGGAACACACCGAGCTGCCGGCGTATGCGGCGGTGCTCGACGGCCGGGTGGCGTTTGCCTGGCGTGCCATGGAAGCCTTCTTCGAAGAGGAGGAGCGAATCGTCGGGCACGCCGCGGACGCCTATCATCGCATCGACATCCGCTCTACCGCGAGACATCTCGTAGTTCACGACGGCGACCGGGTGATCGCCGATACCCATCGTCCGTTGGCCTTGTATGAATCCGGCTTTGCGCCCCGATGGTACGTCCCACGCGAAGATACCGACGAGTCCGCGCTGAAACTCGTTGATACTGAGACGTTTTGCCCGTACAAGGGAATCTGCTCCTACTACGACATCGGCACCCACCAACGGGCGGCATGGTCTTACGTCGACGCTTGGACGGAGGTCGCGCGGGTCCGCAATCTGGTGTCCTTCGAACCCGACAAGATCGATGCGCACCTCGACGGCAAGCAACTCCAGCTCGAGCCCGGCCAGACGGTCATCCCACACGGCGTCGACCGCGGACTCGACACGGACGAGGTCTCGGGGCAGCGCCGGAGCGCCTCATGAGGGCGTCCGTGGAAGTGGTGATCCTGCCCGTCGCGGAACCCGATCGGTCGCTACGGTTCTACCGCGACCAGGTTGGCTTCGACCTCGACGTCGATTACGCCCCGACCCCCGAATTCCGGGTCATCCAGTTGACGCCCGAGGGCTCTGGCACCTCAATCCAATTCGGTGTGGGGTTGACCGACGCGCTGAGCGGCTCAGTGCGGGGCCTCTATCTCGTGGTCTCCGACATCGAGGCCTGCCGCGCAGAGCTGACCGGTCGCGGCGTAACCGTCGGCGAGATACGCCACAAGGACACCGACGGCGGCTGGCGCGGCAGATTCCTCCCCGGAACCGATCCGGACCGCGGTGACTATGCGAGCTTTGCCGACTTCCGCGATCCCGACGGCAATGCTTGGGTAGTGCAGGAGCGGAACCATCGGCAGGCCTGAAACGGCCCAGGGGCATTGCGTACGGAGCGGGAGGTAGCGGTGGCGGCGCGAGAGACCAGCCCTGAACGGCTGCGCGGATTCTCCGACGGCGTGTTCGCCGTGCTCATCACCATCCTGGTGTTGGAGCTCAAACCGCCGACAACCCATGGCTTCCGAGCCCTGCTCCCGCTGTGGCCCACCGGGCTGAGCTATGTGGTCAGCTATCTGTTCATCGCGATCGTCTGGGTCAACCATCACCACATGTTCAACTACGCCCAGGTCGCGACGTCGCGGTTGGTCTGGTCGAACTTCGCGCATCTGTTTTCGGCGTCGCTGATCCCGTTCACCACCGAGTGGATTGCCGACAGCAGGCTGGCCCGGGCGCCGGTGTCCCTGTACGCCGCGGTCTTCGTCCTGGTCAACATCACCTACCTGGCGCTGTGCTGGGAAGCGGTGGATCGGCCCTCCCATCAAGACGTTCCAGCGCGGATGCGCCGCATGCTGCAAATGCGGTCGTTCATCACCCTCGGCGTGTTCCTGACGGCGGCGCTGGTCGCCTTGCGGTGGCCGGTGGCGGCGATGTTGTTGATCGTGTTGTGCCTGGTGGGGTATCTGCGACCGGACATCCCCCAGCGAAAGAATGTTGAGCCCCAGTCGTGACAACACCGTCCGTCCTGATCTTCGACGTCAACGAGACGTTGCTCGATATCGAGTCGATCGCACCGCTTTTCGGCGAAGTGTTCGGCGATGAAGGTGTGCTACGCGAATGGTTCGCGCAATTGATCATGTACTCGATGACCATCACGCTGGCCGACCACTACGTGACGTTTCCCGTGCTCGCCCAGGGGGTGCTGCGGATGCTGGGTGACATCCACCGGGTGGACGTCACCGACAACGATCTAAACCGCCTGCAGGCACAACTGCTCGCCATGCCGGCACACCCCGATGCCGCCGAGGGACTTGCGGCGCTGCGTGACAATGGTTTTCGACTGGCAACCTTGAGCAACTCCCCGCCGAATCCGGACGGCCCGACGGCACTGCAAAGTTCGGGGCTGGCGGGTTTCTTCGAACACCAACTGAGCGTCGATGCGCGCAGCGTCTTCAAGCCCTCGCCCGCCGTGTACCGGTACGCATGCGAAACGATCGGGGTCCCTCCGGCGGACTGCATGATGGTCGCCGCCCACGTCTGGGACACCATCGGCGCGCAGAGTGTCGGATTCAGCGGGGCGCTGATCACCCGGCGCGGCAACGCACCGCTGCCGGTGGACGGGCCGCCGCGGCCGCACATCGTCGTCAGGGATGTGCGCGAGCTCGCCGAGCGACTCATGTCCGGATCATAATTGACCAATGGCTACCGCAGACGGATTCCATCCAGACTTCGACGAGAGCGCGACACCGCTCGCACGCAACCGGGTGCGCCACATCAAGGCGTCCGAAATCAGCTCCGACACCGCACAGTCCGAGGGGCTGCGGCGCTTCGCCGCCCTGTCCGGCCAGTCGGTCGGCGCGGAGAAGCTCTGGATGGGCGAGACGCACGCGTCGCCGGGATCGGCCTCGGACAATCACCATCACGGCGAATCGGAAACCGCCATCTATGTGCGAAGCGGAAACCCGGAGTTCGTCTTTCACGACGGCACCGACGAGGTCCGCATCGCCACCGCACCCGGCGATTACGTCTTCATCCCGCCTTATCTGCCCCACCGGGAGGAAAACCCCGACCCCGACACCACGGCCGAGGTGGTGATCGCGCGCAGCACCCAAGAAGCCATCGTGATCAACCTTCCCGCGCTGTATCCGCTGGCCGACTCTTAGTACACGGCGATCTCGATCAGGTTTCCGTCGACGTCACGGCAGTAGTGCGAGGTCATCTCGCCCAGAGCCCCTGCTTTGGTTACCGGTCCGGCGATCAGCTCTACCCCACACGCGGCGAGGTGGGCGCGAACGGCATCCGGGCGGGCGCGCGTGACAAAGCACAGATCTTGTGAGCCGGCCGCCTCGACAAACCCGGTAAACCAGTCGGGGTCGTCGGCCAACGCCCCGACCGGTCGCAGATTGATCTTCTGGTTCCCGAAGCGCAGCGCCGTCCGGCGCGACGGCCCGAACGTCTCGCGCCGCATGCCCAGCACCCGCTCGTACCACGCGGCGGTGGTTTCGACGTCGCGGCAATTCAACACGATGTGGTCAAACCTCTCCACGGCGAACGTCACTCTAACCCTCCCGACTCGCGCGAAGCTGGGCCGTCAGCGCGGCCGCCAGATCGTCGGCGGCCTGCTCATCGAGCGCCTGGTGACCGAAAGCCATTCGGTACCATAGCAATCCGAATACTTGGTCGACGACGATTTCGGGCCGATTCATCGGCGGGATTTCACCGCGGGATTGGGCCCGGCTCAACATCCGCGCCAACTCGTCGCGGCGCGCCGCGGTGAACGCCGCCAGCCGCTCCATCGTCGCCCCATCGCCCAGCGCCTCCCGTAGCGCGCCGATCAGCAGCGTCCGATGGGCGGCTGCGGCGGAGAAGGTCGAGCGCAGAAACGCGCGCAGATCACCGTCCAGGCGCCCGGTGTCCGGTATCGGCGCGGCTTGCTGCGCGCGGCGCACCATCGCATCGAGCAGCACCGCGCTTTTCGACGGCCACCAGCGGTAGATCGTCTGTTTGCCTACGCCTGCCCGCTCGGCGATGGCGGACACCGTGATCTGGACATCCCCGCCCGCGGCGGTTAACAAGTCCGCGGCAGCGTTCAGGATTGCCCGCTCGGCCGCCTCATTGCGTCGGCTGCCCGTATGCACCCGTCGGTTCACCGTCACAGCTGCAGGCTAGCGCGACATATTGACGAGACCAGTAGTCTCGACAATGCTGAGGACCATGAGCATGACTGGACTTCTCCCCAACCGCAAACGCCGCTGGGTCAGCCGATTTCATCGGTACATTGCCAACCCGGTCACCCGGCGTCTGCCCACCCAGGTGCTGCTGGAGACCACCGGCCGGGTCAGCGGGCGGGCACGACGCACACCGGTGGGGGGACGGCGCGAGGGCAGAGCGTTCTGGCTGGTATCCGACCACGGCGAGGCGGCGGATTACGTTCGAAACATCAAGGCCGACAACCGCGTTCGCATCCGAATTCGCGGCCGCTGGCGACCGGGGACCGCTGCGCTGCTACCCGAGGATGACCCGGTTGCCCGATTGGCCGTCCTGCCACGGTTCAACAGCTCTCTGGTGCGCGCACTGGGCACCGATCTGCTGACGGTGCGGATCGACCTCGACCGGCCGTAGCGGGCCAGATCCATACCGCCTTTACCCCGGCGACACGAAACGTTTTAATACATCTCATGGCCCCCGACCAGCTGGATCTCAACGTTGCCGACCTCCGGATATCCCGCGGCAGTGTGCCGGCCAGCACCCAGCTCGCCGAGGCCCTCAAGGCGGCGATCGTCAAACAGCGCCTGCCCCGCGGCGCGCGATTGCCCACCGAGCGAGAACTCGTCGACCGCACCCGCGTGAGCCGGGTTACCGTGCGGGCGGCGGTCGGGCTGCTCGAACGCCAAGGATGGCTGGTACGAAAGCAGGGCCTGGGCACCTTCGTGGCCAACCCGGTCAAACAGGAACTCGGACCCGGCGTGCGCACCATCACCGAGGTTCTGGCCGGCTCCGGGATCACGCCGAACGTCGACGTCTTGTCGCACCGCGTCGAAGACGCGCCGCAGCGGATCGCCGAAACGCTCGGCCTGTCCAAAGTCCTCTGTGTGCACAGGCGGTTCCGTGACGGCGATCAGCCCCTCGCCTTGATGATCGCCTACCTGCCAACAGGATTGGGCAAGGCCGTGGAGCCGCTGTTGAAGAGCGCGACCGACGAGCAGACCGCGCAGGCGATGGAAAGCACCTACACCATGTGGGAGCGGCGGCTCGAGATCCCCGTCGCCCGGGCCAACTATGAGATTCACGCGGCCGGCGCATCGCTGGAAGTGGCCGGCGCCCTCAACCTGCCGCTGGGTTCACCCGTGCTGGTTCTCGAACGCACCAGCTACGGCCACGACGGCAAGCCCCTCGAGGTGGTCGAATTCCATTATCGCCCTGAGCGATACAGGTTTTCGGTCACGTTGCCGCGCACGGTGCCCAACCCCGGCGCCGGCATCGTGGAACGGCGCGAGCAGGCGTAACGGCACTCAGCGAATTCTCAACGAATTCTTCGGTACCGCATCGCCTGGCTCCAAGCATTCGCAAAGCCGTCGGCCGCAACATCGACTCATGACGAATGAGCAGCTGTGCGCGAACCTGGTCGAACGCTACCTGCGCACCCGCGGGCGGCGCTATTTTCGTGGCCACCACGACGGCGACTACTTCTTCGTCACCAGCGCTCCGCGGCGCCTGCACATCCACTTCGAGATTTCGCCCGCGCATGACGACGTGTTGATCATCCGCGTCAGCCCCGGGTGCTACTTCCCGGCGGCCGACCGCCCCTGGCTGACGTACTTCACCGACAGGTGGAATCGTCTTGACCGCCACGTCACCGCGATCGTGCACGGCTCGTCGGATCCGCAGCGGATCGGCGTGGTGGCGCGTAAGTCGCAATGGGTCCGAAACGACGTCTCGTTCGACGATTTCGCGTCCTTCGTCGACCGGACCGTCGCGGACGCCACCGAGCTCTTTGAGGAACTGAGCCCGCCCCTCGAACCGCCTTTTAGGCAGCGGTCATTGCTGCGCGACGCCGGCTGAAGTCCCGACGAGCGAGGAAACCGGCGATGCATCCGGGCACGGCTCGCCCGGCCTGGCGCGTATCGCGCCCCCGAGATACTCCCGATAGGCCGCCACTGTTCGAGCCTGCGGGCCAACCAATTGCCGCGGGTCAGGAACAGCTGGGTCTCTTGGGCGCCGATCGAGCCGACGGCCACCGACAAATCCGACCGGATCACCGGCAACGAGACCAGCGGGCTGATGATCTCGTTGCCCGTCCACGTCGCCGACCCCGTGGAGCGGGCCCGGCTGGTCGCGCTGGCCACCGGGATCGCCAAGGAGGACCACGAAATCCTGGGCCCACAGCTCTACGGAAAAATGATGGCCTACCTGCCGACCGCCTTCGCCCCCGCCGCGTTTCGATGGCTGGGCCTGCGCGATGCCCCGAACAAGCTGATGAACGTCGCGGTGTCCAGCGTGGTGGGCCCGCGCGAACGGGGCCACTTCGGTGGCGCGGCCGTCACCGAGATCTACTCCACCGGCGTGCTGTCTCCCGGCGCCCCGGTCAACATCACCGTGTGGAGTTACGTCGACCGGCTCGGTCGCGGTGCTCACCGACGACCGGACGTTCAACGACCCGCACGAGGCCACCGATGCCATCGGCGCGTCCTTCGCCGAATTGCGTGATGCCGCAGCCGTTTCCGCTCAGCCGGCCAGCACGCCGTCGAGCACCGAATAGAACAGGCCCAGGCCGTCATCCGACGGCCCGGTGAGGGCTTCGATGGCATGCTCGGGGTGTGGCATCAGACCCACCACGCGGCCGTTGGCGGAGCTCACCCCGGCGATGTCGTGCAGCGAGCCGTTGGCGTTTTCGTGGTAGCGGAACACCACCCTGCCCTCGCCCTCGAGCTCCTCGATCACCTCGGCGGGCGCCACGTAGCGTCCTTCGCCGGATTTCAGCGGGACCAGCAGGTCGGCGTCGGGCTCGAAGCGCGACGTCCATGCCGTCGAGGTGGAGACCACCCGCAGCCACACGTCGCGACAGATGAAGTGCAGACCCACGTTCCGCGTCAGCGCTCCGGGCAACAGACCCGCCTCACAGAGCACCTGAAAACCGTTGCAAATGCCCAACACCGGCAGGCCGCGCCGTGCGGCGTCCACCACCTCGGTCATCACCGGGGCAAACCTGGCGATCGCACCGGCCCGCAGGTAGTCGCCGTAGGAGAAGCCGCCGGGCACCACCACGGCGTCGACGCTCTTGAGATCGGCGTCGGCGTGCCAGAGGCTGACCGGCTCGGCTCCGACGCGGCGCGCCGCACGCGCGGCGTCCACGTCGTCGAGCGTTCCGGGGAAGGTGATGATCCCGATGCGTGCCGTCACTGCGTCTCCCGGCTGATATTCCAGTCTTCGATTACGGTGTTCGCCAGCAGCGTTTCGGCAATCTCGGCGAGCGCCGAATCATCGACGCTGTCGTCGACTTCGAGCTCAAAGCGTTTGCCCTGCCGCACTTCCGAGATTCCCGGATGTCCGAGGCGGCCCAGCGCGCCGACAATCGCCTGCCCCTGCGGGTCGAGGATCTCCGCTTTGGGCATCACGCTTACGATCACCCGGGCCACCGGCGCTCCTTTTGACGAAGTTGGTTTCCGCGCCAACTCTACCGGCGAAAAGCGCAGCTCGCGGTTACGGGCACGAGGCGATGTAGGCCTCGCACAGCGGTGCGCTCATGGCGCCCAGCACCGGATCGTCCGCCATGGCCGGCCAGGACACCTGCGGCGGGGCGGTCGACCAGAGCGTGACCTCGCTGATCGTGCTGCTGGCCGGGTGGGCGAACAGATAGGTGTGCATCACCACCGGCCCGCTGATCACGGCGGCCATTCGGTTCGTCTCGTCGCTGGTCAGCGACGGTGACTCCTGTGGTGCGCGCTGCTGGCAGGCCCGCAGCGCGGCGACGGCATTGCTGAACGCCGCAGCCGCGGTCGCGCCACCTCGGGCCGTGTCCCCCCGCCAGTGCAGGATCTGGGCTTGTAGTTGCCATTGCCCGTCGGGATGCTGGACCGTCGAGCGTGCCGCCACGGCCGAGTCGCGGGGGTCCTGCGGTATCGCCGGCGCCGCGCACAGCTCCTCGAACCGGAACCGCGGCCCGGGGACCGAACCGGTCGTCTGCACCGCCTGGCCGGCCAGCGCGGGCCAATGGTATACCGCGTCCAGCGGCACCGCATGCTGGTTGATCCACGCGGTGTTCGGGATCCGGTCGCACAGCCCCGGGCAAGTCTCGGGGTCGGCGTGCGCAGGAATGACGACCACCAGAGCAACTGCGAAACTGCCGGCGACCAGCATCGTGGCCAGGATCACGCGCATCGGCAGCTTGTCCATCAAGGCACAATCGTAGTTATGCAACTGACGCATTTCGGCCATTCGTGCCTACTTGCCGAGTTCGACCAAACCCGCGTGCTCTTTGACCCCGGTACCTTCGCGCACGGCTTCGAGGGGATCACCGGCTTGACCGCCATCTTGATCACCCATCAGCATCCCGACCATGTCGACACCAAACGGCTGCCGGCGTTGCTCGAGGGCAATCCGGATGCGGCGCTTTACGCCGACCCGCAAACCACCGCGCAACTGGGCGCGCCCTGCCGGGAGGTCCATGTCGGCGACGAGCTGCACATCGGTGAACTTACCGTCCGCGCCGCCGGCGGCAAGCACGCGGTCATCCACCCGGAAATCCCTGTAATAGAGAACATCTCGTTTCTGGTGGGCGACGCCGACCATCGCGCCCGGTTGATGCATCCCGGTGACGCGCTGTTCGTGCCCGACGAGCCGGTCGACGTCTTGGCCACGCCCGCGGCCGCGCCGTGGATGAAGGTGTCCGAGGCGGTCGATTACCTACGCGCGGTGGCTCCGCAGCGTGCCGTCCCGATACACCAGGGGATCATCGCCCCGGACGCGCGAGGCATCTACTACGGACGGCTCACCGAGATGACCTGCACCGACTTCCAGGTGCTGCCCGAAGAAGACGCCGTCACGTTCTAGCGGGGTTGGCCTCGCGGAGGGCCTAGGTGATGTCGTCGGCGGCGCCGCGGCCGGCGGCACGGCCGGAGAAGATGCAGCCGCCCAGAAAGGTGCCCTCCAGCGCGCGGTAGCCGTGCACACCCCCGCCCCCGAATCCGGCCACCTCGCCGGCGGCGTACAGACCGGTCAGTGGCGTGCCGTCGGCCTTGAGCACCCGCGATGCCAGGTCGGTTTCGATGCCGCCCAGCGTTTTTCGGGTCAGGATATGCAGCTTGACCGCGATCATCGGCCCCGCCTTCGGATCGGTCAGCCGGTGCGGGGCCACCACCCGTCCCAGCCGATCACCCAGATAGTTGCGGGCGGCGCGGATCGCCGTGATCTGCCCGTCCTTGCTGAACTTGTTGGCGACCTCCCGATCCCGCGCGGTGACCTCGGCCTCCACCGTGGCATAGTCCAGCGGCTGCACATCGGGCAGCTTGTTCATCGCGGACACCAAGTCGCGCAAGGAGTTCGCGCTGACGAAGTCGACGCCCCGGTCGACAAACGCCTGCACCGGCGCCGGCGGCCCGGAACTGGCCCGATTGCGCAGCAACTCCCGAATGCTCTGCCCGGTCAGATCGGGATTCTGCTCCTGCCCGGAGAGCGCAAACTCCTTTTCAATGATTTTGGCGTTCAACACAAACCAGGTGTAGTCGAATCCCGATTTGGTGATGTACTCCAAGGTGCCCAGCGTGTCGAAGCCCGGATACAGCGGCACCGGCAACCGGTTGCCGTTCGCATCGAGCCACAGCGAGGACGGGCCGGGGATGATGCGGATGCCATGCAGCGGCCACACCGGATCGTAGTTGGTGATGCCCTCGACGTAGTGCCACATGCGGTCGGGGTTGATCACCCGCGCGCCGGCCCGTTGCGCAATGCCGATCATCCGGCCGTCGACATGGGCCGGCACCCCGCTCAGCAATTGCTCGGGGACGCGGCCCATGCGTTTGGGCCAATTCTTGCGCACCAGTTCGTGATTGGCCCCGATGCCGCCACTGGTGACGATCACGGCGTCGGCACGAAATTCGAACTGTCCTACCGCTTTTCGCGACGACGCGACACCCCGCGGGGTGGCCGATGGCTTGAGCACGGTGCCTCGCACGCCCGTCACCGCCTCGCCCTCGACGATCAACTCGTCCACCTGATGGCGGTGCGCGAACCGCACCGATGAGCGGTCGCGCAACTGCCGGGCGAAAATCTCCACCAGCGCGGGCCCGGTGCCCCAGGTGATGTGAAAGCGGGGAACCGAATTGCCATGCCCCTGCGCGCCATACCCGCCGCGCTCCGCCCAGCCCACCAACGGGAAAAGCTTGAGCCCCCGCGAACGCAACCAACTGCGTTTCTCCCCCGCGGCGAAATCGACATAGGCATGGGCCCATTGGCGTGGCCAATAATCCTCGGGCCGGTCGAACGCCGCCGTGCCCAGCCAGTCCTGCAACGCCAATTCATGGCTGTCGCGAATCCCCAACCGGCGCTGCTCGGGGCTGTCGACGAAGAACAGCCCGCCGAAGGACCAGAACGCCTGGCCCCCCAGGTTGGCGCTGTTCTCCTGGTCGACGACGAGCACCCGCAAGCCGCGATCCACCAGTTCGCAGGCGGCGACCAGGCCGGCCAGTCCCGCTCCGACGACGATGGCATCAGCGTGGAACCCCGCAACCGAAGAATCGCTCATGTCGGACCAGGGTAGCGTCCCGACGAGCAGGTCAGGCGGTCGCTGCCTCAGGCGGCGTCGAGCACGGCCCTGCGCTGATCCCAGCGGTACACGCTGGGGGTGCAACCGTGCATCAATGCCAGGTCGACCGCGTCCACCATCGCCTGCAGCGGCCCGGATTTCCGCAGGTGACGAGCCGCGACCGCGACCCGCACGACACCGCCGCGCCGAGCGATCCGTTCGGCGGACAGCACCACCATCCGGCACCACCACGGCTCGGTGAGGAAGCCTTCGCCGATGCCGAGCACTCGGGCGCGGACCGTGGTATGGCGGACCAGGTCGGTGATTCCATGCAGATCGGCCAGCAACCGAAATCCGTTGCCCGGCAACGCTTTGACAACACCCGGCGACACCACCCAGCCGGGCGCCGCGAACAGCCGGGTGCGCAGCCCGAGATGCTCGAGCACCCGGTCGGCGGCCATCAATCGCAGATTGGCCTCGTGCGCCCGCAGGATCGCGAACTCGCCGCGGCGCTTCTTGGTGGCCGCGTCGTCGTAGCCGTGCAGCACGATGGCGTCACCGCCGGCGCGTCGGGTGGTCAGCCACTCGACGGTTTTCGGGTCGTGGTCGAGCCGGTAGTCGCCGGACAGGCGAGGAGCCACGAGTAACGACACCGGTACCTTGCGGGCATCCATTTGCGCGCAGAACGCCTCGACGTCGGGCAGGGTGCGTTCACCGATCCCCGAGACCGAGACGATCAATTTTCCAGACACACCAGCAGTTTGCCGATCCCAAGTGTCGGGATGGTGAAGGACACGCAGACAGCAGGCGTATATGCGTGCGCCCCGGCGGGCTAACTGATCTCGGCGGCCGGGCGAACCCCCGCGACCGCGAGTGGCGCAACCGTGGGGCCGGGTGATCAGTTCGATATGCTAAGCAACGCCATGGATGAGGCCTCGTACGCGGCGGCCAAGACGCCGCCGCCCCACGCCCCCGCCGGGCGGCCGGGTGTCGAGGAACGGGTATATCCCGACAAGCTCGATGCCGCGCTGTTGCGGGTCTCCGGCGTGTGCATTCTGGCCACGGTGATGGCGATTCTGGACGTCACGGTCGTCAGCGTCGCCCAACGAACCTTCATCGATCAGTTCGCGTCCTCGCAGGCCGTCGTGGCCTGGACGATGACCGGCTACACGCTCGCCTTGGCGACCGTGATCCCGATAACCGGGTGGGCCGCCGACCGGTTCGGCACCAAACGCCTGTTCATCGGTTCGGTGGTGGCCTTCATCCTGGGCTCGCTGCTGTGCGCGGTCGCGTCAAACATCCTGCAGCTCATCGCCTTTCGGATGGTGCAGGGAATCGGCGGCGGCATGCTGCTGCCGTTGGGATTCATGATTCTGACCCGCGAAGCGGGCCCGGGACGGCTCGGGCGCCTGATGTCGATCCTGAGTATCCCGATGCTGCTCGCACCGATCGGCGGGCCGATCCTGGGCGGCTGGCTGATCGACACCTTGAGCTGGCGGTGGATTTTTCTGATCAACGTGCCGATCGGAGTCGTTACCGTCGCGCTGGCCGCCATCGTGTTCCCGCGCGATCATCCGGCGCGCTCGGAAACCTTCGACGCCGTCGGCGTGCTGTTGCTCTCGCCGGGCCTGGCGATGTTCCTGTTCGCGGTGTCCTCGGTCCCGGGCCGGGGCACCGTGGCCGACCGCCACGTCGTGATACCGGCGATGATCGGCCTGGCATTGATCGCGGGCTTCGTCGCGCACGCCTGGCATCACGCCGATCATCCCCTGATAGATCTGCGGCTGTTCCGCAATCCCGTGCTCACCCACGCCAACGTGACGATGCTGGTCTTCGCCGGGGCGTTCTTCGGCGCCGGCCTGCTGCTCCCGAGCTATTTTCAGCAGGTGCTGCACCAAACGCCGATGCAGGCGGGCGTGCACATGATCCCGCAGGGGCTGGGCGCCATGCTGACCATGCGGCTGACCGGTCCGCTGGTGGACCGGCAGGGGCCGGGCAAGATCGTGCTGGTCGGGATTGCGCTGATCACCGCCGGCCTGGGCGCCTTCGCCCTCGGGGTGGCCACCCAGGCCCACTATCTGCCGACGCTGCTGGTCGGCCTGGCGATCATGGGCCTCGGGATGGGCTGCACCATGATGCCGCTTTCGGTGGCGTCGGTGCAGGCGCTGGCGCCCCACCAGATCGCCCGGGGAACGACGCTGATGAGCGTCAGCCATCAGGTGGGCGGCTCGGTGGGAACCGCGCTGATGTCGATGATCCTGACGAATCAGTTCAACCGCAGCCCCGACATCGTCGCAGCGAACAAGCTTGCCGCGCTGAACCAGAAGGCGGCCGCCCACGGGGTACCGGTTGACCAGACCGCGCTACCCCGCCAGTCGCTCGTCCCGGGGTTTTGGAGCCATGTGTCGCACGATCTTTCCCACGCGTACACGGCGGTATTCGTAGTCGCCGTCGTGCTGGTGGTTTGCACCTTCATTCCGGCGTGGTTTCTGCCCAAAAAACCCGCGAGCGAAACCGCCGGCGAATAACGCGGGTCCCACCGCGGGTGGATGGGTCGGCTAGCGGAGGCCGGTATAAATGTCCTGGTAGACGTGCTCGGTAGGATGAGGTCAACCGGCACTGGAAAAATGCTCGCGGGCAGCAGCTTGAATTCTTGCCGAACGCAAACGCCTAAAAGCTTCAGCGGACGGGTACCGATATCGTTATGCTCGGCAACACCATGCAGAAGGCCTACTCCGGCTCGTCCTTGGATCCGGTACCCATCGCTTCTCCCACCGGACAACCCGATACGGATGAACTCGCCTACCCGGACAAGCTAGACTCCGCGCTGCTGCGCATCGCAGGGGTGTGCGGATTGGCCTGCATCATGGCGATTCTCGACAACACCGTCGTCGCTGTCGCGCAACGCACTTTCATCGCCCAGTTCGGTTCGACCCCGACCGTCGTGTCGTGGACGATCGCGGGCTACATGTTGGCGTTCGCAACCGTGATCCCGGTCACAGGGTGGGCAGCCGATCGGTTTGGCACCAAACGACTTTTCATGGGTTCGGTGGTGGCGTTCACGGTGGGTTCACTGCTGTGCGCGGTCGCGCCGAATATATTGCTGCTGATTCTATTTCGGGTGCTGCAGGGCGTCGGTGGCGGTATGCTACTGCCGCTGAGTTGGGTGATACTCACCCGCGAGGCCGGTCCGAAGCGGGTGGGCCGTCTGATGGCTATCGGAGGAATCCCGATTCTGCTCGGCCCGATCGGTGGGCCGATATTGGGCGGCTGGCTTATCGACTCCTACGGCTGGAAGTGGATCTTCCTGGTCAACATTCCGATCGGGGTTGCCACATTTTCCCTCGCTGCAATCCTGTTCACTAAAGACCGCCCGGCTCCCTCGGAAAAGCTCGACATCATCGGCCTCCTGCTGCTCTCGCCTGGAGTAACGATATTTCTGTGCGGGGTGTCGTCCATCCCGGGAAGACACACGATTGCCGACCGCTACGTGTTGATACCCGGGATCACCGGCCTGGCGTTGATATCTGCGTTTGTCTTGCATGCGTGGTATCGCTCGGATCACCCGCTCATCGACCTGCGGCTGTTCAAGAATCCGGTGGTGACCGAGGTCAACGTGACGCTGCTGGTTTTCGCCGCCGCCTCGGTAGGTGCCACACTGCTGATACCGACCTACTTTCAGCTGGTTTTGCAGCAGACTCCCATGCAGTCCGGTCTGCATCTGGCGCCGGTAGGACTAGGCGCGATGGTGACCCTGCCACTCGCCGGTGCCCTCACGGACAAACGCGGCCCCGGCAAGATAGTGCTTATTGGACTCCCTGTGATGGCCGCAGGTCTGGGGATCTTCACGTGGGGAATCGCCCGGCAGGTCGATTACGCGCCGGCACTACTGGCAGGCCTGACGATCGTCGGACTGGGCGTGGGGTGCATAACAACACCGCTTTCTGCGGCGCTGATGCAGTCGCTGGCCCCGCATCAAGTCGCTCGCGGGACGACGCTGGTCACCGTTAACCAGCAATTCGGTGGGTCTATCGGCGCCGCCTTGGTGGCAGTGGTGCTGACCAATCAGCTCAATCGCAATGACAACATCATTGCGGCCAGCAAGCTGGCGGCGCCTCAACAGGGAAGTAGGCCGGGGTCGCCCGTTGATCCCTCGGCGATCCCACGGCAGGCCGTGCCACCCGACCTGGCGGACATCCTGTTGCACGGCCTTTCACACGCCTTCACGGTGGCGTCTGGGCTGACTGTCGCGTTGGTGGCGTTCACGCTCGTGCCGGCGGTGTTCCTGCCGAGAAGACGACCGGAACCGACGATCGACGAATAGCGCCGAACACCCAGCAACGGCTTTGTCGCTGCCGGCGAGCTGGCTGGTCTAGGCCGTGTGCCTGGCTGATGCTCGCCCATGTTCCGGCCAACCTTATGCGCAGGGATGCTCGATCGGCCCGAATCCGACGATCCGGCTATTGCTGCTTGTCGACATGCAGGTTGTCTTCTTGGCCGTGGCCGTCGCCGTAAGCCCCGGCGACAGCCAACAGCCACGCGTACTGGAAGGCCGTCTCCTCCCACGCCTTGTAGCGGCCACTGACGCCGCCATGCCCGGCGTTCATCTGGGTCTTCAACAGCACCGGGCTGCCGTCGCGGTTGGCGTGCCGCAGCGCCGCAACCCACTTGGCCGGCTCCACGTAATAAACCCTCGTATCGTTGAGCGACGTCATCGCCAAGATCGCCGGGTACCGCTTGGCCTGCACGTTCTCATACGGCGAATAGGACTTCATGTATGCATAGACTTCCTTGTCCGCCAATGGGTTTCCCCATTCGTCCCACTCGGTGACGGTCAGCGGAAGGGACGGATCCAAGATGGTGGTCAGCGGGTCGACGAACGGGACCTGCGCGAGAATTCCGGCGAAGAGCTCCGGCGCCAGGTTGGCCACCGCGCCCATCAACAACCCGCCGGCGCTACCTCCCAACGCGACCAGCTGATGCGGCCGGGTGACGCCGGAGTCCACCAAATGCCTTGCAACCGCGACGAAGTCGGTGAAGGTGTTCTTCTTCTCCAAGAGCTTGCCGTGCTCGTACCACAGCCGGCCCATTTCGCCGCCGCCACGCACATGGGCGATCGCGAACACCATGCCGCGGTCCAGCAGCGACAACCGGGGAATGGAGAAGCTCGGGTCGGTGCACAGCTCGTAGGCGCCATAGCCGTAAAGCAATGCGGGTGCCGGGAATTCGATATCGGCGCGGTGCACGACGGACACCGGGATCCGGGTTCCGTCGTCGGCAACGGCCCAGTCACGCCGCTCCACATAGTCGTCGGGCCGATAGCCGCCGAGCACGGGTTGCTCGCGCAGCAGCGTGCGCTCACCGGTGGCGAGGTCGATGTCATAGACGCGCGCCGGAATCACCAGGGATCCCGCCCTGATCCGCAGCTTGGGTGCATCCCAGTTAGGATTGCCGGCCAGCCCGGACGTCATCAGCTCGGAGTCGAAGGAAATCTCTTCGGGCCGACCATACGTGCCGTCGGCGTTGATGGGCCACAGCTGCAGCCGGGGCAGCGCCTCCCGCCGATAGCCGACGACGAGGTGGCCGGCGAAGGCGTCCACCCCGTCGAGCCGGACGTCGTCGCGGTGCGGTATCAGGGTGCGCTGCTGTGTCGGATCACTGACCGGCGCCTCGGCGAGGGTGAAGTTGACCGCGCCGTCGTTGTGCAGGATCAAGAACCGGTCCTGCCCGCCGATCACCGCGTGCTCGATCGCGTACTCGACTCCCTCGCGGCGCGGCAGCACGACCGTGAACGGTGCCTGCGGATCGGCGGCGTCGGCGTAGCGATACTCCGAGGTGATCGAGGATCCCGAGGCGATGAAGACATAGGCCTCGCTGCGCGTCAGACCCACGCCCAACCAATACTTTTCGTCGGCCTCGTGATAGACCAGCTCCGGCTTTGCCCCCGAGCCCACCCGATACCGCCACACTTTGTCGGGACGGTGGGCGGCATCCAGGGTCAGGTAGTAGACGGTGCGGTTGTCGGCGGCCCAGGTCGCGCCCGCCCCGATGTCAGTGATCACGTCCGGGTACAGCTCGCCGGTACGTAAGTCCTTGAACCGCAACGTGTAACGTTCATCGCCGAGAGTATCGACCGAATACGCCAGCAGGTTTCCATCCAGGCTCACCGTCGCGGCGCCCAGGGAGAAGAATTCGTGGCCCTCGGCCTCGGCGTTGGAGTCGAGCAGGACCTGCTCGCCAGGGATCTCGGTGCATTCATCCAGGATCGGCGGGTCCCAGTCGTCGGATCCGCTTATCGGACAACGGCACTGGACGCGGTACTGCTTGCCTTCGTAGGTGCGCGCGTAGTACCACCACTGGCCCTGGCGAGTGGGCACCGACAGATCCGTCTCCTTGGTGCGCGCCTTGATCTCGGCGAGAATCTGCTGCCGCAGCGGCTCGAGGTCCGCGGTCATCTGGTCGACGTAGGCGTTTTCCGCCTCGAGATGGGCGATGACTTCGGGGTTGGTCTTTTCGCGCAGCCACTCATACGGGTCGATGAAGACGTCGCCGTGATGCTCGCGCCGACTCTCCACCCGCTTGGCGACGGGGGGCACCGACGTGTTTAAGTGCGTTTCGGTCATGCGCTGGGACCGATCCAGTCGTCGAAGCTCAAGCCGGAGATTCGTTCGTAGGCCTCGATATAGCGGCCGCGAGTGGCCTCGATGATGCCTCGCGGCAGTGGCGGCGGGGGCTGCGAACCGTGGCGGTCCCAGCCGGACTCGGGGCCGGTCAGCCAGTTGCGGACGAACTGTTTGTCGAAGCTGTTCTGAACGACGCCGACCTGATACTCGTCGGCCGGCCAATACCGCGACGAATCCGGGGTGAAGATTTCATCGGCCAGCAGCAGGTTGCCGTCGCGGTCGGTGCCGAATTCGAACTTGGTGTCCGCGATGATGATTCCCTTCCGGAGCGCGTGGTCGGCGGCCTGAACGTAGATCTGCAGGGTGCGGTCACGAAGTTGGTTGGCGGGTACGGCACCGACCATCTCGATCACCCGCGCGAATGAGATGTTCTCGTCGTGATCACCCAGTGCGGCTTTCGTCGCCGGGGTGAACAGCGGCTCGGCGAACCTGCTGGCTTCGACCAATCCGGGCGGCAGGGTGATGCCGCAGACCTTTCCGGTCGCCTGGTAGTCCAGCAGCCCCGAGCCGGTCAAATAGCCGCGCGCCACGCATTCCACCGGAAGCATGTCGAGCTGACGCACCACCAGCGCGCGGCCCCGGACCTCGTCGGGGATGCGCGGATCGTCGGGCGGCCCGGCCAAATGGTTGGGGGTGTCGACCAGGCCGAAGAAGAAGACGCTCATCGCGGTGAGAATGCGGCCCTTGTCCGGGATGGTGCTGTCCAGGACGAAGTCGTAGGCCGAGATCCGGTCCGTGGCGACCAGCAGCAGATGGTCGTCATCGACGCGATACAGCTCGCGGACCTTGCCGCTGGCCAAATGCTGATAGTTGGACAGTGCGGGCATCCGGTCAGCCTATCGGGCGCCTGCAAACCGGGTTTGTGCTGGGATCGGGGCTATGACACCGCGGTTTCTGCCCTACTCCACCAGGCCGGCCCGGCTGGCCGTCCAGCTGCTCAGCGACCTCGCCGCCGTCGTGTGGACGCTGCTCTGGCTGCTCGTCGGGCTTGCCGTCTACGACGCCATCGCCACCATTGCCGACGCCGGGCGGCAGGTCGAGAGCGGCGCCAACGGCATCGCCGGCAACCTCGCGTCCGCCGGCCACGGGGCCCAGCACATTCCGGTGGTGGGCGACACGGTCAGCAAGCCGCTCAACTCCGCCAGTCATGCAGCGCTGGACATCGCGGGCGCGGGCCACGATCTGGACACGGCGGCCAGCTGGCTCGCCGTGCTGCTGGCGATGGCGGTCGTCGCGGTCCCGATCCTCATCGCGGTGCTCCCGTGGTTTTTTCTGCGGCTTCGGTTCTTTCGGCGCAAGTTGACGGTGACCGCGCTGGCCGCGACGCCGGCCGGAACGCAATTGCTGGCGCTGCGGGCGCTGACCAACCGCCCGGCCCGGAAACTGATGGCCGTCAGCGCGGATCCGGTGGGCGGGTGGCGCCGTGAGGATCCGGTGACCATCGGCGCGCTGGTCGCGCTCGAACTACGGTCGGCCGGTATCGCGGTCCGCGGGGCTTAGGAGCAGCGCCCGCGCTAACAGCAGCAGCCCGGCGACGACCACAACAAGCCACGCCGCCAATGCATCCCAGAAAAACACCAGCGAAACGGTGAGCAACGATCGCTGGCCGATCTCGACCGCCATGGCAAAACTGGCCGCGGAGTACATGCCCAACGGGAATACGAACGCCCACCACGCACCGGCGAACTGCAGCATGTTGGGATGCCGCCTGATGCGGTGCAACGCGAAGTAAATCAGCGGTGGTATCCACAGCGTGGCCGCCACCCAGGTCACTATGGTGACCACCCGCACCGGCCCCGCCATCCAGGCGGGAGCCACCGCATGGATGTTGTCGCCGGCCAGCGTCGCAATCGCCATGCCGCCCATCAGGATCCACGTGTCGGGTTCAAAGCCGTCCCGGTCCTGCCGTTCGTTGACCACCCGCCACATCGTCAGCCAGGTCATCAGGCCGTAGACGCACAGCGCCACCACCCATCCCGCCACGGCCACCGCCAGCCACCAGTGATGGCCGGTCTGCCGGGCCGCCCGGGCGATCACGATCGCCAGGCCCGAGGTCCCCACGCTGCCCAGTTGCCAGGCGCCGTGTGCCCGGTCGCGCAGCTCCGTCCATCGGTGCGCCAACATGTTTCGCGCGCTGAACAGGATCAGCATCAGCCAGGATGTCAGGCAGAGGGCGCCGAGCACCCGCACCACCCACACGTTGGACGACAAGCGGGTGTCGATCACCGCGCAGGCGGCCACGAAGGTGATCAGTCGCAGAGTGACGTCGGGATCGGTCAGATCCCAGCGCAGCCCCTGGCCCGGGCCGCACGCCTTCAGCACGACCAGGGCAACCAGAAACAAGAGCCCGAGGCTGGCGATGACGCCCACGGTGTCGCTGATCAACCGGTACCCGTGATTGCGCGCGCCGATCGACAAGATTCCCGTCGCCATCACCGCCGCGAACACATCGGGTGCGGGGTCGACATCGGCGAGCCGGATCGTCACGGCTCTTCGTTGAGCTCCACGACGAGGTGGCGAATGCCGGTGTGCCGATTGCTGCGGGCCCATTCGACCGGCCGGACGACCCGCACCCCGCCGAACCGGGACAGCAGCTCTTCGAACAGCACCCGCAGCTCCAGCCGGGCCAGATTGGCGCCCAGGCAATAGTGCACACCCTGTCCGAAGCCCAAGTGTGGGTTGGGCTTTCGAGTGATATCGAATTCGTCGGCACGCTCGAACACACCGGCGTCGCGATTGGCCGAGCCTTCCCAGATCTGTATCTTCTGCCCGGCCTCGATCGACTGGCCGCCCAGCGTGACGTCGCGGGTGGCGGTGCGCCGCTTGGAGGGCGACGGCGACGTCCACCGCACCATTTCCTCGACGGCCGTAGGCAGTGCCCCGAGGTCGCCGCGCAGTGACCGCATTTGGTCCGGGTGATCGGCCAGCGCCAGCAGGCCGCCGGCGACCGCGTTGCGGGTGGTCTCCGCGCCGGCGCTGAACAAGAGACTGAAGAACAGGTACAGCTCGAGGTCGGACAGGGCCGATCTGTGATCACCTTCCGAGTCATCAAGCATCGCGTTGGCCACCGCCGACAACATGTCGTCGGTCGGGTTTGCACGCTTGGCTGCGATCAGCCGCTGGCCGTACTCATACATCCGCGACCCGGCCTCTTCGACAGAGAGCTGCGACAGGGACGCCTTGCGCGAACCACCGAAATCGAATTGCGGTTCGATGGCCTCGAACAGCCAATGCCGTTCGGATTCAGGAACGCCCAGCAGGATGCAGATCATCTGCATCGGGAGCTCGGCGGCGATATCGACCAGGAAGTCGAACGGCTCACCCGGGACCACCGCGTCCAACAGCCGCCGCGCCCGGCTGCGCAGGTCGTTTTCGACGGAGGCGATCATTCGCGGCGTCAGGCCGGAGCTGACCAGTCGCCGAATCTGTGAATGCCGCGGATCGTCCATCATGTTGAGCACCTGACCGGCGATCGCCAGGTCCTGCAACAACGTCCCGCCATGGGGTCGGGTGCCACCGGTGACGGACGAATAGGTCACCGGATCCTTGAGCACCTCAAGCGTTTCCGCGTAAGTGGCGACCGACCAGAAGCCTTCACCGTCGGGGGTGTTGTCGGTCGGCGAGTGCCAGTACACCGGCGCCTCGCGCCGATGGATGGCGAACAGCCGGTGCGGAAATCCGTTGGCGAAGTTGTCCAGATCGGTTAAGTCGATCTTCGCGAGCTCGCCGGCCGGCGTCACAGGATCGCACCCGGGGCGTACTTTGCCGCGTCCGGGTAACGGTTCACCAGCTCCTCCACCTGCGCAGCCACCTCGTCCACCTGGTCGCCCGCGGCGCCGGTGAACGCCTGCTTGTCGGCCAGCGCCGCGTCCAGCGCCGCCCGGTCCAGCGGCAGCCGCTCGTCGGCGGCCAGCCGGTCCAGCAAGTCAGGCTCTGCGCCGTGCTCGCGCATCGCCAGCGCGGTGGCCACCGCGTGTTCGCGGATCACGTGATGGGCGGCTTCGCGGCCCACGCCGGCGCGCACCGCGGCGATCAACACCTTGGTGGTGGCCAAAAACGGCAGATAGCGGTCGAGCTCGCGACCGATCACCGCCGGATAAGCGCCGAATTCGTCGAGCACCGTCAAGAAGGTCTCGATCTGGCCGTCGATGGCAAAGAAGCTGTCCGGCAACGCGACTCGGCGCACGACCGAGCAGAACACGTCGCCCTCGTTCCATTGCGCACCCGCCAGTTCGGCGGCCATCGACGCGTAACCGCGCAACACCACCTGCAGACCGTTGACCCGTTCGCAGCTGCGTGTGTTCATCTTGTGCGGCATCGCCGACGAACCGACCTGTCCCGGCGCGAATCCCTCGGTGACCAGTTCGTGCCCGGCCATCAGCCTGATGGTGTGCGCCAGCGACGACGGGCCGGCGCCCAGCTGCACCAGCGCGGAGAGCACGTCGTGGTCCAGCGAACGCGGATACACCTGCCCGACGCTGGTCAATACCGTTGCGAAGCCCAAGAATTCGGCGACCCGCCGTTCGAGCTCGGCGAGCTTGGCCGCGTCGCCATCCAGCAGGTCGAGCATGTCCTGCGAGGTGCCCATCGGGCCCTTTATCCCGCGCAGCGGGTAACGGTCGATCAGCTCCCGCAGCCTGGTCAAAGCGATCAGCGTCTCCTGGGCCGCCGAGGCGAACCTCTTGCCCAGCGTGGTGGCCTGCGCGGCGACGTTGTGGCTGCGTCCGGCCATCACCAGGTCGCGATAGGCCACCGCCCGCTCGGCGAGCCGCGCCGCGACCGCGACACCGTGCGCGAAGACCAGTTCCAGCGAACGCCGGATCTGCAGTTGCTCCACGTTCTCGGTCAGATCACGACTGGTCATGCCCTTGTGCACGTGCTCGTGACCAGCCAGCGCATTGAATTCCTCGATGCGCGCCTTGACGTCGTGGCGCAGCACCCGTTCGCGGGCCGCGATCGAGGCCAGGTCGACATCCTCGATCACCCGCTCGTAGTCGGCGATCGCCTCGGAAGGCACCGCAACGCCCAGTTCGGCCTGCGCGCGCAACACCGCCAGCCATAGCCGGCGCTCGCCGATGACCTTGGCCTCCGGCGACCAGATCGCGACCATCTCGGCGCTGGCGTACCGGGTCGCCAGCACATTCGGAATGCTCACTTGGTCCTCACGAACACACAGCTTACGGTCGCGGCCATAGCCTATGCGGATGTACTTCGCCGGCGTCGACCTCGCCTGGGCGGGTCGCAACCCGACCGGCCTGGCCGTCGTCGACGGCGGCGGCGCCCTGGTCAGCGTATGCGCGGTCCGCGACGACGACGAGATCCTGGCCGCGCTGCGCCCCTACGTGCGGGACGATTGCCTGGTCGCCTTCGATGCGCCGCTGGTGGTGAACAACCCGACCGGGCAACGTCCCGCCGAGACCGCCCTCAATCGCGATTTCCGCAAGTACGAGGCCGGCGCCCACCCCTGCAACACCGGCAAGCCCGAATTCGTCACCGGCCCCCGTGCGGGCCGGCTGGCCGCGGCGCTGCGCCTGGATCTGGACCCGCGGTCGCCGGCCGCCCGCCGGGCCATCGAGGTCTACCCCCACGCGGCCACCGTCGCCCTGTTCCGCCTCGAGCGCACCCTGAAGTACAAGGCCAAGCCCGGCCGCAGCGTCGAGCGGCTCAAGTCCGAGCTGTCGGCCCTGATGGACGGCGTCGAGCGACTGGCCCGGGCCCCGGTGCCACTACGGGTGGCCGGCCACGACGGCTGGATCGCGCTGCGCCGCACCGTGACGGCCGCGCAACGCAAGAGTGAACTGCGCCGCGCCGAAGACCCGGTCGATGCCGTGGTCTGTGCCTACGTGGCGTTGTACGCGCAGCGCAGGCCTCAGGACGTGACCATCTACGGCGACCTCGACACCGGTTTCATCGTGACGCCGTCGCTGCCGGTGGACCCGATCCACCCGTAGCGGCGGTCAGATTTCCACGGGCCGCTGATCGATGGGCGCGAGCACCTCGATGAGATCGACCACCGCGCCCTGCGCCGCCGCGCGTGGGTCCCGGCCTTCCACCAGGGCCGAGACCACCGAGCCATCGACCGCGCACACCAGCGTGCACACCAGTTCGATGTGCACGGACCGGCCCGAGCGCTCGATGGCCTCGGCCACGGCCTCGGCGCGCTGGCGCAGGCTGCGGCGCATCGTCTCGCGCAGTTCGGGCAGCCGGGTGCACGCGATGTGGCGCTCGTAGCGCGAGATCAGTTGATCGGTACGGCCCGGTCCGGACACGTCGCCGACGAGCAGGTCGGCCAACACCTCGGCGATGGTCTCGGGTCCCCGGCGCCGGCGCGACAAGGCGCTGACCCGCGACCGCAGCTGCGCCACCTCGATCATCGCGATGTGTTCGACGGCGCGGGCGATCAGATCGTCGAGAGACGAAAAGTAATAAGTGGTCGACGCCAACGGTAATCCGGCCCGGCGCGCGACCGCCCGGTGCCGCACCGCTTCGAACCCGCCCTCGGCCAGCAGCTCGGCGGCTGCGCTGACGAGCGCATACCGCCGACGTTCTCCTTTTGGAGTAACCGCTGCAGTCACGACTAGCCATCGTGCCAGCCAAACTGGTACTGCATTGCCATTTCGGCCAAACGGCCCGGGCATAATGGCCCGCATGCCCGACTTGAGCCGACGCGCCCTGCTCGGCCTCGGCGCCAGCGCGGCCCTAGGCGCGGCCGGCGCCTACGGGCTCGACATCCTGTTAGAACCGCGGACATCTCACGCCGCGCCGACACCGACGGCCGGCACCCGGATGCCTTTGGCCCCGCCGCCCGGCCCGCCCCGCGATCCGGCTCCACCGGCGGCG
>NZ_MVHG01000280.1 GCF_002086125.1 Mycobacterium arosiense ATCC BAA-1401 = DSM 45069
CCGCGATCCAGCAGCGACACCTCGCCAACCGCCACCGAGGCGTCGGCCACGACCGCCTCGATCACCCGGCCGAACCAACCTGTTAACCGCTCGACGGTGGACCGGTCATACAGATCCGTGGCATACATCACCAGCCCGGCGGCCATCGGCGCCCCCGGATCCTCGCCGGGCACCTCGCTCAACTCGATATCCAGGTCGAACTTGGCGGTGCGGGTAAACACCGCCAACTGCTCGACACTGACCCCATCGAGCGCCATCTCGGGGCGCGCATTGTTCTGGAGAACGGTGGCCACCTGGAACAGCGGATGATGCGACGTCGAGCGCACCGGGTTGA
>NZ_MVHG01000281.1 GCF_002086125.1 Mycobacterium arosiense ATCC BAA-1401 = DSM 45069
GACCCAGGAGACCCCCGCGCATGTGCGAACTCTATGTGAAAGCCGATCCGATCCTCTATGAATCGCGCTCGCGTTCCTTGCGCATCCGCGGGGTGGTGACCACCCTGCGCCTGGAGAACCAGTTCTGGGACATCCTCCGGGAAATCGCCGAAGGCGAGGGCCTGAGCACCAACCAGTTGATCACCAATCTCTACGAGGAAGTGATGGACTATCGCGGCGAGGTACTCAACTTCGCCTCCTTCCTGCGTGTCAGTTGCACCCGCTACCTGGCGCAGCGGCGCGAGAAAGTCGCCGAGCTGAGCCTGGTCGGCCAGCGCGCCCAGGCCTGAGG
>NZ_MVHG01000282.1 GCF_002086125.1 Mycobacterium arosiense ATCC BAA-1401 = DSM 45069
GGAGAAGCCAGTAGATCGCTGGCGGAACAGCGCTATGACGTTTTCAGGATAAACAATACGATGCTTTCTGCGTTGTAGGGATCTGGCTGTGAGTTGTATGAAGGGTAATGCGCCGGTACTTGCGGCCGTAGATATAAGCAAGGGTTTTAGAGTCTACAGGGCTCCTCATCAAAGGATGTTGCAGGCCATCTGGGGTGAGAGAAAGAAATTTTATTCGGAATTCTGGGCTCTGCGGAATGTGAGTTTCCAGATTTTTCCTGGGGAGGTTGTTGGAGTAATCGGCTGCAACGGCTCCGGGAAGTCCACCTTGCTGCAGATACTTGCGGGTAC
>NZ_MVHG01000283.1 GCF_002086125.1 Mycobacterium arosiense ATCC BAA-1401 = DSM 45069
TCCTGGCGCTGGGTGGTGTGCCGGCTGGTGCCGGGCTTGCGCCGGTCGAGGTCGCGTTGCAGGTCCCGGGCGGACAGTTCCAGCCCCGGGGGGCACCCATCGACGATGGCGACCAGCGCCGGGCCGTGGCTTTCGCCTGCGGTGGTGACGGTGAAGAGCTTGCCGTAGGTGTTGCCGGACATGCGAGGCTCCGCGTGAGGACGAGAGGGAAAGACATCGGAGTATACCCGTCAAGGACGGGCCTGCGAACCTTCCCCGGAGGACGCGATCAAAGCGCTATCATCGGCCCATGAAGACCTCCATGCCGCGCGCCCTCCTCGCCCTGTTC
>NZ_MVHG01000284.1 GCF_002086125.1 Mycobacterium arosiense ATCC BAA-1401 = DSM 45069
GGCTGGAAAGCGACCGCGAAATTCTATCAGAGCCCGCGTGGCTCCTGCTTTGTCGGACAACTTCCGAGGCCGCGAAAAAAAATTCTTCACAGGGGCCTCAGACGTCTAGTTAGAGCGGGATGCGATCCCTATAATCCGCCCCCTTTTTCGACACCGGGCAGCCGGCTCCGCCCGCTGACCTTACTGCCTCTCCAGACGAGTGACGCCCCCCTTGCTCGAGATCCGCAACGTGACCCGCCGCTTCGGCGACTTCACCGCCGTCTACAATGTCAGCCTGACGATCAACACCGGCGAATTCTTCACCCTCCTCGGCCCTTCCGGGTGCGG
>NZ_MVHG01000285.1 GCF_002086125.1 Mycobacterium arosiense ATCC BAA-1401 = DSM 45069
ATGCTTCGGCGAATGGAGATTCCGAATAGTGCCGGAATATTTTTGGCGCTATCGCGAAGCTGCTTCTGTAATGCCTTCTCGGACTCCAGAAGCCACGCTTCAGCTCCCTGTACAGTGTTGAGCTGCCTCCATAGTGTGACCGCTTCTGGCCGGTAGTTACCGTTGTGAAACACGGCTTTCGGCCGATTCTGTTGAAAAAGTCCCCTCGCGTTTTTTGCCCATAAAAGAGCGCGAGCGACGTTGAAATCTGGTGCGCTCAGAAGACAGAGCTGCCTTAGTTTTTACGTAGCAATGCCGAAATCGAGCGTTTTTTGAGCTACTGAT
>NZ_MVHG01000286.1 GCF_002086125.1 Mycobacterium arosiense ATCC BAA-1401 = DSM 45069
CCCCCAAACCCGAGCCGGCGCCCCAACCCCAGGCGCAGCCCAAACCGGAACCCAAGCCCGAACCCGCGCCGGAGCCCAAAGCTCAACCGGCGCAGGCCCAGCCGGCAAGCCCGGGTGGCGACGGCACGCCGTATGTGACCCCGCTGGTGCGAAAGCTGGCCGCCGAGAACGACATCGACCTGAACTCGGTCACCGGCACCGGCGTCGGCGGGCGCATCCGCAAGCAGGACGTGCTGGCCGCCGCCGAAGCGAAAAAGGCGCCGGTCCCGGCCGCGGCGGCTCCCGCCGCGCAGGCCCCCGCGGCCCCCCGGGCCGCCGCGGCC
>NZ_MVHG01000287.1 GCF_002086125.1 Mycobacterium arosiense ATCC BAA-1401 = DSM 45069
CATTTTACGCCGGATAGGCATCGGATGGCACGGCGCTTTCACCGCCATGCCGCAACGGCTAAGCTTAGGCGAGCCATCCGCCCGGCTTCGGGCGCGCCCCGCGACAGCGGTCGCGCGCCAGTCCCGCGAGCGGTCGAAACGCCCGTAGGCAGCCGTTGCGGACCTGCCGACGTTACCCGACATCACCTGCCCGGATAAGTCATGCGCGGTCGCCTGTTCACTCTCGTTTCCTGCCTTTTGCTCAGTATTTCCTCCGTCGACGCGGTCCACGCCGCTTCCCTGACCGAACAACGCCGTCTCTACGACCAGGCCAAGGCAGCCC
>NZ_MVHG01000288.1 GCF_002086125.1 Mycobacterium arosiense ATCC BAA-1401 = DSM 45069
GGTACTGGTTGACCGGCAGACTGAGGATCGACAGGCCACCCGCGAGCATGATCACCAAGGCGATCACCCACGCGAAAATGGGCCTATCAATGAAAAACTTCGACATTACGAATCCCCTTGATCAGCCCTTGCTGTCGGTTTTCGCCGGAGCGGCGTCGGCCTTCTGCGCGGACGCGACATTCTTCGCCGGCACGGTCTTCACCTCGACACCCGGCTGCACGAACTGCAGGCCTTCGGTAATGATCTTGTCGCCGGCGTTCAGGCCTTCGGTAACCAGCCACTTGTCGCCGATCACCCGGTCGGCCTTGATCACCCGCAGCT
>NZ_MVHG01000289.1 GCF_002086125.1 Mycobacterium arosiense ATCC BAA-1401 = DSM 45069
GTCCAGTTGCGCTTCGGGGTTCGCTCCCGGATCGACCGCTGCGACAGCGGAAAACCCATCCGCCCCCCCAGGCTCTCCCATGGCCATGCCTCCGCCGATGAAAAGGGAAGCAACCACGACCAATAACTTCAACACGACGCGTCCTCGCCTGAAAATCGCGGAGATTACGCCGACAACTTTTCAGGTATGCGATCAGGGTGGCCCGCAACTTTCCGCCCCGCCGCCCGATATCGGGCAATTCCTACACGACGGAAGACGCATCCACCTGGGCCCGCACCCGGCTCGTCTTCTCTCTCAGCGCTCTTTCACGGTGTTCCGC
>NZ_MVHG01000029.1 GCF_002086125.1 Mycobacterium arosiense ATCC BAA-1401 = DSM 45069
CCTAAGCCCCCAGTCGAGGGCCTCCCACCTGAGGGCGTGCGGCCGCCCGTCGAGGGGCCCCTGACCGAGGGGCCTGCGAGTCGTCCCAGCGCGGTGGCACGCGGAGGGCGAAGCCTCTATGACCAACACGGCGGTGAGTGGCGCTACTACCCCGGTGACGAATGGCAGCACAATCCGCACTGGGATTACAAACCCCGCCCGGGGCCGGGCTCTGACTGGGAAAACGTTCCCATTGGCGGGCTACCTCCAGTCAGCGGCCCCTCGATCATCTCCGGTCTGCCGCCGTGGTTGCTCAATCCGAATGCGCCCGCACCGCCGGGCGTGATCGGGCCACCACAGAATCCGTTGTTGGCGCCGTTCCCCGGCGCCACCATGCCGGCGCCACCCCCGGCATCCTCCCCGCCGCCGGCGCCGAGCTTGATCCCCCACATCAGCCCGCCGCACATCGACGTGCCACCGCCGAGCCCCGCCGAAACCGAGGTGGCCGGCGGCGGGCTACTTCTGTTGCTCCTCCTGGGCGCGGTGGCCATCGCATGAACGACGTTTCCCCCATGCCGACCGCGTTTGATCCCACCGCGGTGTCGTCGCTGGCACAAGAAATCGCCCAGCACGTCGGCCCCTTGCAACATGTGGCCTCCACACACCTGCACCTCTGGTTGCCGGCACTCGCCGTCCCCTCCGCGTGGGCTATCGCCGACGCTGACGCCCCCGCGGTGACGCGTCTGCTGCTTCGCCGCGTGAACAGCACCAACCACTGGGATGGCTGCGAGGTCCTCAACCTGTACCGGGTACCGGGCACGGTGCCAGAAGCACTTGTTCTACGTAACGCCGACCGCATCTTGCGCGACAGTCAGGCAACCGAGATCAGCGCTCACCCGGTCGACGTACCGCCGCAATACGCAATCGTCGCCACCCGGGCCTCGGGCCGCCTAACCACCGGTAACCGCCAGGTTCTCAGTCACTTCAACAACTACGTCGTCAACAGCGCTGGCGGCGGGGCACTCATCGAGCAAGCCGTTGTCGTTGGCGCCGACGCCCAGTCGGCCTTAGCCGCGGAGTGCGCCGCATTGACTGAAAACCTGTACCGCTCGCTACTTGCCAGCATCGACCGTCCGCACGATCCGAGATTATGAGCCCGCGCTGCGCGATGAAGAAATCACACATCGTCCGTCTTGTCTTTGCGCCTCGGTATCATTCAACAACGACACTCAACTAGGTGCCTGGATAATCCCATGAACATAATTCGCGTGAACTATCTGCCCCGCTTTGATTACGGGCACGATGCGGTGTTGCTGACTCTGGACGGCCCTGGGCTCGACACTTTCCGCGCCGCACTCAACGACGCCATCCAGCGAGGGTCGTCGCGTTTGGAGCACGACAGCGTGACCCACGAATTCGTCATCAGCGCCGGCGCAGCCGATATCACCCTTGACCCAACGCACGTCACTTGGCAACTTGACCCGGCCAAAGCGGACGAGATCTCCCTTGACCTAACGGTTTTGAGCCAGAAGGGCCGCGCCGGCCATAACTACGTCGATATGTCGACACCTGCACCCACCCTCGTTGTGTCGCGCGACGAATACCTCGCAGTGACCTATCCCTGGATCGACCCGCCGGCACAAAGTCAAGGTACCCACGCCTAGGGCACGCTCCTGCGGCCTGCATTGGCTCCTCTCGGCCTGGGGGTCGAATGCCGTTCGGGCAGCGTTCTTTCCGCTGCCGCCGCGCAACCATCATTCGCCTCACGGATGAGGTTACTGGGCGGCAAACCGGTGGTGTGGATGCTCAGGCGTGAGCAGCAGTCCAAGCGACGGCGAAGTAGCTCACCATCAATCCGACGCCGATCAGCAGTGGCGCGATTCTGTAGGTGGCTGCGTGCGGATGGCTTCAGCCACAGGATTACTGCGACGTACGAGGCGATATGCAGGGCGTAGAAATACAATCCGGCGGCGGCGAGGGTGAAAGTCACCACGAACCAGAATCCGACTCCGGCGGCGAGGCCCGTCCCCAGGAAGGCCACCCATTGGATGCGGTTCAATGCTGTCATTCTACTGCCTGAGTTCCTCAGTGCGAGTGGAGATTTCGCCACGGCCGCGTCGCTCACACTTCATCCGACTCGGAGGTCTGATGAGTCATTGGTCCCACGTTGTTCGACGCTCTTTCGAGTACGAAAGTTCCTTTGCGTAGCGACCACCTGTAGATCCACAGGTTGAGCACGACGAGTACCGCCAGAACGTAGCTCGAGGGCGAGGGCTTTGTCGGAATCAGAAGAACCAGTACACAAGTGGCGACCCAGTAGATGTTCTGTCCCACTGTTGCCCACATTCCGCGACGCATGACGACCGCAAGCAGAATGAAGTACAACAGCACTGGCAAAATCCACCAATACTCACCCACGTTCTTCATCGAGACGTCCTTAGGGCCCGGCGATCATGCTGGGCATGATGGGTCCAAGTCCTGAATTTCCGCCTGTAGCAGTGCCGTTGAGGAAGGAGAACTGGAAACCACAGTCGTCGGGCATGTAGTAGTGAATGCTGGGGTTCGCTGCCGACAGTGTCGCGATTTGCGGAAGAGTTATCGGCTCCCATGGACCTCGGTATGCCGGCGGGCTGATGCCTGAGAGGCCGCCGGTGTTGGTACCGCCCAGCTCGCCGGTGATCTCGTTGGGGGCTTTAGGGGCCCATGCCGGCCCGGCGATTGTGCCCTGCGTCCATTTTTGAGCCTCGTAGGTGTACTGCACCCATTGCTGCTGGTGGCCGTCAACGGGGTCAGTGCGGGTGTAGTGCGTGTAGTCCTCACCTGAGATGCGGAAGCGATATTGTTCTTGCAGGTAGGCGAACGGCGGAGCGTTGTCATCGGCCCATGTTTTGCCGCCGGGCGGATAGAAGCCTGTGGGGCCGCCCTCAAGCGAAGGGCCTTTCCAGGGGCGGTGTCCAGTCCAGGGCGGCGGCGGAGTTTTCCCCACGTAGGGCGGCGGGACGATGTCTTGCCAGTGACCGAATCGTTCGTCTCCCACAAAGGGATTCCTGGGGTCGATCGCGGGCTGGGGTTGGTCGGGGTCGTTCGCAGCGTCCTTGTTGTCGACGGGGCGGAACTCGTTGTCCAGTGCCTGCGCGCCGGTCTGGTCGGCCTTGGTGTAGGTGGCGCTGTGCTCAGTGAAGCGCTGCGAGTAGGTGTTGAAGTCGGCGACCTTGGCCTGGAGCGGGCCCTCGGCCTTGGCCAGGCCGGCGGCGATGCCCACCGCCGTGGGGTAGCCCATCGGCCCGTGAGTCTGCATGACCCGCTGTAGTTCGGTGACGGCCTGCGGTGAAATCTGCGCTGCACGCTGGGCCAGCTCAGAGTAGGCGTCAGCGAACCGCAACAAGTCAGCCGGGTTGGCGTTTAGCTCCGCCATGTCCACCCCCCCATGGTGTCTTTGCCCGCGGCCGTGTCTGCGCTCGGGCCGGCTTCAGCCTACTGCGCGCTTTGGACAGGGTAAACCGCTGACCATCGGCGGTTGAGGCGCACGTCGCGGGCCACGTCCCACAGCAGATGCGGTGCTGCACTGCCTTTGCCTGCAGCAGCGCGCCGAGTCAGAGTTGGTTGGTCCCGTCCGTCGACGGAATGGCAGCGAGCCGGGCCAGCACGTCGTCTGCGGTGTGTGTGATGGTGCGAACGTCGCGGTGGTGCAGGTCGTGGTCGGCGCATACCGCCCGTTTGGAATCTCTCTTGTCGTAGAGACGGTGCAAGATCTCGGCGAGCTGCGTGGTGGGCAGCTCGCCGATCTTGCGCACGTCGCTGTTCTGCTCGCGTATGACTGCGGCGATGGATTCCCACCAGAGCCGCCGCTCGGCCTCGGATCGCGGGCCGCTGCTGACAGTGCCGGCGGCCGGCGAGAGCGGCACTGTCGCACCAGCCGGCGTCTCGATACCCTCACCGCCGTTACGTGGGGAGGCCAGGGTCAGCAACGCCAACGTCGAGCAGATCAGCGACATGTCGACCCCGATCGGCCACAGCCACGCCGTACCTGCGCTCATACCGACCAAGATCATGAGGTTCCGCAGAGACACGAACGACATCGCGAACGCACAGCCGGCGACACCCGCCATCAGCAGCAGCGCAGCGCCCAGCACGGCGGCGTCGACGCGGCGGTAGCCGTGTCGACGGTTCTTGATCAGTAGAGCCACCGAATGCGTCGACCCGAGCAGGATCGCGGGCGGAACGGCGGCCGCGATCGAGGCCAGCAGCTTCAAGTGGGGAGCCGGCGCAGTCATCCACGCATGAATCACGTTGCCGCCGATGGAAACCACGGTGGCGAACAGCAACCACATCCAGAAAAACCACACTGCGTGGCGCCGGGTGGCGTCGGGTTTGACGACATCGCTTTGGGCGAGGGTCCGCGACGGCTTCGCCTCGAGCGCAAGCTCCGCGGGCGCCGGTCCTGGCCACGACGAAGCGGACCGCAGGTGCTCGGCGGTGTCTGCCCCGTTACGGGCCGGAGCATCGTTATCAAGCACTGTCATGGGGTTTCTCAGTTCTCGTTATTCCGTCTCTGGGGTGACACCTGAGGGGTACAACGCCGCGGACGACATTGTCCGCGCTCGGAATCAGCTGTAGCACAATCTGATTAGTTGACCGCAGCCTTGCCTGGCCGGATGGTAACAGCCCGAACGGACACCGTCGATGGATAGCGCACCTGGTGGGGATAACGCGGCTCAGTCCTGTGCCGCTTCGGCCCTGCACTGGCCGCGATGGAGTTCGATGTGACCACCTTCAATGAGCCTTTCGCCCGTCGTGGTCGTCGAAGACCACCACCACGAACTCAGCTGCGGGCCAGGTCGCGAAAACTTGACATGTGCAGGGTGCTCGCGACTGTCAAAGTTCTTGGGGCGGGCCCATTTCGTTGTTTGGCGACGATCAGGTCCGCCTCGCCTCCTCGGGGGCTGTCCCGATCGTAGGCGTCGGGCCTGTGAATGAGGATGACCATGTCGGCGTCCTGCTCCAATTGACCGGTCTCGCGTAGGTCAGAGAGTTGGGGGATTTTGTCGGTGCGTTGTTCGGGCCCGCGGTTGAGCTGGCTGACGGCGACGACCGGCACATCGAGTTCTTTGGCCATCAGCTTGAGGCTGCGGGAAAATTCGGCCACTTCGGTCTGGCGGGATTCGACACGCTTGCCTGAGGTCATCAGCTGCAGATAGTCCACCACGATCAGCTGTAGCTCGGTCTTTTGTTTGAGCCGGCGGGCTTTGGCGCGGATCTCCATCATGGTCAGGTTGGGTGAATCATCGATATACAGTGGAGCGTCGGTGATTTCGCCCATGCGGCGCGCCATTTTGGTCCAATCGTCATCACTGAGACGTCCAGAGCGCATGTCGGCCAACTTGATCCGCGCTTCGGCCGACAGCAGCCGCATCACGATCTCTGACTTGCTCATCTCAAGGCTGAAGATGACGCTGGCCCTGTTGTGGTGGATGGAGCAGGATCGCATGAAATCCATTGCCAGAGTGGATTTGCCTTGGCCGGGCCTGCCCGCCACGATGACCATCTGTCCACCGTGTAGACCGGTGGTGAGGTCGTCGAGCTCGGCGAATCCAGTGGGAACACCGCGGGTCAGTCCGCCGCGGGACTGGATGGCGTCGATCTCGTCCATGGTGTCTTGGATGAGATCGCCCAGCGGCGCATAGTCCTGGGAGGCGCGGTCTTCGGTGACGTCATAGACCTCGGCTTGGGCCCGATCGACTACCTCGGCGATGTCAGCGCCGTCCGCGCCGGCGTAGCCGTACTGCACCACCCGGGTGCCGGCTTGCACCAGGCGGCGCAGCACGGCCTTTTCGGCGACGATGCCGGCGTAGTAGCCGGCGTTGGCCGCGGTGGGCACCGCGGAGATCAGCGTGTGCAGGTACGGCGCACCGCCGACCCGGGCTAGCAGGCTGCGCCGGTCGAGCTCGGCGGCCACCATTACCGCGTCGGCGGGCTCGCCGCGGCCGTACAGGTCCAGGATCACGTCGTAGATGCTCTGGTGGGCTGGCCGGTAGAAGTCAACCGGGCGCAGCCTTTCCAGCACGTCGGCGATCGCATCCTTGCTCAACAGCATCCCGCCCAGCACCGACTGCTCGGCGTCGAGGTCCTGCGGGGGCTGGCGCCGATCGTCGAGCTCGGTGTAAGCCTGCAGCCGCTGGCGGGCGCGGGTCGGTGTGGGCATCTCGAGATCGGTCATGCGGCCACCCACTGGGCGCCGTCGTGATCCTCGTCGCGGTCCCCGGCGAGTTCGGCCGCGATCACGGGCCAGCACTGATCACACACCATCGATTTCAGCGGCAGTTCGGGGCGCATGGTGGCGCGGTGTGAACCGCACAGCATGCACTGGCAGCCTCCGCTGATCGCCAGGTCCATCAGCAGGTCGGTGTCGATAGCGGATGGAGCCGCAATGTCTTCGACCGCAACGGGTTCCGCTGTCAACTGGGCTAGGGTTTCGTGCGCCCAGCGGGTCAAGGCCGCCGCCAAAGGCATCTGCGGGAACAACCGATGGGCCCGCCGTCCCGCCGCGGCCAGCGCGGCGATCGGGTCCACGGGACGGCCGAATTTCACCTCGTGTGCCTTGAGGAGCTCGGCGCGGCCGGCGGGGCTGGTGACCGCGGCCACTTGGGCATACCAGTGCGCAGTGGTGCGTTCCTGTTCCTGGCGGGCCTGGCGTTGGGCCCGCTGCTCCCAGGCGCGTTGCAAGGGGCGCAGCCGGGGTCCGGCACCGGGCACGTTGTGGTGCAGCCGCCACAGCGCGAGGCGCCAGGGCCGCTGCAGGTCCGCCGGCATCGGCCGGTGCAGCTTGTCGAGGATCTGATCGGGCAACCACCCTGCGGCCAGCCGGTTTTGGATCTGCGCACCCAGCATGAACCTCAGGTGCTTGGGCAGCCGTGCCAGCACCTCGGGCAAGCCGGCCAGCACCTGGCGCAGTTCGTCGGTGGATACCTCGACCTCAACCGGTCGGGAGCTGTCGGGCTGCTCGTCGTTGCGGGGGGTAGGGGGGTAGAGAGATTGGTTCTTATAAGGAAGGCGCCGCGAAAAGGTGACCGAATCGGGCTCGCAGTGGCTGCCCGAGGTGATGACCCGGCCGTCGCGATCCCGGGCGAGCACGGCGATATCACCGGTGAATTGGTCGTTGATCGCCACCATTGCGCGGGTGTTGCGGCCTTGGGCTGCCCGATAGACGATCAGCCCGTCGGCCGCCAACGCCGCTAGCGCGCGCCCGACGGTTTTGAGGTCGTAGCGTCGGCCGCCGCCGGCGGCGATGAGCTCGACGAGTTGTCCGAGTGCTACCCGGTCGTCGGTGATTCGGCTCCAGCCGCACAGCAGCTTGAGTACCGCGGTCAGGACGTGGCGTCGGGCGCCTCGCAGGCCAAGCTGGGCAGCGTGTGTTTCGACGCGGCCGCGCACCATTTCGGCGTCGGAAAACGTCACCCGCTGTCGATGCCGGCAAACTTCCTGCGGCCGGCCTCCGCCGCGCCGGCGCGCGCCGACATGTGGCGTCTTTGAGCAGTTCAGACGGTGTTTCTGCGACACTTCGCCTGAATACGTTGAATTGTGTCCTGGGTAAGAGCTACCCTGGGAACTACTTGTCACGCAGTTCTCCCTGTTCAGCACGGGGACCGAGATTCGAAGTTGGCGCTTCGGACCTCACGAAACTCGGAGTTGGCGCTCCGAATTCGACCTTCTGATCGATTCCCAGATCCCCCTTCCGGGGGGTTTCTGTTTTCTGGTCCCGCTATTTTTTTGTGGCGTCTCTCCCCTGGTGTTCGGGGATGTTGGGCGGCTATTGCCTCCTTTCCGACGTGGCTTCCTGATCCGAGTCGTCGGCTTCATCCGACCATGCCTTTGACCGATGAAGGCGGACCGACACGAACTTTCCTGTTTGCTGGCTCTAGCTCGGCGTCATACGGGGGCTCGGAGTCGCTGAAATCGTGTTTGCTGAGCTGCCCCCACCGACGATTTGCCAATTAAAACCGCTGGTAGAGCACCATTTCTACGCATTGTTTGCTGGCGGCCGACCGGCGGCACCGAAGGGCTCCACGCCCTCGAAACCGTGTTTGCTGGCGCGCTAGCCCCTCCATGGGCGTGGGGAAAAGCCCAGGTCGGCCCCGGTTGTCGGGCCGGACAACCGGGACCCCAACCGCCTGGTGCTAACTGTTGCAAGCACCCGCTGTTGGGTCGGGCGCAGATCACGCGGTGGCCTTGGTCAGCTCGGCGCCGAGCGCTAGGTCGACGCCGCTGCCGACGCGTACCGACCACCCGGCGTCGGTCATCTGCTGTCGCAGAAGGGGGTCGGGTTCGAGCAGGGCCATGGCCGTCGCGGGCTCTGTAGCCTGATCACTGCGATACCAGGCGTACGGGTAGCCAGCGGGATCACAGACGACCCAGCCACGATGGCCGGACGGTCGTCCTTTGGTGGCCGCACCGTCAGCGCTCTTGGCGGATGACATGAGAACTCCTTTCCGATTTCAGCTGCACCCCTGCCGGGTGCGGGAACCTCAGAGCCGAGGGGGCATCGACAATGCGCGCCCCGGCGGCTCGGCATCGCTGCCGTCGGCAACATCCACGCCGTAGTGGTGGGCCAGGGTGATCAGCACCGAACACGGGGCGCCGACGACACACTCACCGGTCGGCACGCCCTCGCGCTCCCCCGCCCACGGCCCAGCACTGAACGTGCACTCGGCGCAGACCACGGCAGAGTCGGGACAGCACAGGGTCTCCTCGCCATGGGCCGTTGCAGCGCTCGAGCTCTCGTTGCAGGCCTGGCAGACCATGACCACGGGGCGGTGCCGGGCCGCGTGTGCGAGCAGATCCGAACGATGCCCAGGCTCACCAGCTCGCCCGGGCGGGGCATCAGCCAGAATCGCCACGAAGATGCGCCGCAGCAGATCGGGGTAGCCACCCGCGGTGGCGGCGATGACATCGCGATGCGCGCCATCAGGGAGGTAGTGCGCGATTTCTTGTTCCACTGTGCCTCGGCTCAACGCCACCACCCAGCCGCACCGCTCGCAGCGCCGCGAGGCCAGCCAACGGCTGCCGTAGGTGAAGGGGCCTAACCGCGTGGCGATGTGGTTGCAGCGTTGTCCACACACTGCATAGATTTCGGGCCGGTAGCATTCTTCGACACCTGCCGCGACGCGAGGCCCGAAAACGGCGACATCCACCGCGTGCCAACGCGACTGAAATCCATCGCTGGCCGCCGCGATGGCAAACCGCGATTCGCCATAGCCACTCATCGGGTCACCGTCGCAGTGTCGGCGGCATCGGCGGCAACTGCGCCGGCACCGGACGGCGGCGACAGCCAACGCGGATCGACCTCAACCCCGCCCTGCTGAGCTCGCGCAGTGACCAATTGCCGACGACGCTGCGCGGCAACCGTATTCACCGAAGCCCCATCGTGCTGTCTCACGCTGTTTTCTCCATTGCCGGTAACCGATCGGCCTGCTCCACCACATGGGCGGCCAATCGCCTGATCTGCGCGTAGCGCTCCGGGGTCATCCGATCCGGGGCCGGCTTGCGCACGCCATCACCAGAACCGGTGATGAGCGCATCGGCCTGCAAAGTCTTGATGTCGAGCGTCTCGAGCATCACCGGATCAGACCCGAAATCGGTGGTCGCGAAATAGGCACGCACTGGCCTGGTCTGTCCGGGCCGCCCAGGCCGCCCCATGGCCTGCTTGTGCACGCCCGGGGACCAATCCAGCTCCCCGAATACCAGCGTGTTGACCACCTCTTGCAGCCCGTCGATACCAGCCCCCGAACGCAGCGACATGATCAGCACTCGGGCCCGACCGGCCATGAAATCGTCTAAGGACCGCTCTTTTTCCCTGTCCGTCTCGCGCCCGGTGTACATCGCCGGCCGGTAGGAGCGCAGCCGTTCGGCCCAGATGTCATGCACGGCGTGATGCCACCCCAGCAGGATCACCCGCTGTTCGCTTTGCAACAGCAGCTCCACGAAGTCGGCAACAAACGGCGCCTTGGCAATTCCGGTGTGCTGACGCATCATCCAGTCGAATTGACCTGCCGCCGTCCAGCGTTCGCGAGGGTTAGCAGACTGGTCCAAGATCAGCCGGGCCAGCGCAACCGCATTACCCTCTATCTCGCTGAGCACCTTGGGATCCGACGGCACCGACTGCTCGATCGGAATGATCGGCGGAACCTCGATACCGACCTCTTCAAGCGTGCGCCGCAGCAACAGACCCTGCGAGGTCAAATATGATCTCAACGCCGTCGGGTCATACACCTGGGTTTTGGTGTCCAGCCCCGAGGTGTGGCACCACTCCCGCGCGAACTCATAGCGGTCGCCCAACGCGCCCGGGCGCAGGACGTCGATGACGTTGTAGATCTCCCCGCCGTAGTTGTAGATCGGGGTCCCCGACAGACCAACACGGTAGGTGGCCTCGCGGGCCACGGTCATCGCGGCCTTATACCGGTCGGATTGGTCCCGGCGCAGTTCCTGCACCTCATCGAAAATCACCGTGTTCACAACACCTTTGAGGTGGTGCTGCCACTTGGCCAGCTTCGAGTAACTCATCACAATCAGATCCGCGGTGCGCCCGCGGCGCCGCAGCGAATGAATCGGCCCGGTCTTGACCTCGACCGAGGTGAGCTGAGGGTAGAAGGTGGCCAGCTGGCGCCGCCACTGCTTGGGCATCGTGCCGGTCAACGTGACCGCGAGAGCCGGGCGCGCCTGCGGCCGCTCCAACAGCGCCAGGCTGGTGAACGTCTTGCCCATCCCGAGCTCGTCGGCAACCAGCACCCCGCCGGTCGCCCACACCAGATCCCGCGCGGTGCGCTGATAGCCCCGCAGCGGCACCGCCGGCGACACCCATCCAGGGCCCGCATCGACCGACAGCGCGCCGCCGGAAAGAACATGCTGCACAGCGCTTTCGGCGCGCCGATGCTCGCCGGCCATCGCCCGCAGCCGCTGGCGATCCTGCAACGAGGCCTTCATGGGCCACCGGTCGGTCAGCCATTCCAAATCCCGCGCGACCTCGAGAGTGCCCGTCAGCGTGACCGTGCCACGGGTGGTGGCGGCAACCCGCGGAAAGATCCGCTTGATGCGGATCATGACGTCGGGCTCTGCCTCGATCTCCCACACCCCTTCCGGGGCCCACCGGTACTGACCGACGACGCGCGCCGTCACAGCACCAACCCCGGCCCCGGCAGCGCGACCATCCGCACCGGCACCCCGAAAATTTCGGCGGGCATCCCCGACAGCGAGGACAGCCGCGGCGTCGCGACCACCAGCGCCCCCACCCGCTCATGCGCGGCATACCGGGCCAACTGCGCCAGCACCGACGAACCGCTGGCCCGCATCTTGACCTCGAGAGCCACGCAACCATCAACGAGGAAGTCGGGCCGGTCGCGCTGGGTGAGCCGAAATTCCCGCTCAACCCGAAAGTCGTGCTCCTGCAAGACCTGTTCGATACCGTCTTGCAGGGCGATCTCGCGCGCTGCACGGTAGATCCGCCGCCCCAGGACCGCCACAATATGGTCAGCGATTGCCACCGCATCCGCCGCGGTGTCTTGCGTGGCGTAGTGCGGCGCGCTCACTGTGCCACCACGCTGTCGAACCCAGCGAGCGCATCGCTGTCTGTCAGCAGTGCAGACCACCGCGGGTCGACGTCGATCATGTCGCGGTGCGCTCGTGCAGTCAGGCATTGCAGCGGCGTGTCTTTGCGCAGATATAGCGGGTGGCGCGGCTGTCCGCTGCAGGTCCAGCCCAGTACGGCGAGGCTGCCGCCGGTGGCCTGACAGATCCGCCACATCCGGCTGGCCACGGCCCGGGCCCGCGCCGGGTCGGCGTCAGCACCCCAGGCCAAGACGATCACGTCGTGCGCGGCGGCCTGGGCGTCGAGCTGAGCGTCATTGTCGTACTGCGGATCGTCGCTGGTCCCGATCGGATCATCCATGCCGCCAAGGTCTTTGGGGTTGGTGGCCCGCGCGGCGTACAGGTTGGTCAAGGTGACCGCGCTGTAGCCGAAACCGTCGGCAAACCCGATGTCACGCCGCGATGTGGGGTCGTCGCGGTGCTCGTCGGCGGCCGACGGGTTCAAGGAGATGAACATCAGTGCCGGCCCGGGCCCACGCCGGCAGCTCAGCCAGTACCGGTAGCGCCGATCCGACGAGAAGTGCGCTCGGCGCTCGGGGCGATGCCAGTGCGGCAGGTGAAGATCCAACATCAATGTCACAACACACCTCTTATGAGTGAAAAGCCCTGCGACTCAGGCGCTTTTGGCTGGCAGGGGACGTGAGCGCGCGTTGCGCGCCCCGCCGCCGAAGGTGCGCGCGCAGACCAAGACACGCTGTCCTGGTACGCGGCGGTTCCTGTTGTAGAGCACCATGATCGTGATCGCCATCCGCACACCTGCGGTGCCGGTCAGGGTCTCCCCCAACGCGGCAGCGTGGGTGCGCAGGGCCGGCGGAAGCACACCCAGCAGGGTGTCGGCCAGCCGCTCCGGATCGATACGGTCGCCCAGATGGTGTTGGATCAAGCCGATGCCATGGACAAGCGGCGCATCGTAGGCATCCATGCGCAGGTCCCACACCTGAAAAATCAATTCCAGGGTGTCGCGAATGAGATCGGCGCCGCCGAGGGCAAAAAGCTTCTCCAATGTCGCGGTGCAGCGCACGTTTCCGGCCTTGGGTGCGTGATGAATCTGCAGCTCCAAACTGGTCACGACGCGTTCAATCGCCAGCACGTCAGGATCACCGCTGGCCTTGCGGGCCTGCCAGTGATCCCAGGTGGACGGGCGCCGCCGTTCCCGGTTGAGCCGATCAAACAACCGGGCTTCGTCAGCTACCGTCAGACCCTCATGGATGCGGGCCACCATCGTGGCCTGGGGGTCACGCAATCGCGCAGCCTCCCAACGGTGTTGGCCATCAACCAGCGCGTAGCGCGGGTTGTGGTCGTGACCGCGATCGCTGACCTCGATCACCCCGGCCAGCCGGCGATCCCAGCCGGCGGCCAGCTTGCGGGCCCGGCCCATATCGACCGCGCGCTGATAGGACGGATCGACGAACAACTCCTCGACGCGCACCGCGTCGATGTAGCCGCCCGCGTTGGCCGCCGCCGCGGTGACACTCACACTCATCGTCATGCTGCTGTGGTCCTTCCTCGCCGCGCACCCGGTGTGCGCTCCACGCCGCCGCCGGCATAGATGTCGTGGCAGGCATCGCATCGGGTCCGGCCCGGTGAGTGCCAGGTGGCTTTGCAGTCCACGCACAACCCACGCCGGTACGCGTCATGCCCATCGGCAGGTGCCCCGCTGCCCGCCGCCGCCGGCGCTCGTCTCGCCGTGCCGCCGGCCGCCCTCATGCCGCCCCCTGGTCTTCGGCGACGACTCCTGGCCGCTGCGCGCTGCGCCGCCGTTGGCGACGCAACTCACGGACACGTTCGGCCATGGTCATCCCGCCCAGGACACCGCGCTGATCACGGCCCTTGTTCAGCCCATAGCTGCGGCACTCGTCCAACACCGGGCAGTACTGGCAGATCGCCTTGGCTTCGGCCTGCACCAACGGACTACGGCTTAGCCAGTCGACCTCGGGAAACGCAGCGCACGCCCCCTTTGAGACGAAGCTGACCAAGTCCACTTCCTCGCTGGCCGGCGGCGGTTCTGGACAAGGCAACGACAAATACCGGTGCACCGAGCGGGGAGTGACCCGCAAGTAGTCGGCGATCGCATCAGGTGACTGGCCACGATTGCGCATCCGGTGCGCGGTGATTCGGTGGTTGATCGATCGCGTATTCGGTGTTGTCGCAACCTCATTCATGATCGGTCCCCCAACGTGTTCTCACGCAGCCGCCGATACTGCGCGCCGACGTCGGCGATACCCAGCCGCGCCAACGCCTCAGGAACACGGCCCGGGCCGACCGCGGCGCGCGGGCGCCCGTCAGTGGGCTTCGCGTGGATTCCTAACCGCGACATCACCGCGGTGAGCGTCAGCATCATCGACGCGCTCGGGCACGCCACCTTCATCCCTTGTCGATTGAAATGCGCCGCGGCATGCACCGCCCCGCGGCTGACTCCCACCGCTGCGGGCATGCCCTGCCCGAACAGCCACCGACCATCACGAAAGCCATAGCGGCCCAACACGGTTTGCGGATTGGCGATGACGATCGTGCCGCCGTCGGCGCCGACGTCGATCAACTCGACATCCTTGTGCGCCAGAGCCTGCGCCATCCATAAGGCGGTGGGCCCGTCCTCGAAGTGAATCCGCATCCGTTGACCGACACGCTCGATGGGTGTGAACGCCAACACCGCCGCGACGTGACGCGTACGCGTCTCGGGATCCTCACCCACAGCGCACAGATGCAACCGGACCGCAGACACGAACGAAGCGAAATCCTGCGACTGCGGCCGCGGCCGCCGCGGGGGTGCACATTTGGTCGCGTTCATGCCGAGACCCCCAGCCCGGTGAGCTCACCTGAACCCGCCTGCAGGCCAGCGATCTCACCCAACCTGGCCATCGCTAGAGCCCACTGAGTTTTCTTGCGGCGCTCGGGCACCCACACGCCGGCATACAGCCCGCTCTCGGCCCCAGAGGCGACTGCGTCACCCGCGCATTGCCGCCCCACGGGGCAGCGCCGGCACATCTGCTCGAGGTGGACCCGCACATCCTGCTTGGGCCGATGCTCAGGGGTCCACAACTCCGGGGCATCCGAGGTCTCCAGGTAGCACACGGCCTGCTTGCGCCACTGCTGCTCACGGATCACCATCATCATCGCGCACGCCCCAATACCATTGGTGTGCTCGTAATTTCAGCGATAAACCGCACCGCCATGCCGGCTACTCGCGCGGCAGCGGGCCGGGCGGGATCGTCGAAACGAATCGCTGACCACAGCGCGTCGTATTCGCGTCGCAGGAAGCCGAATCCCTCGTGGCTCGACGACAAGGCGCGCCTGGGGCCCACGGCCGCGCGCACGGCGCGCTGCTCGGCCAGTGCGGCACGACACCGGTCGCCGGCGGGCCCAATGGGGTTGTAGAGGTCGGCGATGAACCGGACGGCCATCGCGCCGGCCTGCGTAGCCTCAATGCGGGCGTGGTCGATGCGGTTGGCGCGTACGTCCTCCCAGAGCTCGTCGACCTCCTCGCCCAGCAGCATCGCGCCCTCTTCGACCGATCCCCAGATGCGCGGATAGGCGGTCAGGCTTCGGGTCAACTCCTCCCAGATAGCCAGCTCGGCGCACTGGTAAGGGCCCGCGGGGGCCGCCATCAGCTCGGCGGGTGTTGAGAGGTCTTCGATGGTGCTCGCCTCGACGAACAGCGCTGGTGTGCTCATACCAGCACCGCCTGCCGGTCCAGGCCCAGGTGCCGGATGCACTCGGCGCACGCCTCGTCGCCAGGCACGCACGGCCAGCTGCACAGCAGGCAGGAGCTGGTGCAACTACGGCAGGCCCATTGGCCGTCCACCCGGACTGGCTCGATCGGCTCCTTGCCGCACAGCGGGCAGTCAGCGAAGGCCGCGGATGCGGGCCGACTGAGGCCCAAGGAGGCGGCGACGGCCCCTGCGGCCGCGTCTAGGCCGGTGTTGGTGCACGTCAGCACCGTGGAACGGACATTGAGGGCAGAAAGGCTTGATTCCGCTGATGGGTAGCCTCTACCCTGAGATTGACTCAGCAAAGTCATCTCCTCCTTCAGGGGGGAAGACCCTTGGGCGCGAAGCTGGTACCTTCGTCGTCCAAATCCCAGAGTTAGCCCCCTTCGGGGGGTTCTCTGTTTTCTGGGACAGGGTCATCGCTATTGACATGTGCGAAAAGCGCCGCGTCCGCGGCGGGCGCAGCTAGCTCAGCAGCCGTACCACCACCTTCGAAAAGCCCTGCGCGCCAAGAAACATCACAAGATCCGTCCTTCCCCTGCCGCAGGGTCGGCGATGGCTTGCCGCACCAGCTGGCGTTGGCGGGTGCTAAGCCGGACAAGGTGGTTGGCCAGCGCCGCGGCCTCGGTGCCGTCCGGCGCCATATCCCCGGGGTAGACGACCAGCCTCGGCTCGCCGTCCGGGGCCGGAATCTCGGCAACGAACCCAAACCGAGCAACATCTTCGCCGCAGGCGTGCAGCTGCCACCCCTGGCGCAGCAACGCCAGCGCCCACCAGTACGCGATACGCACCCCGCGGTCGGGTTGGCACACCCGCCCCGGAATCGGCGCCACGCACTTACGGATCGGCGCCGGCGCGTTCATCAAGCCGAGCCCGCGCAGCAGGTCCAGGAGCTCGTCGAGCTGCTCAGTCCACCCGAGGGCACCCAGGCGCCACACCGCTTCGGCGAGCAGGGTGGGCACGTCATGGGGAAGCGCAGGGTTGTGGTCGTTGCTGCGCACCACCTCGACGAGGCGATACGAGGCCAGTCGCACACTCACGCGCGCCGCCAGCTGATTGGCATCGAAGTGCACGCCAAGCAGCAGATCGCCGCGCCGGCGCAGTTCAGTGGTCCACCAGTACACGGGACGCACGGCCTGGGCGGGCTGCTTGATCCGCGAGGTGGGAATGGGGGCGAAGCATGGCTCGAACCCGGCAAGGGAGGGCATCTGAGGCGTTGGGCGATGCCCAAGTGCGTGAGGCAGTTTCACCAAATCCTCCTCATTAAGCCGGTCTTACGCACACCATACTCTAAACTAAGACGATAAAGTAAGACACTAGGATTAACAATTTTCGGGAGCCCTCGGTGAACCTGTCTAGCTATGACGCGCCAGGCCGTAGACCTCGTATGACGCGCCGTGTGCTGCGTGGCTTCAACGCACAGACCTTCGCCGAGATCCGCCGTCACAACGGCATCAGCGTCAGCGACCTCGCCCGGGTCGCCGACGTCTCGCCGGCGACCATCTTCAACTGGGAAGGCGGCAAGGGAACCCCTCAGGTGGATCTGCTTGCCCGCGTTATGCGCATCCTCGACACTCCGATCGAGCAGGTTGTGACCATCCCCGCCGACGAGCGCTACCCCGGTGACTGGCGTGTCCTCAAAGGGCTGACCCAGCCCGAGCTGGCCGCGGCCGCCAAGATCGCCACCACCACGCTGCGCGGCATCGAACGCGCCGACGCGGCACTCACTGACACCAACGCGGCCAAGCTCGCACAACGGCTCGGAATCAGCGTCGAGGAATACCAAGCGGCCTACCAGCGCGCCCGCCAACGGCCTCCCGGCGCCCCGGTGTAACGGCGTCGCAACTCCCAGCAAATCCCTGCGGTCGACATAGCCTCGATCGGTACGCGCCGCGCAGCTGAGCTGCGTGTGGGGCAGGGCCGGCGCGCAACCAGCAGCCACAGCCACAACGGGCCTGCTGGCGAGCCTTTCCATTCCCATCGGTCCTCCGAACGCCCTATGCCTTTGCCCCGGCACCGAGGCTGGGTACAGAAAAATTCCAACAGGTCAAACGCGGAAAGTCACGAAAGTGAGCAAAGGAAAAAACGACAACTCGCCAATAACGATTCGATAACAATCGCTGGGGGCGGAGTCGGGTCGGCGAATGGGGCCAGCCGGTGAGCAGCAGGCACAGGGCGGTGGCGCCGAGGGGTGCCCAGCGGACTGCGGCAGTGGGCCGTGATGCACGGGCGCTGTGCTTTGGCGCGCTGTTTTCCGGCGTCCTTGGGGGTGGTTCTGAGGCGCTCACGGGGCGCGGTCTCCTTGCCTGGGCCTGGTGGGTATGGGTGCAGACGCTACCAACAAAAACACAGCGGTGCAATGGTTTGAAACATTGCGCTAGGTTTTTTGCTGGGGTGTAGTCCAAAGCATGCAGGGCAGCACGGCAGCGCCCGAGGGCTTCACCCCTTGGCTTGGACAGGTCCCGGCCCCTACCGCACCACTACTCGATATCGGTGACATAGCGACACAATGCGCGATCGGGCGGTCGTTCCGCGACGTCTTGCAGACCCGTTTGGTCGCGTACCAAGTCGTATTTCGTCCCGCCACATCGCGCGACTCGACGCGACTCGGCTAACGCGTCTTGCGGCCTGCGTTCAGGCAGAGTCGACGATGTCTGAGAGCGCGAGCGGCCCGTCGAACTGGTTACGCCCGGCGAGGGTGTCATAGACAGCGCCGGGATCGTCCAAGGTGACCGCATCGAGGTCGACGCCCTCGACTGAGTGTGGATCGACCCGCACCCACCGCCACGGATGGGCCACTACCGCAGCGTCATTGAGAAAACCGGTGTAGTAGCCGTCGAGAATCGTTTCACCGGGCAGCATCACAAGATGCAGCGAGCCAAAGAAGTAGCGGTCGTTGTGATTACGGAAATGACCCATCAGGTGTCGACCGAACAGCCGTGCGGTCACATCGGTTTCGTGCCCGGCCGAATGACCTTCAAAGCGCGGCGCCGGCGGATAGTTGCGGGACACGATCCCCGCTCCCCGCACGGTGACCGTCGACAGATCGACGTGCCGGTAGCCGCCACTGATCAGGTAGCCCGTCGCCCAGAGCCCTCCCAACAGCGCAGGATCTAGGCCTGGCCCGATCCCGGCGAGCACATCGTCATCCACTGCAACTGATGGGCCGCGAGGCTGTCCGTGGCCGAACAGCTCTTTGGCCGTCCAGCCCGAGAACATCTGCTCGAGCACCACACAGTGATGCCCTTGGGGAAGGGTCCGCACCTGACCTCCGACCCAGCGGTAATACTGCGATTTCGTGGGCGGAACGGCATTGCGGGGCAGGTCTAATTCCCGGGCCACGCGCTTATATTCAGCGATGAATTCGGAGTAAGCGTGCATGTGACGTTCGTCGAGAAGCGCCTTCAACAAATTCGCCACAAAGCCAGCCTAGAAGCCAAAAGCGACTCTATGCGACTTCACCACGCGACTCGACGCGACTCCGAAAGACGAGAAGAGGCCCGGAAGCGACATCGCTTGGCGCAAACTGGGTGCCCGCGGTGCTTACGATGAAGCCAATGACCGCCACCTCGCTGTTCAAAGACCACGCCAGCGCCTACGCCGCCTGGTCGGTGAAGAATCCGGTCAACAACCAATACGACCGGCCCACCATCCTTGAACTGGCCGGCGATTTGAGCGGAAAACACGTTCTCGAACTGGGATGCGCCGCCGGCGGCCTGACCACCCATCTGGTCCAACGAGCCGCCGAGGTCCTCGCCGTTGACGCCGAGCCGCAAATGATCGAGCTCGCCCGTCAACGGCTCGGCACTGCGGCCCAGTTCGAACTCGTCGACCTCGACCAGCCCACCGACATCGCCCCACCCGCCAGCGTGGACGTCGTCGTGGCCTCGCTAGTCCTGCACTACATCCAAGACTGGGCTCCGCTGATGCGAGAGCTTCACCGCTGCCTCAAGCCCGGCGGAACGCTGGTCTTCTCCATGCACCACCCCATCACCGGATGGCTGTTGTCAGATCGCGCGGATTACCACCGCACGCAGCTGGTCAGCGAGGTGTGGAACTGGGGTGGCCTCGAGGTGACAGCCCAGTCATACCGCCGGCCCCTATCGAGCATCTTCGGTGAACTCCGACGCGCAGGCTTCAGCATCGACACCGTCGAAGAACCACAGATCCAGCCCACCGCTGACATCGACGCCGAGCTGCTCCACGCACTGAACACCCAACCGTTCTTCCTCTACATACGCGCCCAACGCGACTAACTACCCGCCGCCATGAATCCTGCTGTGCGCGTGAAGATTTGCGGCATCGGCACCACTGACGACCTGGCGGCCGCGGTCACCGCCGGCGCCGACGCAATAGGACTGATCGTTGGCACCACACACCTCAGCGAAGATGAACTCGACATCGAACAAGCCCAACACCTCGCCGCGGCCACCCCGGTGTTCGTTTCCACGGTGCTGGTCACCCACCTCACGGAGGCCTCCCGCATCTGCGAAGTGGCAGACCTCCTCGGCGTCGACACCATCCAAGTCCACGGCGAGCTGACCGCCACTGCCGCGCGCGAACTCTGGCGCCACCGCGCACACCGCCGCATTATTCGCACCGTGCACATCACCGGCTCGCAGAGCATCGACGAAGCCGACGAAGCAGCCACCGCCGCCCACGCGCTCCTGCTCGATAGCCGCACCGAAACCCGTTTGGGCGGCACCGGCCTCACGCACGACTGGACCACCAGCCGTCGCATCGTCGAACGCCTCCACCCGCTGCCGGTCATCCTCGCCGGCGGCCTGGCCGCAGACAACGTCGGCCAAGCCATCGACACCGTCCACCCATTCGGCGTCGACGCCAACAGCCGCCTCAAATCCGCGACCGGCCGCAAAGACCCCGCCGCCTGCACAGCCTTCGTCGCAGCCGCCACCACCCGCGTCAGGTAAAAAGCCGCAACGTCGCTCTACGGCGCTATCGTCGCCCCATGAGGCCAGCATGAGCACCCAGGCCGACACCACAAGACCAGGCGCAATCGACCTCGCGCCTGGCGTCCAGCTGCCACCTGAAATCGTGACCGCCGGTGTCGCGGTACTAGCCAACCGCGGCGGCGGAAAATCCGCCGTCACACACCGACTCGTCGAACTCATGCACACCGCCGGCCTGCCAGTGGTCGTACTCGACGTCAAAGGCGACTGGTGGGGCATCCGCTCCAGCGCCGACGGCAAGGGCCCAGGCCTGCCCTTCGTCATCTTCGGCGGAGACCACCACGACGTACCCCTGGAACCAACCGCCGGCCAGTTACTCGCAGACCTCATCGTCGACGACCGGATCCCCGCCGTGCTGGACCTATCACACATGAGCAAGGCACAAGCACGCACATTTGCCACCGCATTCGCCGAACGGCTCTACCACCGCAACCGCGACCCCCTCCACGTGGTGATCGAAGAAGCCGACGTCCTCATCCCCCAGCGCGTATCAGCCGACACCGCGCGACTTTTGGGTGCAATGGAAGACCTCGCCAAACGCGGCCGCCACCGCGGCCTGGGCCTCACAGTGGTCAGTCAGCGCGCACAAGAAACCGCAAAATCCGTACTGGAACTGATGGAGACGGTGATCCTGCTCCGCATGACCGGACCCCGCTCGATCAAAGCCGTCCAAGACTGGATCAACGTCAACGCCGACCACGACGACACCACCGCCCGCCAAGTCATAGCATCCCTGCCATCACTGGCCGTAGGCGAAGGATGGGTGTGGAGCCCCGGGTTCCTCCGAATCCTCAAGCGCACAACGTTTCCGATGTTCAGCACCTTCGATTCGCACGCCACACCCAAGCCAGGACAAACACGGGTGGTCCCGAAGAAACGCGCCGACATCGACCTCGACAAACTCGGCGCAGAGATCGCCGCAACACGAGAACGCGCCCACCACAACGACCCACACACTCTTCACGCCGAAATACAGTCCCTGCGCAGCCAACTCGCCGCCGCCAGCGCACGCGCAGACCAGGCGACCCAGCAGGCGTCCGCCGCCGCGCAGCTCCTCGAGCAGCGCGAGAGTGAAATCGCCACACTGCGCGCACAACTGACCGACCTTCAGACACGACGTCACGAAGACCCCCACGTCGTCAAGTCACTGCGATCAGCGGCCGAACTGATCAACTCGGCACTGCACACCCTCACCACCGCGCCGGCACCGCCTACCGCACCAGCGCACGAGACCACATCCTCGACACGGCCTGCCGAGCCCAAGCACCCGAGCCAACCACGCCCCACCAACGCTGCCACCGCACAGCACAACGGCGACCCATGCTCCCCCACCACCCTCGGCCAACCGGCCGAACCAAACAGTGACGCGCCGTTGCGGTTTCGCTCCGGAGCGCACCGCATGATCACCGCGCTGGCTCGAATGGCCCCGCTGCGACTCACCAAATCCCAGTGGGCCACGGTCGCGCGAATGAAGCACACCGGCGGCACCTGGTCGACCTACCTCGGACAACTGCGCCGCGCAGGACTCATCGATGAAAACGCCACCGGGTTCACCTTGACCGAGGCCGGCTGGCAATACGTCGGCCACCGGCCCAAACCCATGACCGCCCAAGAGCTCCAGCAGCACTACCTCGGCATCCTGCGCGCCGGAGCGGCGCGAATGCTCCAAGCAGCCATCGACGCCTACCCGAACGGGTTGACCAGAGATCAGATCGCCCAGGCAGCCGATGTGAGCGTCAGTGGCGGCACCTTTTCGACCTACCTCGGCCAGCTGCGCCGCAACGGCCTCGTCGAACAACGCGGTGACCTCGTCGTTGCCACCGACGTCCTCATGCGCGCAGCATCAGGCGCAAGCGACTCACTGCCACACAGGGATTCAGAACAGCGCTGAAAGTCACGGGTGTCAGCCTGTTGCTTTTAGGCTGTTCGGCGCAGCCGAAGAACGTCGCGCACCACGCAGCCGACGCGCTCGGCGGCCTCCGCGGCCGATAGCGTCGGATTGAGCAGAATCTGCAGCTCGTCGGCAGTGAACCTGGGTTCGGCATCCCAGGGTGCCTCATCCCACCCGGTTTCGCTGAAGCCGGAAAACAATTCGTCGCGCACAGCAATCCTCACGAAAGTTGATGCTGAAGGGGAGCTTTCGAGCGCCATTACAAGATAGCCATCGCCGAGCGCTCCGCGGGGCGTCATCGCCGCCTCGGAAGAACCGCTCGCGTCGATCGTACCGGCGCCACCTCCCGTCAGTCATTTCGAGATGTCGGCTCAACGAACCTCCACCCGATCACGAATTCGGCCCAGCCACGCGCATGTGGCCGGGGCCGGCCGAGCTCCACCCAGGCTCTATGTGGTTCGTCGAAGACCCAGCGAAACACCAGGCCGGTGTCGCCCTCGCCCAGGAACGGCGCCGCGGCGACGTAGCGGTGACCCGCCGCTGCAAAAGCAGCCGCGAAGGCCGACCACTCACTGTCGTTCTCCCACCACAGCGGAGTGAGCGCGCCGGACTCCTCCAGCTCAGCAAGTGCCGCAACCTCGCCATGGGTGTCCACCGCGTGAACGAAACGGGCCCACCTCGGGTGGGGCCGCCGCGGCTTGCCGAGCCTTTCCCACAGCGCATGCGCGTTGTCCCAATGCCACGGCTTCTCCCAGAATTCCCACGGATCATCCGGCCAGCCGTCGGACTTCGTGGCAGCCAGAACGCACGCGAACTCGAACACCGCGCGGCTGAAATCGATCCACCGCCCACCTCTTTCATGCTCACCCATCGTGGCGTCCGCCGCGTATAGCAGTGTCAGTCACTCCCGAGCGTGGTAATCACGCCCCCTTCTTGGGAGGCATAGTGCTCGGCGAGAGCGTGCTCGGCATCAGTGAACGCGCGGATCGCCTCGGGCCGGCCAGGAACTCGAACCAACATCGTCAGATCTTGGATTCGCGCGGGAGGCAGTTTCGGCGCCTGCCGACTACTGTGCAAAGGCTCAGACACCAGCCCATTATCGACGACCGAACCGACATCACCGACGCAACAGCTCGACGCCCCAAGGGGCAACCGCGCTGTGCCGACGGACGAATTGATCGCCCTGTCATGAGACGGCGTTACGGTCGGCAACGTGCACGCCACCGAGACCACAACCCGAAGGCACCGCGCCAGCCGGTGGGCCGTGGCTGCGGCCGCGGCGATCACTGTCGGCTGCGCCCACCTCGGTGTCAGCCAAGCCGGCCCAGCGGCGCCGCCGCGGGCGACTGGCTCCGTGGCCGGCCTACTCGCACAGGTACGCATCGTCGACCAGATAAACCCCGCACCCGGGTATGACCGCGGATGCGGAAAAGGACACGGCTGCGTGTTCGGCCCCGCCTGGAACGATCCCCTCGATCACACCGGCTGCGACACCCGCAACCGCCTGCTGCACACCGCGTTACACGACATCGAATACAAGCCGGGAACGCGGAACTGCAAGGTCATCGCGGGCCGGCTAGAGCCCGATCCCTACACCGGGCAAATCGTCGACCTCAAACACGTGGCGGTCGATCACATCGTGCCGCTGCGGGCTTCCTGGAATGCAGGTGCGGCCCAATGGGATTTGCAGCAGCGCCGGATCTTCGCCAACGACATGACCGAACTCGTCGCGGTATCCAGCTCAGCCAACAGCAGCAAAGGCGACTCCACCCTGTCCGAATGGCTACCCGCGATCGACAAATGCCCCTACGTCATCCGCTATCTCACCGTCACCGTCAAGTACCAGCTGCCGATCACCGTCAAAGACCGCGCGGCCGCGGCTGCGGCCTGCCAGAGCGACTGAGCGCGCGATCTCTTCGCCGTCCGTGCCACACAATGTCGATAGGTGCCGCCCGGCCGGGGCGGATGGTGTCGCAGAATATTTGGCATGCGGCTCGCCCACATCAAGTGCCTGATCGTCAGCGCCGCGGAAAGCAGGCGCATCGACTCAGTCCCCGAGCTGCCATGAGCCGGCGGCGCGGCGCGCCCTGGGCGGCGACGAGCGTTCCGATCATCCGCCGGCAGTGGTGCAGCGCGCTCGAGGCCACAGCGGAGATCTCATTCGACCAGTACAAGGTCCCACCACCGCCGGATGCCTCAGCGCACGACATCGCCACGGCGAAAAGGATCCAACGTCTGATCGCGAGATTCGCCGACACCGCCCCCATCATCAGAGCCGAAGCCCAGGCCCTGCGCACCGCGGAGCTCTACTGGGTCGCCCGCGACATGGTCGACGTCGTTTTGGATGCTGCCCAATCCCTACCGGAATGGACACCGGCAGCCGCGTTACCGGCTCCCACCGGCATGCTGTGCTGGGCGAAATCCGCGGGCACCGTCCCTTCGGGAACACTCAAACCCGACGCGGTGGAGGCCGGGCTGAACAACCCGGCCTACATCGCCCAAGGCCTCACCCCAGACGTCGCCACCATCATCGACATCTCCTGGGACGGCGTGTGGTGGTGGAGCAGACCAGATGGCCTGCTCCAATTGGTGCCGTTCTCACGCGAGGACCAAAACCCTGAGGTGTTACGGCTCGCCGACACCACCTCCCCGGTCTGGGCAGCGCAAACCATCATGGCCAAACCCGACGTCCCGCGTACTGAGGAAGCCAACAACACCGAAAGCGCGCACCCCTTCGTCAGCGTCGTAGGAGCGGCCTGGTTACTCATGGCCCAAGCCAACGTCGCCGAAACCCGCACCATCGGATCTCCTCGACCCCCGGAGCCCCAACCGGCTGACATCGAAGATGATCACCAGCCCCCAGAGCGACCGCCGCGAGAACCCTCAACCGTGACGATCGTCGACCTGCGTGCCCGAGCAGCCACCTATGAACCCGGCGCCGAGCCCGGCCGCACCTACAACCACCGCTTCCCCGTCGCGGGCCACTGGCGCCAGCAGGCCTGGGGCCCCAACCACAGCTGGCGCAAACCCAAGTACATCGGCGACTACATCAAGGGCCCCAAAGGTGCTCCGCTGATCGCCCCGAAAACCCGGGTGCACGTACTACGCAAAGGCCGCTGACCAGTGACCAATCCTCAAGAGCCGCAAGGCCTCAAGCTCTCCGAGGCCGCGAAACTCTGCGGTATCAGCGCTGACACGCTGCAGTTGCTGATCGCTGATGAGCTGCTGCCGCAAGCGCTGAGATCTGCCCGCGGACACGCCTACCTGCCCGCGGCCAATGTGCCCACCTGGCAGCACTGCCGACAGCTCGTGCTGCGGCAGCGCGACCGACACCTGCAACGCGCGGCGGATTTGATCGCGCGCGTCGAGGTCGAGCTCGAGGCGATCCGCAACGACATCACCGAGGCCCGCGACCACCCGGCTGAGCCCCTTGGCGTCGATCTCCTCGGCGCCACGAGCTATGCGACCTACGGGAACACCACCACTACGCTGGCGGCCACACTGCAGCAACTCGACCTGGTGCGCATGCAGATCGTCCGTTATCACTCTGCGTTGCAGGCGATTACCGACAAGGACCGCGGCTAAAAGCGCTCGCGGGGGTTCATTTGAGCCGCGGCCCACGGTTGGAGACCCCCGTGCTTGTCGCCGGCGTTGTTGACCCTGCCCGCTCGTATGGGTGTTTACGCTGGGTTGTGGCATTTACCGTCGTCGACCTCGCCGGGGCGGGATGGGTGCGTGGTGAACGCGAACCTGGTGGTGATGAAAGCAAGCGGTGGTTCATTCCCCCCGAACGCAGCCCGTACGCGGGCCGAGAGTGGTTGTTCAAGCCGCGCCGAACCAAGGAGTTGTTGCTCTCCACACAGCGCCAACAGCGTGGAGACACGCCCGACGTGCTGGTCCGAGGGGACGACTGGGCGGAGAAGATCTCATTCGAACTGGCCCACCTCATGACGGTGCCGGCCGCGACAACGGAATTGGCCCTGTCGGTGCAGCTCAGCGATCACCGACCGGTCCGGGGCTCGATCAGCCGCGATGTGCGGCCGAGTGGGTGGGTGCTCAGCGCAGGAGCGAGTCGGCTTGAGGAATTCGACGACGCCTTCGACGCCGACACTGGCCACGGACACACCATGGACGCGATCGCGCAGGCGCTCGCCGGGCTGAGCGGGCCACCGGAAACCCCGTACGAGGCGTGGCCGGCGTTCGACGTATTCGTCGGCTACCTCGTGTTGGACGCCTGGATCGTCAATACCGACCGTCACGCCTACAACTGGGCGCTGGTCCAGGCGCCGAGCGGCGTCATGCGCCTGGCCCACAGCTTCGATCACGGCAGTGCCCTGGGCAGCGGGTACGGCGAAGCCCTGCACGCGCGGGCGCTCGAGGAGGGCATCGAAACATGGTCCCGACGCGGGAAAGCCTCTCGGTTTCCTGACTCAGGCCCGCTGACACTGGTCGAGCTGGGGTTGCATGCGCTTCAGGCGGCAAGCCCACCGGCGCGCGCCCACTGGATGCGGCAAATATCGCAGGTCAGCGACCATGCATGCGAAGATATCGTGCAATCAATACCCGACATGTCAGAGGTAACCCGTAGGTTTGTTACCGAAGTTCTCGCAGTGAATCGGAGGCGGCTGATCGATGGCGCATAGCGGTCTTCTGATTCGCACCAACGGGATCCGGACTCCCGCAACGGTGGCGCGGCTCATCGTGACCCGACGCGACCCTGACGGCACGTATCGGGCAATAGGCTTCCTCGACAAACTCGTCGACGGAACCTTCGAGTTCGCGTATTTGCAGGCGGCAGTGCGGCATCCGTCGTTTGTGCCGCTGATCGGCTTCAGCGACGTCGGCCGCCGCTATCGTCGCGCCCACCTGTTTTCCGCGTTCGCCGAGCGCGTCATCGGCGCCAAGCGAGCCGACAGGCCACAGTACTTGGCGAGCCTGAACCTGGCTGAAGACGCTGATTCGTGGGAGATTCTCACCGCCTCGGGCGGATATCGAGAGGGCGACACGATCGAACTCATTGCGCTACCACAGATTGACCAGGCCAGGGGGCGCACCGAGGCGCGGTTCTTGGCGCACGGCATCCGTTACTGCACTGATGAGGCCAGCCGCGCAATTTCGGCGCTGACACGCGACACCGTGCTGGGACTACAGCGTGTACCCGACAACCCGGTGAACCCATCGGCCATCAGGATCACTCACCGCGACCTGCACTTGGGGTACGTGCCCGACCCCCTGATCGACTACGTCAGCGCAGTGATCTCCGGCGGCCAAGCGCGTCTAAGCGTCGTGCAGGCAAACCCTCCGGAGACCAACCCGCATTTGCGGCTCCTGCTGCGCCTGGATGGAGTACTCCGCGGGCCTTCGCCGTTCGATGGCCCACAATGGCGCACAGCGGCCTAACAGGCGATACGTTCGGGTAGACGCGGCGCGCTCGGGTCACACCTACCAACGCAGAAGAGAAGCATGATCACGCTTCTGGCTAGGCACAACGGACAGTTGTGCAGGGTCGAGCCTACGGCCGGCCAGCTGATTCGATAACGGCGATGTCATTGCCCGCCGACGTCGCCAAAGTGCTTCACAGGGGGCGGCCCAACGGGCACACGGGCGTGTAGGTTGCGCGCTTTGTCCCGTTCGTCGGGCCCCTCGGGGCGCGGCTCGTAGAGCAGCACCCAGCTGCTGAACCGGATCGCGAAGTTAAGTTGCTTGTCGAAAAAAGGGCTGCTGTAGACATACCGCTTCGCCTGCGAGAACGTGAAGAACACCTGGCCGCTCTCGTCATCAACTTGCGCGTCAATCCCAATGCTGTCGACTGCGGCGGTGAAGGGTTCGGCGTCGCTGGCCGCCAGGGACGTCAAGACTGCCGTCGAGGAGTGCTCTACGCGCTTTTGGCGCTGGTCTGTCGAGTCAAATCCGTGCAGTATGAGTGGGCTGGGAGAACGAAAAGTCTCGCGCACAATCTGGCCGGCCGCGATGGAAATCGTAAGGCTCTCAAGATCTTCCCTCGTCACGAGATACTGGACGTACGCGAGAGTGTTATACGGGTAGGGGCCGGCGACTGGTATGCGCAGGACCTGCGATTCTGGCGGGATAAGCGGTGCAGTCATCCCAGCTTCTTCTTCAAAGAAGCGGTGAAGTCGATGTCGGAGCGCGTCGGCTGGGCGACGGTGAGGGTCACGAGGTCGCCATGTGGTGCATCGAATAGGACACCGTCGCCGAGGCTGCCATCTTGTGCCACGGTGACTTTCAGTTCGAGCCCCTTGGGAGGTTCGACGATTCGATATACAGCCCGGGTGGTTTCTTCATCGATGCTCACAGAAACAATCTCCCCAGGCGTAATCGGTGTGAGCACCTCAGTGAATTCACCGAATTGCCCGGGGCCACTATTTTTTTCGGTAATCTCCCGCCTATTGGCCACCACGGTGAAGATTCCCGAAACGCCAGCGGGATCCGGTGTAGGCGGCCGGAACCACTGTGTCGGCCACGAGATGGTGCCTGAGATCTCCGCGACCACTTTGCGTGTGGTCAGCACGATCTGGTAGCTGAAACGGGAAAGCGCCGACCACTCACCGATGAGGACGAGGTCAGTATGGAGCACAAGCTCGCCGGCGTCGTCCACGTCGACGGTCGCGGCGTCGGTGGCGAAGGTGTATTCCGATTCCCCATTGGCGACGCTCGCCAATCCGACGAACACCGCGGGCGTGCCTTCTATGTCGTCGACCCGCTCGCGCAGATGAAGAACGCACTTGTCCGCATGGCGGTTATCGTCGTTGATCTTCCAGTTCGGACAAGCTATCCCTGAGATGACGACGAGGTGGCGCCCGAGTACCCCAAGATCAGCGTCAATACGGCGATGACTTGTGACATCTCCGTCACGGAGCCGATCAAGATCCATGGACCCGATCTAAGCGGAAAGCGGGAGACCGCGCAGTCGTATCCGGCTATCGAGCCATGGCATTGGCGGCGGCCCGGCCCGCACTCGCGTCACCAAAACTCACCGGGCAAACGAGTACCTTATAGGGCCTCTGCAGCCATCGGTCATTGATCGACCGACGGTGTCCGCTCGGGTTGTTACCATCCGAATTTAGACGAATGCGATTAGTCTGCGCCGCAATTCTTTCCGGCCGATCTGTTGTCTACCGCTCCCCGTCCGAGGTTCGACCTGAAGGAAAGTAGCGAAGGATCCAAGATCATGATTACGCTTCTGGCCAGCCATAACGAAGAGCTGTACAAGATCGAGCCTTGGTGTGTGGCCGACATCGCCGACCTGGTCCGCGGCGATCGACTGCAAGTGCTCACCAGTAGCGACGGCGTGCTCGATTTCTGGTTCAGTCACAGCCCGTGGCTGCGGGTCAACCGTCAGGCGACGGGGTTGCTGCTGGCCACCACCCGCTTCACCGCCCACGAGGTGCCCCTGCTGCGCGGCGACATCGTCATCGCCGCCCACGATAGCGCCGGCGATCTTGCCAGCCTCACCGACACTCAGATGAGCCGGCTGATCAACAGCGAACACAGCTGGCGCGAAGAACGCATCCTGCGCCGCCGCTTCGACCGAGACCTTCGCGCGCAACGCCGTACTCGTGCCGCCGCCGAGGCCGCCGCCCGAAAATCGCTACTGGGGCGTGCTTTTGGGCGAACGCACACCCAGGGCCGTAGCTGACAAAAACCTCCCCGCCCCCAGGAGGGTTGGAAGGGGCGCGCGTTATTGCGGTGTGGTCTGCCCGGGCAGCATGCTATGCGGGTTATACGGCTCGGGAACCATATCTCCATGCCACAGATAGATCCCTGAGCCCGGCAGCCATTCGTCATACCCGTAGGGCGGCAAAGGGTTTGGCGTAACACCCGGCGAATACATCTTGGCGCCAGGGAAATCCGATTGCGGCACCCACACCCCCGACTTCGGGGTCAGCTCAACGTATTGGATCTCGTTGCCATGTTCGTCATAGAACGGCGCCGGGCCTAATTGATTGGGCGGCAGGACTTTCACCCCGGGGATCTCATCGGAGCGCACGAAACTGTGCGGAACTTGATCAGGATCTTTGGTCCTGTCGTAGATATCAACCCACGGCGGCGCATCGGCAGTGTTCGGCGGCCCCTTTCCGCCTTTGCCTGCGATGTAAGGCATGTGGCGTTTGTCGCCGGGCTTCCACGTCTTGGAGTCCAACGGCGTGGCCGGGGAGTCTTTGCCTTGCCCAGTACCGGGCAGATCGGTGGAGAAGTCCGCTGCCTTGTACCGCTGTGCGTCCTGGCCGTCGACCCGGGTGTAGGTGTCGGCGTGCTCAGTGAGCCGCTGGGCGTAGGTGTTGAAATCAGCAACCTTGGCCTGCACCGGCCCTTCAGCCTTGGCCAGACCGGCCGCGATCCCGACCGCGGTGGGATAGCCCATCGGTCCGTGGGTGTCGATCACCTTCTGCACCTCGTCGGCGGCCTGCGGCGAAATCTGCGCCGCACGGTGCGCCAACTGCGAATAGGCGTCAGCGAAGCGCACCAAATCAGCCGGATTGGCGTCTAACTCAGCCACACCACGTCTCCTACCTGGATCAATCCAACAACTAGCCCCGATTCTCCCCGATAACTGTGACACCAGGCGACACTTGCGCGCCGATTGCAGCGTCCTTTTCTCAAGCCCGCCAGTCCACAGCGACAGCCAGCGCCGCGCACACCGTCCGCATCGGCTCCTCAGCCAGTCGCCCCAGGCGGGCATGCAGCGCGACGACGGGAACGCAGTCGACCAGATCCAGGTTCACCGCCCCGGGACGGGACACGGGCTCATCCTCGGGCTGCAACACCACTTCGCTGGCACAGCCCGCGCACCGTCGTCGTGCACGGCGCCACCAGGACCCGCTGCAACCGTGCGATGGCCTCCATCACGCGCGAGCACTGCTAGTACCCGAACGGCGCGCGGCGCCGCCCTCGGCCGGTACGGTTCAGCCACGATGACGAAAGCACGCCGCTCCCCCTGGCTCGACGACCGCGCCGCGCTGCTGGTCTCCCTGCTCGCCGACCGGCACGGACTCACCGTCAGCGAGGACACCGCCCGCCAGGACATCTCTGACGACCTCGACCACGTCGCCCGCCTCGTGCGCATCGGCCGCCAGGCTGCCAAGGTCTACATCACCGACGACATGATCAGCAAGATGGCTGACCGCATCGCCGCCGCCGTCGCCGAACACCAGACCGCCACCGCAGCCGGGGGCATCGAGCATCAGCACGTCGTCGACCTCGACACCGAACGCCGCCGGCGCCGCTGAATCAACGGCCGCCCACCGCCACGATCAACGCGGCGCACACCGCCGCCATCCTCGAATCCGCTAGCCGACCCAGCCGCGTCCCCAGCGCCGCCACCGGCACACTTTCCACCAGATCCAGATTCACCGCCGCACGCTGGGGCACCGGATCGCCACTCGGGTCGAGCACCACCTCGCTGGCCAGTCCCCGCACCGTCGTCGTGCATGGCGCCACGAGCACACGCCGCAACTTCGGAATCGCCGCATCACGGGACAGCACCACGACAGGCCGCGCGCCCGAGCCGGGGATCTCGCACCACCACAGCTCACCGCGCGCCGGCAGGGTCATATTCGACCCGCAGACCGGCGCCAGTCGGCGACCTCGCCCCACTGGTCGGGCTCGTCGGCCGGGTGCTCGTCGTAGGCGGCGTAGCTCGCGTCGACCTCGGCGGCCCGGTTGGCGGCCAGGAGCGCCCCCAGGGCCTCATCGAACAAGGCGTGGTCCTTGGCGCCGGCCCGCAGTGTGCGCGCGCTGGCGAGCAGATCGGCGTCCACCGTTGTGCTCACCCTGGTGCGATTGCCGGGCATGGCATAAGTGTGGCACGCACGCGGGACACCAGGCAGGAGTCCGCGCTCACCGCGACGGCCGCCCGAAGGTCTCGCGCAGCAAGCTCAGCGCCACACCGGTAGCGGTGAGGGCCTGGCCGACATCGTGGGTGCAATACCCGTAGCCGATGCCGACGGCCACGGCCATAGCCGCGCGGGTGATCGCGCCCACCCGGCCACGCCGTTCGGATGTCGGTTCGGGGGTGGTGTCCTGATGCTCGGTCATCGGCTGTGTGGTCCTTCCATGAGATCAACGGTGCCCCTTCTTAGGCACCTACCTACGAAGTACCGACCCGAGCGACCGTTTCCGTCGGAACGATCCGGACGAATTTTAGTCGGAATCCACCCGCTCAGACCCCAGGTGTGGCTACCCACACCGGAGCCAGCGTCTTCTGGATAGGCGTCGCAGATCCTCCAGCGCCGCGCCCAGGCCCTCGATGAGCGGAAGGGGCATCAGCGCGTCGGCGGCTGCTGCTTTGCGAGGTAGGCCTGCGCTGCGGCCGATCGTTGGTGGCCGGCCGGAACGACCCGTCCCTCCAACTTGGCCGACGCCTTCACAGCGCGCATCGCAGAGCGTTTCACCGCAGCCTTCGAGACCACGACCTTCTTCGGCGTTCTACGTTCCACGGGGCACACCTCCTTGACGACTCGACCAGCGGATTCGATGCTACCGGCCCCGCGGGCGCCCACCTAGCCCGATGCGCGGCATCAACCACAGCGTGCTGCGTCGCCGGCCGCCTTCGAGGATGAATGTCGTACCGCGAGAGGATGATGCTTGGCATGACTGTCTTTGAGCTTCTGATGGCTTCTTCGGCGGTGTGTATGTTGCTCGGTTCGTTTATTTACCGTGCGGCTGCGACGTCGGAGGGCCAGCGACGGCGTGGTGTCGTCTATGGGCTATGGCTGACTGCGGGACTGCTTGGCGTCAGCACTGTCGTAGCTTCTGTGATCCGTTGTGCGACCGGAGGTATGGTCGGCTACGCGGCCGGTGAGATCGTTGCCGGAATTTTTTTCGGCGCATTGTTTAGCGCGGTGTCGGTGTGCTTGCTTGGTTTAACTGGATTTTGGGCAGTGGTTCGCCGCCACTTCTGATGCCGTTACTCGGACGACCGCACGGCGCGCTGACCCACCAGCCGCCCGGGCTTCCCGGATCACCTATCGGTGACCGTGGCCGGTAGAACCGTCGTCGGCCGACGCGGCGCTCAGGGCGCATTCAGCGGCACGGCGTGCAGGCGCAGGTACTCCATCAGTGCTGGTTCGGGCCACCCGGAGACCCGATAGCGCCGCGGGAACACCGCCGAGGTTGGCGCGATCCCGACCACGTCGACGACCACCGAGAAGGGCACCAGGAACTGCTCGTGGTTGTTGTCGATGAACACGATGTAGTCGACCTCGGGTAAGTCGTAGGTCACGCCTTCACCCCACACGGTGGCCGAGGCCAGGCCGTGCCCGGTTTCGATGACTTGCGCGGCCGCCACATACACCGCGACCAGGTCATCCTCGTAGGCCTGCTTCAAGAACTCGGTCTGTTCCTCGTATTGGCGAAACGCCGCGCACGTGCGCGCCCGCACTGCCAACCGTCTTAACGGATGCGGACCGGCCTTGTCGAAGGGGACCAGCCGCCCGCCGTGGACGGTGAATCCCTCTGGGGAGACCGGTCTTTCGGCCTCGCAATACATCTTCTCGGCGACCTCGAAGAACTTCGCCCCCTCATCAGGGTCGTCGCTGCCGATGATCAAGACGTCTTCGCTGGGCACAAACGCCACCGGGCGCGGACCCTCAGGCCGGCCGAACCCTGCCAGCCACCCGGGCGTCAGAATCGCCGAGCTGATGTAGGTCGCCTGCTCGACGTCGTAGAAGGCCGGCGCCTCGGTGCACGACACCTCGGTGCTCACCGGGTGAAGCGCTGCAACATTGTCTCGGCCGGCGGCGAAAGCCTCCCGCCAACTCACACCCCACTGCTTGGTGTTCGCGACGGTGACGATGAGGCGCGCCTGCGGGAAGTCCAGCGCCACCAACTCATGTGCGAACGCCGACACCGGCTGCCGCCACGCGACCGCCTCACCAGGTCGGCGCAAGCTGGCGTAGGTTGACGGCCGCAAGATGGACCGCAACAACGGCCTGGCTTCCTCCCAGGTTTGCGGTGGCTCAGGCAGCATCAGTGTCGTCCCCAATTCTCGATCGCCAGGACCGGGTCGCCCGGTCTGATCACCAACGGCGGCTTCGTGCCAGCGACCAGCTGCGCCAACGGCGAGGTGGGACTGTAGGGCACCTCGTAGCGTGTGATGTCGCCGCTGGCGTCCAGAATCAAGTTCGTCAGGATCTGCACCAACGTCTGCTTGCCTGCTCTGCCGCCGCTAGGCCCGGTGTCTGTCACTCCGAAACCTGTTGCGGGCAAAGGCCACACCGCGCCCCGTGAGTCGCGGAACATACCGCCGTCGCGCTCGTAGAACAATTCGGTCAGTTGGCCAGTCGCCGGGACCGATCGCCCCACCGTCGAGTAGATGGTGTCCCGGCTCGCCATGACCCAGCAGTGGGGATTGAACGGGTCCCGGTAGGTCATCATGTCCGCCGCGGCGGCGCGGTTGGCCCGCGCCCGCCAGAACCCGAGCTCGCGGCCATCAGCAGGCTCGAGGCGGGTGATCCATTCCTGTGCCAACGGATTGGAAGCGATGGGGATCGCAAGAACGTCGGAGATCGGGCTATGACCCACAAGCAGCTTGAGCATGTCCTCGGCGATCGCGGGATCGTCGCAGACTTGGTGCAGCAGCACCGCCACCTCCGCCTTGGTGATCTGCACTGCCGGGCGGCTGAGGTCGACATCGGCTACCGCGGCATGCAGCAGACCGGGCCGGGCGGGTATCTGCTGGCGATCCTGATCACCGATGCATCCCGATGCCGCGTCCCGGTTGAGGTACTCGATCGCACGGCCCACCAGAGAGCTCACGTATTCCGTCGTGTCGGTGGTGACAAGAGCTGCCAGCCGTCGCGGATCCGGGCCATCTCCCACCCGGGCTCGGATGCGCTGTACCGGGGCACCCGGCTGCCAGGCCGCGATCGCGTCGACGTTCCGCAACGCCGGCGGCCACCACGGGAGGTCGACCCGTAGGAGCCCGGCCACCTCGAACCAGCCGCAGGTGGCCACGCGATGATGGCGGTCTGCCACGGCGACGTAGGGCGCTGAACCGCCGTCGTTGGCCCTGTGGGTCGACATTTCCGGTAGGTAGACCGCCGTGGCCCACGGCAGGCGCGCCAACAACGGTGCGGCGAGCGGATAGAGCTCGTTTTCGTGCTGCTCGTGTCCGGCATAGGCCACCGCGATCGGGCCCCGTCCATCGCCGGGCTGCCACGCGTGCACGGCCATCCCGTCGACAACCTGACCGAACAGGAACGCGGCCGGGGCCAGTGCCGCGGTGAACGGATACAGCCGAGGGACCCGGTCCCGCAGTTCTGGTTGGTGCAGCAGAATGTAGTTGTAAATCGTTGCGTGCGACCACCGTTGAGCACCGCCAGGCTCACGCTGCGGGCTGGGCAGCCGGGGTGCGCGCCGCGGCAAGTCTGCGGGGTCACCGATATCGAGTAGCTCGGCGACGTCGCCGGCAGACAGCTCCGGCTGTGACCACCGGGTGCCCATCATGCGAAGCCAGTAGGCGTCGTCCTGGTCAATCCGATCTTGGTCGATGCTCATGCGCGCTCCGGTGTGAGGTCGAAGTAGGCGTAGACGTGGACTTGGTCGCCGGGCGCTGCGGGCTGCAGGGCGTCTTGAGAGCCGACGGCCAGGATCTGGGTGGGGTTAAACCACCGCTGTAACCGGTTGGTGCGCGACCACACCACGAATGCAAGGTCCTCACCATTGGGCCTGGTTTGCCCCGCGTTGTGAACCCGCAAGCTCGTTGCGGACAGGTAGCCGCCAACGCTGTTACGCACTGCGTCCCAGATGAAGTCGCCCTTGCTCGCCAGAAACCGTTCCGCGGTCGGCCGGTAGCCGGGCTCAACACCGGCGGCGAATTGACGCAACGCCGCTTCGGCACGGGCACGCTCGGGCCCGGGCACGGCATCGAGTGGGTAGGCGGAGCCGACGAACGGATACTCGGGCAGGCTGGCCAGCGAGGACGGCTTGTGCGCGAACACATACTGCGCCCCGATATATGCTGCGGCCGCGATGATGACCAATGTGGTTGCCGCCAAAGCCCATAGCTTTGTTGAACGGTTCATTTCCCCAGTTCTCCAATGTTGACATTGAACGTTGGATGGGTTCCTAGCCCGCCGAACTTGCCGGTCGGTCCGGAGCCGATGACATCGCCAAGCCGAACCTGAATCAGAGGGTTCCCCGGATCGTTGGGGTTGTTTCCCCAGGGGTTACGCAGCGTCAGCTGGGCGTCGCTGCCGCTGCCGCTGATGCCTTCGACGATGTAGACGTGAGTGTTCAGCAGTGGGCCACCGGTGGGGGTGGTCGAGATCGTCACCGGTTGATGACTTGCCAGCGCCCCTGAAATCGACTGATCGATGTGCTGATTGGTCCACCACACCTCCCGCGGGTCGATACTCACCCCGCGGTTACCGGTCAACGCCTGCAACGCATCTGGGGCTGAGCCGCCGCGCCCGATCCCGTAATCGAGTGCATGTCCGAGGTCATCGCCAGGGCATTGCATTTTCGCGTACGCCGACTCCATCACGCTGGGCCACAACGGCGCATTGGGCTGCCCGTTATCCAACCAACTGGCTCCGTGATGGTCGATATCGGTCTGGATGTCGTCTTGGGTGACCGTAATGTGTTGCCACGCATGGCCGTTCCACAACGTCACATCAAAGGAGTTGTTGTCCTCGTCGAAATGGACCCGGTCTTTGATCCACTGAGGGTTGGCCTCCGCGATCGCCCCGATCGTGGCGTCAAAGTAGCAGTCACCAACGCTGTCCTGCTTGATGTCGGCCGCCGAGGGCGGGTGAGGGAACAGATCTTTATCGGTCCAGCGCCGGTGAAACTCGATGCCACCACCGGTGTCCAGGGGAACCGGTCCTCCGTCGATGCCGGGCCCGCGCTCTCCGAAGCCCGCTTCATGGACATCGCCGGTGTGTCCGTTGGGTGGAGGGTTGCTGGGATCGAAGTCAAGACCGTCGAGTTTCGCGGTCCCGCTGCCGTCGGCGGTGGTGTAGGTGGCGGCGTGTTCAGTCAACCGCTGCGCATACGCGTCGAAGTCGTCGACCTTCGCCTGCAGCGGACCTTCCGCCTTCGCGAGTCCCGCAGCGATCCCGACCGCGGTGGGATAACCCATCAGGCCGTGGGTGTCGGCGATGCGCTGCACCTCCTGGGCTGCCTGCGGGGAAATCTGTGCCGCACGCGTGGCCAGCTCGGAATAGGCGTCGGCGAACCGCAACAGGTCAGCTGGGTTGGCATCGAGTGCACCCACGACCCCGTCCTCCTACCTGTTGTTTCGACTGCCGTTGATTGTCGCCGACGACAGCGACATCGCGCGCTGAACGGCTGCGCCGGTCCGGCTCGGCGCTGGCGGAGACCCCGCCACTACAGATCGCCGCGCGACTCCCCCGAGTTCTCGCAGAAATGAAGTCTTCCCCGGTTATGACCCGGGGGCCGGCGAAGCAGTTATGCCGCCCACCATCGATTGACTCTCAATTTTCCTTGAGCCCGAGCCGCGTAGTCAGGGCCGCGTGCAGGCCCGTATCGGTGCCATCTCCCACCCAGGCGATGTATCCATCGGGTCGAACCAATACGGCTTCGGGGGCTGTTACTTCGCCCAGAACGGGAATTTCCCACGGCCCGGCGTACTCGGCGTCGATGGCTTTCACCCGATGTGCCCACGAAGAGATGTCGAAATCCCAAGGCGTGCCGAGGTTGAGCAGCACCGCACGGGCGTCGTGGAGAAGTGTGAATAGTCGCAGTGGACCAGTGGGGGTGAGGAGGTCGAGATCAGGCATCCGGTGCCCGAGTAGTGGGTGTCCGTTGCCGAGGTCGTACTGAATGTCGAGACCAGTCATCATCGCGGCGATTCGCTTGCGCGGCTCGTCCATGTTCAGCAGCTCAGATACGGTGTCGCGCAACGCGTCGAGACGTTCGCCGGGGGCGATGAGCGCGGTTTGGGCCATGGTGTTGCGTAGCACACCAGCGGCGACCGGGTGCCGCTCGTCTTGGTAGGTGTCCAGCAGGCGTTCCGGCGAGGTCGTGTTGATGACCTGGGCCAGCTTCCAGCCCAGGTTCGCCGCGTCCTGGATACCGGTGTTGAGGCCTTGCCCGCCGACCGGGAAGTGCACGTGCGCGGCGTCGCCGGCTAAAAGCACGCGCCTGTCCCGGTAGTACGCCGCTTGTCGCGTCACATCGGTGAACCGGGAAACCCAGATGGCACTGCGTATTCCGTAATCGGTTCCGCGAACGGCGATAAGCGCATCCCTGAGTTCACGCAAGGTAGGCTCACCGGTTTGCTCGAGATGCGGTTCGGCGACCATGACCCGAACCGGCCCGCCATCCTCGAGTTTGAAGAATGAATGAAATCCGCCGTGTCGGTGCATGCCCCACGGCGGGTGATCGTCCATCTCGACATCAGCGAGCAGGCAACTCATCGATGGATCCCACCCCGGGAATTCGATGCCGGCGACTTTGCGGATGACGCTGCGTCCTCCGTCGCACCCGACAAGATATGCGGCCCGTAGCGGCGGGCCGTCGCAGATCTCGACGTCGACACGAGCGTCGTCTTGGGTGAAACTTTTCACCTCGCGGCCGCGATAGATCGGCACCCCCAACTCGCTCACCCAGTCGGCCAGGATGCCCTCGATGCGGTACTGCGGCAGCCCCAACCCATAGTTATGCCGGGTGGGCAAGTCGCTGATGTCGATCGAAATCCCTGAGTAGTGCCCGATCTGGCCCGTCCATCCTTGCGACAGGAATCGATCAGCAATCCCGCGCTGATCGAGAACCTCAATCGTGCGCGACGTCATCCCGCCCGCGCGCGAGCCGATCAACTCATCGCTGTTGCCGCGGCGCTCGACGATCGCAACGTCGATTCCTGCCAGCGCCAACTCACCGGCCAGCATCAGCCCGGTCGGGCCCGCGCCGGCAACAACTACCGCATGGTCTGCCACATGCAACCTTTCGTGTTCGCTGGTCCCCGGAAAGTCCAGTTACGTGCGGCGATCCAGGATCTGTTCGACGGCTTGAATGAGCGGCGCGCCGTCGCAGCAGCCGGCCGAGCTGCGCCAGGCGACATACCCGTCGGGACGCACGAGGACCGCCCCGTCGCAGCCGATTCCATAAAGGTCGAAGAACGTGTTGGTGTGGTCGGCCAATCCCGGATCGCCGATCGCGTAGCTGGCGATAGGCACGCCGAGCTCTCGAGCTGCAACCGCGGCTGCTTTTCGCCAGATCGTCCCGCCTGGACCGGTAAGCACCGTGAACCCGGCGCCAAAGAGATCGAGTGTGGAGACCGGTTCAGACTCGGCGCCGAGCCAGACATGTGGGGCCCGGCAGCCCGGTGTCGCGCAGGGCGCGTAGTCGCTGTAGTCGTCGTCGACGTCGGGAGCCGGTGTGCCATCGGAGATGACGGCGGTCGAGCGATACGCGGTGCCGAACTCGACGCCGAAATGATTACCGAAGCGTCGACTGGCCCGCTCGGCCTCCTGGGCACTTAGGTCACTGCTGGCCGGATAGTAGTAAGCCGCGGCAAGCCGCGCGAGATTGCCGTGATTCTGCAAACACTGTTCGATGGTGGTGATCGCGGGTTCTCGCCGCTCGTGCTCATAGGTCTCGAGCAACGACCACCCAGCCAGCCCACGCACGCACAGGGCCAACTTCCACATGGCGTTGTGCATGCCCTGCAGGCCGGTATTGACGCCCAGTCCCCCGGTGGGCGGAAACTGGTGAGCGGCATCGCCACACAACACCACGCGCCCTTGGACCCAACGATCGGCGACCGCGGCGTTCATCTGCCACAGCCCAACGCCTTTCACCTCAACCTCGAGATCTGGAACCCCGACCGCGCCGCGGACCCAGCTCCTCACCCGCTCGGCGTCCCAGAGCTCGAGCACCCACTGGTCAGGCGACACACCGATCTGACACAGCCAGCGCCCGCGCGCGTCCAGTGGTTGCAGCAGACCGGCGGCGTCGGGGTTGGCGACGAAAAACACGACTCCCCGGCGGTCTCCGACGTGGTGTTCGATATCGGCGCGGAAGTAGCAGTTGACGAAATGATGGATGCCCTGCTCGCCGTTCAAGGCGATGCCCAGCTGGCGACGTACCGTGCTGTCGGCACCGTCGGCGGCCACCAGCGCATCCCCGGCCAGGGTGTAGGTGTCTCCCGTGGCGGTGACGCGCACCGCCACGGCCGCCTCGACGTCGTGCTCGCGTGACCCGGACAGAATGTCGGTGACCTGGTGACCGAACCGAAGGTCGACGATGCCCGTGGCCCGTGCCGCGTCGCGCAGGATGGCTTCGGTCAGATCCTGCGACGACATGATCGGCAGCACCGGGCTGATCGCCGGCCCGGGCCCTTCGAAACCTCCCGTCTCGATCTGACCCACCTGCTGGCCGACAATCGTGTCCATATACCTCATCGGGCTCTTCCAGCCCGGCGGGGTATCGATGCCGCGCAGCCGTTGATACACCACACTTCCCCACCCTCGGGCGATCTCCATCGTCCGCGCATTCAGATTGCGCGCCTTGGGATGCCACGACGTCGAATCATGGCGCTCGACAACAACGCTGGGAACCGAGAACCTGGCGAGTTCCAGGGCGGCGGCCAATCCGACGGGGCCGCCACCGACGATGATCACCGGTTTGTGCGACACGATTGAGTTCACCTCGTTGTGCGAAGTCATCAACGGCTTAGGTGTTGGCCGGAGTGGTGGTGCCGGCACCGCGCTGGCGGGTGATGACCAGGTCGTGGCGCTCGACTGGCAGCGCGGGTTCCTCGAGGCCTTCGATCACGAAACCGGCTTCGGCAATCATCGCCCGATCGTCCTGGCCTGGCTGTCCTTGGCTGGTGAGGTAATCGCCGAGGAACATCGAATTGGCCAGGTGCAAGGCCAGCGGTTGCAGTGTGCGCAAATGTATTTCGCGTCCACCGGCGATGCGCACTTCGACGTCAGGGAAGGCGAACCGGAACATCGCCAGGATGCGCAGACAGCGTTGCGGGGTCAATTCCCAATGCCCACCCAGCGGGGTGCCCTCAAACGGGATCAGAAAGTTCACCGGCACCGAATCCGGCTGGAGCTCGCGCAATGCCAGCGCGACGTCGACGATGTCGTCGTCGGATTCGCCCATTCCAACGATGGCCCCTGAGCATGGCGACAGACCAGCGGATTTGGCAGCGGCGACGGTGGCGGCCCGATCGTTGAAGGTGTGGGTTGAGCAGATCCGCGCGTAGTTCTCTGCGCTGGTGTTCAGGTTGTGGTTGTACGCGTCGGCGCCGGCCCCACGCAGCCGCTCGGCTTGCCCCTGTTTCAGTAATCCCAGGCAGGCGCACACCTCCACTTCTGGGGCGGAGCTTTTAATCGCGGCGATCGTGTCGGCGACGCGCTCGATATCGCGATCGGCGGGCCCGCGGCCGGCGGCGACCAGGCAGATGCGTTTGGCGCCGGCGTCGATCGCGCAGCGCGCGTGGCCGGCGGCCTCATCGGGGTTGATCCAGGAGTACTTGAGGATCTCAGCGCTTGAGCCGCGTCGTTGCGAGCAGTACCCGCAATCCTCCGGGCACATACCGGATTTCATGTTCACCAGGTAATTGAGCTTGACCCGCCGACCGAAAAACTTGCGCCGCACCCGTGCCGCCGCGGCGATCACATCGAGCAGGTCATCGTCACTGCTTGCCAGCACGGCGAGCAAGTCGTCACGAACCACGCATCGTCGCTGCAACGCTGCGGCGGTCATCACTGACAACCGCTGCTCAAAGTCCGTATTCGTCCCGGCTGAGTCGTGCATAGGCTTCTCCTTTTCTGGTTGCCGATCAACGCGGTGGGCCCTCGGGCGTGCGGGATGTCGACCCGAAACGGGTTGTTTGACCGGCCCCGAACGCAAAGGCGTGTTGCTGGCCTCTCAAGCCCATGACGAGCGACCGTACACCAAATTTAAGAAAAATAAGAGTATCTTAAGGTAACATTAAGGGGGTGTGGACACGGCTAGGTGTCGTCGTAAGGCAGAAGCGTGAACGCTGGGCAGTGGCGAGGTTCCACGTTCCGAAAGTGCCTTAGGTCGACGGTCGCGACCTGGGTGATTTCGAGGCGTTCAGCAGTCGCAACGACCGATGCGTCCACCGTGCCGAGCGGAAATCCTCGGTACTGGGCGACCAGTTCGCGGATCCGCGGCCAGTCCTCATCGACGACGGGCTCCACCTGGAAGTCGTCCTCATCGAGGTCGTTGAGGAACTTCTGCTCGGCCACTACACCTAGGTCGCGACACAGAACATGAGTGACTTCCGCGATGACGAGCATGGGCACAATGAAAGGGCCCGAATGGGTTTCGAGAAAATCGAGGAACGTCTCGTGATGTTTATCGCCGGCGTTGCCGTAGGCGATCAACGGCCCGGCGTCGACGATGACCGCGGTTATTTCCACACCTCATTGGCCAGGATTTCGTCGACACGCTCGGAGCTATCACTGCGCGCGCTGCGCCCGGCGGCCGCGGCATGCAAACGCCGCCGGCGCCTCGCCGAGGGCCGCTCAGGATGTGGCGCTAACTGCGAGGCCGCCTGTTGACCGTTGCCGGTCAAGGTGAGCCAGGGACCCTCGGTCCACGCTGGCCGCCCGCCCTGTTCAACCTCCGCGGTGACTGTGTCCAAAACGGCGTTGAGGTGTTCCTGTTCGTCGGCCAGCGGCGTCGCGTCGCCGGTGGTCTCGTCTGCGAGGGTGATCAGGCCGTCGGCGGCCAGCGACCGCACCGCCGCCGCGGCATCAGCCCACGCTTGCTGCCGTGTCGCGAAGGGGCTTTCGTCGACGGCATGCCACAACGCCTGCCGCAGTGACACCGGTTCGGCCAGCGCATCGACCAAGACGCGTGTACGCAGCGCCGCATGCACCGCGACGCTGTCGCGCTCAGGCAACGTTTCAGGCCTCTCAGCTTCTGCCGACGCCGCGCTCGCCTCGGGGTGGTCGATGAAGCCGACCGGTCTGCCTTTCACGGGGCGATGGGAACGCTTCGGTACCGGCTCCCCTGGCGCGAATGTCCGCCGCATCGTGTCGTTGAGGAAGGGCTGGGCCCGCAGGCGTTCGTCGTCGACGACGAACCGTACCGACGGCAAGTGTGTGTGCATGGCGCCCAGCGTGTAGGTGTGTGTGCCGACGGGCACGATTAGCGGCTCAACGATGATCAGTTCGTAGTGCGCCCTGGGGTCGATGGCTGTTCCCGGCGCCAGAGTGAAGGCTTCCCATTCGCCCTCGACTGTGTCGCCTCCGACTAGGCGGGCAGCGTCTTTGACAGCTCGCGCGTCCCGGCGGCTCACCCTGCTCAAGTCGGGAATCACCACCGGCGTACCCGCGTATGGCTGCAGGCTCGCCAACGCGCGCAAGTACTCCATCAGCGATTCCGGGAACATTTCGTCCGAAGGCGGGAGCTCCTGGAAGTCGACGAACTCCCCCGACGCCCAGGACACCTGTAACACGTTCGGCGCCCGAAAGTCCTGAAGTAGCTCGATGCTCGGTAGCGCGTCAACAACTTTGGCCCCTACGATGCCGGCCCGTGTGAAAGTGAATGTTCCCGTCATCATCGCGGTGTCGCTACGCAGCTCGAACGACAAGAAACCGGACTTATCAGATCCGCGCTGGGTGACAACGGTTTTCGTGCTTTCAACGGTCACTGAAAGCAGCACGCTCGGGCCTGCGGTGTTATCGGGCCGTCGGACACGGAATTGCGCCTGATGAGCGTTGCGATCATCAGGGTTGAGCCAGAACGCGTGGCGGGCGCCCGCCATCGTCGTTGTGGCCGCCGGCGTCGAGACGGTCTGCTGTCGACGCACGCTGCTAGCTGGTGGTGCAACCCAACGCTCATCGACCGCAGGGACTACCGGAGTCGCCGGCAGTGCCGCGTCAAGCAATGAAGTGGGCGGCACTCAACGACTCCTCGGCGAATTCAACACTGCCGCAGCAGGATCGGCGTGGCATGCAAGGCGAGCGCCGCCTGACGTCAAGGCTGAGTGCGGGTCCAACATTCGGGAAGAACCTCCATCCAGCTGTTCGCGTCGACGCCCGCTAAGCTGCGATCGCGGCCGCGGATCCGCAGCGGATCGGTCTCCTCACGCAATCTGATCCGCTGTTTGAACCAGCTCCTCCAGTCGCACGGCTCGCCGCCGGCGGCAAGTCCGGCGCGATACCACGCGCCAATGAAGTCTCGGCCGCGCTGCTGGTCGCGCCACCAGCTGCTCTCTCTTGCACGGGCAAGGTTGATCAGCCCGGTCCGCCCGGCCGCCTCGTAAGCTTCCTCGACGGCCAACCGATCCTCATACCACGTCTCGAGCGCGAGCCGCCAGTCGCCGTTGGCGGCATACGGCTCCCACGGCCGACAGGGCCAGCCGGCCACCTCCATCGCCACCATCACATCGATGTCGACGTAGGTTTGCATGATGGGAACCGCGGCGACGCGCAGCAAAGCCGCGTCGACGAGTTGGTCGCGCCAATCAACCTCCAACGCGCCCCGCCGCGACCGATCGAGAATCGATTCCGCGCAGCTGCGGCGCCGTTCGACGTAGGTGACGGTTGCCGCCTTCTGCCAACACTCACTGCCGTACTCCACCCGCCACACGCCCCTGCTCAGGCGACGGCGGCCGCGGGACTCAACGGGGCGCCGGCCAACCGCGTCGCATACAACAAGTCCGCACACCCCTCCGCGGTGTCGTAGTGACGCAACGACTCAATTACTTCAGCGGCCCGCACCGTCGCCAAGGACAACGCTGGCTCTGATCCGCCATGGCCCTGGCCGCCTATGGCCTGTTCGTATTCGATCAGCGCCATGAACCGCTCTTGGCGAACCTGCGCCCATAACTCGTCCCCGATCGGTTTGCGTTCCTCGAACAGCCGCATAACCTTCTCGCTCGCAGCCCCGTGCAGGTGACCAGAAAGGGCCGCCATGTGCATGTGCCGGGCCGCGATCTGCAACCGCTGTTGCTCATCAAAAGCGTTGGCCTGCCGCCACTCCCACGGCATCGCGACTTGGCAGCGATGCACAAAATGCCCGCCTGGGTTGGTGGTCGGCGAGACGTCGCGAGGGTTGACCTCGACAGCCCGCGCATTGACTTGATGGGTCCAGTCGGTCATCTGCTGCATAGGCAGTGATGAGGCGATCGCCAACACGCGTGCACCTGGAGCGGCCATCTCTCGGGCTTGGGCGTGACGCACCACCACATCAAGGGGATTGATCCCGCCGACGGCGGCGCTGGCCTCCCACAGCTCGCGACCCACGACCGGATCGGTGACCGCTAGCCGCACATCCTGCGGCACCCGTACCCCCAGCGGGATGCTCGAGGGGCCCTCGCTTGTCGCCAGCCACGCCGTAACTCCCCCGGTGCGTTCGTAAATCAGCGAGACCGCGTAGTGAGTCTGGATATAGCCCTGGGCCAGGGTCTGGGCCAGCATGGCCTCGATGACGTCATGGCCGGCGTCCATGGCCTGCTGGAACAACACCTCACCGCTGGCACCGTCGGCACCGATGGCCTGAATACGGGCATGCTGCTGGGGCATCGCCAACGGCGCCACCTGCGCCCCATTCGGCGCGCCGCCCGCCGCCGGGGGCGGCCCACTACCCCCTGGCGGACCGCCCGCGGGCGTTGACGGCGTCACAGGCCCGGCCGGCCCCGTGCTACTCACCGGAGTCACCGGTGTCGCACCCGCGGCGGCCGACGGCATCATCGCCATCGGGGCACCACCAACGCCGGGTGCGGCAGCCGCAGGAGTTGTTACCGCGGACGAACTGACAGTGGTAGCAGCCGGCACCGCCGCCGCGGCAACATTCTGCGCGACCTGGTGACCCACATTGGCTGCCGCGCCAAGACCATTCGCGACACCGCTGACCGCTCCAGTCGCCATCCGCGCCGATGTCTCAGCAATACCGGACCCCAAACCCGCCAACCCCGGCGCACGACCGGCCCCCGCGCCCGCGCCGGTGCCGGTCCCGACTCCAGTGCCCGCGCCGGTAGCGTTGGGGAACTGCCCGGCTTGTGTCCCAGCAGGATTCATCCCACCCGGGTTACCCATACCGTTGCCAGCACCTGCCGATCCGGGCGACATCATCGATCCCATCGACGCGGGCGATCCGCCTCCCCCGGCGCCCGACGAGATCGGTTTCATCATCTGTCCGATCACCGAACTCGGATTGCTACCGCCCGATCCCATCTGCGGAGCAGCCGGTGCCTGCTTCGGGTTAGTCCCGTTCTGATCAGTTCCATCCGGCTTGTGAAAGGCGGTCTGCTGCACCTGATTCTGCTGCTGGGACTGCGGAGTGTCACCCTTGTTGAACTGGGTTGTATCCGGGCTATCTTTTAGCCCGGTGCCGTTATGAACGGACTCGACCTTAGGGCCACCGCCTTGAGGCGCAGGTAGAGCTGGTGCGGCAGGCGCGGGAGCGCCGACGCCGGGGACGCCGCCGGATTCGGGCAGTGTTGGGTTGCCGTACGGCACCGCCCACTTGCCGACATCGGCCGCCAATGTCGCTATCTTCCCTGCACCCTCGGCATCGCGCGCCTGGGCCAGACCCGCGGCGCCGGCAACGATTGAAGCGATGTCCGCCTTGAGCTGAGCGTCGATCGCTGCAGCAGCACCCGGGACGGCCGCGGCCGCCTGCTTGGCCTTTTCGGCGGCCTCGCGTGCGGCTTTGATGTCCTCTTCGGCCTTATTGACGATTTCGACCAAATCGGCCTTCGTGGCATGGATCTCGCCCGAGGCCCACAACGCTCTCTTGGCGAGGTAACGGTAGCCCTCAATACGATTCTCCAGCGTCGTCTGACGACCGTCGACGAGTCTGCGGGCCGCATCGATAAAGGCGCCCTCCATCGGCGCGACGATGCTGCGGATGTCGTGCTGCGTATGGAGTTCAGGGAATAACTTGTTTGCCGCGCCCATGAAGCTCTCCGCATAAGCCGACCACGCGGAGGCCATCTGCAACGGCCAGGACGTCCCCAAGATCGCCTGCGAGTGCTCAGTAGTAGGTTTTGCGGGATCGCCAGCGCCAGAAGCCATTCCAGTCCTTTCGGCCTAAGGTGCCAAGCGATTGCACAGAGTGCCAACTTCCTTGGCGGCGGCGTCGGCGATGCCGAACGCGTTGCCATTGGCAGGCGAGCCGGTGGCGATAGCGGTTCCTAACGTCTGCAGTGCTTTGACTGCGGTGTTTGACGCTTCAAGCAGAACCGGCGTCGTGCCCGGCGCAATCTGTGAGCGCAAGGCATCGCTAGCCTGCTGGTAAAGGCTGCCAGACTTTTGCAAGGCGGCTGTCCAATCCGGATTGGACTGGATCGCGGGGTCGCCGATCTTGACGTCCTTCGGCAATACCGGCAGTGCATCGTGCGCCATGTTGGCGTAGTGGTCGGCGGAGTCCCAGCCTTGGTAGCAGGTCTGGTGGTCTGCTTGCGCGCTCGGCAGAGGCGCCGGGGACGCCGGCGCCGGCGGCTGAACGGTCTTCGTCACGGGCGCGTGCGTCGGCGCGGCGGCCGGCGTGGTGTCGCGGACCTGCATGGTGATCACCGCGGCGATGATCGCGGCCACAACCGCGCCCGCCGCTGCTGCGGCGGCGAGTGCGGGCCAGCTCCGCCGCGACCCGCCAGGAGGAGGAGGTGGCGGCGGCCCGGGCGGGGGCGGCCACTTCCCTGGATCCGGCGGCGGAGGCAGCGGCGGCGGGAAAGCGATGTCGACGGTGTGGTGCTGAGTCATCGTCCGCACACCCAATCGAGGGAGTCACGGCCGGCGGTGAACATGTCGACAACTTTTCCTGAGGTGGGGTCGAAGGTCTTGTAGGCCACCGCGAGGGTGCGTAGCGCGCTGACGGTGCTGTCAGCGAACCCAGCCAGCATTGGGCTGGTGCCGGGCGCGATCTGGCCTGCCAGGGTTTCGGCGGCCTGGCCGTAGAGCTGGCTGGCGCGGTCCACTGCTGCCTTCCAGGTGGGGTTGGCCTGTACGGCGGGGTCGGTGAACGGCATGTTCTGCGGGATGACGTTGAGGCCCGAGGCCGCGGTGGTGACCAGGTCGTCGGTGATCGCCCACGCTTGGCAGGTCTTCTTGTCGGCCTCAGCGGCCGGCAGTGGAGCGGTTGGTGCTGGGGGTGCGGCGGTCACGGTGACCGTCGGTGCCTGGGCTGGCGTGCTGTTATTGGCCACGCGGGGTGTGGCGGCGATGGTGACCAGTGTGGTGATGACTCCGGCGATGACTGCCCCGACGCCTGCGGCTGCCGCGATCGCCGGCCAGCGGCGCAGCCGCTGCAGCGGTGGGGGCGGCGGCCACGCGGGTTGGGCCGGTGGGGCGATCGACATGGTGAAAACTCCTGGTTAAGTAGCTTTTGGCAGGTTGGGTCCGCTGCCTGGTTTCATGACCGGCATCGGGAACTGGACCTGGTTGTAGTCCTGGGCGGCGTGCTGATCCTGTTGGGCCAGCACCGGTGGTGACTGGGTGAGTGCCGCTTGCTGCTTGGTGGCCCACAGCGAGTCTTGGGTGTCCACGTTCGTGCGTACAGCTTCGGTTTTCGCGATCACGCCAACCAATGCTGCGTCGAGTTTGGATGCGGCGGCAGGCGGTGGCGGGGCGAACGTCGGCGCGGCGCTACCGGTCAGCGTCTGCGTTGCTTTACCGCCCGCAGACGCCAACTCTTGGGTGTCGATCTGCAGCTTCGATTTGGTCCCCATGGGTGCATTGTCCCAGCATCTGCCGACAATGGAAACCGCTTTGAACGCTGACCTGCGCCTTGTCGAGGTCATGGCCACATCCCCAGTTCGGGGAGAAGTTTGTCGGCGGCGTCGATGATCTGTTCGGCGTCAGCGAGCGCATGGTCGGTGTCTGCGGCAGGAAGATCGAGATCGGTTGTGCTGCGTGGGTATTCGAGCTGGTTACGGATTCTGCGCATTCGGTTGAACGCCCGAAACGATGCGCCGAACTGTGCTTCGGCCGCATCGGCGACAGCGATGTGGCCCCCTGCAGTCGTCGGACGCAGGCCCTGCTGCACCAGGAGCGCGGTGAGCGCCTGGCGGGTAGCGTCGTAGGCCAGCTCAAAAGCCCCGATGTGATCTGCAGCGAGGGCGGCGCGTGCACCGGCCAACCGCTGTCGAGCCTGTTGAAGCAGGTAAGCGCCGTTGGCGGCGTCCCCGCTGACCCGCTCAAGGTGCCCGCGCTCAACCAGCGCAGAGATCTCCGCTCGGCCCGTCTTCCAACCGCTCATGCTGCGTCCTGTGTGGGAAAGACTTGGACATAGGGTCGCCGCTGAATCTCGGCAAGTAGAGCCCACTGGCTGGGGTCGGCCCATTGCGCCGGTGTGGCCTGCTCGGGATTGACCGGAATGCCGATGCGCTTCTGGGCGCGGTCGGCCCCATCAAACAGATCGGTACGCGTGGGTTGGCCGATGACGAGGACATCGATGTCATTGGCCGGCGGCCCGGGCTGCCCGGTGTAGCGCGCGGCCCAGGACCCGAAGATCAGGACTTGCTCCACAGCGGGGATGGCGCCGAATTCCTCGGCAATGACCGTGTGCGGACCGAAAGTCAGCAGCGCGAGCTGGGTCAGTGGCGTGTAGGCAGGATGACTGGTGTTGGCGCTGATCAGTCGGTTGCGGCCCTGGCGGCGATCGCGCAACACGTGGGCGGTGACGAGGCGTTCGACCTCTTGTTGGGCGGTTTGCTTCGAAACGCCAAGTGTGCGCGCGAGGTCGGTGACCGTGTACTCCCGGTCGGGATTGAGCAGCAGCTGCGCCAGGAGTTCGCCCTGGTGCTGGGACCGAAAGACCGGAAGCAACGCCGGCGCCGCAGTACGCATAAACCGATCATATGTCCGGATAAAACCGACAGTCAATATAATATGGACATATAGCCTAGGGAAAGACGACCTAAAGCCGTAGGCGTCTAGCCCTTCGAAGGGGCGCGTGGAGTGCGCGGTAAGTCTCTCTGCGTCTCGTTCAGTCTCGTTGATAGGTAGGCTGATCAACGTGCGTGTGATAGCTCTGAAATCCCTCCTCGAGGAACGCCACCTGCACGCCTATTCAGAGTTCGTCGCCGAATACAACCGGACCGCAAAGGAATTGGGCGTCTCACGCCAAGCAGCACCCCCCACGAAGGCGCAGTACTACCGCTGGCTCGGAGGCGAAATCCAGAATCTCCCACGCGGCTACCATTGCGCCGTGTTAGAGCGGATGTTCCCCGGCTGGTCCGCCAAAGAACTGTTTGGACACCCCGACACCCCGCACCGGGGCGATTTGCTGACCGGTGTCCGGCCCGGCATTGAACCGACCGACCTCGCCGGCCTATGGGTGACGAGCTACATGGTCGACGGGCTGCATCACGCCGATCTATCACAGGTCGACGTCACCAAAGGCGGCATAACAGCGACCAACTACCCACCGAGCCCACGACTCGAAGACCACGAACGCGGCTATGCCAACGACATCGAAGCCGAAGTCTTCGGCCGCCACATCATCGGAAAGTGGCGCAATGTCAACGACCGCTACTTCTATGGCTCCATCCATCTGGCCGTCTTGCCCGGCGAAACGTCAATGGACGGCTACTACACCGCAGTCCTAACCGACACCGAGGTCACTTCGGAGCGATGGCGATGGGCTCGAGTAGATCCTGGATCCCGCGCGGGCGTGGATCTAACGACCGTGAAGCTGGCAGAACCCAAAACGATCTTCCAAATCCTCAGCGACCGAACACGTTTCGACGGGCCAATCCCGCTCGCCCAGGTAACGGAGCACCCGTGAACGCACCCACACGCCACCAGCACGTGCGCCAACTCATCGACACCTATCTGCGCGCATGGACAACGCAAGACCCCGACCTGATCGTCACGATCTTCACGCCCGGGGCGACGTATCACGAACGCGTCCTCGACGAGCCGATGCGCACCACCGCCGAGATTCGACGGTACTGGGAAACCAAAGTTGCGCGCGAGCAGGCCAACATCGACGCGCGGCTCATCACCTTGTACGTCGACGGATCCACCGTCATCGCGGAATGGGAAGCCCGATTCGACGACCTCGTCAAAGGCCACCGCAAACTGATGCGAGAGGTGGCCATCCTCGAGCTCGACGGCGATCGGATCGCCAGCTTGCGCGAATACTGGGCGTCGAAACCGATAGACGCTTAGAGCGCCGCCTGCCCGTTCTCAGCCCGTTCCGCGGCAAGAAGGAGTTCGTTCCCGCGCTGCAGCAGGCCGTTCGCCGCCCGCATCAGCTCATCGAGCACCGCGCCGCGGTCGAGCTGGGCGAGCGCTTTGCGGATCAGGTTATCCCCAACCAGCACCAACTCGTCGGCGACAACTCGCGCCTCAGGCGGGGTGAGTTGCATGTCGAGCCCGATTCCGTTGTGCCGCACTGTATGTGCAGCGGGCTCCTCTGTCGAGCCGTCAGTGATCGCAAGCATGCGGCGGATATCGACACTTCGGAGTCGGTCCTGCAACTCGCGGTCGTCGAGGGCATCCAAGTCCGCGGCCGGGAGCTGGCGCGCTCGGACAATCAACGCGATCGCGGTATCCCGGTCCAGTGACATGGTGAGCATTCAGATCCCCTCCGATTCCATCCCCTAGGGCAGAGATATCCGCAGCCCTGCGCTGATCTCCCGCATTGTCGGTAGCGAAAGGCTGCCGAGCGATTCGATGAGTTCGTCGTGATAGAGCTGCACGATGTCGTCGACAAGCACAAAGCCGTCGAGCGGGTCAGCGTCGGTCAACGAGACAACGGTGGGTAGGCGGCGTTCACTCATGGTCGTCGTGGTGACCCGCGCCGCCAACACAGTGTCGAGGTTCCTGTTGCGAGAGTTGTTGCTCAGGACCACCCAGGATTCGGGTCCGTGTCCAAAATCGACGCGGTATACGTTGCTCCGCACCCCGCGATTCACCGCTCGGCCCTGCTCCTACGGACGTGCAGGTTGCGCGCAGTTCGCCGCTCAACGCTGGCGGGTTCACTGTTGAACTCGGCCGCCAGTTCGGCGTACCCGACGTCGAGCACGCGCTCCCCCACCGCTTCCGCGCCGGCGTGGAGCAACGCGCGAAGCGCGCCGGCTTCTGATTTGATGTCGCCTTCGCCATGAAGGCTGGCCAACTGGCGTAATGCTGGCGATGACCGCGACCTGGTGGCAGTTGATGGTGCCGTTTTGGAGGTTGATGAGTTCGACGACGGCGTTTCTGGCCACGATCTTTGCGACGTCGTCGAAGGCATCGAGCCGGCTGACGGCGTCCTGGCATGCTTCGCCGGCGCTGAGATAGTCGCCGGCCTTGAAAGGCACCGTGGGGGTGGGCATACCACGAACCTTACAGCGAACACGCTGTAAGGTCAATTGTGTTGTAAAGTCGTGCGTGTGATCGAGCTGCTGTCCCTGCGTGGCTTCGCCAACCGCCGCGGCCTCGCACACGGGACCGTGCGCCGCTACCACGTCGAAGGCCGACTCCCGCAGCCCGATGGAGAACTGACCGACGGCGCCGACATCCGCCACCCAGGCTGGCTCCCAGACACCGTCGACAACTGGCAGCGGCCAGGACAAGGCGCTCGCACCGACCTTCAGTCGGTCAAAGGTTGCGGCGACGCAGCCAACGCGCGCCGATGAAAATCACCACCGCGACCACCGTGAGGATGACGAGTCCTGGCGCTAGGCGGAAGAGAGCGCCGGCCGCGTCACTGCCAGTGCGCCAAGCGAATCCGTGTACCAGCGTGTTGAAAAATCCGTGACCGGTGTGGTGTGCGCTCGCGAGGTGTCCGTTGTCGTTCTATCTGAGGCAGGTGCGGGCGTCTGACCTGCGGTGCCTCAGATCAAATGGCGATCCTGTTGC
>NZ_MVHG01000290.1 GCF_002086125.1 Mycobacterium arosiense ATCC BAA-1401 = DSM 45069
GATGCTACGGACAGCCGGGGAGTCGCCGAAAAAGCAGCGCGCAGCATAACACCGAAGACGCCCGCCGATCATGGCCGGAGACCGTGGAACCGCGGAATCCACGACTCATGAATGAGCAGCATTAGACAAAGGTGGTGTCGAAATACTTCGAGTCCGCCCGAGCGCGGCTAAAATCGGTACACTCCCCGCCCCGTTGCCGAGACCGATTCGACTACCCAGCACAGCATGCGACGCACAAAGGAAGATTCTGAAAGAACCCGTACGGCCATCCTCCTGGCCGCCGAGGAACTGTTCCTGGAAAAGGGCGTGTCCCATACC
>NZ_MVHG01000291.1 GCF_002086125.1 Mycobacterium arosiense ATCC BAA-1401 = DSM 45069
CAGTGAGGTTGTTGCCCGTCCCGGCGGCCGCCGTGGTGCAGATGAACACCCGGCAGTCGGGATCCTGCTGGAAGCGATCGATCGCTTTCTGCCGCTTGGTGAGCGAGTCATTGCCCACCAGCGTGACGCAGCCGTGCCCGGCCTGCTCGCAGAGTTCCTTCAGCGCAGCCACGGTCGGCTTGAACTCGCAGAACAGGATCACCTTGTCCTCGGCGTCGAGCTCGCTCAACAGGTCCATCGCCACGCGAACCTTCACCGTTTCCAGGTAACGCCGCAGCGCGCCGAGTCGCGCGAAGACCGGTCGGTCCTCGAG
>NZ_MVHG01000292.1 GCF_002086125.1 Mycobacterium arosiense ATCC BAA-1401 = DSM 45069
TTCCCCGCGATATCAGTCACGAAGGCGACCTGCGCGAACGGCTCGAGGCCGCCGGCGACTTCCTCGAACTGCTGGCGCCGCTTGGCGAAAGGGTCAGCCCGCTGTGGCTGCAACTGTCGGCGGCGTTCACCCCGCAGCGCCTGGGCGAACTGCTGTATTTCCTCGATGAGCTGAGTCCGCGACGGATTGCCGTGGAAGTACGCCACCCGGCGTTCTTCGACAAAGGCGAGGACGAGCGCCTGCTCAACCGCCACCTGCGCGAGCGTGGCGTGGAGCGCATCTGCCTGGATTCGCGGGCGCTGTTCAGTTGC
>NZ_MVHG01000293.1 GCF_002086125.1 Mycobacterium arosiense ATCC BAA-1401 = DSM 45069
GGTTTCGCTCAGTGGCTTCTGCGCCTCGTCGACCAGCGCCGCGCGCATTTCCACCGGCTTCTTCGGATCCTTGACCTTGATCCGCAGCGTCAGGCGCCAGCCTTTCAGGACCGGGTTGTAACGCAGGCTGTTCTCCACCACCTCGGCGTTGCTGTCGGTGCTGACCTGGGTGGTCACCGGCGCGTCCGGCGCCAGGTCCTTCAGGGCCGGCCCTTCGAAGTCGACGACCAGGGCGGTGCTGCCGTCCTGCTGGCGGATCAGGTTCTTCTGCTTCACGTCGCCGACCGAGCGCATGGTCTGCTTGACCC
>NZ_MVHG01000294.1 GCF_002086125.1 Mycobacterium arosiense ATCC BAA-1401 = DSM 45069
GTTGATGACCTACTGGTTCATCCCTCTCTCCAGCCATCTGCTCGCCCCCTGGCTGCACCGCCGCCCGCAGCGCGCCGCCAGCCTGCCGGAAGCGCACTGACGGCTTGCCGCCCACCCCGGCGGGGTGGGCCGTAGCGCAAGGCTTTGCCCGACTGGCTCAGTCGGGTACCCTGCATCCATCCGATTCCCTTCGCCTGCTGTGAGAGTCCCATGGCGACAGCCCCGATCCTGATCACCGGCGCCAGCCAGCGTGTCGGCCTGCATTGCGCCCGCCGCCTGCTGGCCGACGGCGAGTCGGTGATCGTC
>NZ_MVHG01000295.1 GCF_002086125.1 Mycobacterium arosiense ATCC BAA-1401 = DSM 45069
AGACAAGCCACACCCCACCCGGAGGTTCTCCTCACATCAAGCCAACACGCCTGCTACCAACGTCTGGTCCGAGTACAACTAGGGCGTGTCTGGCAAAGATTTTGGATGTTGTGCCCGAGGCTTGAGTCATGTCGCGGTTTCAGTTGCTCCCCGATGCTCAGTGGTCGTTGATTGAAGATTTGCTTCCGACTCGGACAGGCAAGCGGGGCAGGCCCTTTCAGGATGCCCGCTCGATGGTCGAGGGCATTATTTATCGGTACCGGTGTGGGATCGCCTGGCGAGACGTGCCCGGGGCGTTCGGGCCGT
>NZ_MVHG01000296.1 GCF_002086125.1 Mycobacterium arosiense ATCC BAA-1401 = DSM 45069
CCGACATTGTTCACCCTGCTGCAGCCGGAATGGCTCAGCGACTACGTGTTCCGGCCGCTGCTGCTGGTGTTCATCGTGATCGCCGCGAAGCTGCTGCTGGACTGGTTCTTCACCACCCAGAAAGGCCTGGCGATCCGCGCCACCGGCTCCAACCCGCGGATGGCCCGTGCCCAGGGGGTCAACACCGGCGGCATGATCCTGCTCGGCATGGCCATCTCCAACGCGCTGGTGGCGTTGGCCGGCGCGCTGTTCGCGCAGACCCAGGGCGGCGCCGATATCTCCATGGGTATCGGCACCATCGTCAT
>NZ_MVHG01000297.1 GCF_002086125.1 Mycobacterium arosiense ATCC BAA-1401 = DSM 45069
ATCAGCTCGCGCATGGCCAATACCCGGTCATCCACGACAGTAAAACCTTGGTACAGGGGAGCGTCCGCAATGATCTCCAGGCTGCCGCCCGCCGCTCCCGAGCCGCCGGCTGCGGCGCGCAACGAACCGTCAAGATACAGCCCATTGTAGGAACTGAGAGCGATGCGCCCGCCGTCGCCGGCCAGCAAAACCCTTCCCAGTCCCGGTACATCCAGCTGTGCCTGGCTGCCGGAGGCCTCCAGTCGTGCACCGGGGCGTACGATGACGAACGCATCCGCCGAGGTCGCGATCGCCTTGCCCGGAT
>NZ_MVHG01000298.1 GCF_002086125.1 Mycobacterium arosiense ATCC BAA-1401 = DSM 45069
CGGGCGGATCTGAGCGGCGATGCTGGACAGGATCTCGTCGGCGGAAACCCGGTGCGGGTCCTTGAACAGCGGGAACTCGCGGACCTGGGTACCCATGCGCTTGTGCCGGTATTCCAGGGTGGTGTAGGTGGAGTAGTGCTCGTGGGAGGAGGTCAGGATCTCCTTGCCCGGCTGCACCAGCAGGCCGCCGTAGATCGCCGCCAGGCCGTCGGTGGTGCTGCCGGTGAGCGCCACCTGGCCAGGTTGCACGGCGAAGTAGCGACCTGCCCAGGCGCGAGCCTCGTCCTCGTATTTCCAGATT
>NZ_MVHG01000299.1 GCF_002086125.1 Mycobacterium arosiense ATCC BAA-1401 = DSM 45069
GGCTACAACGCTGTTCACCGCGGTAATCAGCCGCATGACGTTGTCGGCTTTGACGGTCTGTTCCGCCGCTGCCTTGGTCGGATTCTTCGACAGGTCTGCCCGCAGACGCTCAAGACGGGCGCTTTCGTCTGCCGAGAGCGCCGCCAGGGTTTCGATCTTCTTTGCGTCAGTATTGGCGTTCAGCGCGGCAAGCGTCTTCCCCACGGCCGTGGTGGCCTTCCAGGTCGGCGCCGCAAAGATCGGATTGCGGGCCTTCTCAAGCTGCTTCTGTTCAGCTGCGAGGGCATCCTTCACCGCC
>NZ_MVHG01000003.1 GCF_002086125.1 Mycobacterium arosiense ATCC BAA-1401 = DSM 45069
GGGCTGGGGCGCGGGGGGGGTCTGGGGCGGCGGGGTCTTAGCTGTACCCTTTCGCGCGGGCTTTCTAACAAATATGGCTTTCTAAAAAATAACACGGGCGGGGCCTGGGGCCGGGCACTTCTTAGCTCCAGGGGTTGGGCCCCCCGGGGTCGGGTAGCGTCGGGCTCGTGACCGCAACGCCGCGCGAATTCGACATTGTGCTCTATGGGGCGACGGGCTTCGTCGGGAAACTCACCGCCGAATACCTGGCCCGTTCGGCGCCGGACAAACGGATCGCGTTGGCCGGCAGATCGGCCGACCGGTTGCGCGCCATCCGCGACACGCTGGGCGAAACCGCGCAGTCCTGGCCCATTGTCAACGCCGACGCCTCGTCGCCCTCGACACTTAACGAGATGGCCGCCCGCGCCCAGGTCGTCATCACCACGGTCGGGCCCTACACCCGCTATGGGTTGCCGCTGGTGGCCGCGTGCGCCGCGGCCGGCACCGACTACGCCGACCTGACCGGCGAGGCGATGTTCGTCCGTGACAGCATCGACCTCTACCACAAGCAGGCCGCGGACACCGGCGCCCGCATCGTGCACGCGTGCGGTTTCGATTCCGTTCCTTCGGACCTCAGCGTGTATGCGCTCTACCGGGCCGCGCGAGACGGCGGCGCGGGAGAACTCGTCGACACCGACCTGGTGGTCCGCTCCTTCTCCGGCGGCGTGTCCGGCGGAACCGTCGCCTCGATGTTGGAAGTGCTGGACACCGCCTCCCGCGATCCCGACGCCCGCCGCCAACTCGCCGATCCGTACACGCTGACCACCGACCGCAGCGCCGAACCCGAGATCGGCCCCCAGCCCGATCTGCCCTTGCGTCGTGGTGCCCGGATCGCGCCCGAACTGAGCGGCCTGTGGACGGCGGGCTTTTTGATGGCGCCCTACAACACCCGAATCGTGCGGCGCAGCAACGCCTTGCTGGACTGGGCCTACGGCCGCCAATTGCGTTACAGCGAAAGCATGAGCCTGGGCTCGTCGCCACTGGCCCCGGTGGCGTCCGCTGTGGTGGGCGGGCTCGGCGCCGCGACCCTCGGGCTGGGCAGCCGCTACTTCCGGCTGCTGCCGCGCCGGCTGGTGGAGCGCATCGTGCCCAAGCCCGGCACCGGCCCGAGCGAGGCCGCCCGGGAACGCGGCTACTACCGGATCGAGACGTTCACCACCACAACCACCGGCGCCCGGTTCGTGGCGCGCATGGAGCAGCGCGGTGACCCGGGCTACAAGGCGACGTCGGTGTTGTTGGGGGAGTGCGGCCTGGCGCTCGCGCTGGATCGCGACAAGCTCCCAGACCTGCACGGCGTTCTCACGCCCGCGGCCGCGATGGGCGACGCGCTGCTGGACCGTTTTCCGGGCGCGGGCGTCGCATTGGAGGTGGAACGGCTGGGTTAGTGACCCGGCTCACGCATTTGGGCGCTTACACGAGGGTAAACACCGCTCCCTAGAATTGACGGGTGACCGCCAGCCGCAGCCCCGCCACCGATCTGCCCAAGTCGTGGGATCCCGCCGCGGCTGAAGGCGCGATCTACCAGACGTGGGTGGACGCGGGCTACTTCGCGGCGAACCCGAACAGCGCCAAGCCCGGGTTTTCGATTGTGCTGCCCCCGCCGAACGTGACCGGGAGCCTGCACATGGGCCACGCGCTCGAACACACCATGATGGACGCCCTGACGCGCCGCAAGCGGATGCAGGGCTACGAGGTGCTGTGGCAGCCGGGCACGGACCACGCCGGCATCGCGACCCAGAGCGTGGTGGAAAAGCAACTCGCGGTCGACGGCAAGACCAAAGAGGACTTCGGGCGAGAGCGCTTCATCGAAAAGGTCTGGGACTGGAAGCGGGAGTCCGGCGGCGCCATCGGTGCCCAGATGCGCCGGCTTGGCGACGGCGTGGACTGGAGCCGCGACCGGTTCACCATGGACGAGGGGCTGTCGCGAGCGGTCCGGACGATCTTCAAGCGCCTCTACGACGCCGGACTGATCTATCGGGCCGAACGGCTGGTCAACTGGTCGCCGGTGCTGCAGACGGCGATCTCGGACATCGAGGTCGACTATCTGGAGGTCGAAGGCGAGCTGGTGTCGTTCCGGTACGGATCGATGGACGACTCGCAGCCGCACATCGTGGTGGCCACCACCCGGATGGAAACGATGCTCGGCGACACCGCGATCGCGGTTCATCCCGACGACGAGCGCTACCGACACCTGGTCGGCACCAATCTGCCGCACCCGTTCGTGGACCGTCAGCTCGTGGTGGTGGCCGACGAGCACGTGGATCCCGAATTCGGCACCGGCGCAGTCAAAGTCACGCCCGCCCACGACCCCAATGACTTCGACATCGGACTGCGCCATCAGCTGCCGATGGTCTCGATCATGGACACCAAGGGCCGGATCACCGACACCGGAACGCAATTCGACGGCATGGACCGATTCCAGGCCAGGGTCGCGGTGCGCGAGGCGCTGGCGGCCCAGGGCCGGATCACCGAGGAGAAGCGGCCCTACCTGCACAGCGTCGGACACTCCGAGCGCAGCGGTGAGCCGATCGAACCGCGCCTGTCGCTGCAGTGGTGGGTCCGGGTGGAGTCGCTCGCCAAGGCCGCCGGCGACGCGGTGCGCAACGGTGACACCGTGATTCACCCCGCCAGCTTGGAGCCGCGATGGTTCGCCTGGGTCGACGACATGCACGACTGGTGCATTTCGCGTCAGCTGTGGTGGGGTCACCGGATCCCGATCTGGTATGGCCCCAACGGTGAACAGCGTTGCGTCGGTCCCGACGAGACCCCGCCGGAGGGTTGGGAGCAGGACCCCGACGTCCTGGACACCTGGTTCTCCTCGGGGCTGTGGCCGTTCTCCACGCTGGGCTGGCCGGATAAGACCCCCGAGCTCGAAAAGTTCTATCCCACAAGCGTTCTGGTCACCGGCTATGACATCCTGTTTTTCTGGGTGGCCAGGATGATGATGTTCGGCACCTTCGTGGGCGACGACGAGGCCATCACCCTGGATGGCCGCCGCGGCCCGCAGGTGCCGTTCACCGATGTCTTCCTGCACGGGCTGATCCGCGACGAGTCCGGCCGCAAGATGAGCAAGTCCAAGGGCAATGTCATCGATCCGCTGGACTGGGTGGACGCGTTCGGTGCCGACGCGCTGCGGTTCACGCTCGCGCGGGGCGCCAGTCCCGGCGGTGACCTCGCGGTCGGCGAGGATCACGTCCGGGCCTCGCGCAACTTCTGCACCAAGCTGTTCAACGCGACCCGCTACGCGCTGCTCAACGGCGCCAAGCTGACCCCGCTTCCCCCGCCGGCCGAGCTGACCGACGCCGACCGCTGGATCCTCGGGCGGCTGGAAGAGGTGCGCGCCGAAGTGGATTCGGCATTCGATAGCTATGAGTTCAGTCGCGCCTGCGAGGCGCTTTACCACTTCGCGTGGGACGAATTCTGCGACTGGTATGTGGAATTAGCCAAAACCCAACTGGCCGAAGGGATCACACACACCACGGCCGTGCTGGCGGCGACGCTGGACACCCTGTTGCGGTTGCTGCACCCGGTGATCCCCTTCATCACCGAGGCTTTGTGGCAGGCCCTCACCGGCGGGGAGGCCCAGCACGAGTCGCTGGTGATCGCCGACTGGCCGCAGTCGTCCGGCATCAGCCTGGATCAGGTTGCCGCGCAGCGGATTACCGACATGCAGAAGCTGGTGACCGAGGTGCGCCGGTTCCGCAGCGACCAGGGGCTGGCCGATCGGCAGAAGGTGCCGGCCAGGATGACCGGCGTCGACGAAACCGATCTGGACACCCAGGTGAGCGCGGTGACCTCGCTGGCGTGGCTCACCGCCGCGGATCCGCAGTTCCGCCCGTCGGCGTCGGTGGAAGTGCGACTGGGCGGCGGCACCGTCGTGGTCGAACTCGACACCTCAGGGACCATCGACGTCGCCGCCGAGCGTCGCCGCCTGGAAAAGGACCTGGCCGTGGCGCACAAGGAGCTCGCATCGACGACCGCCAAACTGGCCAACGACGACTTCCTGGGCAAGGCCCCGCAAAACGTCGTCGACAAGATCCGGGACCGTCAGCGCCTGGCCCAGGAGGAAACCGAGCGGATCAACGCGCGGCTAGCCGGACTGCAGTGAGCGTTCGATGACTGAGCCCGAGTGGCCGCGCGACGAGGTTGCCGCCGAGTTTCCCGACCCGGTCCCCACCCCGGACGAGATCGCGTCGCTGTTGCAGGTCGAGCACCTGCTGGATCAGCGTTGGCCGGAGACCAAGATCGAGCCGAGCCTGACCCGGATCAGTGCGTTGATGGACCTGCTGGGCTCACCGCAGCTGGCCTACCCCTCGATCCACGTGGCGGGCACCAACGGCAAGAGCTCGGTGGCCCGCATGATCGACGCGCTGATCACCGCGCTGCACCGGCGCACCGGGCGCACCACCAGTCCCCACCTGCAATCGGCGGTGGAACGCATCTCGATCGACTCTAAGGCCATCAGCCCGGCCCGCTACGTCGCGACCTACCGCGAGATCGAGCCGTTCGTGCAGATGGTCGACGCGCAGTCGCAAGCCGGCGGCGGGCCCGCGATGAGCAAGTTCGAGGTGCTGACCGCGATGGCCTTCGCCGCTTTCGCCGATGCCCCCGTAGACGTCGCGGTCGTCGAGGTGGGGATGGGCGGACGCTGGGACGCAACCAACGTGATCAACGCCCCGGTCGCCGTCATCACCCCGATCTCGGTCGACCACGTCGAATACCTGGGCGACGATCTCGCCGGCATCGCGCGGGAGAAGGCCGGCATCATCACCCGCGCCCCGGAGGGCGCGCCCGACACCGTCGCAGTCATTGCGCGTCAGGCGCCCGAGGCGATGACGGTGCTGTTGGACCAAACCGTGCAAGCCGACGCCGCGGTGGCCCGCGAGGATTCGGAGTTCGCCGTGCTGGGCCGTCAGGTCGCGGTCGGCGGCCAGGTGCTGCAGCTTCAGGGTCTCGGTGGGGTGTACTCGGACGTCTACCTGCCGCTGCACGGCGAACACCAGGCGCACAACGCCGTGCTGGCCCTTGCCGCGGTCGAGGCGTTTTTCGGCGCCGGCGCGCAGCGTCAGCTCGACGTTGACGCGGTGCGTGCGGGTTTCGCCGCCGTCGCCAGCCCCGGCCGGCTCGAGCGGATGCGCAGCGCCCCAACGGTGTTCATCGACGCCGCGCACAATCCCGCCGGTGCGGCGGCGCTGGCGCGGACGCTGGCCGGCGAGTTCGACTTTCGCTATCTCGTCGGCGTGCTCAGCGTGCTCGCCGATAAGGACGTCGACGGCATCCTCGCCGCCCTGCAGCCGGTGTTCGACGCGGTCGTGGTCACGCACAACGGGTCCCCCCGGGCGCTCGACGTCGAATCGCTGGCCCTGGCCGCGCGCGAGCGATTCGGTCCCGACCGCGTGAGCACCGCCGAGAACCTGCGCGACGCCATCGACATCGCGACCGCACTGGTGGATGACGCCGCGACGGACGGTCCGGCCGATGCGTTCTCCGGCATCGGCATCGTCGTCACCGGCTCGGTGGTCACCGCCGGGGCGGCCCGGACCCTGTTTGGTCGTGATCCGCAATGACCGGCGTCCCCGAGGACCCCGAGGAGCGCGCCCCGACGCAGCCTGCCGACCCGTGGCGAAGCTTCGGCGCGGTGATGGCTTTGACGCTGATCCTGGAAGCGATCGTGGTGCTGCTGGCGATCCCGGTGGTGGGTGCGGTCGGCGGCGGCCTGACGACGGTGTCGCTGGGCTACCTGATCGGCCTGGCCGTGCTGTTGATCCTGATGGCCGCGGAGCAGCGCAAACCCTGGGCGATCTGGGCCAACCTGGGCGTCCAGGTGATCCTGCTCGCCGGGTTCGCGGTCTACCCGGGGGTGGGGTTCATCGGCGTGCTGTTCGCCGGGCTGTGGGGCTTGATCGCCTACTTCCGTGCCGAGGTCCGGCGCCGGCAGGGATAGCGCCGGCGGACGACGATGACCTCCCGACCGCCGTCGCCCGACCCGTCGCCGCCTGGTTATGTACGCTGTCCGCCGTGACCGAACGGACATTGGTACTGATCAAGCCCGACGGCGTCCAGCGGCGGCTGGTGGGGGAGATCATCGGCCGCATCGAACGCAAAGGCCTCGCCATCGCCGCGCTGGAGCTCCGGGCGGTCAGCCGCGACCTCGCCGCCCAGCACTACGCGGAACACGAGGGCAAGCCATTCTTCGACGCCCTGCTGGGGTTCATCACCTCGGGACCGGTGGTGGCGGCCATCGTCGAGGGCCCCCGGGCGATCGCCGCGTTTCGCCAGCTCGCGGGCGGTACCGACCCGGTGGAAAAGGCGGTTCCCGGCACCATCCGCGGCGACTTCGGGCTAGAGACGCAACTCAATCTGGTGCACGGGTCGGATTCCACTGAATCCGCGAAGCGTGAAATCGCGCTCTGGTTCCCCAACGCGTAGAGCTGCGGCGATAGCCGCCGCGGCCCGTCCCGAGCGACATCGCTGATGCCGGCGGGCTCACGTGTGGCTGGGACCGCGACGTGATGTGGGATACTGGTATCGGGTGAACGTCGCCGGACCGGCGACAGGCACCCGAATGAAGACTTAGACAAGCGCGACCAAGAGCCCCGTCGCCTTGGTTCGCTGCATGTCAGGCCGTCATTCAGCACGGCGCCGAGTGGGTCTGCGATTTTGGGCCGCTCGGGGCGAGACCATCACAAGCCCGGGAGAAGTGACCCGGGCCCATAGCGAAGCCCTCGCGTGGCCGCGTCGTAACGACGCGCCCGGGGGCTTGAGGAGAATACGTGGTAGACGGTGCACCGACTGCAGACCCATCAGGAGAATCGACTCGGCCCGAGGAACTGCCGGACCGCTTGAGGGTTCATTCGCTGGCTCGAACGTTGGGAACCACCAGCAAGCGGGTGTTGGACGCGCTCAGCGAGCTCGACGGCCGAATCCGCAGCGCGCATTCCACCGTGGACCGCGACGATGCGGTGCGGGTACGCGACCTGCTGACGGCCGCCCAGCTCGCGGCACCCCCGGAGAACGCGGACACCGCGCCGGCAACCGAAGCCGACGAACCCGAATCCCGGCTGCTGCTCGAGACCCCGGATAGCGCCGTCGAGCGGCCGCATTACCTGCCGTTGTTCGTCGCACCGCGGCCGATCGAGGCCCGCGAGGACGACGCCGGCAGCGATGACGGCGACGACTCGGACGACACCGACGATGACGAGCAGACCGACCGGCCGTCGAACAAGCGGCGGCGGCGTGGCCGTCGCGGTCGCGGTCGTGGACGCGGTGAGCAGGGCGGATCCGACGGCCAGGGCGAGGACGGCGACGACGACGAGGGCCAACCGCGGGGCAAGAAGGGTGGCCAACCGGACTCCACGGACTCCGAGGACTCCGATGGCCGGGACACCGACGACTCGGACGACTCCGACGACTCCGACGATTCCGACGATTCCGACAACGGTGAAGATGGATCGGCGGACGGCGGCAATCGCCGCCGCCGGCGGCGCCGACGCCGCAAATCCGGATCCGCCGACGACAACGACGAGAGTTCGTCGCCCGACGATCCGCCGAATACGGTGGTGCACGAGCGCCCGCCCCGCAACGGCAAGTTCGGCGCAGACGACTCCGCCGGCTCGAACAACGAGATCAAGGGCATCAACGGCTCGACGCGGCTGGAGGCCAAGCGGCAGCGACGCCGGGACGGCCGCGACGCCGGACGGCGCCGCCCCCCGGTGCTGACCGAGGCCGAATTCCTCGCGCGCCGCGAGGCCGTCGAGCGGATGATGGTCGTGCGCGACCGGGTCCGCACCGAGCCGCCGCACCAGGGCGCGCGTTACACCCAGATCGCGGTGCTCGAGGACGGCATCGTCGTCGAGCACTTCGTCACGTCGGCCGCATCCGCGTCGCTGGTGGGCAACATCTACTTGGGCATCGTGCAGAACGTACTGCCGTCTATGGAGGCGGCGTTCGTCGACATCGGCCGCGGCCGCAACGGTGTCCTGTATGCCGGCGAGGTCAACTGGGATGCCGCCGGGCTCGGCGGGTCCGACCGCAAGATCGAACAGGCGCTCAAGCCGGGCGACTATGTCGTAGTCCAGGTCAGCAAGGACCCGGTCGGGCACAAGGGCGCGCGGCTGACCACGCAGGTGTCACTGGCGGGCCGCTATTTGGTCTACGTGCCGGGGGCGTCGTCTACCGGGATCAGCCGCAAGCTGCCCGACACCGAGCGTCAGCGGCTCAAAGAGATCCTGCGCGAAGTCGTGCCGTCCGACGCCGGGGTGATCATCCGCACGGCGTCCGAGGGCGTCAAAGAAGAGGACATCCGCAGCGACGTCACGCGGCTGCAGGAGCGCTGGCAACAGATCGAGGCCAAGGCGATCGAGATCAAGGAGAAGGCCGCCGGCGCCGCGGTGGCCCTCTACGAAGAGCCCGACGTGCTCGTCAAGGTCATCCGCGATCTGTTCAACGAGGATTTCGCCGGCCTCATCGTCTCCGGTGAAGAAGCCTGGACCACTATCAACGACTACGTGAATTCCGTTGCGCCCGACCTGGTTTCGAAACTGAACAAGTACGAGGCGCCCGCGGGGCCGGATGGGCAGGCGGGGCCGGACGTGTTCGCGGTGCATCGCATCGATGAGCAGTTGGCCAAGGCGATGGAGCGCAAGGTGTGGCTGCCGTCCGGCGGCACGCTGGTGATCGACCGGACCGAGGCCATGACGGTGGTCGACGTCAACACCGGCAAGTTCACCGGATCCGGCGGCAACCTCGAGCAGACGGTCACCAAAAACAACCTCGAGGCGGCCGAGGAGATCGTGCGCCAGCTGCGGCTGCGCGACATCGGCGGCATCGTGGTCATCGACTTCATCGACATGGTGCTCGAGTCCAACCGCGACCTGGTGCTGCGGCGGCTGACCGAGGCGCTGGCCCGCGATCGCACCCGCCATCAGGTGTCCGAGGTGACGTCTCTCGGCCTGGTCCAGCTGACCCGCAAGCGGCTGGGCACCGGCCTGATCGAGGCCTTTTCGACGTCCTGTCCGAACTGCGGCGGTCGGGGGATCCTGCTGCACGCCGATCCAGTGGATTCGGCCTCGTCGAACGGGCGCAAGTCCGAAGCCGGTGGGGGCGGCCGCCGGGGCAGGCGCAAGAAGAACAAGGCCGAAGAGCCGGTGGTGGCCAAGGTGCCCGCCCACGCTCCCGGCGAGCACCCGATGTTCAAGGCGATGGCCGCCGGCTCCTCGACGCAGGGGGACTCCGAGGATGAATCCGACGAGACCACGCAAGCCACCGACGAACTCGACCAGAACAAGGCGGCGCGCGACGGTGACGTCGAGGACACCGACCAAGAGGACTTCGACGAGGACTCCGACGAGGAGGACTCGGACGACGAGGAGGACTCCGACGACGACCTCGACGACGAGGACATCGACGACGAGGAGGACCTCGGCGACGATGACGAGGATCTCGAGCTCGACGACGACGACCTGGACACCGAAGACGACGATTCCGAGGACGCCGACGTCGGGCGGGTCTCCGCCGGGGCCGAGCAGGCCGGCCCGCGCCCCCGACGCCGGCGCGCCGCGGGCAGGCCGGCCGGACCGCCGATCCACGCGGACTGAGCCGGTGATGCCCAGTTTGACCCTGTAGCCGCTGGTCACGTACCCTTGGACAGTTGTCGTCAGGCCGGACGAGAAAAAACTTCGGCCGGCGGCAGCGGGACTCCCGGGTGATCGGCGCAGGCCCGCAACCCAGACCCACCACGTGCACCGCGGCTGGTTCGCGCGCGACGCGCAGAGCAGCGGCCAAAAGAAGGAGCAGGAGCGACGATGGCGACCTACGCAATCGTGAAGACGGGCGGCAAGCAGTACAAGGTCGCCGTCGGGGACGTCGTCAAGGTCGAGAAGCTCGAATCCGAGCCCGGCTCGAACGTGTCGTTGCCGGTCGCCCTGGTGGTGGACGGCGCCAAGGTCACCACCGACGCGGCCGCCCTGGCCAAGGTGGCGGTGACCGGCGAGGTGCTCGAGCACACCAAAGGCCCCAAGATTCGCATCCACAAGTTCAGGAACAAGACCGGCTACCACAAGCGTCAGGGACACCGTCAGCAGCTGACGGTCCTGAAGGTCACCGGCATCAAGTAGCGAAGGCGACAGACATGGCACACAAGAAGGGCGCTTCCAGCTCGCGCAACGGTCGTGATTCCGCCGCGCAGCGGCTGGGCGTGAAGCGATTCGGCGGCCAGGTCGTCAAGGCGGGCGAGATCATTGTCCGCCAGCGCGGCACCAAGTTCCACCCTGGCGTGGGCGTCGGGCGCGGCGGCGATGACACCTTGTTCGCCAAGGAAGCCGGCGCCGTTGAGTTCGGCATCAAGCGCGGCCGCAAGACCGTCAACATCGTGGCCGCCGGACAAGCCACCGACTGAGGAGTCTTTCCGGGCCCAGCCCGGTATTTTCGGCGCCCGGTGGTAGGTGAGAGGACCCACGATGCCTCGGTTCGTCGACCGCGTAGTCATCCATGCGCGCGCCGGTGCCGGCGGTAACGGCTGCGCCTCAGTCCATCGCGAGAAGTTCAAGCCGCTCGGCGGGCCCGACGGCGGCAACGGCGGGCGCGGCGGCAGCATCGTGTTCGTGGTCGACCCGCAGGTGCACACCCTGCTCGACTTCCATTTCCACCCGCACGTCACCGCGCCATCGGGCAAGCAGGGGATGGGCAACAACCGCGACGGCGCCGCCGGCGCCGACCTGGAAGTCAAAGTGCCCGACGGCACCGTCGTCCTCGACGAAAATGGTCGGCTGCTCGCCGATTTGGTCGGCGCGGGCACCCGCTTCGAAGCGGCCGCGGGGGGACGCGGCGGGCTGGGCAACGCCGCCCTCGCATCGCGAGCCCGCAAGGCTCCCGGCTTTGCGCTGCTGGGCGAGCAGGGCCAGGCTCGCGACCTGACGCTGGAACTCAAGACCGTGGCCGACGCCGGCCTGATCGGTTTTCCGTCGGCCGGCAAGTCCTCGCTGGTGTCGGCGATCTCGGCGGCCAAACCCAAGATCGCCGACTATCCGTTCACCACGCTGGTTCCCAACCTCGGCGTGGTGTCGGCGGGTGAGCACACCTTCACCGTTGCCGACGTGCCCGGCCTGATCCCGGGCGCATCGCAGGGCCGCGGCCTGGGCCTGGATTTCCTCCGCCACATCGAGCGGTGCGCCGTGCTGGTGCACGTCGTCGACTGCGCCACCGCGGATCCCGGCCGCGACCCAATCTCCGAGATCGATGCGCTCGAGGCCGAACTGGCCGCGTATACGCCCACCCTGCAAGGGGATGCGGCGCTGGGTGACCTGACCGAGCGGCCCCGCGCCGTGGTGCTCAACAAGATCGACGTGCCCGAGGCGCGCGAGCTCGCCGAGTTCGTCCGTGACGAGATCGCGCAGCGCGGTTGGCCGGTGTTCTTGGTGTCGACCGTCGCACGAGAAGGATTGCAGCCGTTGATATTCGGGATGTGGCAGATCATCTCTGACTATAAGGCGGCCCAGCCCGAGATTGTGCCGCGGCGTCCGGTGATTCGGCCGGTACCCGTCGACGACAGCGGCTTCAGCGTGCAGCCGGACCCTCAGCAGCCGGGCGCCTTCGTGGTCAGCGGCGCGCGCCCCGAACGCTGGATCCGCCAGACCAACTTCGACAACGACGAGGCCGTGGGATATCTCGCCGACCGGCTCGCACGCCTGGGTGTCGAAGAGGAATTGCTGCGGCTGGGCGCGCGCCCGGGCTGCGAAGTGACCATCGGGGACATGACGTTTGATTGGGAGCCGCAAACGCCTGCCGGACAACAGGTTGCGATGAAGGGACCGATGTCTGGGAGAGGCACCGATGCGCGGTTGGAGCGCACCGAGCGCGTCGGCGCCGCCGAACGCAAGGCCGCCCGGCGGCAGCGGCGCGAACGCGGTGAGGAGCAGTGAGCGCCCACCGGGAGGCCATCCGCGGCGCCCGCAGCCTGGTGGTCAAGGTGGGCACCAACGCACTGACCACACCCGCCGGGGTGTTCGACGCCGGCCGGCTGGCCGGGCTGGCCGATGCCATCGAGGCACGGATGAAGGCCGGGACCGACGTCGTAATCGTGTCGTCGGGGGCCATCGCCGCCGGCATCGAGCCACTCGGATTGTCCCGCCGTCCCAGGGATTTGGCGACGAAGCAGGCCGCGGCCAGCGTCGGTCAGGTCGCGCTGGTTAATTCGTGGAGCGCCGCGTTCGCCCGCTACGGCCGCACGGTGGGGCAGGTGCTGCTGAGCGCACACGACATCTCGATGCGGGCGCAGCACACCAACGCCCAGCGCACGCTGGATCGGCTGCGCGCCCTGCACGCGGTGGCGATCGTCAACGAGAACGACACGGTGGCCACCAATGAGATCCGGTTCGGTGACAACGACCGGCTTTCGGCGCTGGTGGCTCACCTGGTCGGCGCCGAGGCGCTGGTGTTGCTGTCCGACATCGACGGACTGTACGACGCGGATCCCCGAAAAACCGAAGGCGCGAAATTCATCGCGGAGGTGTCCAGCTCCGCGGATCTGATCGGTGTAATCGCCGGGCCCGGAAGCGATCTGGGCACCGGCGGAATGACCTCCAAGATGTCCTCGGCGCTGCTGGCCGCGGATGCCGGCGTGCCGGTGCTGCTGGCCGCGGCCGCCGACGCGGCGACCGCGCTCACCGACGCTTCAACCGGCACGGTGTTCGCCGCGCGCCCAATCCGGATGTCGGCCCGGCGGTTCTGGGTGCGTTATGCGGCCGAGGCGGCCGGCGCATTGACCCTGGACGAGGGTGCGGTGCGCGCCGTGGTGCGCCAACGTCGCTCGTTGCTGCCCGCCGGGATCACCGCAATCTCCGGCAGGTTCTATGCCGGCGACGTCGTCGAATTGCGCGGCCCAAACGCGGTGATGGTGGCCCGCGGTGTGGTCGCCTACGACGCGACCGAATTGGTCACCATGATGGGTCGCTCGACCTCTGAACTGCCCGGCGAGCTGCGTAGGCCCGCGGTGCACGCCGACGATCTGGTGGCGGTGTAGACGCGAGCAGACGCAGAATCGCATCATTTGTCCTTCGAAAGTGCGATTCTGCGTCTGCTCGCGCTACTGTTACCTCGCCGAGATGGGCTTGAGATACAATGCGCCCCAGACGATCTCGGCCAGGGTAGCGGCCAGTTCGGCGTCGTAATATGGGGGCTTTTTCGGCAAATTTTGCTGACAGGCCCGCTCGACCATCCACGTCAGCGCGCTCGCGGTGGTGAGGGCGGCCAGCTCAGGGCGGATCGAGCCGTGCGCCTGACCGTCTTCGATGACACTGGTGAGCTGCTCGGAGATGCCGGTCAGCAGTTCTCGATAGGTCTCCGCCGTCAATGGGTCATACGCGGCCATCTCGTTGAGCGCGACCAGCACCGCCTGGTGGCGCCGGTAGGCGGCGATGATGCGGCTCATCGCCGTCCGCACATCGTCGGGGTCATGGCGCCCGGCCACGCTCCACCAACTTCGCGCGCCGTCGACCAGGTCGCCGAACACCTGGCCCGCGAGCCGGCGCAGCAAATGCCCCTTGTCCTCGAAATAGATGTAGAAGCTGGCCCGGGAGATGCCGGCCGCATTGGAGAGCCGATCCACGCTGAGTTCGGTGAAGCTCGCGCCGTCGCGCATCAGCTGCTCGGTGGCGTCCAGCAGCCGGCGCTCCATTCGCTCGCGCCGCTGCTCACGGCCCACGCTCCGGTGGCCCTGCGGCTTGCGGGTGAGCGACGGCATGCGCCGAGCATAGCTGAGTGGTCGACATGTTGACTAGACATAGTGTCTAGGCATATCGTCACGGAGAGCCTGTGACCGGGGTCATACGAGACGGAGGATCACCACCATGGCCGTGCTGACGGGTAAGTCCGGGACCGACAAGTCCGGCCGCGCCTATGACGAGATCGATTTGTCCTCGCGCGCGTTCTGGTCCACCACCGCGGCCGATCGGGAGCGCTCGTTCGCCGTGCTGCGGGCCGAGCGGCCGGTGAGCTGGCATCCCCCGGTCGAGGATTCGCTGATGCCCGACCCGACCGACCCCGGCTTCTGGGCGGTCACTCGCCGCGCCGACATCGTCGCGGTAAGCCGCAACAACGACGCCTTTTTGTCCGGCCGGGGGGTGATGTTCGAGAGCATCCCGGTGGAGCTGCTCGAGGCGTCGCAGTCCTTCCTGGCGATGGATCCCCCGCGACACACCAAGCTGCGCAAGCTCGCTCACGCCGCGCTGAGCCCCCGCCAGGTCCGCCGCATCGAGGACTCGATCAAGGCCAACGCCAAAACCATCGTCGAAGAGCTGCGATCGGCCGGCAGCGGCACGGATTTCGTCGAACACTGCGCCAAGGAACTGCCCATCCGCACCCTGTCGGACATGATGGGGATCCCGGAATCAGAGCGCGGGCGCATGGCGCACGCCACCGACGCCCTGGTCTCTTGGGCCGACCCGGAATTTCTCGGCGGGCGCCCGGCGCTGGACGTTCTGCTGGAAAACCAGCTGTATCTGCACCAAGTCGTCGGCACGCTGGCCACCGAACGTCGCGAGCACCCGGGTGACGACCTGATCAGCAGTTTGGTCACCGCCGAAGTCGACGGCGACCGTTTGGAAGACGCGGAGGTGGCGGCGTTCTTCGTCCTGCTGTCGGTGGCGGGCAATGACACCACCCGTCAGACCATCAGCCATACCCTGCGGGCGCTCACCGATTTTCCTGACGAGAAGGCCTGGCTGCTCGAGGATTTCGACAACCGAATTGGCACGGCCATCGAGGAGTTCATCCGCTGGGCGACGCCGGTCATGACCTTTCGCCGCACCGCCGCAACGGATACCGAGCTGGGCGGTCAAACCATCCGGGCGGGGGATAAGGTGGTCATGTTCTATCCGTCCGGCAACTGGGACACCGAGGTGTTCGACCATCCGGAGCGGCTGAGCCTGGACCGAGACCCCAACCCCCACGTCGGCTTCGGCGGTGGCGGACTGCACTTCTGCCTCGGTGCGCACGTCGCCCGCGCACAACTGCGCGCCATCTTCGGCGAGCTGTTTGGTCAGCTTCCCGACATCCAGGCGGGCCAGCCATCCTATTTGGCGGGCAACTTCGTGCACGCCATCCGCAGCATGCCATGCACCTTCTAATGCGTTGCCAGGGGCGCTAACTCGTCGGCGAGCAGGACCAGCAACTCCGAGCAGCCGCCATCGACCTTGACGGTGGCCAGGTGGTCGCCGCGGGTGTCGCCGCGATTGATGATGGCCACCGGGATGCCCAGCGCGGCGGCGTGGCGCACGAACCGGTAGCCGGAAAACACCGTCAGCGACGAGCCGGCGACCAGCAGCGCCTCCGACGCCTCGACCAACTTATACGCTTGGGCCACAACGTCTTTGGGGACGCTCTCGCCGAAGTAGACGATGTCGGGCTTGAGCATGCCACCGCAGTGTTCGCAACCCAGATACCTAAACGACGCGGTATCCGCGACGACGGCGTCGGCGTCGGGTGCCACCGCCAGCCCGCCGATGGCCTCGGCGCGCTCGATGAATCCGGGGTTGAGCGCTTCCAGCCGTTCGGCCAGCGCGGCGCGGGCCATGGTGGATCCGCAGCTCAGACAGACCACCTGCGCGTAGGTGCCGTGCAGGTTGATGACGTTTCGGCTGCCCGCCTTGCAGTGCAGCAGATCTACGTTCTGGGTGATCACGCCGGTGACCACCGACGCATCCTCGAGTGCGGCCAGCGCCCGGTGGCCCGCGTTGGGCAGCGTTTCGTCCATGTGACGCCAACCGACGTGGTTGCGTGCCCAATATCGCTGGCGAAACGCCGGGTCGCCGGTGAACTGGCGGATGGTCATGGGGTTGCTGGGCGGCGAATCGGGCCCGCGGTAGTCGGGGATGCCCGAATCGGTGGAGATGCCCGCGCCCGTCAGCACCGCGATCCGGCGCCCGGCCAACAACGTGACCAGTTCCGGAGATTCTGCGCAGCCGACGGTCACCTTGTCCAGAGTACGGAGTCGTCCTGCGACGATGCGGCCCGCCGCCGGGCCGCTGAGGAGGAGGACAATCAGGCTCAGCCCAGGCAGTCCGCGGCCGTCGTGAGCTCGGCGGACATGTTTTGTTCCATCATCCTGCAGGCCGCGGCGCCCAGCTCGGGGTCGATGTGCGCGACGGCATCCGTCGGGATCACCACGGAGAAATGGCGTACGTACGCGTCCAGGGCCGTGTAGAGGATGCATTGCTCGGTCACCTGGCCGGTGAGGATTAACCGCTTGGTTTTCAGCCGGCCCAGCAGATACGCCAGCGCCGTGGCATAGAACGCGCTGTGGCGGACCTTGGTCATCACGCGGCACTCGTCGGTCGGCAGGATCGGCTTCACCAGATCGGGCCTGGCCCCGTCGCAGGCGGACCGGACGATGTCGGAGAACTGGGCGGTGAAATCGCCGTAGTTGTCGTTGACGTACACCAGGTCCACGCCCTCGGTGGCACGGGCCCGGCCGACCAACTCGGCCAGCGGCTCGATGATCTTTTCAACATTGGGTATTAGATTTTCAGCGTCGGGATGCTGATAGGTGTTCATCATGTCGACTACCAGGACGGCCGTGTCGCTCATGCCGTCGGGGATACCCGGCGGCGGCGAGTTGACACCGGCGACGACGATGGAAGGGCGATGGACTTTTACAACGCTTACAGCCAGGGCTTCGTCCGCGTCGCCGCATGCACCCACCACACCGCCATCGGTGACCCGGCCGCCAACGCCGAGACGGTCCTGCGGATGGCGAAGGAGTGCCACGACGACGCCGTCGCAGTGGCCGTCTTCCCGGAGCTGACGCTGTCCGGGTATTCCATCGAGGACATCGTGCTGCAGGATCTGTTGCTCGACGACGTCGAAAAGGCCATCGCCGAGATCGTCGCCGCCTCGGCCGAGTTGCTTCCGGTGTTGGTCGTGGGTGCCCCGCTGCGCCATCGGCACCGGATCTACAACGCCGCCGTGGTGATCCATCGCGGCGCGGTGCTCGGGGTGGCGCCGAAGTCGTACCTGCCCACGTATCGGGAGTTCTACGAGCGGCGCCAGATCGCACCGGGAGACGACGAGCGCGGCACCATCCGGCTGGGGGGCGTCGAGGCGCCGTTCGGCCCCGACCTGCTCTTCGCGGCTTCCGACGTGCCCGGCTTCGTCCTGCACGTGGAGATCTGCGAGGACATGTTCGTGCCCATTCCGCCGAGCGCCGAGGCGGCGTTGGCGGGTGCGACGGTGCTGGCCAACCTGTCCGGCAGCCCGATCACGATCGGGCGCGCCGAGGACCGCTGCCTGCTGGCCCGGTCCGCGTCGTCACGGTGCCTGGCCGCCTACGTGTATTCGGCTGCCGGGGAAGGCGAATCGACGACGGATCTGGCCTGGGACGGCCAGACCATGGTGTTCGAAAACGGCGTGATGCTGGCCTCCTCCGAGCGCTTTCCCAAGGGGGAGCGACGCAGCATCGCCGACGTCGACATCGAATTGCTGCGTTCCGAGCGGCTGCGGATGGGCACGTTCGACGACAACCGGCGCCACCACCGGGCAACGACGGAGGCCTACCGGCACATCGAGTTTCGATTGGACCCGCCTTCTGGCGACCTGGGGTTGCGGCGCGAAATCGAGCGCTTCCCGTTCGTGCCCGCCGATCCGCAGCGGCTGGAACAGGATTGCTTCGAGGGCTATAACATCCAGGTCGCCGGCCTCGAACAGCGCCTGCGCGCACTGGATTTCCCGAAGGTGGTCATCGGGATTTCCGGTGGGCTGGACTCGACGCACGCCCTGATCGTGGCCGCCCGCGCGATGGATCGCGAACAACGGCCGCGCAGCGACATTCTGGCGTTCACGCTGCCCGGCTTCGCGACCGGGGACCGCACCAAACGCAACGCGTCCGAACTGTGCCGCACCCTGGGTGTGACGTTCGACGAGATCGACATTCGCCAGACCGCGGAGCTGATGCTCAAGGAGATGGATCACCCGTTCGCGCGCGGCGAGAAGGTGTACGACGTCACCTTCGAAAACGTTCAGGCCGGTTTGCGCACCGACTACCTGTTCCGGTTGGCCAACCAGCGTGGCGGCATCGTGCTGGGCACCGGCGACCTGTCCGAGCTGGGCTTGGGCTGGTCGACATACGGTGTGGGCGACCAGATGTCGCACTACAACGTCAACGCCGGCGTGCCCAAAACGCTGGTCCAGCACTTGATCCGCTGGGTGATCTCGTCGGAACAGTTCGAGCCGGAGGTCAGTGACGTGCTGCAATCGGTGCTCGACACCGAGATCACCCCGGAACTGGTTCCCAGCGGCGAGGAAGAAGAGCTGCAGAGCAGCGAGGCAAAGGTGGGACCGTTTGCGCTGCAGGACTTTTCACTGTTCCACGTGCTGCGCTTTGGATTCCGGCCGTCCAAGATCGCCTTTCTGGCCTGGCACGCCTGGAGCGATCCCGACCACGGCATCTGGCCGCCGGGCTTTCCCGATAACAAACGGCCGTCCTACTCGCTGAAAGAAATCCGGCACTGGTTGCAGGTCTTCGTGGAGCGGTTCTATTCGTTCAGCCAGTTCAAGCGCTCGGCACTGCCCAACGGGCCCAAGGTGTCGCACGGGGGTTCGCTGTCGCCGCGGGGGGATTGGCGCGCGCCGTCCGACATGTCCGCGCGCATCTGGCTCGACGAGATCGAACGCGAAATTCCCAAGGACTAGCCGGCGCGCTTACGGGGCCCGCCCGGGTCACCGAGCGGGCCCGAAGCATCCGGGTTCACGCCTGGGCGCGGCGCCAGCCTTGATACTGCACTTCGGCGAACACCAGCGTGTAGGCGCCCGCCACCAGGTTCAACACCACGCCGGTCGACGTCAACGGGAAGACGTCGGCGACCACCAGAACGATGGCGCCCACCGTGTACGCCACGTTGGCGATGATGACGCCCATCCCGGCGCGCCGCACCGACGGCAAGGTGGCCAGCCCCAACACCAGCACGCCGTACGCGATCAAGAACGCGGCCATGCCGTACTCGAACGCCTTCGTGGTGCCCGAGAGGTCGGCGAGCCAGCCGGCGAACGGGAGACCGGCCAGCCCGACCAGCCCGCTGATGGCGGCGTCGGCGCGCATGGCGAGGCGAAGCAAGCCGTCCCGGGTGCCCGTGCGGTCAATCGTGGTAGCGGACATGATGTTCCTTTCTTTGGCGGACTGCGATCGCCACCGACGCTGCTCCCAAACCACTGCCAGATCGACGCCGGCCGCTGCCAAGCACTGCCAACCGCAGGTCAGCGGGGTGGCGTCGCTGGCTGGCGCTCGTAGGTTCCGGTCCGCGTGACCCGCGCCAGCACGGGACCGCGCATCGCGGTCATCAGTCTTCTGGCCGTGGTCACGGTGTCCGGGGATCGGTCGTGCGGGCAGAACCGCTAGAACGCCCCCCGCAGCGCCTTGTCGATCGCATGGACGTCCGGTGCGCAAGCGCCGGCGCCGGCGACGAGCGTTGCCAGCGCACCCGCCGCGCAGGCTCGTTGCAGCGCGAGCCGCCGCTGATCCGGCGCGCCGGGCTTAGGTGGCCAATTCGCCGCCAGGACGCCGGCGAATACGTCGCCGGCTCCGGTGGTGTCCACGGCATCCACCGTCGGGGCTGCTACGGTGTATTCGCCGTCCGCGCCCACGTAGCGGGCGCCGTGCGCACCCAGTGTGACCACTAAATGTTCTGGCCGCCAAGGCCATTCGTCGGCTTCCTCTTCGTTGGTGATCACCACGTCCGCCGCGGCCCCTAGGTCCGCCAATGCGCGGGGATCCTGACCGGCCGGCGAAGCGTTGACGATGACGACCGCTCCCGCCGAACGCGCATGTTGCGCGGCCGCGACCGCCGTGAGCACCGGAATCTCGAGCTGGGTCAACATCACATCGCAGTCGCCGACGACCGAGCGGGCACGTTCGTCGCTCAGCTTGAAACGACCGTTGGCGCCCGGGGCCACCACGATCGTGTTCTCGGCGTTGGCGTCGACCACCACGATGGCCGTGCCGCTGGGTCCGGAGATTTCGACGGCTCCGTCCAGCGCGACGCCGTTGGTTTCGAGGTGCGAGCGCAATTGGCCCGCGGCCGCGTCGTCACCGAGCGCCCCGACGAACTGCACGTTCGCGCCCGCGCGCGCCGCCGCCACCGCCTGATTGCCCCCCTTGCCGCCGGGGGCGTGCGTCAACGACGACGCCAACACCGTTTCGCCGGGCCGTGGCAGGGCGTCGACACGCAACGACAAATCGAGATTCACGCTGCCCACCACACAAACGCGTGTCATGCCGCAGACGTTAGTCGGGCCGGGATGGCAAAGCACACCAGGGCCACCGGCACTTTCGACGCCGAAATCGCGTCACGGCAAACGCCGAATATCTCGATGTCCGCACGATACTCTGCTGCGTTAGGGGGCAGGATCGAACGAGAAAAGGGCAGGCGATTGACCACGAGCGAGTTGACGGACGCCCAACCCCATACCGATCCTGGTCCGGCCCAACCGGCCGCGAAGCGCGTGCGGCAGCGCGCCCTGGCCCGCTTCCGGTTCGGCATCCAGTCCAAGATCTTGATCACGATGCTGCTGTCGAGCATTTTGGGTGTGGCAGTGATAGGCCTCATCGGCGCCGTGTCCGGCCGTAACGCGTTGCGCCAGGTCGAATCGGAACGGTTGATCGAGATGCGCGAATCGCAGAAGCGGGCGGTACAGGCGCTGTTCCGCGAGGTGTCGAATTCGCTGATCGTCTACAGCGGCGGATTCAGCGTCAACGAGGCGATGACCACGCTGGTTGCCGGATTCGGTCAATTGGGCAACGCGACCATCACCCCCGCCCAACAACAGACGCTGGTCAACTACTACGACAACGACATGATCAGACCGATCAAGCAGATCACCGGGGACACGATAGACATCAGGGCAGTCCTACCAAGTACCAACGCGCAGAAATACATTCAGGCGCATTACACCGCCGGCGCCCGGCCGAACCCCGACGCCCTGCCCGTCGAGGACGCCGGTGACGGCAGCGCATGGTCGGCGGCCAACGCCCGCTTCGACTTCTACATGCGCGGCATCGTCACCCGATTCGACTATCGGGACGCGCTGCTGCTCGACATGGGCGGCAATGTCGTCTACAGCGTGATGAAGGGGCCCGACCTGGGAACCAACATCCTCACGGGCCCGTATCGCGAATCGAAGCTGCGAGAGGCTTACCAAAAGGCCTTGGCGTCCAACGACCTCGACTTCGTCTGGATCACCGACTTTCAGCAGTACCAGCCGCACCTGGACACCCCCACTGCATGGGTGGTGTCACCGGTCGGGATGAACGGCAAATTCGACGGCGTGATGGCGCTGCCGGTGCCGCTGGCGAAGATCAATAAGATCATGACCGCCGACAAGCACTGGGACGCCGCCGGAATGGGGTCGGCGACCGAAACCTATCTGGCGGGTCCCGACGACCTGATGCGTTCCGATTCACGGGAATTCATCGAGGATCCGAAGGACTACCGGCGCCAGGCGATCGACGCCGGCACGCCGCCCGACGTGGTGGACCGGGCGATCCGGTTGGGCAGCACCACGCTGGTGCAGCCGGTCGACTCGGCCGGCCTACGCGCCGCCCAGCGCGGCGAGACGGGGGTGGTCAGCGCCACCGACTACACCGGCAATAGGGAGCTGGAAGCCTATGCGCCACTGAGCATCCCCAATTCCGACCTGCACTGGTCGATCCTCGCGACGCGTGACAACTCCGACGCGTTCGCCAGGCTCGGCAGGTTCAGCAAGACGCTGGTGGTGGCGGTCGCCGCGATGGTCTTCGCCATCTGTGTGGTCTCGATGTTCGTCGCCCAGGCCGCGGTGCGGCCGGTCCGGCGTCTCGAGGAGGGCACCCGCAAGATCAGCTCCGGCGACTACGAGATCAACATCCCCGTCCGGCGCCGCGACGAAATCGGGGACCTCACAGCGGCTTTCAATGAAATGAGCCGAAACCTGGCCATCAAGGAAGAGCTGCTCAACGAGCAGCGCCGGGAAAACGACCGCCTGTTGTTGGCGCTGATGCCCGAGTCGGTTCTGCAACGCTATCGCGAGGGCGAGGAGACCATCGCCCAGAAGCATCAGGACGTGGCCGTCATCTATGCCGACATCTTCGGCCTGGACGAGATTTCCAGCGCGGTGCCGGAAGACGATTTGGTCGCGACCGTCAACGATTTGTTCCGGCAATTCGACTCGGCCGCGGAAGCCCTTGGCGTCGAACGGATTCGCACGTTCCACGACGGCTATCTGGCCAGTTGCGGTGTCGTCACGCCCCGCCTGGACAGCATGCACCGCGCCATCGACTTCGCACTGGAAATCGGTCGCATCATCGATCGATTCAACAGCGCGGCCGGCCACCAGCTGGGGCTGCGCGTCGGCGTCAACACGGGCAACGTGGTAAGCGGGCTGGTCGGCCGGTCCAGCCTGGTCTACGACATGTGGGGCGGCGCGGTCAGCCTGGCCTATCAAATGCACAGTGGCGCACCGCAACCGGGCATCTACTGAGCTCGCAGGTGTACGAGGCGATGCGCGACGTTCGACAGTTCACCCCCGCCGGCACCATCTCCGTCGGCGGTACCGATCAGGTCATCTACCGGTTGCTGGAGCGCTGATGAACCTCTTCAGCTCTTCGTGGTTCTATTGGGCGATCGGCATCGCGGTCGGGTTGCCGCTCGGGCTCATCGCTCTCACCGAGCTGCAGGATGCGCTGCTGCGTAGGAACAGCCCGCTGGCCAGGCAGGTGAGCCTGCTGCGCAACTATGTGTTGCCGCTCGGTGCGCTGTTGCTGCTGCTGGTTCAGGCCTCCCAGGTCCCCGCCGACGACGTTCCGGTACGCGTCCTCACCACGGTCTTCGGTCTGCTGGTGCTCGTCCTCGCGCTCTCCGGACTCAACGCCACGATCTTCGCGGGCGCACCCGAAAAGAGTTGGCGCAAGAGGCTACCCGGGATCTTTCTCGACTGCGCCCGGTTGGTGGTGATTGGCGTCGGCTTGGCGGTGATGTCGTTCTACATCTGGGGTGTGCGGATCGGCGGCATCTTCACCGCGCTGGGCGTCACTTCGGTTGTCATCGGTCTGATGTTGCAGAACTCCGTCGGCCAGATCGTGTCGGGCTTGTTCATGCTGTTCGAGCAGCCCTTCCGCATCGACGAGTGGCTGGACACCGGCACCGCTCGCGGACGGGTGGTCGAGGTCAACTGGCGCGCCGTGCACATCGATACCGGCAGCGGGATTCGGGTCATGCCGAACGCGATGCTCGCCAGCGAGGCGTTCACGAATCTGAGCCGACCGCCCGGCGCGCACCAGCTGGCGGTGACGACCACGTTCTCCAGCGTCGACCCGCCGGACCGGGTGTGTGCGCTGCTGTCGCGGATCGCCGGGGGGCTGCCCCAGCTCAAGGCCGGCAGCGCGCCGCGGACGGTCCCCGCAGGGGCGGGCGAGTACCGGACGACCATCGAGTTGAACTCACCGGCCGACGCCGGCGCGGCCAAGGCGACCTTCCTGCGCTGGGCCTGGTATGCCGCGCGACGAGAGAACCTGCACCTCGACGGCGCCGACGACGACTTCTCCACGATCGAGCGGGTCGAGCATGCGTTGCACACGGTGGTGGCTCCGGCGCTGCGGATCGGCGCCGAGGAGCAGCGATCGCTGCGGTCCGCCGCGAGGATCGTCCGTTACGGCGCCGACGAGGTGGTGGAGTATGCCGGCCAGGTGCCCACGACCATGACGTTCTTGGTCGCCGGGCGGGTGCAGCTGACCGCGACCGCCGACGACGGCTCGATGGTGCCGATCAGCACGCTGGTCGAGGGGTCGTTTCTGGGGCTGACGGTGCTGACCAGGCAACAGAATCTGGCCAGCGCGTACGCGCTGGAGGAGGTCACGGCGCTGGAAATCGACCGGGAACACATCGAACACCTGGTGACGCGGGCGCCGCTGCTGATGCAGAACTTCGGCAACATCATCGAGGAGCGGCGCGGCAAGGTGCGCAGCGCCCGGCGGGGCGAGCGGGTCGGGTAGCGGGCCGCCGCACGCTGGCTTTTTCCGCCGGATACTCTGGTTCAATGAGTCTGCAAGCACCATCGCTTCCTGACTTGCGCCAGGAGGTGCACAACACGGCACGCCGCGCCCGGGCCGCATCCCGTGTCCTGGCGCTGTTGCCGACGGTTGCCAAGGACCAGGCGCTGAGCTCCGCGGCCGACGCGATCACCGCCCACACCGAGTTGATCCTGTCGGCCAACGCGGAAGACCTCGAGGCCGCCCGGGCCGCCGGAACGCCCGCCGCGATGCTGGATCGATTGGCATTGGACTCCAAGCGCGTTGAGGGCATCGCCGCCGGCCTGCGTCAGGTCGCCGGGCTGCCGGACCCGATCGGGGAGGTGTTGCGCGGCTACACCCTGCCCAACGGGCTGCAGCTGCGCCAGCAGCGGGTTCCGCTCGGGGTCGTCGGCATGATCTATGAGGGCCGGCCCAACGTGACCGTCGATGCCTTCGGTTTGGCGCTGAAGTCCGGCAACGCCGTGCTGCTGCGCGGAAGTTCGTCGGCGGCCCGGTCCAATCAGGCGCTGGTCCAGGTGCTGCGGGCGTCGCTGGTCAGCGAGGACCTGCCCGCCGATGCGGTGCAACTGCTTTCGGCGGATGACCGCGCGACCGTGACGCATCTGATCCAGGCGCGCGGCCTGGTCGACGTGGTGATTCCGCGCGGCGGTGCGAGCCTGATCGACGCGGTGGTTCGTGACGCACAGGTACCCACCATCGAGACCGGCGTCGGCAACTGCCACGTGTATGTGCACGACGGCGCCGACCTGGATGTGGCGGAGCGGATCCTGTTGAATTCCAAGACCCGTCGGCCCAGCGTTTGCAACGCCGCCGAGACGCTACTGGTCGACGCCGCGATCGCCGAAGCGGCGCTGCCGCGGCTGATCAACGCCCTGCAAGACGCCGGCGTGACCGTGCACGGCGGATTCGCCAAGGATGCGCACGAGGATGACCTGCGCCGGGAGTACCTGTCGATGGACATCGCGGTGGCGGTGGTCGACGGCATCGACGCCGCGATCGCTCACATCAACGAGTACGGCACCGGACACACCGAGGCCATCGTCACTACCAATATGGCTGCGGCGCAGAAGTTTACCGACGGTGTGGACGCCGCCGCGGTGATGGTGAACGCGTCCACCGCCTTCACCGACGGTGAGCAGTTCGGTTTCGGCGCCGAAATCGGCATCTCCACCCAGAAACTGCATGCCCGCGGCCCGATGGGGCTGCCCGAATTGACCTCGACCAAATGGGTTGCGTGGGGAGACGGACAGACCCGTCCGGTCTGATGCCCCGCGGCCGGAAAATGCTTTAGGAGAACCGATTGTGAGCGTGCCCGCCCGGTCCAAGCCGCTGTTCGACGACATCGACGACGTCTCGCGGCGGTTGGCCGAGACCGGCTACCTGCCCGACACCGCCACCGCGACGGCGGTGTTTTTGGCCGACCGGCTCGGCAAGCCGTTGCTGGTGGAAGGCCCGGCCGGCGTGGGCAAGACCGAGTTGGCCCGCGCCATCGCCCAGGCCACCGGCTCGGGCCTGGTGCGCCTGCAGTGCTACGAGGGCGTCGACGAGGCGCGTGCGCTCTACGAGTGGAACCACGCCAAGCAGATTTTGCGTATCCAGGCCGGTTCGGGCGACTGGGACCAGACCAAAGACGACGTGTTCAGCGAGGAGTTCCTGCTGCAACGGCCGTTGCTGACCGCCATCCGGCGCACCGAGCCCACGGTGCTGCTCATCGACGAGACCGACAAGGCCGACATCGAGATCGAGGGCCTGCTGCTGGAGGTGCTGTCGGACTTCGCGGTGACCGTCCCCGAATTGGGCACCATCGCCGCCGAGCGGACGCCGCTGGTGGTGCTCACCTCCAACGCCACCCGCGAGCTGTCCGAGGCGCTCAAGCGTCGGTGCCTGTTCTTGCACATCGACTTTCCCAGTCCCGACCTGGAACGCCGCATCCTGTTGTCCCGGGTTCCCGAACTTCCCGCGCACCTGGCCGAGGAGCTCGTCCGCATCATCGGCGTGCTGCGCGGGATGCAGCTCAAGAAGGTCCCGTCCATCGCCGAGACCATCGACTGGGGCCGCACGCTGCTCGCGCTGGGCCTGGACACCATCGACGACGCCGTCGTGGCGGCCACGCTGGGCGTGGTGCTCAAACATCAATCCGACCAGCAGCGCGCGACGGGCGAGCTGCGGCTGAATTAGGAAACCTGCGATGGCCACCCGCCGTGTCCGACCCACCCGGCCGCTCGCCCCGCACGGGCTGCCGGGCCACCTGGTGGGATTCGTGGAAGCCCTTCGGGGGGCCGGTATTTCGGTCGGCCCCTCGGAGACCGTGGACGCCGGCCGGGTGATGGCGACGCTCGGCCTGGGCGACCGCATGGTGCTGCGCGAGGGCCTCGCGTGCGCCGTGCTGCGCCGTCCGGATCACCGCGAGACCTATGACGCGATGTTCGACCTGTGGTTCCCTGCGGCACTGGGGGCGCGCGCGGTCGTCACCGACGACGAGGCCGGCGACTCGCCCGACGACGGCGCGTTGCCGCCCGACGACGTCGAGGCGATGCGCCAGATGCTGGCCGATCTGTTGACCGAGAACCCCGACCTCGCCGACATGGACGAGCGCCTGGTCGCGATGATTGCCAGGATCGTGGAGGCCTACGGCAAATACAGCTCCAGCCGCGGTCCGTCCTTCTCGTCGTATCAGGCGCTCAAGGCGATGGCACTCGACGAACTCGAGGGCAAGCTGCTGGCCGGGTTGCTCGCCTCATACGGCGACGAACCCACTCCCAGTCAAGAAGAAATTGCCAAATCGATTGCCGCGCAACGCATCACCCAGTTACGTAAGCTCGTCGACGCCGAGACCAAACGGCGCACCGCGGAGCAGCTGGGCCGCGATCACGTCCAGATGTACGGCATCCCCCAGCTTTCCGAGAACGTGGAATTCCTGCGCGCCTCTGGTGAGCAGCTGCGCCAGATGCGCCGGGTGGTGGCGCCCCTGGCCCGGACGTTGGCGACCCGGCTGGCCGCGCGCCGGCGCCGCAGCCGGGCCGGGACGATTGATTTGCGCAAGACCCTGCGCAAGTCGATGTCCACCGGCGGGGTGCCGATCGACGTCGTGCTGGCCAAGCCCCGCCCGGCGCGCCCGGAACTGGTGGTGCTCTGCGACGTGTCCGGCTCGGTCGCCGGATTCAGCCATTTCACCCTGCTGCTGGTTCACGCTCTGCGCCAACAGTTTTCACGCGTGCGCGTGTTCGCCTTCATCGACACCACCGACGAGGTGACCCACATGTTCGGCCCGGAAGCCGATCTGGCGGTGGCGATTCAGCGGATCACCCGGGAGTCCGGCGTCTACAGTCGCGACGGCCATTCCGACTACGGCAACGCGTTCGCGTCGTTCGTGCAGGCGTTCCCCAATGTGCTCTCACCGCGCACCTCGCTGCTGGTGCTCGGGGACGGCCGCACCAACTACCGCAATCCGGAGACCGAGCTGCTCAGCCACATGGTGACCGCCAGCCGGCACGCGCACTGGCTGAATCCCGAGCCCAAGCACCTGTGGGGCAGCGGTGACTCGGCGGTGCCGCGCTACCAAGAGGTCATCACGATGCACGAGTGCCGGTCCGCCAAGCAGCTGGCCGCGGTGATCGACCAGCTGCTGCCCGTGTGACACCGGCCGGGGTCAGGCACTGCCGTCACGGCCGCCTCCGCCCGCGGAGACACCGCATGCAGCAGACATGCCGCCCCGAGCAGGGGCGGGTGGGGCGCATGTGACCAACACCTGGGAAATCGGGCCGTAACACCGGCTCAAGTAAGCTGGCAAATCGTGCAAAAGCAGCTTCGCAGGTTGGGAGTGATGGGTGGGACGTTCGACCCCATCCATTACGGCCACCTGGTTGCCGCCAGTGAGGTCGCCGACCTGTTCGACCTCGACCAAGTGGTGTTCGTGCCGAGCGGTCAGCCCTGGCAGAAGGATCGGCAGGTCTCGGCCGCCGAGGACCGCTACCTGATGACGGTGATCGCCACGGCGTCCAATCCCCGGTTCACGGTCAGCCGGGTCGACATCGACCGCGCCGGCCCCACCTACACCAAGGACACCCTGCGCGACCTGCACGCCCTCAACCCGGACTCCGAGCTGTACTTCATCACCGGCGCCGACGCGCTGGCGTCCATCCTGTCGTGGCAGGGCTGGGAGACGGCGTTCGAGCTGGCCCGCTTCATCGGGGTCAGCCGGCCCGGCTACGAGCTGCGCCGCGAACACGTCACCGGCGTGCTCGGTGAGCTGCCCGAGGACGCGCTGACCCTGGTCGAGATCCCGGCGCTGGCCATCTCCTCGACCGACTGCCGCCGCCGCGCGGCGCAGCGCCGCCCGCTGTGGTACCTGATGCCCGACGGCGTCGTGCAGTACGTCTCCAAGCGCCGGCTCTACCGCGACGAGGTGGTGCCGCCGGTGCCGGCCGGCGAAACACGGTTGAGCGCAGGGGAACACCCATGAGCGCCACCCCGGAGGCCATCGACATGGCCACGGTGGCCGCCGGCGCCGCCGCCGCCAAGCTTGCCGACGATGTCATCGTCATCGACGTCTCCGCGCAGCTGGCCATCACGGACTGCTTCGTGATCGCCTCGGCCTCCAACGAGCGACAGGTGAATGCCATCGTCGAGGAGGTCGAGGAGAAAATGCGCAAGGCCGGTTACAAGCCGGCGCGTCGCGAGGGGACGCGGGAAGGCCGCTGGACGCTGCTGGATTATCGCGACATCGTTGTCCACATCCAGCATCAGGAGGACCGCGACTTCTATGCCCTCGACCGGTTGTGGAGCGACTGCCCGGTGGTGCCGGTAGACCTGGATGAGGGCCGCGTCGATTCCGATGAGTCGGGCGCGTCATGAGGGTCCGTCGTCTGATCATGTTGCGGCACGGGCAAACCGAGTTCAACGCCGGCAGCCGCATGCAGGGTCAGCTGGATTCCGAACTGAGCGAACTCGGCCGGGCGCAGGCCGTCGCGGCCGCCGAGGTGCTGGGCAAGGTGCAGCCGTTGCTCATCGTGTCGTCGGATCTGCACCGCGCCTACGACACGGCGGTCAGGCTGGGCGAGCTGACCGGCCTGCCGATCCGGGTCGACCAGCGGCTGCGGGAAACCCATCTCGGTGATTGGCAGGGAATGACGCACACCGAGGTCGACGCGCAGGCCCCCGGCGCCCGGCTGGCCTGGCGCGAAGACGCCACCTGGGCGCCGCATGGCGGGGAGAGCAGGGTCGACGTCGCCGCCCGCAGCGTGCCGTTGGTTGCCGAACTGGTGTCCGGCGAGCCGGAATGGGGCGATCCCGACGGGCCCGATCGCCCGGTGGTGCTGGTGGCCCACGGCGGGCTGATCGCCGCTTTGTCGGCCGCGCTGCTGAAGCTTCCCGTCGCCAACTGGCCGATCCTGGGTGGCATGGGTAACGCCAGCTGGGTGCAAGTGTCCGGCCACAACGACGATCCGGCCGACGAATTCGACAGTATCCATTGGCGTCTGGATGTGTGGAACGCTTCGGCGCAGGTGTCCAACGATGTCCTCTGAGCGGCCGTCGAAGCCGACACTGCTGATATTCGCCGACTCCCTGGCCTACTACGGGCCGACCGGGGGCCTACCCGCCGACGATCCCCGGATCTGGCCGAACATCGTTGCGGCGCAACTGGGTTGGGACGTCGAGCTGATCGGCCGCATCGGTTGGACGTGCCGTGACATCTGGTGGGCGGCGACCCAGGATCCGCGGGCGTGGGCGGCGCTGCCGAGGGCGGGCGCCGTCATCTTCGCGACCGGCGGCATGGATTCGCTGCCGTCGGTGCTGCCCACCGCGCTGCGCGAGCTGATCCGCTATGTGCGGCCGCCGTGGCTGCGGCGCTGGGTCCGCGACGGCTATGGCTGGCTGCAGCCCAGGCTCTCACCGGTGGCCAGATCGGCGCTGCCTCCGCATCTGAGTGCCGACTATCTCGAACAGACCCGTGGCGCAATCGATTTCAACCGCCCCGGTATCCCGATCGTGGCCTCGCTGCCGTCCGTGCACGTCGCCGACACCTACGGCCGGGCCCACCACGGCCGCGCGGGGACCGCGGCCGCCATCACCGAATGGGCGCAAAACCACAACGTGCCCCTGGTGGACCTGAAAGCCGCTGTCGCCGAACAGGTGATGAGCGGACGGGGAAACCCCGACGGTATCCACTGGAATTTCGAAGCCCACCAGGCGGTGGCGGAGTTGATGCTCAAGGCGCTCGCCGAAGCCGGCGTGGCAACGATGCAGCGGGGGCACCTCCCGCTTGCGGGGGACGCGCAGCGCGATGAGGAGGCGCCGCGCAATAGGGCCGGCATGCCCAACGAGAAGCCCCGCGGGTAGCGCTCGTGACTGTCGTGGTGGTGACCGACTCGTCGGCACGTCTGCCGGCCGACCTGCGCGAAAAGTGGGGGATACGCGTCGTTCCGTTGCACATCTTGCTCGACGGCGCCGATTTGCGTGACGGCGTGGATGACGTTCCCGACGACATCTACAAACTCGCGGCCACCACGGCGGCGGCCACCCCGGCCGAACTCGCCGACGCCTACCAGCAGGCGCTGGCCGACAGCGGCGCCGACGGGGTAGTGGCCGTGCACATTTCGTCGGCGCTGTCGGGAACCTGCCGGGCCGCCGAACGCACCGCGGCCGACCTGGATCCGAACGTACGCGTCGTCGACTCGAAGTCGGCCGCGATGGGCACCGGCTTCGTCGCGTTGGCCGCCGCGCGGGCTGCGGCCGCCGGCGCAGACGTCGACTCCGTCGCGGACGCCGCGCGCGCGGCCGTGGACCGTGGGCACGCCTTCATCGTGGTGCACCGACTGGACAACCTACGGCGCAGCGGACGCATCGGCGGGGCGAAGGCGTGGCTGGGCACCGCGCTGGCCCTCAAGCCGCTGTTGCGTATCGATGACGGCAAACTCGTTCTGGCTCAACGGGTCCGCACCGTCAGCCATGCCACCGAGGCGATGATCGAACGGGTCTGCCAGGTCGTCGGCGACGATGCCGCCGCCCTGGCAGTGCATCACGTCAACAACCCGGATGGCGCCCGGGACGTGGCGACGGCGCTGGGCGAGCGACTGCCGGCGTGCGAACCGGCGATCATCACCGAGCTGGGATCGGTGCTCGCGCTGCATGTCGGTGCGGGCGCGGTCGCGGTGAGCGTGCAGTCGCCCGCGCCGTAGCCGCAATCAGGCCCTCGCGGGCACCGGCCGTCGCGCGTTGTCACCGCGCGGGTGCACAACCCGCGGCCACCAGAACCAGCGTCCGAGCAGGGTGGCGATCGAGGGCATCAGCAGCGTGCGCACCACCAGCGTGTCGAGCAGCAGACCGATGCACACGGTCGACCCGAACTGGCCGAGCACGCGCAGATCGCTGCCCAGCATAGAGGCCATGGTGAAGGCGAACACCAGACCGGCCGCCGTCACCACACCACCGGTGCCGGCCATCGACCGGATGATCCCCGTCTTGAGCCCGCCATGGATCTCTTCGCGGAACCGGGAAACGAGCAGCAGGTTGTAGTCCGATCCCACTGCCAGCAGGATGATGACCGACAGCGCCAACACGATCCAGTGGATCCTGATGCCGAACAGATCCTGCCAAATCAACACCGACAGACCGAATGACGCCGCGATCGAACTGGCCGCCGTGCCGACGATCACCAGCGCGGCAACCACGCTGCGGGTCAGCAACAACATGATCATGAAGATCAGCGTTAAGGCCGACACCACGGCGATCATCAGGTCGTATTTCTCGCCGTCGGCCATGTCCTTGAACGTCGCGGCGGTTCCGCCCAGATACACCCGGGCGTCCGACAGCGAGGACTGCTTCAACCCCTCCTGCGCGGCGGTGCGTTCGGCGTCCACCCGCGCGATGCCTTCCGGCGTCATCGGATCGCCCTGGTGGGTGATGAAGAACCGCGCCGACTTGCCGTCCGGCGACAGGAACATCCGAAGGCCAGTCTGGAAATCGGGGTTGTCGAAGGCCTCCGGCGGGAGGTAGAAGAAGTCGTCGTTCTTGGAGTTGTCGAAGCTCTGCCCCATCACGATGGCGGTGTTGCTCATCGCCTCCATCTGATCGATCATCGCCTTGAAGGTCTGGTAGAGCGTCAGCGTGATGCCCCTGGTGGTCTTCAGCGTGGTGATCAGCGTTGGGAACAGCGCGTTGAGGTCGTGGGTGGCTCTGGCGGTGTGTTCGATGTCGGCCGTCAAATAGTGGAATTGCTCGGCCAGTTGGTCGAACCCGTCGAACGTGTCGAACAGCGACCGCAGCCCGATGCACACGGGGATGTCGTAGCAGTGCTTCTCCCAGTACATGTACGAGCGTATCGGCCGGAAGGTGTCGTCGAAATCCGCGATGTGGTCGCGCAGCGTGTCGGTGATCTGCGACGTCACCGCCGTGGTCCTGGCGCTGTCGTCGGCGGCGTTGGCCAGGTCCAGCGATACCTCGTATTGGCGTTGCGTAGTTTCGATCTGGGTCTGCAGGTCATCTGCCATCCTGAGGATGTCGTTCATGCGCTCCTTGAGAAAGCTCATGTTCTGCATCGTCGTCTGGCTTTGGACGCTGTTCTGGAACGGAATCGAGCTGTGCTGGATCGGAATGCCCAGCGGCCGGGTGATGTCCTGGACCATGGCGATGCCCAGCGTGCGCATCTCGTTCTTGGCCACCCGGTCCAGAACCAGCATGTCGGCCGGGTTGCGCATGTCATGGTCGGACTCGATCATCAACAGGTCGGGGTTCATCCGTGCCTCGGAGAAATGCCGATTCGCGGCCTCTTGCCCCTGATTGGACGGGGCTGACAGCGGCAGGTAATGGCGGTCGTTGTAGCTGGTGTGGAAGCTCGGCAGGGCGATCATGCCGACCAGCACGACCGCGGCGCTGACGGCCAAAACCGGTGCGGGCCAACGGACTACCGCGGTGCCCACCCGGCGCCACAGCCGACCGCGCTTGGCCTGCCTTTCGAACAGGTGGAAGCGACTGCCGACGAAGACCACCGCGGGGCCCAGCGTGATACCGGCGAGCACCACGACCAGCATGCCGATCGCCACGGGCGCGCCCATGGTGTTGAACCACGGCAGCCGCGAAAAACTCAGGCAATACGTCGCGCCCGCGATGGTCAGGCCCGACCCCAACACCACCGGGGCGACGCCCTTGAACGTGGTGTAGTACGCGGCTTCTCGGTCCTCGCCGGCGGCCAACGCCTCTTGATAACGGCCGATCAGGAAGATGCCGTAGTCGGTTGCGGCGGCGATCGCCAGCATGGTGAGGATGTTGGCGGCGAAGGTGGTGAGGCCGAATGCGTTGTGGTAGGCCAGAACCGCGACGACACCGCGCGCGCACGCCAGCGCCACTAAGGTCATGAAGAGCTGAACGAGCGTGGTGACGATGGACCGGTAGACCAGCAACAGCATGATCGCGATGGCGCCCAGGGTGAATAGCGTGATCTTGGCCAGGCTGGCGTTGCCGATGATGTGCATGTCGTCGGACAGCGCCGCGGGCCCGGTGACGTAGGCCTTCACGCCGGGCGGCGCCTTGTTCTCGTCGATCACCTTGTGGACGGCATCCACGGAGTTGTTCGCCTGCGTGGTGCCCTGGTTGCCGGCGAGGTTGATTTGCACGTAGGCGGCTTTGGCGTCGGCGCTCTGCGCGCCTGCGGCGGTGAGCCGGTCACCCCAAAAGTCCTGAATGTGCTGGATGTGCTTGGGGTCCTGGCGGAGCTGCCGAATCAGCTTGTCGTAGTACTGATGTGCATCCGGGCCCAGGGGGTGCTGGCCCTCCAGGACGACCATGACGGTGCTGTTCGAGTCGAACTCGTGGAAGTTATGACCCAGCCGCATCATCGCCTTCATCGACGGGGCGTCCAGCGGTGTCATCGGCGCCGAGTGCGCCTCGCCGACTTTTTCCAAAGTGGGGACGATGACGTTCACCAACACGGTGACGGCCACCCAGCCCAAGATGATGGGAATCGCGAAGATGCGGATCGCATGGGGAAGGTAGGGCCGGTGGCCGCGCGCGGCCTTCGATAAGCCCCGGGTGGTGATCGGGCCGGTGTCGGCCGCGCTCAGGTCGCGCTCGGTCTGACTGTTCACGTTGCTCATGCGGATTTCACCAGGCAGAAGGTCTGGGCGTTATGGCCGGCGGAATTCTGGTTGTCGCGGACGACGCCGTCCACGGTGATCTTGCATGCAATCGTGCCGCCGTCGCTCTGCGCCATGATGTTGGCGCTCACCGAGGGCAGCGTGGTCGAGATCGTGGTGGACCACGGCAGGGGGGCGTTGTTGACCTGGTGCGTGTTGGCGTTCTCGTCCCAGTAATTGATGTTCGCCGTCGTGCCGGGCGCGCCGGAGATCTCGTACACGACGACCTTCGGGTTGAACTGCACGATTTCGATCCCCTTGCCGGCGTTCGCGTTGAGGTCTTCCGAGCCGAAGATCTTGTGCAGCCGCGACACGATGAGCGCGGAGGTCGACAGAACGACGACCAGCACCAGCGGGATCCACACTCGTTTCAGCACGCGGCTGCCGAGGCCGGGGCGGGTACCCGAGTCTGGCCTAGCCACCACCTGACCGCCTTCCGCAAAGCTCACCAACCGTCGCCGACGACACCGATGTCAACGGAACATTTGCTCAGTTAGGGATACTAACCTTAGTGCACGCAAGCGTTCCTCCCGGGGGCGGCCACTTGTGGCGAACGGCATACCCGCTAATGGCCCAGCCGACCGGTGATCGGGGGCAAATCCGCCAGCGTCACGATTCCCGGCTCGGCGGCCACCACCGCGGGGACGGCGTTGGTAACCGGCATGGCGGTATAGATCATCCCCAGTCCCATGAACCCGGGCTCCGTCCAGTCCTTGGGCGGCAGGCAGTGCAACACGGTCCGCATGTTGGGCAGCCCGAACACCTGGATGACGTGACCGTGGTCGAGGGGCTTGGGCGGGACGACGTGACTGCCCATGGTCCAGTTGAACCCGACGCTGACGACGTTGCGATCGCCGACCCAACCTCGGTGGTAGCCGTAGACGCCGCCGACCGTTCCGGCGGGAATCTTCATGAAACCAAGATCGGAGTCGTCGGTGGCCGCGGTGAAGGTGACGTCGAAGGTCATCTTGTCCAGCTTTGCCCCGATCGCGTCGGCCATCATCGCCGCCGATTCCGCGAACACCTCGCTTTCGCGCCGGACGTTTTCGGCCAACCCGGGGGTATCGGGATCCTGCGAAAAGCCCATGGCCGTCTGGGTTTCCGCCGATTCGTAGGTCGAGCAGTCCACCGACTCGGTGATCCGAATCTCGTCGACGCGCTCGCACGACGCGGACAGCACCATACCCACCATGTTCGTCATGCCCGGGTGCGCGCCGCTGCCGAAGATCGTCGAGTTGCCTTTCTGACACGCATCTTCGATACGTTTGCGGTCCCGCGGTGTCTGCTTCCCACCGGTGATCCACGCGGCGCTGGTGCACACGTTGACGCCCGATTCCAGCAGCCGCACCAGTTCATCGATGTTAGGCCACAACGGGTTATAGCAACACGCGTCGGCGCCCAGGGCCAGCAGCGCATCGATGTCGTTGGTCGCCCGCACCCCGGTCGGTTTCGGCCAGCCCGCCAGGTCGGCGGCGTCGACACCGACCTTGTCGGCGCCGTGCGCGTATACGCCGGCCAGTTCCAGGTCTTCTCGCGCGATGATGGAGTGCAGCGAACGCCGGCCGATGTTGCCGGTCGTCCATTGGATCACCCGCAGGGAACGGTCGGCGCTTGCCTTGCTCATCGTGGCTCCTTTGCCGGTGCGAATCGGACTCATTATCGCCTCAGCGGCGGTGCGCCGTTGGCCGAAGGGTCAAAGGCCGGCGGCGCCGACCGCGAGGAAAGCGCAGCCGGCCGCGGCCAGTAGGAGCGCCACGTCGACGCGCCGACGCGAACGAATCCAGTCGTGCAGCGCCGCCACCCATGCGGCGGTTGCCCTCGGTGCCAGCAAATGGGCCAGCAGCGGAATCTCTATCAGGGCGAATGCCACGGCGTTGAACATCAACAGGACTGCGACTTGCGTCAGGGCGGTCGCCCCGGAGGCCAGAATGACGGCCAGCGCGGCAAGATAGTCGACCGACGGCAACGCGATGCCCAGACCGGCGATGCCGGCCACCGTCAGCGAATGCCGGCTCAGCAATCGTTGGACCGGCGACGCCAATCCTGTCGGCCGCGCACCCAACCGCGCGGGGAGATTCGCGGCCACGATCGCCGCGACCGTCAGCGCCAGCAGGCCGACCAGAATCTGCACCTTGGGCAGGGCCAAGTAGTTCGAGCCCCGCATGATTCGTCGGAAGGCGAACAACACGATCAAGCCCACGGCCGTTCCCATGGCGAAACCGCCGGACAGAAACGCGAGCAGTTGCAGCGCCGGTCTGGGCCTGTTCAGCATGAGCACGGTCATACCGACTCGGAACGGTTCGACACTGACGGCGAGGGCCATCACCAGGACGGTCACCAACATCGGCATCGTGGAGCGCGCCCGTGGCCCCGGCTCAGGCGTCTAACCGGGCGAATTGCTGCCGGCGGTACCGCTCGACACAGGCGGCGCGCCGGATCTTGCCGCTGGTGGTGGTGGGAATCGAGCCGGGCGGTACCAGCACCAGGTCTTCCACATTGACGCCGTGCGCATTGGAAATCGCCGAGGTCACGTCGCGTTTCACGCAGGTCAACGAGCGCATCGCCTCCTCGGTGGAACCGCCTCGCTTCTTGAACTCGATGACGGTGACGAGCTTCTCGGTACTGTTCACCGGAACCGATATCGCCGCGACCCGACCACCGGTGATCTCTTGGACCGTCGCCTCGATGTCCTCGGGATAGTGATTCCGTCCCCGGATTATCAGCAGATCCTTGATACGGCCGACGATGAACAGCCCGCCCCCGTAAACGAAACCTGAGTCCCCGGTCTTCAGCCAAGACCCAGGCGGCGTACCCGGTGACGGGTCGACGAGCGTCGCGCCGAAGCAGTGCTGTTCTGTCGGCGGCTTGCGCCAGTAGCCCTCGGCCACGTTGTCGCCGCGTACCCAGATCTCGCCCACCACCCCCGGCGGGCACTCGCGGTGGGTGTCGCCGTCGACGATTCGCAATGCCGGGGAGTGCGGCAGTTCGTACCTCACCAGCGACGAGCCGGTCCCGGCCGCGCACGGCTGAGCGCGGCCCGCGGCCAGCTCGTCGATATCGAAGTGAACCGCCGACGAGTCAGTCCAGGTGCCACTGGCCACGAAGACGGTTGCCTCCGCCAAGCCGTACGACGGGCGCATCATGTCGTCGCGAAAGTCGAAGTGGGCAAACCGATCCACGAAGCGGCTCAGGGTGGCCGGCTCGACGCGTTCGGCACCGCTGATGATGCCCAGCACACCGCCGAAGTCGAGTCCGGCCAGATCACGGTCACTCGTTTTGCGGGCCGCCAGGTCGAAGGCGAAGTTGGGGGCCGCCGACCACGAAGAGGTATTCGCGGCCAGGGATTGCATCCATCTGGCGGGTCGTTCCAAGAACGCGACGGGACTCATCAGCTCGCCCCGCCAGCCGCCCAGGATCGGCGCGCAGACGCCGAGCACCAAACCCATGTCATGGTAGAAGGGCAGCCACGAGACGATCGTGGTGTCCGACGGGGCTTTGGTGTGGGAGTCGGTGAAAAAGCTGCGCATCAGCTGCTCGAAATTCACCTGCAGATTGCGGTGCGAGATCATTACACCGGTCGGGGTTCGGGTCGAGCCGGAGCTGTATTGCAGATACGCGATCTCCGGCACGTCGGCTGCGGGACTGGATGTTCCGCGATCGGCGTCCAGATTCATCGAATCGATTTCGACGATCTTCGGGAGGTCGTCCATGCGGGCCCGATCGACATACTCGGCGACATCTTCGGCGACCGCGGACGTCGTGAGCACGACCGAAGGTGACGTATCGGCAAGGACGGCGCTGACCCGCTCATCGCTCGAGCCCCGATGCGGCAGCGGCAGCGGAACCGCGATGAGCCCGGCCTGCATCGAACCCAGGAACGCCGCGATGTAGTCGAGGCCCTGCGGCGCCAGGATCACCGCCCTGTCGCCGGCCGCCCCGTGCTGGCCGAGCTCGCCCGCCACGTTGAAGGTCCGGCGGGACATTTGCGACCACGTGAGGCTCTGGCGAACACCGTCGGCGTCGTCCTGGTAATCGGTGAATGTGTACGCCACATCGTCGGGCCGCAGGCTGGCACGGCCGTGCAGCATGGCGAGAATCGATGATCCAGACATAGGCGCGTCGTCTAGCCGGTGGCCTTCGACAGCACCGATGTGGCGCCGCTGAGTATTTGGGAAAGAGGGTCGGCGCCGCCGCCGAAGGTTGCCTGGTTGGCCGGCGCGGTGACTTCCGCCGGGTCGAAGCCGTGCACTGGGTCCACCTGGACCGGAGCCGTCGCGGGGTCGTCGTTTCGCGAGTAGCCCGCATTCACCCGGGGAATCAGGATGGCATCGAGCTTGTTCAGGGTGTCTTCCGGGATTCCCAAGTAGGCCAGCGGCATGACGAGCGGAAGGTGCTTTTCGGGGACCATGATCGTGGTGTCCTTGGCGCCCCTGGAATTGATGGTCGTCCTGATGTTCTGCGGGGGCACCATGCTCGGGTTGGTGAAGGCCACCGCGGTGTGACCCGTGGCGAGGCCTAGCAGCGTGTTGGCGAGCGCGAACAAGTTGTCCGGCCGGTCGGGAAAGTCCGCGATCGAGTCGTACGCGGCCACGAATCGGTTTGTGTCGTACTGGCTCTCGTACTGCGGTGGCATGGTGTAGTCGAGGGCTGGAACGACGCTGCCGACTCCGAACATCGCGGTCAGGAAACTCTGGCCGAAGGCGTGATGCCCGATCGGGTCGCCGAACGTGGCGAAGTTCAGTTTGTCCGGCGGGGGAGCGGTCGGGTCATTCGCCAGCCGGGCCTGCTCGCCGTCGACCACGAACCCGCCCTCGGATAACCCGATCGCCGTGCCGGGCCGACCCGTCTTGATCGCCGCATCGAGGTTGTCGATTCCCTCGGCGACCGATTCGCCAACGCTGGGCCCATCCAGACCCAGGCCTGGCAACAGCTTTTCGCCGGCCTCGCCGATGCCCGGGAACAGTCGCTCCAAGACGTGGCCCTGGACCTGCCCCGCCGGGTAGCGCACGATTTCACGCTTTTGGCCGGGGAACCACTGGGCGCCTTCTTGACGGATGTACTCGTCGTAGGGGATGCCCAGGACGTGAGCGCCGCCGAGGGCAAACGCCGTCTGGTCGCCCGGAGCCCCAGGGGTCGGCGGACCGCCGATCGGCGCGTCGTCAGCCGTCGCGGTATTGACGCCGAAACACCCTGTGGCAGCTACGGTTACCAGCGCCGTAACCCCTGCGAGCAGTTTCTTCATCGCTACTCCTACCGCTCGATCCGCTTCGTAGTCTCACACACATCCGGTGCGGGTGCTAACTCGGCTGCGACTCGGCGCGTCCCCCCGATAACCGCAACGCCGGCCGCCGCGCGCACTCCGGCGCACCCGCTCGGGATGGCCACCAATTCGCCCGTCCGACCAGCGCGGCGATCGCGGGAACCGTGATGGTGCGTACCAGGAAGGTGTCCAGCAAAATTCCCACCCCGATCACGAAACCGCCCTGGACCACGGTGCTGATGCTGGAGAACAGAAGACCGCACATGGAGGCGGCAAAGATCAGGCCCGCCGCGGTGATCACGCCGCCCGTCGAACCCAGGGTTCGGATGATGCCGTAACGCATGCTGTGCGGCGACTCCTCCCGCATCCGCGAGACGAGCAGCATGTTGTAGTCGGCCCCCACCGCGACCAACACCACGAATGCCAGCGGCGGCACGCTCCAATGCAGTTGCTGGCCGAGCAGGTATTGAACTACGAGTACCCCGATTCCCACCGCCGACAAATACGAAATGACCACGGAGGCAACGAGATACAACGGGGCAACGATCGCACGCAGCAGCGCGATCAGGGTCACCAGGACGACCAGGAGTGTTACGACGATGATAAACCGGATGTCGTGCTGGTAATAGTCGCGGGTGTCCTTGAGGGCGACCGTGTAGCCGGCCATCGACACCGTCGCGTCAGCCAGCGCGGTGTTCGGCTGGGCCCCCCGGGCGACCGCTTCGATCGCGTTGACCTGATCCATGGCTTCGGTGCTGAACGGACTGAGTTTGGTCTGGACCAGGTATCGCACCGAGTGTCCGTCCGGCGAGATGAATGCCTTGGCCGCCTTCTGGAACTCCGCCAGGTGCAGTAGCTGGGGCGGGATATTGAATCCGGCCATGGCCGGTTGCGCGGCATCGCGTTTCAGCGACAACAGAAACGCCGCCGATTCATTGAGCCCGCTACCGAGCTGCTTGACCTGGTCGACGACCTGAGCCACCGCGTCGGCGATCTGGCGGCTGCCACCGGCGAAACGGTTTGCGCCGTCTTGCAGGGTGTTCAGGTTCGACTGCAGGCCACCGGGTTTGTCCATCCCCAGCGAATGCAGCACGTTGGTGAGCTTTGCCAATGCGGCGCGCAGCCGGTCCGCCGACGCTTTCAGCGCCCGCTTGTCCGGATACTCCTGCAGTTGGTGGGCCAAGTCGTTGATCGCGTCGAGGTCTGCTTGATCGCGCGAACCGACGAGTTGCTCGAATGTCCCGCGGGTGGCGCTGCACGAGGGGTCGGCGTCGCATCGGGGGTTGCCCTGCAGCGCCCCCAGGACCGGGCCGATCCAGGCGAACATGTTCTTGGCCGCCGAGAAGTTCCAGCCCATGGCGTTGCTGAGCGCGTTGACATGGTCCACGAGCTGGGCGGCGAGATCGACCTCTTTCACCAACGCGTCGCCGCTGTACTGGTTCTTCGTCGACGAGAAGGCATTCGCCAGCTCCTGGACGCCGGCGGCGAGCTGGATGACCTGGCCCCGCATGTTGCCGAGGTTGTCGGCCAACGTCCCGGCCCCGTCTACCAGTCGATTGAGGTCATTGGTGCGGTCCTTGATCAGGGTGGACCCGCCGGCCAGCAGGGTGCCGATAGCGCCGGCTTGATAGGTGGCCCTGAATTGTTCTGGCACATGCCCGGTGGGGCGCGTAATGCCGCTGACGGCAGCAACGTTCGGCAATTGACCGACCCGGTCCGCCATTTGCTCCAAGTCTGCGAGCGCCTTCGGCGTGCGGAGATCGTGCGGAGATTGGACCAGGATGTACTGCGGGATCGATTGATTCACCGGGAAGTGACGATCCAGCGCGGCGTACCCGATAGAGCTTGGGGCCCGAGGTCGCAGCGCCTTGCGATCGTCGTAGTTGTAACGCACCAGGCCGGCGCAGCTGGCCAGGATGATCAACACCAGCACGCTGGCAACCAGGTTGACCTTCGGTCTTCGCACGATGCGGATGCCCGAACGTCGCCAGAATCGGGCGGTCAGCTCGCGCCGTGGCTTGACCAAGCCACGCCGCCCCGCGAGCACCAGGACTGCCGGCAGCAACGTCAACGCGGCGAGGAATGCCACGCCGATCCCGATCGCCGACGACGCCCCAACCGTTTTGAACACGCCCATTCGGGCGAAGCTGATCAGCAGAAAAGTGACTCCGACGGTGGCGGCCGATGCGGCGATCACCTTGCCGATCGAGAACATGGCGCGTTTGACCGCCTGATCGGAGGTCGCGCCCGACCGCAGGTAGTCGTGATAGCGGCTGATCAGAAAGACCGCGTAATCGGTTCCGGCTCCGGCCATTATGGCGCTCAAGAACACGACGGACTGGTTCGAGACGCCCGAGGCGGTCAGTTGGGAGTAGCCCGCTACCACCGCCTGGGCGATCACCAGCGATATCCCGATCGTCAGCAACGGCAGCAGCATGGTGACCGCGCTGCGGTAGATCACCAGTAGGACGATGAGAACCATCACCGCGATCGCCAGCTCGATCGGCATCCGATCCCGGGCGCCGGCGGCCGTGAGGTCGGCGACTGTCGCCGCGGGACCGGTGAGGTGTGCCGTCAGCGGTGTGCCGGCGAGCGTCCCCTTGACGATGTCGCCGATGCGGTTGAACGCGGCGTACGAGCGGGGGGTGCCCAGCTCACCGGCGACGCCGACCGGCAGCACCCACGCCTTGTGATCCTTGCTGGTAACGACGGAGCGCAACGCCGGCGTGCTGGCAAAATCCTGCAGCATCAGCACATCTCGCGTGTCGTGGCGCAGCGCGTCCACCAGCTTGCCGTAAGCGGCTTCGTCGGCCGGGCCGAGCCCCTTGTCGTCGGTCAACACCACCAACAGCAGGTTCTCTGAGCCCGATTCGTGAAACGCTTCGGTCATCTTTCGAGAGGTCACGCTCGATGGTGCATCGCCGGGCAGGATGGCAAGCGGATGCTTCTCGGCCATCTCGCCCAGCGATGGAAAAGTCAGAGGCAGCGCGACCGCAATCGCGATCCAGATCCCCACCACGGCCCAGGGCCACCGCACCACGAAATCGGCTAGCCGTCGCATCTCGCCCTCATCCCCGGTCGGCGCAGTCGGGTGTGCCCGCCGGCGACTCTCGGCCGCGCTCGGCCGAGCCCGGTCAAACCACGAAAATCCGCCTCACGAGCCATCGAAGTGCTCCACGCTACGCGACGCGTCCCCAGCTCCCGCTGCCGGCGACCCGCACGCAGACCGACTTCATGGCTTCCAGGTAGCGGACAACCGATTTCCGGGCGACCGGGTTGTCCGGATGCATGATCGCCATGAACGTGCCTTCCCCATGCCGGAATACGTAAATGGTCAGCTGATATGAATATCGGCCGTCGGGATAAATGCCGATGTTGTTCGCAAGCCCCAGGTCGGCCGCGGCGAGAACGGCATTGAGCGGAGCGGCGCCGCCATGAAAGAAATTCGACACCGGAAAGTTCGGTTGCGGCCAGCGCAACCACGGCGCCAATTCCAACACGCGGTAATAAGGAACTTTCGCCATGCCCAGATTCGAATCGAAGGACGCTTGCGCCGCGCACGCGGCATCACCGAACGAGGCCGCGGCTATGGGCACGGTGATAGGGATCAAACCGGTGAACCAGCCCTGCGTCATGAAATTGTCGGTGGCTTTGCGGGAGTCCCGGGGGGTGAGCCCGTGATACGTGAGGGCACCCGTGAATTCGTGCTCCACCAAGGCGAGGCAGGCGAACAGGCCACCAACGAAGCGCGCGCCGACCGCCGCGCAGGCCGATTCGAACCGCTCCGTCTGTGCCGCGTCCATCAGGAGTTCCGAGGTCATGTCGCTGCTGCTCGAGTCCTGCGGGTCACCCAGCGGGAGCGGGAACTCGGGAAAGCCACCATCGTTGTTTTCGGCGAAGTCGATCCACGCGCGCACCTCGGGGGAATCAGCGGTCAGCGTTGACGTGTACTCCCGTTCCCGCGTGCAGAAGTCATCGAAGCTGCCGGCATCGGGAAGAGCGAGGGCCTCACCGCCGCCGCTCAACGCCGTGTACATGCCGTTGGCCTCCATCATCGTGGTGCCGATCAACGTCGCGTCGCCGTGCACATGATCCATGGCGGCAAAGAACGTGAAGTGGTTTTCGTTTTGCACGATCCCGAAGCTGAAGCAGCCCCACTCCAGCGGATTCGGAATGGCCACGACGTGAGCGTGTATTTCGTCGACCGTCATCTCGCCGTGCTCGATCGGCGCGAATTCGATAGCGCCGGAATCGCTGATGGTGTGCCTGATGAACTCTCCGTCGCCGGTGGGCTCGAACCAGCTGCGGAACGTATCGTGCCGACGCAGATACGCGTTGACGGCGTAATTCATTGCAGGGACGTCGCACTTGCCGGGCACTTCGCAGGTAGCGATGATCTGGCGGGAAAAACTCAGCCCTGCGGCGGTCCGTTCACAGTAATTGCGAAGATGTTGGGTCTGCATGTAGCTGACCGGCACGGAGCTGACCGGCGCCTGACGGACCTTGTCGGTCGCCGCGGCCGTCGGGTGCCACGAAATGACGGACCCGGGGGTCAGCTTCCAATCGCCGAGTGCGCCGATCGTAATCTTCCCGATGCGCAAAACTTCGTCCTCCTCGGTTCCAACGACCACGACCACCCTGGCGGCGAGACCAAGATAAACCCTTTGGGTGATCCCCGTCGCGGGCGTGCGCGGCACCGCCTACACTCGCTCACGGATCCGGCGGGCCGTTGTAGCGATCGAGCGGCCGGGCGGGACGCAGGGCGACAGCCGCACCGGCTGTCGTTGCGAGGTGCGGGCGCTGCAATGGCGGTGTCTCGCCTGACGGAAATGATTCTCCGAGCGCAACCGGCCTCCCGTGGGGATCGATCGTGATGGCCAAGAGAGGACACGCGTATGGCATCCGTCGAAGGAGAGGTCGCACCGGGTTTTGCGATCATCGGTTACGCGGCGCGATTCCCGGGAGCCGCGGATGCTGATGAGTTCTGGGATGTGTTGCGGCATGGCCGCGATGCGATATCCGAAGTGCCGCAAGACCGTTGGGACGTCGACGAGTTCTTCGACCCGGAACCGGGCGCGCCCGGCAAGGTCGTCACCCGTCGCGCCGGTTTCGTCGACGACGTGACGGCGTTCGACGCGCCGTTCTTCGGCATGTCGACCCGCGAGGTCAGGTTGATGGACCCGCAGCACCGCATCCTGCTGGAAACGGCATGGCGCGCGGTGGAGCACTCAGGCACTGCGCCAACGGATCTGGCGAACAGCAACACCGGGGTCTTCGTCGGTTTGGCCACGCACGACTACCTGGGAATGGCATCTGACGAGCTGACTTACCCCGAAATCGAGGCTTACTTGGCCATCGGGACATCGAACGCCGCGGCGGCCGGCCGGATCAGCTACCGGTTGGGACTGCAGGGTCCGGCCGTCGCCGTCGACACGGCGTGCAGCTCGTCGCTGGTGGCAATCCATCAGGCGTGCCAGGCCCTGCGCCTGGGCGAATGCGACCTGGCGCTGGCCGGCGGGGCGAACGTCCTGCTCACCCCGGCTACCATGATCACGTTCTCCAGCGCGCACATGCTCGCCCCCGACGGCCGTTGCAAGACGTTCGATGCGGCCGCGGACGGTTACGTGCGCGGCGAGGGCTGCGGTGTCATCGTGATCAAGCGTCTAGCGGACGCGATCCGCGACGGCGATCGGATCCGCGCCGTGATCCGCGGCAGCGCGATCAACCAGGACGGCGCCTCGGGCGGCTTGACCGTGCCCAACGGCGTTGCCCAGCAAAGGGTTATCGCCGATGCGCTCAAGCGCGCCGACGTCGAAGCCCGCGACGTCGGGTATTTGGAAGCGCACGGCACCGGGACGTCGCTGGGTGACCCCATCGAAGCCCAGGCCGCGGGTGCGGTGCTCGGCGTCGGGCGCGAACCCGGCCGGCCGCTGCTGATGGGCTCGGTGAAGACCAACATCGGACACCTGGAAGCAGCCGCGGGCATCGCCGGGGTCATCAAGGTCATCCTGGCGCTCGAGAACGAACTGATTCCGCAACACCTCCACTTTCAGAACCCGTCGCCCCACATCCCCTGGGAGCGGCTTGCGGTGCAGGTGGTCGACGAGGCCACCGCTTGGGAACGCAACGGACAGCCGCGCATTGCCGGAATCAGCTCGTTTGGATTCGCCGGCACCAACGCCCACGTCATCATCTCGGAAGCTCCCGAGCAAACGGAACCGGTTCCCCCGACACCGCTTCCGGTCGAGCATCCCGCGAACCGCCGGTTCAGTGTCCTGCCGCTTTCGGCGCGAACGCCCGCCGCGTTGGCACAGCTTGCGGCTGACTACCGGAGCTGGTTGGGCGCGCACCCGGAAGCCAACCTGGCGGACGTGTGCTTCACCGCCGGGGCGGGGCGGGCACACTTGGAGCAGCGGGCCGCGCTGGTGGTCAACTCGCGAGAAGCCGCGCTGGAGCTACTCGGCGCTCTGGCGGACGACCGCCCGGCGCCCGGGTTGTTCCGCGGAGAATCCCATGAGCCACCGAAGACGGCGTGGCTGTTCACCGGCCAGGGCAGCCAATACCCCGGCATGGCCCGAGAATTGTTCGACACCGAGGCGGTGTTCGCCGAGACGTTGAATCGTTGCGCCGCCGCGATCGCCGATCTTCTCGAAAGGCCGTTGCTGGACGTCGTTTTCGACGCGGACGGTCCGGACGGCGAAGAGGCGCTGCGGCAAACCTCGTACGCGCAACCCGCGCTGTTCGCGGTGGAGATGGGCCTGGCCCGGCTATGGCAATCGTGGGGTTTCGAGCCCGACGTGGTGCTGGGCCACAGCGTCGGCCAATTTGCGGCGGCCTGCGTGGCGGGCGTGTTCAGCCTCGAAGACGGCGCCTTGCTGATGGCCGAGCGTAGTCGCCTCTTCGGCAGTCTGCCCTCCGGTGGCCGGATGGTCGCGATGTTCACCGCCGCCGAGCGGGTCGAGCGACTCACCGACGAGTTCCCGAGCCTGTCGGTGGCCGCCTACAACGGCGCCAATACCGTATTGTCCGGGCCCGGCGCGGACCTGGAGCGGGCGGTGGCCGCAGTGTCGGCCGATGGTGTCCGGTGTGACTGGTTGGACACCAGCCACGCGTTCCACTCTGCGCTGCTGGACCCGATCCTCGACGAGTTCGAAGCGCATGCGGGGCGGTTCGATTTCAGAGCGCCGCAACGAATTTTGATCGACAACCGTACCGGGGCCGCGCTGGGCCGCAGCGTGAAGCTCGATGGCGCGTATTGGCGCCGTCATGCGCGCCAACCGGTCGAATTCGCCAAAAGCGTGCGCACCCTCGCCGACCTGAGCTGCAAGGTATTGCTCGAGATCGGCCCGCGACCGGTGCTCACCGCCTCCGCCCTGGGCGCATGGCCCGACCCGGCGACCGCGCCGCGGGCGATCACGTCGCTGCGCCGGAACACCGCTGACCACCGGCAGATCACCGAGGCGGTCGCCGACGCGTACGTCCTGGGCCACCTGCCCGACTTCGCCGCGTTCGGGCCGGCGCACGCGCGCAAGCTCGACCTGCCCACCTATCCCTTCGAGCGCCGTCAGTACTGGTTCCGCAATGATCAGCGCCCCGACCGACGCGGCGACGCCGGTGGGCCGCGCACCGAAGCCGTCCGTCTTCTCGAGGACGGCCGGATCGAGGAACTCGCAACCCTGCTCGACGGTGCGAGCGGCGATCATCAGACCCTGCAGGTGCTCACCAGGCTTGCGGCCCAACACAATCAGCAGCGCACCACCCGGTCCATCGAGAACGACCGCTACGAGATCCGCTGGGACGCATTGACCGCCGCGCTGCCGCCGGCCGACGTGGGCGGGGGATCACGCTGGGTCATCGTCGCCGATGGTGCCGACGCGGTCCAGCCGTTGGTCGACGTCCTGACCGCACACAACCACCGATTCGAGATCGTCGGGTTGCCGGTGTCCGACGCGGACGAGGAACAGCTCGCGGGCCTGTTGCGCGCCGCCGCCGATGATTCGACGCTACGCATCGTGCATGCCGCGGCCCTGGAGGCCGGGACCACGCCATCGATGCGCTCGCTGTTGCGGATGCAACACCGGATCCTGGGCGGGACACGGCGGTTGTTTCGCGCCGCGGTCGCCGCTGAGCTGCGCAGCCCCGTCTGGGTCGTGACGTGCGGCGCACAGCGCGTCACCGATGCGGATTCCGTGGCACCGCACCAGAGCAGCCTGTGGGGCTTCAGTCGCGCCGCATCGCTGGAGCTGCCGCAGATATGGGGCGGACTCGCGGACTTGTCAGTGGGGACTGCCGACGAATGGTCCCGGCTCATCGACCGGATCGCCACGGCCGACGACTCGGCGATCGGGGAAGACCAGCTCGCGCTGCGTGATCGGGTGATATACGTGCCCCGGTTGGTTCGGCGCACTGAGACCCCGAGTGGTACCTCGCTGCAACTGCGCAGTGACGCAACGTATCTGGTGACCGGAGGGCTGGGCGCGGTCGGGCTGGAGATCGCCGGGCACCTGGCCGCGAACGGCGCCGGGCATCTGGTTCTGACCGGCCGGCGCGCGCCGACCGACGCCGTCCGAGGGCGCATCGACGCACTCGGTGAGGCGCACGGCTGCCAAATCCGGGTCGTGGCCGCCGATGTCGCCGATGCGCACGACGTCGCACGCTTGCTGGCGGGCGTGCAGGCCGAGCTGCCGCCGCTGGCCGGCATCGTCCACGCCGCGGGGGAGATCGGTACCACCCCCCTGAGCGCCCTACAGGACGCTGAGGTCGATCGCGTCTTTGCCGGAAAGGTCTGGGGCGCCTGGCATTTGAGCGAGGCCGCGGCTGACTTGAAGCTCGACTTCTTCCTCAGCACGTCCTCGATCGCCTCGGTGTGGGGTGGATTCGGCCAAAGCGCCTACGGCGCGGCGAACGCCTTCCTGGATGGGCTGGCGTGGCGCCTGCGTGAGCAGGGCATCCACGGCGTCAGCGTCAACTTCGGGCCTTGGGCGGCCGGCATGGCTGACGCGGAATCGCGTGCGCGACTGGATCAGCGCGGCATCCGCACCCTGGCACCAGCCGATGCGCTTGCGGGGCTGTCCGATGTCGCGGCGGCCGCCTCGGCGCAGGGCGCTGCCCACGGAGTTGTGGCCCGAATCGACTGGGCCCGCTTCCTGCCGCTGTATCAACAGGCGGGCAGGCGGGCGTTCCTGGCGGAGCTGGAGCGCGAGGTCCCCGATGCGGCGCCTGCGGTGGCACCGGCGGGAAAGACCCCGCTGGTCGACCGGCTCACGGACGCTCCGGTGCAGCAGCGCAAAAAGCTTCTGACCGATTATCTGCGTGCTGCGGTCGCGGAGGTGACCCGCGTCGACGCGGCCGAGATCCGCGAGGACGCAGGCTTTTTCGATCTCGGCATGGATTCGTTGATGGCGGTCGAGTTGCGTCGCCGCATCGAGCACGGGGTGGGTAGGCAGGTCCCGGCCACCTTGGCGATGGATCACCCACGGCTATCCGATGTGGCCGACTACCTGCTCGGCGACGTACTCGAGCTCAGCGATCAGGAGTCCTCGAGAACACGGCCTCAGCCGGCGGCAGCGGTGACGACGCCGACGGACGAACCGATCGCGATCGTCGCGGTGTCGTGCCGCTTCCCCGGCGCGCCCGACCCGGAAGCGTTCTGGCAGGTGTTGTCGGGAGGTGTCGATGCGATCCGGGAGGTCCCGGAGGACCGATTCGACATCGACGAGTTCTACGACCCAGATCCGGACGCCGCGGGCAAGACCTACACCCGGTTCGGCGGCTTCCTCGACGAGATAGACGGATTCGATCCCGAGTTCTTCGGCATCTCACCCCGTGAGGCGGTCTGGATCGAGCCGCAGCAGCGGCTGATGCTCGAAACGGTATGGGAGGGTTTGGAGCGCGCCGGGTACTCGCCGGCCGCGTTGCGCGGCAGTCGAACTGGAATCTTCACCGGCGTGGCGGCCAACGAGTACGCGCATCTGCTGTCGTCGGAGTCGGTCGACAAGATCGAACCGCACTTCATCACCGGCAATGCGCTCAACGCCATCTCCGGTCGGGTCGCCTTTGCGCTGGGACTCGAAGGACCGGCGATGGCGATCGACACCGCATGCAGTTCGGCGTTGGTGGCCGTCCATCAGGCCTGCCAGGCGTTGCGGTCCGGTGACTGCGACATGGCGCTGGCCGGCGGGGTGAACGTCCTATTGAGTCCGGTGACGGTCGTCGCGGCCTCCCGCGCGCGCATGCTTTCCCCGGTGGGGCGGTGCAAGACATTCGATGCCTCCGCCGACGGTTACGTGCGCAGCGAAGGCTGCGGAATACTCGTACTGAAGCGGTTGAGCGACGCGCAGCGCGAAGGCGACCGGATCTGCGCGGTGATCTCCAGCAGCGCGGTCAACCAGGACGGGGCGTCCAGCGGCTTGACTGTGCCCAATGGTGGTGCGCAGCAACGGCTCATCAGGATGGCGCTGGCTCGCGCGGGCCTGGCCGGCGGGGATGTCGATTACCTCGAGGCGCACGGGACGGGCACCCCGCTGGGCGATCCGATCGAGGTGCAGGCCGCGGCCGCCGCCTACGGTGGGTCGCGCGACGCGGACCGGCCGCTGCTGATGGGTTCAGTGAAGACGAACATCGGCCACACCGAATCCGCTTCGGGCGCAGCAGGTTTGATTAAAGTCGTGTTGTCGCTGCAGCACGGGGTGCTGCCGCCGAGCCTGCACTTCGAGCAGCCGTCGCCGCACATCCCGTGGGATTCGCTACCGGTGCGGGTCGTGGACAAGGCGATGCCGTGGCAGCCCAACGGCCGGCCGCGGCGCGCGGGCGTGAGCTCGTTCGGGTTCACCGGAACCAACGCGCACGTCCTGGTGGAGGAGGCACCGGCGCCCGCCCTATCGGCCGACCCGCACCCCGCCGACGCCGCCGCCACGGAGTCGGCGTCGCAAGCTCAGACCGGACAGGTCAGGGTGCTCGCGCTGTCCGCCCGGTCACCGGAAGCGCTGGTGGCCTTGGCGCAGCGATACGAGGCGTGGCTGGCCGCCCACCCGGCTGTGGATCTCGCCGAGGTATGCCTCACGGCCGGAACGGGCCGATCACACTTCGAACACCGCGCCGCCCTGGTGGTGGACTCGGTCGAGGGTGCGCGCGAGGCCCTGGCCGAATTGGCCGAGAATCGCCTGCGGCCCGGTGTCGTCCGTGGTGAACACACACACCGCCCGATGACGGCATGGTTGTTCACCGGCCAGGGCAGCCAGTACCCGGGGATGGCGCGTGAGTTGTTCGACACCGAACCGGTTTTCGCCGAAACGGTGACGCGGTGCGCCGACGCGGTCCGTGACATAGTGCCGCACCCCTTGCTGGAGGTGCTGTTCGCCACGGATCGCGAAACGGGCGGCAAAGCCGGAGAGAGGTTGCGGCACACGTCGTTTGCGCAGCCGGCGCTGTTCGCCGTCGAGATGGGCCTGGCCCGGCTGTGGCAGTCCTGGGGGATCGAACCCGATGTGGTGCTGGGGCACAGCGTCGGCCAGTACGCGGCGGCGTGTGTGGCCGGCGTGTTCAGCCTCGAGGACGGCGCGCGGCTGATGGCCGAGCGCGGCCGGATGTTCGGCAGCCTGGCCGACGGCGGACGGATGGTGGCGGTGTTCGCCGACACCAAGCAGGTCGAGGAGGTAGCCGCTGGATTCCGGCGGGTGTCGGTCGGCGCGTACAACGGACCGAATACGGTGTTGTCGGGTCCGGGTGAGGATCTCGAACAGATCGTCGCCAAGTTCGGTGACGAGGCGATCCGGTGCACGTGGCTGCAGACCAGCCACGCCTTCCATTCCGAGCTGTTGGACCCGGTGCTCGACGAATTCGAGTCCTTCGCGGCGCGATTGCAGTTCGCCGCTCCGACGATGCCGTTGATCTGCAACCGCACCGGGGCCGTCCTCACGGGTCAAACCCCGCTCGACGCCGCGTACTGGCGGCGCCATTCGCGCCAGCCGGTGCAGTTCGCCGAAAGCGTGCGCACCGCGGCGGCGCTGGGGTGCTCGGTGTTGATGGAGATCGGCCCGCAACCGGTGCTGACCGGCGCCGCGGTGCAGGTTTGGCCGGAGCACCTGACCGCACCGAGGGCGATCGTCTCGCTGCGCAAGGGAGTGGGCGATCGGCGCCAGATCGCCGACGCGCTGGCCGCGGCCTACGTCGGCGGCCATCGTCCGGATTTCGCTGCGCTGCATGGTCAGCGACGTCGGAGCATCGAGCTGCCGACGTATCCGTTCCAGCGCCGCCGGTTTTGGCCCAAGTCGTCCGGGATCGCCGTCAACGGAGCGGGCGCTCCGTCTTCGGGCATCCTCGGCAGCGCGAAGGACCTCGCCTCGGGCGACTCCGTCTACACCAGCAGGTTGTCCGTCAAATCGCAGCCGTGGCTATCCGATCACGTCATTTACGGCACGGTCGTCGTGCCCGGCGCAACGTACGCGGCGATGGCGTTGGCCGCGGTCGGCACTCCCGCGCGGGCGAAGGACGTCTTCTTCTACGAGCCGATCATCCTGCCGGAGAAGAGTTCTCGCGAGGTGCAGCTGACGCTGCACCCGCTGCAGGACGGCCGCGCGTTCACCTTCCAGGTGCACAGCCGTCCCTACGGGGAACGCGGCGCCGAGTGGTCGTTGAACGCCGAAGGCACTGTGGTCGCCGGCGTGGACGACACCGACGAGCCGGTAATTGAGGCTGATCCCATCGACGAAGCGCTCGAGCGACTGAACCGCATGCGTCCGCAGGAGTTGTTCGAGACCTTCGCCGACTTGGAACTGGCCTGGGGGCCAACCTGGTCCGGTTCCCTGAAGTCGCTGTGGCTCGGTGATGGCGAGTCGGTCGGCGACATCCTCGTCGGTGCCGAGCTCGCCGAACAGCTCGGCAGCGAGCCGATGCACCCGGTGCTGATGGACCTGTGCACCGGGGTCGCCTTCCCGGCCTTCCCGGCACTGTCCGCCGCCGAACAGGGCGTCAACGATCTGTTCCTGCCGTTGCGGTACGGGCAAGTGATGTTGCGGGAGAAGATGCCGCGGCGGTTCTACTGCCGTGCGCGGTGGCGCAGCAGCGAACTCAACAGCGAAACCCAGGTCTTCGATCTCGATTTCGTCGACCGGGACGGCCGTAGGCTCGGCGGGATTCACGAGTTCACGGTCAAACGCGCGCCGCGCGAGGCGTTGCTGCGCGGGCTCGGGGGCGATGCCACCCGGCTGCTGTACACGCTCGGCTGGCACGAGGTGCCGGCGCCGCCGGGCGAAGAGGCCGCAGAGATCAGCGGTACCTGGCTGATCGCCGGATTCGACGAACTGGCCGCCAGGGTGCCGGGCTGCATCCCGTTCGACCGGAGCGCCGATCCAGAATCGTTGGGGCAGGTGCTGACTCAGGCTGTCGAGCGGGGGCTGCCGTTCTCCGGCGTGGTCTGGCGCAGCAAAGCGCCGAACGGAGGGGAAGGCGACGCCGACCCGACCACTGGGGCGGCGCGCCTCGAGGCCGAGATCGCCAATCTGCTCAGCGCCGTGCACGCGGTGCAGGGCGGCGACGTGAATTTGCCTGCGGGACTGTGGATCGTCACCGAGCGGGCCGTGGCCACCGAATCCGGTGAGCCGGTCGACCCGGTGCAGGCGGCGCTGTGGGGGCTCGGGCGCACCACGATCAACGAGGAACCGGCGCTGCGCGCCAGGTTGGTCGACTGCGACGGATCAGTGGAGGCCGTGCATGCGCTGGCCAACTTGCTGGCCACCCCAGTGGACGAACCGGAACTCGCGGTGCGACAAGGAAAACTGCTGGCATCCCGGTTGCTGCCGTGGGCGCGCAGCGGTCATCTCACGGTGCCGCGCGCGGGCGATTACGTCCTGGCGCCCACCGAACGCGGCGCGATCGACAACCTGCGGCTCACCGAAGTGGACGTCGCACCCCCGGGCGAGGGCTATGTGCAGGTCCGGGTGGAGGCCGCGGGCCTCAACTTCCGTGATGTGCTCAACGTCCTCGGCCTCTACCCGGGCGACCCGGGGCCGATCGGCGGTGACTTCGCCGGCGTCGTCACCCAACTGGGCGCCGGCGTCACCGGACTCGAAGTCGGCCAGCGCGTTTACGGCTTTATGCAGGGGGCGTTCTCCAGCCGGTTCAACGTGCCGGCCCAGCTGCTCGCGCCGATCCCCGACGGGGTAAGTGCGGTCGAGGCGGCCACCATTCCCGCCGCGGCGCTGACGGTTCGGCTCGCGTTCGACTGGGCACAGCTGAAACCTGGCGAGCGCGTGCTCATCCACGCCGCCAGCGGTGGTGTCGGCCTGGCGGCGATCCAGATGGCCCAACAATGCGGTGCGACCGTCTTCGCCACCGCCAGCACCTTCAAGCGCGCGACGCTGCGCAAGATGGGTGTGGAGTACGTCTATGACTCGCGCACAACGGATTTCGCCGACCAGATTCTCGCCGACACCGACGGCGCCGGCGTCGACGTGGTACTCAACAGCCTGACCAGCGAGGGATTCCTCGAGGCGACCGTGCGGGCGACCGCCCACAACGGCCGCTTCGCCGAGATCGCCAAGCGCGACATTTGGACACCCGAGCAGATGGCGCAGGCCCGTCCCGACATCGCCTACGAGATCGTGGCGCTGGACACGGTGACGTTCTCCGAGCCGGAACGTATACGGGGCTTGCTGACCGAGGTGTCGCAAGGATTGGCCAACGGCGACTGGACACCGCTGCCGGCCGAGATCTACCCCCTGACCGAGGCGCGGGCCGCGTTCCGCCGCATGCAGCAAGCGCGACACATCGGCAAGATCGTGGTGCAGATACCGAATCCGCTGCAGCCACGGGCGGATCGGAGCTACCTGATTACCGGCGGGCTGGGTGCCATCGGTCTGCACACGGCGTCGTATCTGGCCCAACTCGGTGCCGGTGACATCGTGTTGACCAGCCGGCGCGCGCCGGGTGCGGACGCGCAACGGTTGCTCGAGGAGATCACCGAGCGCTACAGGTGCCGCATCCACGTCTTCGCCGCCGACGCCGGCGACGAGTCCGAGGTTGCCGAGCTGCTGGCGCGCATCCGCGCTGAGCTGCCACCGCTGGCCGGTGTGGCACATCTGGCCGGCGTGCTCGACGATGCGCTGCTGTCCCAGCAGAGCCTGGAACGATTCCGGACAACGTTGGCGCCCAAGGCGTTCGGCGCGTGCCACCTGGACAGATTGACCCGGGACGACGAGCTGGACTTCTTCATCGTGTCCTCATCGGTGTCGAGCCTGTTCGGTTCGCCCGGTCAGTCCAACTACGCGACCGCCAATGCGCTGCTCGACGGTCTGGTCGCGCAGCGAAGGGCGCAGGGCCTGCCCGCCACGGGCGTCAACTTCGGTCCCTGGGCCCAAGGTGGCATGGCCTCATCGCAGGCCGCGACCGCCAATATCAGTGCGCAGGGCCTGATCCCATTGGAACCGTCGGCGGCGCTGGCCGCCCTCGCCGAGGTCGTCGCGAACGGAACCGGCCAGGCCACCGTGCTGAAGGCCAACTGGCAACGCGCCGCGAAGGTGCTGGGCAGTTCGCGTCCACCGATCCTCGACCTGGTGTTGCCCAGTGCCGCCGGAGAGGCGACCGGCGACAGCGAGTTGCTCAAGCAGCTCATGGAGATTCCCGTGCCGCAGCGCGCCGATTTCGTGACCGAATTCTTGCAGCGGGAGGTGCAGAACTTTCTGCGACTCGCGTCGCCGCCGGCGGCGAGCAGTCGGTTCCTGGACCTGGGTACGGATTCGTTGATGGCGATCGAGCTCCGCAACCGGCTGCACAGTCAGTTCGGCGGCAAGTTCACCATCAACGCGACCGCGGTCTTCGACTATCCGACCATCGGGGGGCTCGCCGAATATCTCGTGGGTCAGCTCCCCGATGCGGACTCGGAGCCTGGTCAGCTGAAATCGGTTGCACCCGAGCGGCAATGACTTGAGGCGCTGATGTCGGATCCGGTGATGACCTTTCCCGGCAGCCCGGCCATGCGTCAGAGGCGGGCCAGGTCGTAGTCGCCGAGGTGGTCGATCAGGTTGTGCAGGTGCTCACCCGAGGTGCCCAGCGTGTGCTCGATCGCGGTGAGCCGGGCGGCGTAGTGGCTGACCGGGTACTCCGCGGTCACCCCGATGCCCCCGTGCATCTGGACCGACTCCTGCGCGATGTGCCGGCCCGAACGGCCGACCTGCAGCTTGGCGCGCGAGGCGATCAGCGGGTCGATGTTGCCGTCGGCGATCGACATGGCCGCGTACAGGGTCATGCTGCGGGCCAATTCCAGCGAGACGTACATGTCGGCCGCGCGTTGCGTCAGCGCCTGGAACTTATTGAGCGTGACGCCGAACTGCTTGCGGGTCTTGAGGTAATCGGTGGTCAGGCGCAGCGATTCGTGCATCGCGCCCAGCGCTTCGGCGCACAACGCCGACTGGATGCGCACGATGGCGTCGCGGATGGCGCCCGATGCGTCGATTGCCTCGCCGAGCGGTTCGGCGGCAGTGGAGTCCAAATCGATCTGGGCGCCGCGCTGTCCGTCGAACGTCCGGTACGGGTGCCTGGTCACCGATGCCGCGTCGACCAGGAACAGACCGGTGCCACCCCTGGGCAAGGCGGCGCTGACCACCAAGGTGTCGGCGGCGTCCCCGGCCAGCACCGGGTTCTTCCGACCGCTCAAGGTCCACGAATCACCTTGCTGGGCAGCCTTGGTGCCCGCCTGCGCGGACGGATCGCGCTGCCCCGGCTCGAGGTGGGCGAACGCCAGCAGCCGTTGCCCGTTCGCGACCTCGTCGAGCAGCTGCTTCTGCTCGTCGGTGCCCAGCTCGGCGATCAAGGCGCCGGGACCCAGCGCGGCGTGCAGGATCGGTTCGGGGGCGAGCCGGCGCCCGACTTCGGTGAGCACCACCGCGATCTCGATCTGACCGGACTCGTCGGGATCGAAACCGAGGCCGAGGATTCCGGTGTCGGCGAGCTGGCTCCACACCTCGCGGCTCCAGCCGAGGTCGGAACCGATGATCTTGTTGCGGCTCTCGGGGTCGTAGGTGCGCGACAGCAGGTCGCGGGTGGTGTCACGGAGCAGGGCTTGCTCGTCGCTCAGCTGAAAGTCCATGGCTGCCTCACAATCCCAGAATCGTCGACGCGATGATGTTGCGCTGCACCTCGCTGCTACCGCCGTAGATCGACGTCTTGCGGTAGTTGAGGTAGTGCGGGGCACTGTGTTGCGCCCAGTCCGGCGAGGCGATCTCTTCGCCGTTGGCCGGCAGCGCATCCGGCCCGGCCACCTCGACGAGCAGTTCGGTGGCCGCCTGTTGCAACTGGCTGCCGCGCAGCTTGAGCACCGACGACGCCGGGTTCGGCTGCCCGTCCGCAGAGTCGGTGACGACTCGCGACTGGGTGAGTTCCAGTGCCAGCAACTCGTTTTCCGCCTCGGCCAGCCGCGCCGCGAACAGCGGGTCGCCCAGCACTCCGGTGGCCTTGGCGTGTTTCTTCACCTCGGCGAGGCGCACCTTGGTCCGCCCCACCCCGGCGATGCCGGTGCGTTCGTTGCCCAGCAGGAATTTTGCGTACGTCCAGCCCTGATTCTCTTCTCCGACAAGCTGATTGGCGGGAACCCGGACGTCCTCAAAGAAGACCTCGTTGATCTCGTGGCCGCCGTCGATCGTCTTGATGGGTCGCAGGGTGATACCCGGCGTCTTCATGTCGAAGAGCAGGAAGGAGATGCCCGCCTGCCGCTTGGGCGCCTGCGGGTCGGTGCGGACCAGACAGAAGATCCAGTCCGCGTACTGGCCGAGGGTGGTCCAGGTCTTCTGACCGTTGACAATGTAGTCGTCGCCGTCACGCACCGCGGTGGTGCGCAGCGAGGCCAGGTCCGACCCCGCCTCGGGCTCGGAGAAGCCCTGGCACCACCAGATGTCGAGGCTGGCCGTCGGGGGCAGGAAGCGTTGTTTGACTTCCTCCGAACCGAATTCGGCGATCACCGGGCCCACCATCTTGGTGTTGAAGTTCAGCGGCTCGGGGACGCACGCCAGCTGCATCTCGTCCGCCCAGATCTGGTGCTGGGTCGGCGTCCAGTCCTTGCCGCCCCATTCCACCGGCCAGTTCGGCACCGCCAGGCCGTGCTCGTGCAAAATCTTGTGACTGGTGACGATGTCGTCGCGGTTCACCTCGGCCGAGCCGCGGCGTACCCGCTCGCGCACCTCCTCGGGAATCTTGGTCGTGTAAATGGTGCGGAGTTCGTCGCGGAACGCGGCTTCCTCGGGCGTGAGCGCCAGTTGCATGGCAGCCTCCTGTCGTTTCTCCGGTGACCGTGACGACGCAGCGCCCAGAGCTGTTTTCTGGCGGTGCCGGTCATTCGCTCGACTTCCATCTTGACCCATCCCTCGCGAGCCCCGTGCACAGCCTCGGGTTGATCCACAGATCGCCGCTGAGCGGTGTCGCTGCGGCGGTCCGCGGACCTACCGTCGGCCCATGCGAACAGAACTTCCGGCCGAGCGCCTGCACCGGCGGCTCAGCGCCGAACCGGAGACCGATGGCGCCGCCGATGCCGGGTGCGCCGGAGCGGGCTCGACGGAGGGCGCCCCTGACGACGACCAGAATTCGCTGCTGCCGCGCTGGCTTCCGGACGCGTCGCAGGACCGCGGCTGGGTGGCCAGGGTGCGCGCCGATCCCGGACGCGCCGGCGCCATCGGGTTGGCGATCGTGGCGGCGCTGGCGGTGCTGGTCACGGTGTTCACGTTGCTGCGCGACCGGCCGGCGCCGGTGACGTCGGCCAAGCTGCCACCGGTGGAGAAGGTGTCGACCGCCGGCCCCAGGTCGTCGGCCACCCCGGGTGCCGGGCAATCAGCGGGTGTCGACCGTCCGGTGGTGGTCAGCGTGGTCGGCTTGGTGCACACGCCGGGTTTGGTGACCCTGGCGCCGGGGGCACGCATCGCCGATGCGCTGCAGGCCGCCGGCGGCGCGGTGAACGGCGCCGACACCATCGGACTGAACATGGCCCGACCGCTCGGGGACGGCGAACAGATCGTCGTCGGGCTCGCTCCCGTTCCGGGCCAGCCGACGGCGCTGGGTAGTTCGGTGGCCAGCGCGACGACGCCGACCTCCAAGGCACCGCCGCCCGCGTCGGGATCGGTCAAGCCGAAGCCGGGCCAGGCGGTCGACCTGAACACCGCGACCGCTGCGGAACTCGACGCTTTGCCCGGCGTGGGACCGGTCACCGCCGCCGCCATCGTGGCGTGGCGGCAGGCCAACGGAAAGTTCACCAGCGTCGACCAACTCGCCGATGTCGAGGGCATCGGGCCGGCGCGGCTGGAGAAGTTGCGCGCGCTGGTCCGTGTCTGACCCCGGTGCTGCCTCCCGGGCCGGGTCGGTCGCCGTCGGGGCATGTCGATGTTCGCCTGGTGCCGGCCGCCCTGGCCTGCTGGGCGGTGACGGCCGGCGGGATCTGGTGGTCGGCCGGGCGGATCCTCGCCTGGTGCTGCGTCGCGGTGACGGTCGCGGCCGGTGCACTGGCATGGCGCGCGGCGCGTCGGCCCGGCCACATGGCGCGGCTCGGCGCGATGAGCGCCGGCCTGGCCGCCGTCGGTGTGGTGGGAGCGGGATACGGCTTCGCGATCGCGCTGCGCGCCGACGCGATCGGTCACCACCCGATCACCGCGGCCTTCGGCACCAGCGCCCCGGTGACGGTCACGCCCACCGAGAGCCCGGTGTCGCTGGGCAGCAGCCGGTTGATGTTCCGGGCCAACCTGCAACGCCTGCGCGCGGCCGAAATATCGGGCCGGGTCGTCGTTTTCGCGCGCGCTTCGGACTTCGCCGCCGTGACGGTGGGCCAGCCGGTGCGGTTCACCGCGCGGATAACTCGGCCGAGCCGCCGTGACCTGACCGTGGCGGTACTCAACGCGTCGGGCCCGCCGACCATGGGCACCGCGAGCGCGGTGCAGTCGGCCGCGCACGGCGTGCGCAGCCGCTTTGCCGCCGCCGCCCGCGCCACGCTGCCCGGCGAGCAAGCGGCGATGCTGCCCGCGCTGGTGCTCGGTGACACCTCGGCGGTGCCGAGCGACACCAGCCGCGATTTTCGTGCGGCCGGCATGACGCACCTGATGGCCGTGTCGGGTGCCAATGTGACGATTGTGTGTGCGGCCGTGCTCTGCTCGGCCCGGTTGATCGGTCCCCGGGCGGCCGTCGTGCTTGCCGCGCTGGCGCTGGTCGCCTTTGTCATCGTCGTGCAGCCGACGGCTAGTGTGTTGCGGGCGGCGGTAATGGGCGCCATCGCACTGACGGGGATGCTGACTTCGCGTCGGCGGCAGGCCATTCCGGCCCTCGCCGCCAGCGTATTGGTGTTGCTGGCGGTCGCCCCCGCGCTGGCGGTCGACGTGGGGTTCGCTCTGTCGGTGCTCGCCACCGCCGCGCTGGTCGTCGTCGCGCCGGTCTGGTCGCGGCGCCTGGTGGCAAAGGGGTGGCCCAGGCCGCTGGCGGACGCGCTTGCCGTCGCGTGGGCCGCGCAGGTGGTGACCGCGCCGCTGGTTGCGGCGATCTCCGGGCGATTCAGCGTGGTTGCCGCGCTGGCGAACCTCGTGGTGGCCGGTGTGATCGCCCCCATCACGGTGCTGGGTACCGGGGCGGCCGCGCTCTGCGCAATGTGGCCGGCCGCCGCGCGGCTGCTGATCCGGTTCACCGGCCCGGAATTGTGGTGGGTGGACGGCGTGGCCCACTGCGCGGCAAACATGCCCGGCGCCACGGTGCCGGTCCCCGAGGGAACGCCCGGGACGGTGATCGTCGGCGGTGTGACGGCGCTGGCGGTGGTGCTGTGGCGGTGGCGACCGTTTCGGGTGGTGGCGGGGGTCGCGGCGCTGGCCGGGCTGGCGTGGGTGCTGTCCGCACTGGGGTAGGCGGCGGGCGCCGGCCTGTCGATCCCCGAGCGGCGCGGTCGGTGGGGCGTGACACCATCGTGGGGGTGAGCGAGATTTCGCCGTTGCACCTGGTCCTGGGAGACGAGGAACTGCTGGTCGAGCGGGCGGTAGCCGATGTGCTGCGCTCGGCGCGCAACCGGGCCGGCGCCGACGACGTTCCGGTGAACCGGATGCGGGCGGGCGACGTCAGCACCTATGAGCTCGCCGAGTTACTGAGTCCATCATTGTTCGCCGACGAGCGCATCGTCGTGCTGGAGGCCGCCGGTGAAGCGGGCAAAGACGCTGCCGCCGTGATTGTTTCGGCCGCGCGTGACATGCCGACCGGCGTGGTGCTGGTCGTGGTGCACTCGGGTGGTGGGCGCGCCAAGGCGCTGGCCACCGAGCTGCAATCCCTTGGCGCCGTGGTGCATTCGTGCGCGCGCATCACCAAACCGAGTGAACGCGTCGATTTCGTCCGCAAGGAGTTTCGCGGCCTGCGGGTCAAGGCCGATGAGGAGACGGTGACCGCGCTGCTGGATTCGGTCGGTTCCGATCTGCGGGAGTTGGCCTCTGCCTGCTCCCAATTGGTCGCCGACACCGGCGGGGTGGTCGACGCCGCCGCGGTCCGCCGCTATCACAGCGGCAAGGCCGAGGTGAAGGGCTTCGACATCGCGGACAAGGCGGTGGCCGGCGACATCGAAGGAGCCGCCGAGGCGTTGCGGTGGGCGATGATGCGCGGCGAGCCGCTGGTGGTGCTCGCGGATGCGCTGGCCGAAGCGATTCACACGATCGGCCGGGTCGGCCCGCTGTCGGGGGATCCCTACCGGCTGGCGTCACAGCTCGGGATGCCGCCCTGGCGGGTGCAGAAGGCCCAGAAGCAGGCCCGGCGTTGGTCGCGTGACTCGGTGGCGGCGGCGATGAAGGTGGTGGCCGCGCTCAATGCGAACGTGAAGGGAGCGGTGGTGGACGCCGAGTACGCCCTGGAATCCGCGGTCAGGCAGGTCGCCGAGCTAGCCGCCCAGCGCGGGCACTAGAGGGTCGGGCGGCGCCGGCCAAAAGGCTCAGATCTTGTTGAGGGCCTGGGCCAGCGCCGACTTCTTGTTCGCCGCCTGGTTCTTGTGGATCACGCCCTTGCTGGCCGCCTTGTCCAGCTTGCGATTGGTCGACACCAGCAACTCGGCGGCCTTCTCCTTGTCGCCGGCGTGGGCGGCTTCACGGAACGCGCGGACCGCGGTACGCAGCGACGACTTCACCGACTTGTTGCGCAGGCGAGCGCGCTCGTTCGTCTTGTTGCGCTTCTGCTGCGACTTGATGTTGGCCACGCGGGAGTTCCTTCTTCGATTAGACGTTGTGTGGGGCGCCGGATATCACCACAGCGACTGCCCAGGTTATCAGTGAGTTACGTTTTCTCCCAAAACGGGAACACGTGGGCTGCCAGAACGTCGATCTGAGGCAGCATCTGAACAGTGAGTCTTACGAACCAGCTTGACCACACCAAGCGGGGTTTTCGCGCTGCGCGCTCTGAGCGGATCTTCGGCGGATACAACATGTCCTCCGACGCGTACGACATGGCGTTCGACGAAATGTTCGATGCCCAGGGCGCCGTCCGCGGACCGTACAAGGGCATCTACGCCGAGCTCGCGCCGTCGGACGCCTCGGAGCTGAAAGCTCGCGCAGAAGCGCTGTCCCGCGCCTTCCTCGACCAGGGGATCACCTTCTCGCTGTCGGGTCAGGAGCGCCCGTTTCCGCTGGACCTGGTGCCGCGAGTCATCTCGCCCGCCGAGTGGGCCCGCCTGGAGCGCGGCATCACCCAGCGGGTCAAGGCGCTCGAGATGTACCTCGACGATATCTATGGTGACCAGGAGATACTGAACGACGGGGTCATCCCGCGCCGCCTGGTCACGTCGTGCGAGCATTTCCATCGCCAGGCGATGGGCATCGCCCCGCCCAACGGCGTGCGGATCCACGTCGCGGGCATCGACCTGATCCGCGACGACAAGGGCACCTGGCGGGTGCTCGAGGACAACCTGCGGTCACCGTCGGGTGTGTCCTACGTTATGGAGAACCGGCGCACCATGGCGCGGGTGTTCCCCAACCTGTTCGCCAGCCACCGGGTGCGCGCGGTCGACGACTACGCCTCGCACCTGCTGCGTGCGCTGCGCAACTCCGCGGCCACCAACGAAGCGGACCCGACGGTGGTGGTGCTGACCCCGGGCGTCTACAACTCGGCCTATTTCGAGCATTCGCTGCTGGCCCGCCAGATGGGCGTCGAGCTGGTCGAGGGCCGCGACTTGTTCTGCCGCGACAACCAGGTCTACATGCGCACCACCGAGGGGGAGCGCCAGGTCGACGTCATTTATCGGCGCATCGACGACGCCTTCCTGGACCCGCTGCAGTTCCGCGCCGATTCGGTGCTGGGGGTGGCCGGGCTGGTCAACGCCGCCCGCGCCGGCAATGTGTCGATCTCCAGCGCGATCGGCAACGGCGTCGGCGACGACAAACTCGTCTACACCTACGTGCCCACGATGATCGAGTACTACCTCGGGGAGAAGCCACTGCTGGCCAACGTAAAGACGCTGCGCTGCTGGCTCGACGACGAGCGCGCAGAGGTGCTGGACCGCATCGACGAGTTGGTGCTCAAGCCGGTGGAGGGGTCGGGCGGCTACGGCATCGTGTTCGGGCCGGAGGCATCGGAGAAAGAGTTGGCCGCCGCCGCCAAGAAGGTGCGCGAGGATCCACGGAGCTGGATCGCGCAGCCGATGATGGAGCTGTCGACGGTGCCGACGCAGGTCGGCAACACGCTGGCGCCGCGCTACGTCGACCTGCGGCCGTTCGCGGTCAACGACGGCGACGACGTCTGGGTGCTGCCCGGCGGGCTGACCCGGGTGGCCCTGGTCGAGGGATCACGGGTGGTCAACTCCAGCCAGGGCGGCGGCTCCAAGGACACCTGGGTGCTGGCCTCGCGGGCGTCGGCCGGCGACCACGAGCTCGAGGCGGCGGAGGTGGTGCGCTCGTTGCCCACCTCCATGCCGGACCCGATGCTCGACGACGCCCCGCGATTGACGTCTCAGCAGGCGCAGCCCACCGAACTGCCCCAGCGCGAGCAGCGCGAGCAACAACAACAGCAAAGGGCGGTGCACGATGTTGGCACGTAACGCCGAGGCGCTTTACTGGATTGGCCGCTACGTCGAACGCGCCGACGACACCGCGCGCATCCTGGACGTGGCGCTGCACCAATTGCTCGAGGACTCCAGCGTCGACCCGGACCAGGCGTCGCGCCTGCTGCTCCGCGTGCTCGGTATCGATCCGCCGAGTCACGACCTGGACGTGTGGTCGCTGACCGATTTGGTGGCCTACAGCGCCAACACCCAGGGCGGCTGCTCGATCGTCGACGCCATCACGTCGGCGCGCGAAAACGCCAAGTCGGCGCGCGAGGTGACCTCCAGTGAGATCTGGGAGTGCCTCAACACCACCTACCACGCCCTTCCCGAACGCGAGCGTGCCGCCAAACGCCTTGGGCCGCACGACTTTCTGTCGTTCATCGAGCGGCGGGCGGCGATGTTCGCCGGCCTGGCCGACTCGACGTTGTCCCGCGACGACGGCTACCGGTTCATGGTGCTGGGCCGGGCGATCGAACGGGTCGACATGACGGTGCGGCTCTTGCTGTCGCGGGTCGGCGACAGCGCCTCGTCCCCGGCCTGGGTGACGTTGCTGCGTTCGGCGGGGGCGCACGACACCTACCTGCGCACCTACCGCGGTGTGCTGGATGCCGGTCGAGTGGTCGAATTCATGTTGTTGGACAGGCTGTTTCCGCGTTCGGTGTTCTATTCGCTGCGACTGGCCGAACACAACCTCGACGAACTGGTCCACAACCGGCAGAGCCGGATCGGGGCCACCGCCGAGGCGCAGCGACTGCTCGGGCAGGCCCGCAGCGAACTGGAATTCGTCCAGCCCGGCGCGCTGCTGGAGTCGTTGGAGAGCCGCCTGGCGGGGCTGCAGCGCACCTGCCGCGACGTCGGAGAGGCGTTGGCGCTGCAGTACTTCCACGTGACGCCCTGGGTGGCGTGGTCGGACGCGGGCCAGCGCGCCCGGCTGGTCAGCAGGAAAGGGGACGGCTGATGTGGCGGCTGCGCGTGGTGCACACCACGGGGTACGCCTACCAATCCCCGGTGACCGCCTCTTACAACGAGGCCCGGTTGACGCCGCGATCGAACAGCCGGCAGAACGTCATCCTTAACCGCGTCGAAACCATCCCGGCGACCCGGTCCTACCGCTACATCGACTATTGGGGGACTGCGGTCACCGCATTCGACCTGCACGCACCACACACCGATCTCACGGTGATGTCGACGTCGGTCGTGGAAACCGAGCGGGCCGAGCCACTCTCGACGGAGGCGGGCTGGAGCGATTTGCACTCCGAGGCGGTGATCGATCGCTACGACGACCTGCTTCGCCCCACCCAGCACGCCCCGGCCAGCAAACGCGTGACGTCGGTCGGCAAGAAGATCAGCAAGACCCACAAGCCCGCCGAAGCCGTCGTGGCGGCGGCCAATTGGGTGCGGGAAGAACTGGAATACCTTCCGGGCACCACCAGCGTGCACTCGTCCGGGCTGGACGCGCTCAAAGCGGGCAGGGGCGTGTGCCAGGACTTCGTGCATTTGTCGCTGATGTTGTTGCGCAGCATGGGAATTCCGACGCACTACGTCTCGGGTTACCTGCATCCCAAGCGCGACGCCGTCGTGGGCGACACCGTCGACGGCCGAAGCCACGCCTGGATTGAGGCGTGGACGGGTGCCTGGTGGAGCTATGACCCCACCAACGACACCGAGATCACCGAGCAGTACGTCGGCGTGGGCGCGGGCCGCGACTACGCCGACGTTTCCCCGCTGAAGGGCATCTACTCCGGGGAGGGCGCCACCGACCTCGACGTGATCGTGGAGGTGACCCGGCTCGCCTAGCCCGGGATGGATCCGCCGACGCAGGGTTACCGTTGCAGCGATGAACGATTCGGCCGAAGGCGCGCCGCGGCTCGCCGCGAAGCCGCCCGGGCGGGGCGGTTCCGCCCTGGCGGTGCTGGCGGTGCTGTGCATCGGGCTCCTCGTCGGCGGCATCGCCATCGGCGTCGCGGTGGGCGGTGTCATGCCGTTGCCCTACGGCCCGGCGGGCGCCGTCACCGCCTACGTTCGCGCCCAGCCGACCGCCGTGCGCATCATCGCCGTTGCGACGTTCGCGTCGTCGGTGCCGCTGGCGCTGTACGCGGCGACCGCCGGCGCCCGGCTGCGGCAACTCGGGGCGAAGTCCGGCGCGGTCGCAATGACTGGCGGCACCTTGGCCGCCGGTGCGCTCGGCCTGGCGGGATTGCTGGGTTGGGCGTTGTCGATGCCGGATGTCGCCGCGAACGCGGCGGTGGTCCGGGCGCTCTACGCGTTGGTCTTTCTCACCGGCGGCCCGGGCCACATCGTGGCGCTGGGCCTGCTGGTCGGCGGGATCGCGGCGCCGGGTCTCACGCGCGCGTTGCTGCCGGGGCCGGTCGCGCGGATGGGTCTGGCGACGGCTGTCCTCGCCGAATTGGCGACCGCGGTGCTGATCTGGCCGGCGCTGGGCGTCATCCTGCCGATCGCCCGGGTCCTGGCACTGACCTGGTTGATGGTGGCGGGCGTGGTCCTACCCGGCGCGGCACAACGAAATTCGGCGGCCGGCTGAGCGGGCGCGGACGGCCGTCAGGAGGACGCGTCGATCTGAACGCGGTGCAGGTCGTCACCGAGTTCGACGCGCCCACCGAACCGCGTGGCCGCCAAGGCCCGCCACTGCTCCTCCTGCCCGGGCACCAGTGCCGGCACGTAGTGCGTCAAGACCAGGGTGCCCACTTTCGCCCGGGCCGCGGTCGCCGCCGCTTCCTCCACCGACGAGTGGTAGTCGCAGATGTCCAGCAACCGCCGCTGCGGGATGGTGGCGACGATGTCCTTGCGGATCACGGTGTGCACCAACGCGCCCGCCCCCGCCGCCAGTTCGTCCAGGCCCGCGCACGGGACAGTGTCGCCGGCGAGGACCACCGAGGCGCCCTGGTATTCGACGCGAAAGCCGATGGTCGGCGCCACCGGCCGATGGTCGGTGGGGGCGACTCGGATGGCTACGCCGTCGCGGTCCCAGACGGCGCCTTCGGTGTATTCGTGGACATCCACCGCCGGCGGCTCGTTGATGTCGGCGTGATGGGCGATCCGGTAGCCGATGTCGTGGCGGAAGGCGTTCAGCGTCGCCGCGACCGCCTCGGCGGTGCCGGGCGGCCCGATGATCGGCAGCGGCGCGGGGTCGGGTGTGAAGGTGCTGATCCACCGGGTGATGAGCACGTCGCCCAAGTCGCCGATGTGGTCGCTGTGCAAATGGGTCAGCAGCAACGCCGATAACCCGGCGGCGCCCACCCCGACCGCGGCCGCGCGCTGCAGCACGCCGCGCCCGCAATCCACCAGCAATATCTGCCCGCCGGCCCGCACCAGAGTTGACGGCCCGGCGCGGTTCGGATCGGGGATAGGGCTTCCGGTTCCCAGCAGCGTGACCTCGATCATGGCCCTATCTTGCAAAACCACGGCGTCCGCAGTGGCGCAATCGCTCGATCCGCGCGGGCTGCACCGGTAGGACACGAGATTGCAGGTTCTTGTAGTGGCTTTTGCGCCGCGCCAGGAAGCCGTAGCCTGGTGTGAAGCGGATCACAACCCAGCTGGAGGCTTCGATGCGGATAGCGGACGTCCTGCGGAACAAGGGCGCGGCGGTGGTGACCATCAACCCCGACGCGACCGTTCGCGAACTGCTCGCAGGGCTGAGCGAGCAGAACATCGGCGCCATGGTGGTGGTCGGCGACGAGGGTGTGGTCGGCATCGTGTCGGAGCGCGACGTCGTGCGCCAGCTACATACGCATGGCGCCAGCGTGCTGTCTCGCCCGGTGTCCAAGATCATGACGTCCATGCTCGCGACGTGCTCGAAGACCGACGAGGTTGACGCCATCAGCGTGTTGATGACCAAGAATCGGGTGCGGCACGTGCCCGTGCTGGACGGCAAGAAGCTGATCGGGATCGTCAGCATCGGTGACGTGGTGAAGACCCGGATGGAAGAACTCGAGGCCGAGCAGCGACAGTTGCAGTCCTACATCACTCAGGGCTGAGCGGCCGGCTCCGCTCGCTCGGCGGACGCGCGAGACGGATTCAGCGCCAGGAGTAGTCGGCGCGCAGCCGGGCGGCCACCACGTCGAAAATCTCACGATCCAGGATGGCGCCCTCGCGCCGGATGCCTTCCTCGGGCACGTCGAGCACCCGGTCCAGCCGCACCCAGCTTTGCCTGCTCTCGTAATCCCAAGAGCCGGAACCGATTCCAACCCAGTCGGGGTCGGCGGCGTGGCGCTGCTGGCTGGACACCATCAACGCCAACAGGACGCTGCGGTCCCGGCCCACAATCAGGACGGGCCGGTCCTTGCCCCGGGTGGGGTCGTCCTCGTAGACCACCCACGTCCAGACGATCTCACCGGAATCGGCCCGACCGTCCAGGCTCGGCGCGTACACCAGCTTGCGGGCCCGCTGCGCGGTCGGAAGGCTGCCACTGGTCACCGGCCGGCCGGCGACGGGCGCCTCGGGAGGTGAGGGCGTCACCGCGGCGATGACGTTCGCCGTGATTCTCACGGCCTGCTGCAGCTCGCGCAGCACGGTCTGGGAATTCTGCACGGTCCGAACCAGGCGCGGAGCGCCGGTGAACACCAAATTCTCCGCGAACCGCTGGAACGTCTTCCACTGGGATTTCCGGGGAGACGACATATTCGCAGCATAGACGCGAGCGGCGGGGGTGCGACTGTGTCCAAGTAGGTCCCAGCGGCCCTGTCTGGATACGCTGAACTCACCCGCGAACCGCGCCGGAAACGGCCGCGCAGCGGCCCGTCAAGCTCGCACGCACCAGGAGATCCCCATCAGCAGTTTCGCCGACAAGACCTTCACTGCGGCGGCGCAGATCCGGAACTTCTGCATCATCGCCCACATCGACCACGGGAAGTCCACGCTGGCCGACCGGATGCTCCAGCTCACCGGCGTCGTCGACGAGCGGTCCATGCGCGCGCAGTACCTGGACCGGATGGACATCGAGCGCGAGCGCGGGATCACCATCAAGGCTCAAAACGTCCGGTTGCCCTGGAAGGTCGGTGACGAGGAGTATGTACTGCACCTGATCGACACCCCGGGCCACGTCGACTTCACCTACGAGGTGTCGCGCGCGCTGGAGGCGTGCGAGGGCGCGGTGCTGCTGGTGGACGCCGCCCAGGGCATCGAGGCGCAGACCCTGGCCAATCTCTATCTGGCCCTCGACCGTGACCTGCACATCATCCCGGTGCTGAACAAGATCGACCTGCCCGCCGCCGACCCGGACCACCACGCGGCCGAGATCGCCCACATCATCGGCTGCGAGCCGGGCGACGTGCTGCGGGTTTCCGGCAAGACCGGAGACGGCGTCGCCGACCTGCTCGACCACGTGGTGCGCGAGGTGCCGCCCCCGCAGGGCCACGCCGACGCGCCGCTGCGGGCGATGATCTTCGACTCCGTCTACGACATCTACCGCGGAGTGGTGACCTACGTGCGCGTGGTCGACGGCAAGATCACCCCGCGCGAACGCATCGCGATGATGTCCACCGGCGCCACCCACGAACTGCTCGAGGTCGGCATCGTCTCGCCCGAGCCGAAGGCCAGCGACGGCCTGGGCGTGGGCGAGGTGGGCTACCTGATCACCGGCGTCAAGGACGTCCGCCAATCCAAGGTGGGGGACACCGTGACGACGGCCCGCCACGGCGCCGCCGAAGCGCTGACCGGATACCGCGAGCCGAAGCCGATGGTCTACTCCGGCCTGTATCCGGTGGACGGCTCCGACTACCCGGATCTGCGCGACGCCCTGGACAGGTTGCAGCTCAACGACGCGGCCCTGACCTACGAGCCGGAGACGTCGGTGGCGCTGGGCTTCGGATTCCGTTGCGGCTTCTTGGGTTTGCTGCACATGGAGATCACCCGCGAACGCCTGGAGCGAGAGTTCAACCTGGACCTGATCTCGACGTCGCCCAACGTCGTCTATCGGGTGAGCAAGGAGGACAACACCGAGATCCGGGTGACCAACCCGTCGGACTGGCCGGACGGCAAGATCCGCGAGGTCTACGAGCCGGTGGTCAAGACCACCATCATCGCGCCGAGCGAATTCATCGGCACCATCATGGAATTGTGTCAGTCGCGCCGCGGCGAGCTGGGCGGCATGGATTACCTGTCACCGCAACGCGTCGAGCTGCGCTACACCATGCCGCTGGGTGAGATCATCTTCGACTTCTTCGATTCGCTGAAGTCACGCACCCGCGGTTACGCCAGCCTCGACTACGAGGAGGCCGGCGAGCAGGAGGCGCAACTGGTCAAGGTCGACATCCTGCTGCAGGGCGAGGCGGTGGACGCGTTCAGCGCGATCGTGCACAAGGATTCGGCGTTCGCCTACGGCAACAAGATGACCACCAAGCTCAAAGAGCTGATTCCGCGCCAGCAGTTCGAGGTGCCCGTCCAGGCGGCCATTGGGTCGAAAATCATTGCGCGCGAGAACATTCGCGCGATCCGCAAGGACGTGTTGTCCAAGTGCTACGGCGGCGACATCACGCGTAAACGCAAACTTCTCGAAAAGCAGAAGGAAGGCAAGAAGCGGATGAAGACCATCGGGCGGGTCGATGTGCCGCAGGAGGCGTTCGTCGCGGCGCTGTCCGCCGACGCCGCGGGGGACAAGGGCAAGAAATAGCCATGCGGATTCGGGGGCTGTCGACGGCGCTGATGGCGGTCGCCGTGCTGGCGACGGGCTGCGGTGGGGTGGTGGCGGGCACGGCGAAGCCGGCGCCGAACCTGAAGCCGCGACCGCTCAGCGGCCCGACGGTCAAGCAGGTGCTGCTCGACGGCCCGACGCTGTCGCGGATGCTCAATCAGACCTTCGTTTCGCGGGATCCGGCCGAATTCGGCGGGCCGGAAAGGCTTTATCAGGTCCAACGGACGATGTCGCAGTCCGGGTGCCTGGGCGTGACGGCGATGCTACAGCAGGGCGTGTACCGCTCCGCCGACGTGAAAGACGTTGCGTCCGAGTCGTGGTGGAACAACGGCGAACCGGCGCAGGTGATCGTGGTCGAGGAGGGCGTCGTCACGCTCCCGTCGCCCGCGCAGGCGCAGGCGCTGTTCGCGCAGTTCTCCCAGCAGTGGCAGCAGTGCAACGGCATGACGACGTCGGAACAGTCCGGCCCGATCAGCACGACAAACGTCATCAGCGACGTCCGCGTCACGGATTCCACCATCGCCGCGACCAAAACCGCGACATCGATACTGCCCAACATGCCGCCCCTGCGGCCCACCCCACAGGCGCGCGCCATCGGCGTCCGGTCGAACTGCCTCGTCGAAGTCCAAGTGGTGTTCTTCGGCGGGCGACGGTCGTCGGATCCCGGCTCGGCCGACATCAACACCAGCGCCATCGACGTTGCGCACGCCCTGATGGACAGGGTGAGCGCCCTGGGCTGACGCCGCGAAGGGCAGGTCCGCTTCGCCGGGCGCCACCGCCCGAACCTGAGACTCACCTGACGTTGCGCTGTGTGCTCGGTGTGGCACGTGGTGTCCACCCCGCCCGCGACCGTAATCTGCTGGTCAAAGCGGTTGGAAGCGGCGTAGATCGACGGACCGGGGGAGGCGCGGTAACAAGTGTGATGACCGGTACGACAACGCCCCGGTGCGTCGGCGCCCTGCTGGTCATCGTAGTGCTGGCCTCGGGTTGCTCCGTGGCGGTCGACGGCACGGCGCGGCCGGTGCCCGGCGCGGCACCGCGGTCGCTCAGTGGGCCGACCATCAAGCGGGTGCTGCTCGGCAAGAGTGCACTGTCGCGAATTGTGAGGCAGCCCTTAACTATTGATCCCGGATTTCCCCCGACTATCGCGGGCCCCGAATCGTTGCAGGGCGACAGAGCCGCGTCGCCCGACGACTGCATCGGAGTCGCGGTGATGCTGCAGCAAAGCGCCTACCGTCACCAAAAGGTCAGAGACGTCGCGCAGGAGACGTGGCGGCCCGAATCCTTGGCCGCCGCCGTAATCCGCGTCCAAGAGGCGGTGGTCGACGTTCCGACGCCCGCCGACGCTCAGGCGCTGTTCGTGACGTTCGCTCGGCAGTGGCAACGATGTCAGGGCAAGACGGTTGCCCTGACTGGTGGCCCGTTCAGGCTGAAGGCGAAGGTGGACGGCGTGCAAGTCGCCGCTTCGGTTCTCGCGGCGACGACATCGATCGAGCTCGATTCGCCGAACCCGCTTCTCGAGGATTCGCTGCCGGCCGGCCGGGCCATCGGTGTGCGGGACAATTGCCTCGTCGAAGTCGAGGTCGATTTTGCGAGCACACCCACTCCGGCGCTGCGGCGACCAGACGAGGTCGACGCCAGCGCGCTCGACATCGCGCAAGTCATGCGGGACAAAGTCGGCGCCTTGCGCTAGGCGCTTGCCTCGCGCTGGGCGCTTGCCTTGCGCTGGGCGCTTGCCTTGCGCCGCAATCCCCTACATCGGTGCGTTGGCGGGCTGGAACATCCCGGATCCGTCGGCTTCCTCCTCGGCGCGGATGACGTGCACCACCGCGTTGATCAGCGCCAGGTGGGTGAAGGCCTGCGGGAAGTTGCCCAGCTGCCGGCCGGTGCGCGGCTCGATCTCCTCGGCGTAGAGATGCAGCGGGCTGGCGTAGGACAGCAGCCGCTCACACAAACGCTTGGCGCGCCGCACCTCGCCGATCTCGACGAGCGCCGACACCAGCCAGAACGAGCAGATCGTGAAGGTGCCCTCCTCGCCGGACAGCCCGTCGTCGGTTTCGTCGACCCGGTAGCGCAGCACCAGGCCCTCCTGGGTGAGTTCGTCGGCGATCGCCAACACGGTGTTGCGCACCCGCGGGTCGTCGGGCGGCAGGAACCGCGTCAGCACCACCAACAGCAGCGAGGCGTCTAGCGCGTCGCTGCCATAGCGTTGGGTGAACACCCCGCGGGAATCCACGCCATGCGCCAGGATGTCGTCTTTGATCTCCTGGGCGATCGCGCGCCACTGCTGGGCATAGCTCTTCTCGCCCTGCCGCGCGGCCAGCTTGGCGCCGCGGTCGAGCGCCACCCAGCACATCACCTTCGACGACGTGAAGTGCTGCGGATCCCCGCGCACCTCCCAGATCCCGCGGTCGGGCTCGCGCCAGTGCTTTATCGCCTCCTCCACCTGCTTCTTCAGCACCGGCCACAGCGTCTCGGGGACCTGCTCGCGCGACTTGGCGTGCAGGTAGAAGGAGTCCAGGATGGAGCCCCAGATGTCGTGCTGGACCTGGTCGAAGGCGCCGTTGCCGATGCGCACCGGCCGGGCGTGGTCGTAGCCGGACAGGTGATGCAGTTCCTCTTCGGCCAGGCTGCGCTCGCCGCCCACGCCGTACATGACCTGCAGCGGGTGCCGCTCGTTGTTGTTCGCGCCGGAGACGTCGGCGATGAAGGCGAAGAAGTCGTCGGCCTCGCGATCCAGTCCGAGCGTGTACAGGCCCCACAGCGCGAAAGTGGAGTCGCGCACCCAGGCGTAGCGGTAATCCCAGTTGCGTTCGCCCTGCGGCGTTTCCGGCAGCGACGTCGTGCTGGCCGCCAGCAGCGCACCGGTGGGTGAGTAGGTCAACCCCTTCAGGGTCAGCGCGCTGCGCTGCAGGTACGCCCGCCACGGGTGGTCGGGGAAGTTGCCGATGTTGATCCACTGCCGCCAGCACTCGGTGGTCTGCCACATCTTGTCGGCGGCCTCTTGGTAGGTCTGCGGTGCCGGGTGCTTGGTCCAGCTCAGGGCGACGAAAACGTCGTCGCCCTCTTTCATCCGGGTGCGTGCGCGCGCCTCGCGGCCTTCCAACCCGATCCGCAGGTTGGAGGTCAGCCGCATGGTCGGGTGGGCGTCGGGATCCTTGGTGGCACGCGCGACGGCCTCGCCGTACGCGTTGGCGGAGTACTCCCAGGTGGCGCCGACGCGGTGGTAGTCGAACGCCGGTTCGCAGCTCATCATCAGTTCGACGGTGCCGCTGACGCAGCGCACGGTGCGCAGCAGGATGTGCTCGGCGTCCCAGTCCATCGGGGTGCGGCGGTGCGTGCGCGATCGCCGCTCCAGGTCGTGCCAGGGACCCATGACCAGCGCGTCGCGCACAATCAGCCACCCGGTGTGGGTCTGCCAGGTGGTTTCCATGATCAGGCTGCCGGGCAGGTACCGGCGGGCCGAGGGCACCGAGACGCCATAGGGGCCCAACCGGAAATGACCGGCGCTGCGGTCCAGGATCGCGCCGAACACGCTGGGGGAATCCGGGCGGGGCACGCAGAGCCATTCGACCGATCCGGCGGGGGAGATCAGGCAGGTGGTTTCCCAGTCCGAGAGGAACGCATAGTCGGCGATCGGCGGGAACGGGTTCCGCAGCGCTGCGCTGGGAGCGAGCGGTCCGGGCGTGCGCAGGTCGATGGACGACGACATCGACGCGGCCGAGGCGGCGTGAAACTCTTCCTCGGCCAGGGCGTCGGCCGGTTGGTCTTCGGGCTGGGCATGCAAAACCATCTGGACATCATCGCTGCTCAGTTGTCCCGCGTCCAACCTTCGCCGCGGCGGCGTGCCGCGCCGCTATTCGCCGAATGGCCAATGCCGGCGCGTGTTCCCCGCGTGCCGATGGTCTTCGGCGGCCGGGCCGAATAGGGTGAACCTGGTGAACGCGTTCCTCAATTGGTGGGACGGCAACGAGCTGTGGCTTTCGGGGCTGCCTTTCGTGCTGCAGGCCCTGGTGGTGATGCCCGCCGTGCTGGTGGTGGCCTCCGCCACGGCGGCCCTGCTGGATGGCGTGCTCGGCAAGGGTATCGAGCTGATGCGCCGTGCCCGTCACGACGGAACCCCCGGGTAGCCCATGCCCCGGTCGCACGTGACCCTGATTCTGGTCATCCTGGTGGCGTTGGTGGTCGTCACCTGGCTGGTGACCCATGCGATGCACCGCTAACGACCATGGGCCGTCTGCACAGCCACGCCGCGGTGGCGGCAACGTCAATTCCTGTTAGGCTTCCCGCCATGCGCGTGGCGATGAGCACCTCGGAGTGCTATGCCTTCGTGCACTGTTGTCGCTGACTCCCATGCCCGTATGCGGTCTGGTCCGGAGTTTTCGATTCTCCTGAAGTGCTAGGTGCCTTTCCGCAGAAACGGGGCCCGACTCCCAATAAATCTCGCCCGGAAGGCCCTCAATGGACACCAGGACCGCATTGCGCTGGCGGCCCGTCCTCGCCCTGGCCCTGATCGCCGGTCTCATCGCCGGTTGCCACGGCGGTGCCAGCGATGCCGTCGGCGGCGGTGGCCTGGCCAACACGCGCACCAGCATCACCCTGGTCGCCTACTCGGTGCCAGAACCCGGTTGGAGCAAAATAATTCCGGCGTTCAACGCCTCCGACGAGGGCAAGGGCGTGCAGGTGGTCACCTCCTACGGGGCCTCCGGTGACCAATCCCGTGGCGTCGTCGACGGCAAGCCGGCCGACGTCGTGAACTTCTCCGTCGAGCCCGACATCGCTCGACTGGTCAAGGCCGGCAAGGTCTCCAAGGACTGGAATACCGACGCCACCAAGGGAATTCCGTTCGGTTCGGTCGTGACGCTGGTGGTGCGCAAGGGCAATCCGAAGCACATCAAGGATTGGGATGACCTGCTGCGGCCCGGGGTAGAGGTCATCACACCCAGTCCGCTGAGTTCCGGATCTGCCAAGTGGAACCTGCTCGCGCCGTACGCCGTCAAGAGCGAAGGCGGCGCCCACCGCGACGCCGGGGTGGATTTCATCAAGAAGATGGTCACCGAACACGTGAAGCTGCGCCCCGGATCGGGGCGGGAAGCCACCGACGTCTTCGTCCAGGGCAGCGGTGACGTGTTGATCAGCTACGAGAACGAGGCCATCGCCACCGAACGGGCCGGAAAGCCGGTCGAACACGTCAACTTGGCGCAGACCTTCAGAATCGACAATCCGGTGGCGGTGGTCAACACCAGCCCCCATCTGGACGCCGCCGTCGCCTTCAAGAACTTCCAATACACGGCAGCGGCCCAAAAGGTCTGGGCGCAAGCCGGTTTCCGCCCGGTCGATCCGGCCGTGGCCGCCGAGTTCCGTGACCAGTACCCGGTGCCGGCGAAACTGTGGACGATCGCCGACCTGGGTGGCTGGGCCACGGCGGATCCGCAATTGTTCGACAAGAACTCCGGCAGCATCACGAAGATCTACACGAAGGCCACCGGATGACCGCCATCACGCCGGACCCGTCGGCCATCCGCCCCGAGCTCGGCGGCCACGCGCCGCCCGGCCCGCTACCCGGGCGTGGCCGCGGCACCACCGCCCTTCGAGTCGGCGTGGCCACCGTGTGGCTCTCGGTGATCGTGTTGCTGCCGCTGGCGGCGATCGCGTGGCAAGCCGCGGGTGGCGGCTGGCACGCGTTCTGGCTCGCGGTCTCCTCGAACGCCGCGCTGGAGTCATTTCGGGTGACCCTGACGATCTCGGCCGGGGTCACGGTGCTCAATCTGGTCTTCGGCATGGTGATCGCGTGGGTGTTGGTGCGGGATGATTTTTGGGGCAAGCGCCTTATCGACGCGGTCATCGATCTGCCCTTCGCGCTGCCGACCATCGTCGCCAGCCTGGTGATGCTGGCGTTGTACGGCAACCACAGCCCCGTCGGGCTGCATCTGCAGCACACGTCGTGGGGTGTGGCGGTGGCCCTGGCCTTCGTCACGCTGCCGTTCGTGGTGCGCGCTGTGCAGCCGGTGTTGTTGGAACTGGATCGCGAAACCGAGGAGGCGGCGGCCTCACTGGGTGCCAACGGGCCGAAGATCTTCACCTCGGTGGTGCTGCCGTCGCTGCTGCCCGCGCTGTTGTCCGGCGCCGGCCTGGCCTTCTCCCGAGCGATCGGCGAGTTCGGTTCGGTGGTGCTCATCGGTGGTGCGGTGCCGGGCAAGACCGAAGTGTCCTCTCAATGGATTCGCACCTTGATCGAGAACGACGATCGGACCGGTGCCGCCGCGATATCGATTGTGCTGTTGGGCGTTTCGTTTGTCGTTCTGCTCATCCTGCGCGTCGTGGGCGGGCGCGCGGCCAAGCGCGAGGAGCTGTCCGCATGACATCGTCTGCGCGGGTGCGCTATTCGTTGCGATTCGTCGCGCTCGCCTACATCTTCGTCTTGCTGGTCATACCGGTGGCGTTGATCCTGTGGCGAACGTTCCAACCCGGGTTGGACCAGTTCTACGCCTGGGTCAGCACACCCGCGGCGATATCGGCGCTGAATCTGACGCTACTGGTGGTGGCCATCGTTGTGCCCCTCAACGTCATCTTCGGTATCCCCACCGCATTGGTGCTGGCCCGCAACAGGTTTCGTGGCAAGGGCGTGCTGCAGGCGGTCATCGATCTGCCGTTCGCGGTCTCGCCCGTCATAGTGGGTGTCGCGCTGATCGTATTGTGGGGCTCGGCCGGCGCGCTCGGATTCGTGGAACAAGACCTCGGGTTCAAGATCATCTTCGGCCTGCCGGGCATCGTGTTGGCCAGCATCTTCGTCACGCTGCCATTCGTGGTGCGCGAAGTGGAGCCGGTGCTGCACGAGCTGGGAACCGACCAGGAGGAGGCGGCGGCCACCTTGGGTTCGGGGTGGTGGCAAACCTTTTGGCGGATCACGCTGCCGTCTATCCGGTGGGGTCTGACCTACGGCATCGTGTTGACCATCGCACGTACCCTGGGGGAGTACGGTGCCGTGCTGATGGTGTCGTCCAACCTGCCGGGGAAGTCGCAGACACTGACGTTGCTGGTTTCCGACCGGTACAACCGCGGTGCGGAATACGGCGCCTACGCGCTGTCCACACTGCTGATGGGGGTTGCCGTGCTGGTGCTGGTTTTCCAGGTGGTGTTGGACGCGCGCCGCGCACGAGCGGCCAGGCAGGCCTGACGAGGAGAATGACCGTGACTCAAGCCAACAACCCGGACGACCTCGCCATCATCGTGCGCGACGCCAACAAGCGTTATGGCGATTTCGTCGCGCTGGACCATGTGGATTTCGTCGTGCCCACCGGCTCGCTGACCGCGTTGTTGGGCCCCAGCGGCTCGGGCAAGTCGACCCTGCTGCGCACCATCGCCGGCCTCGACCAACCCGATACCGGAACGGTGACCATCTACGGTCGTGACGTGACGCGGGTGCCGCCGCAGCGCCGCGGCATCGGGTTCGTGTTCCAGCACTACGCGGCGTTCAAACACTTGACGGTCCGCGACAACGTGGCCTACGGGCTCAAGGTCCGCAAGCGACCCAAAGCCGAAATCAAAGCCAAAGTCGACAACCTGCTGGAAGTGGTGGGGCTCAGCGGGTTTCAGGCCCGCTACCCCAACCAGCTGTCCGGCGGTCAGCGGCAGCGCATGGCGCTGGCCCGGGCGCTGGCCGTCGACCCGCAGGTGCTGCTGCTCGACGAGCCGTTCGGCGCCCTGGACGCCAAGGTGCGCGAGGACCTGCGGGCGTGGCTGCGGCGCCTGCACGACGAGGTGCACGTGACCACGGTGCTGGTCACCCACGACCAGGCTGAGGCGCTGGATGTCGCCGACCGGATCGCGGTGCTGAACAAGGGCCGCGTCGAGCAGGTCGGATCCCCGACCGACGTCTACGACACGCCGGCGAACGCGTTCGTGATGTCGTTCCTCGGTGCGGTGTCCACCCTCAACGGCACTCTGGTGCGCCCGCACGACATCCGGGTGGGCCGCAACCCCGAGATGTCGATCGCCGGCGGTGACGGCACGGCCGAGTCCGTCGGGGTGGTGCGTGCCGTCGTCGACCGGGTGGTGACGCTGGGCTTCGAGGTGCGGGTCGAATTGACCAGCGCGGCCACCGGTGGATTATTCACCGCCCAGATCACCCGCGGCGACGCCGAGGCCCTGGCCCTGCGCGAGGGCGACACCGTCTACGTGCGTGCCACCCGGGTTCCACCGATCGCCTTGGCGGCCAACGCAAGTCGCGCGAACGCGGCCGATGAGAACGAGAGCACGCTGACGTCGGCGTAACCGCCGGATTCGTCGTCGCTTGGACCGCTGCCGCTACGACGCGTGCAAACCGCATTCGGTCTTGGCCCGGCCCTGCCAGCGCCCGCTGCGCGGGTCTGCGCCGGCCAGCGGCTTGGCAGTGCAGGGCTGGCAGCCGATTGACGAATAGCCATCGTAGATAAGCGGATTGACCAGCACGCTGTGCTCGTCGATGTAATTCTGCACGTCCTCATCGGACCAGGTCGCCATCGGGTTGACCTTGACGAGCTTAAAGCCCTCGTCGAAGCCGACCACCGGCGCGTTGGCCCGCGTCGCGGTCTCCGACCGGCGCAGCCCGGTCACCCACGCTGAGTATCCGCGCAGCGTCTTGCCCAGCGGCGCGACCTTGCGCAACCGGCAGCACTCGCCGGGATCGCGGGCGAACAGGTCCTTGCCCAGCAGCCTGTCCTGCTCGGCGACGCTGTGCTCCGGGGTGACGTTGAGCACCCGGATGTCGTACACGGACTCGATAGCGTCCCGGGTACCGATGGTTTCCACGAAGTGATAACCGGTGTCCAAGAACACTACCGGCACGCCCGGGCGCACCTTTGAGGCCAGATCGATCAACACGGCCTCCTGCATGCTGGACGCCACCACGTAATTGCAGGTGGCCCAGCCGCGGGGCCCGTTGATACCGCCGAATGTTTCGTCAGTCCAACGCAACACGTCGGCGGCGCTGGCGCCCTCCAGTTCGGCCGCGCCGCGGGCGGCAAGCTCCCGCAATTCGGCTTCTGAAAGTTTGGTTGTGCGTTCGCTCATCGCAAATCGTCCTCGTCTGCCCTCATAGCCCACTGTGCGAAACGTTCACCCTCGCCGCGATATTTCAGGAAGTTACGTGTGACCCGCTCGATATAGTCGCCGAGCTCGTCACTGGTGACCTTGTGCTGGCGCAATTTTCGGCCGAATCCGCTGTCCAGGCCCAGGCTGCCGCCGAGATGAACCTGGAATCCCTCGACCGAACCGCCCTCTCCGTCGTCGACCATCTGGCCCTTGAGCCCGATGTCGGCGACCTGAATGCGGGCGCAGGAATTGGGGCAGCCGTTGATGTTGACGGTGATGGGCACGTCGAGCTGCTCGTTGATGTCGGCCAGGCGGCGCTCCAGCTCGGGCACCAAAGACTGCGCCTTGACCCGGGTTTCGGCGAATGACAACTTGCAGTATTCAATCCCGGTGCAGGCCATCAGATTCCGGCGCCAATGCGACGGCTGCGATTGCAGGCCGAGCGCGTCTAGGCCGGCGACCAGCTCGTCGAGCTTGTCGTCGGGCACGTCGAGGATGACCAGCTTCTGGTAGGGGGTGAGCCGGATCCGGTCCGAGCCGGCCCGTTCGGCCAGGTCGGCCACCGCGGTGAGGATGGTGCCCGACACCCGTCCGGCGATGGAGGCGACGCCCACCGCGTTGAGCCCGTTCTTGAGCCGCTGTACCCCGACATGGTCGATCGGATGCTTCAGCGGTTCGGGGGCGGGGCCGTCGATCAGCGGACGCTTGAGATACTCGGTTTCGAGAACTGCACGGAACTTTTCAATGCCCCAGTCCTTGACCAGAAACTTCAGCCGCGCCTTGGATCGCAAACGGCGGTAGCCGTAGTCGCGGAAGATCGAGGTCACCGCGTGCCACACCTCGGGCACCTCCTCGAGCGGCACCCAGGCTCCGACGCGCTGGCCCAGCATCGGGTTGGTCGACAACCCGCCACCGACCCACAGGTCCAGGCCGGGACCGTGCTCGGGGTGGTTGACGCCGATGAAGGCGACGTCGTTGACCTCGTGCACTACGTCCTGCAGACCCGAGATCGCCGTCTTGTACTTGCGCGGCAGGTCGGCGAAGTCGGGTTGGCCGATGTAGCGGCGCACGATCTCGTCGATCGCCCAGGTGGGGTCGAGCACCTCGTCGAGCGATTCACCGGCCAGCGGTGACCCCAGGATCACGCGGGGGCAGTCGCCGCACGCCTCGGCGGTCTGCAGTCCGACCGCGGCGAGCCGCCGCCAGATCTCGGGGACGTTCTCCACCTCGATCCAGTGGTACTGCACGTTTTCGCGGTCGGTGATGTCGGCGGTGTCGCGGGCGAATTCCGTGGAGATCTGGCCCACCGTGCGCAGCGCGGCCACCGACAGCGCGCCGCCGTCGCAACGCACCCGCATCATGAAGTATCGGGCTTCCAGCAATTCGGCGTTGTCGTCGCCGGTGAACGTGCCGTCGTACCCCTGCTCGCGCTGGGTGTACAGCCCCCACCAGCGGAAACGCCCCCGTAGGTCGCTCTTGTCGATGCTGTCGAAGCCGTTGCGGGCATAGACGGTCTCGATGCGCTCCCGAACGTCCAGCGGGGCGCCGGCCTGCTTCATCTCTTCGTTCGGGTTCAGCGGCTCACGATTTCCCAGTGCCCACTGGCCCTCGTTTCGGGGCTTCGCGGCTCGGGCGGTGGTCATCGGAAGTTCTCTCCTTTGGAAAAGATCGCCAGCGCGGCCAGCACAGTTCACCGGCACTTTTGGGCGGCGCGGAAACGTCGGCCAGCTGGAGACGCAGGGGGGCTGGGTCTACCACGTCAAGGCAGACAGATACAGCTGCAAACGCGCTTGAGATCGATGTGCCGTCGCGCCACGAGCACCATGTGCGGGCTGGGCTGGTCAACGGTCACGCCCCCATTGTGCCATGGCTGTCCGACGGCCATGCGAGCAGGTCAAATCTTGGCTCACGGTGATTAAAATTACCGGCCGACTCTGGGAGGTCGCCCTGGCAAAGCCTTAGAACTTCGTGCGACCGCCGGCGGTCGGGGGCGGCGAACCGACGGCTCGGGTGCACCGGTTCGGCGTGGGATCATGTGGCATGGCCATTCGCGAAAACCCGGTCGAGCTGCCCGACGTCGGGCCGGTCGACGGGTCGCCGTTTGGCATCTATGTGCACGTACCGTTCTGCGTAACACGTTGCGGCTATTGCGATTTCAACACTTACACCCCGGCCGAGTTGGGTGGCGTCAATCCGGACGCCTGGCTCAGCGCGCTGGGGACCGAACTGGAACTGGCGGCCGCGAGGTTGCAGGCGCCCCCGGTGAGCACCGTGTTTGTCGGTGGCGGGACGCCGTCGCTGCTGGGCGGTGCGCGGATGGCGACGCTGCTGAAAATGGTGCGCCAGCACTTCACGCTGGCGCCCGATGCCGAGGTCACCACCGAGGCCAACCCGGAGTCGGCATGGCCGGATTTCTTCGACGCGATCCGCGCGGCCGGCTACACCCGGGTATCGCTGGGGATGCAGTCGGTGGCGCCGAGGGTGCTGGGAGTCCTGGACCGAATCCACACCCCGAACCGGTCGGCCGCCGCCGCCCGCGAGGCGCTGGCCGCCGGCTTCGAGCACGTCAGCCTCGATTTGATCTACGGAACTCCGGGGGAGTCCGACGACGACCTGTTGTGCTCGGTCGAGGCCGCGATCGAGACCGGCGTGGATCACGTGTCCGCCTATGCGCTGGTCGTCGAGGAAGGCACCGCGCTGGCCCGGCGGGTCCGGCGCGGCGAACTGGCCGCCCCCGATGACGACGTGCTGGCCCACCGCTACGAGTTGGTGGACGCGCGGCTGTTCCAGGCCGGATTGTCGTGGTACGAGGTGTCCAACTGGTCGCGGCCGGGCGGCGAATGCCGTCACAATCTCGGCTACTGGGACGGTGGCCAGTGGTGGGGCGCGGGGCCAGGCGCGCACGGCTACCTCGGTGCGACGCGCTGGTGGAATGTCAAGCACCCCAACGCGTATGCGGAACGGTTGAGCGCGGCGGCGCTGCCGGTGGCCGGGTTCGAGCAGCTGGACGCCGGCGCCTTGCATACCGAGGACGTGCTGTTGAAAACCCGCCTGCGCCAAGGACTCCCGGTGGCATTGCTGGATCCGGCCGAGCGGGAGCGTGCCGAGGGCGTGGTTGCCGACGGGTTGCTGGCGTCCGACGGTGACAGGCTGGTCCTTACCGCGCGCGGACGGCTGCTGGCCGACGCCGTGGTGCGGACGCTGCTCGGTTAACTCGTCAGGCTCCGGGGAACCAATGCCCGACGATGCGGGCAATCTCGATGTATAGCGGGATGCCGATGGTGACGTTGTAGGAGAACGTCAGGCCCAGTGAGGCGGCCAGCGGCAGGGTCGGGCTGGCTTCCGGGATTGCCAGGCGCTGCACCGCCGGAACGGCGATGTAGGACGAGGCACCGCACAGCACCGCGAACAGCACGTACGTTCCCGGCTTGAAATCGGTGTGGGTGAGGTAGGCGTAGGTGTGGGCGACGATGATTCCCAGCGCTGCGAAGATGTTCGGCGCCAGCAGACCGTAGAGGATGAAGCCCGGGCCCGCCGTGCGCAGGTCCTTCAGCTTGCGGGCGGCCGTCATGCCCATCTCGAGCAGGAACAGGCAGAGCACGCCCTGGAAGGCCACCACGAAGAATGAGTCGTCGGCGGCAACGACCTTTTGGCCCTGCAGACCACTGACGAGGCCGATGACGATTCCGCCGAAGAGAAGGACCAGACCGGGGTTGAGGAACACCTCTTGCATGAGTTCACGGGAGAGAAAGGGCTGCTTTTCGACCCTGACGTGGTCGTGCTCGGAGTCCGGATGATCCAGCTTTTCCATCGAAAGCTCCAGCTCCTGCTCGATGGCGGCTTCCTCTTGGCTCTCGAGACTCTGTCCGTGCGGAGGACGGGCGGCCGTCCCGGGGCCGACGCCCACCTTGACCGGTGGCGTGTAGCCGGCCTCGTCGGGCATGTAGCCCGCCGAGTCCATCCCCCGATGCCGCAGTCGCGCAACCAGATACAGCGCCACCAGGCAGCCGGGAACCTCCATGACGGCCAGCATCACGGGCATGTAAGCGTCGAACACGAGGTTGACGGTGGCCAGCACCGCCACGCAGGTGGCGAACGTTCCCGCCGAATCCGAACCGTAATAGCCGGCGACCGTCGCTCGATCGACCGCTCGCAGCGAGGTCAGCACAGTCAGCAATAGGTAGGCGATGCAGCCGATCACGAAGTTGAGCAGGAAGCCCACCACCATGAATCCGACGATGGCGCCGACGCTGGAAGCCTTGACTTGGGCGAGCTCTTCACCGCCGTGCCAGCCGATGGCCAGCAACAGGTACATCGTCAATCCCTGATAGATGACGTAAGGAAATTCGAACCGCACCTTGAGGATCGGAATCAGGAACCCGAAGTAGAAGAACAACAAAAGCGGTTTGAACAGGTTGTGGGTGAAGTTGTGCCAGAACTCTTGCAGCATTAATGCCTCCGTGAAATTAGAGCGCTGATCTGGGGAAGCACCGTCCGCAAGCGGAGCAACCACGAAACAACATCCCGACGACCGTCAAGAATTTATCCCCGCCGTAGGCCCGCCGCCACTCGGCAGTACACAGGGTGTCGGCCACCCCGCAAGGCTGCCGGTGACCGGGAAAACTGCTGGTCAGAGCGGAGATCATCCGTTCGAAAGTCCGTGCGTGGGGCCGTTAACGCTGCCGCTAGTTTGGTGTGAAAGTGCTGTGTGTTTACTGTGGAATCAATAAAGCGTCAACGCGCCGACGGGACGAGCGAGGGCCGGACGCCGGCGCCCTTCTTCCGGTGCGTCACCGACAGCCACGCGGACGGCGAGTAATGCGTCGTGATTTCCTCGAAACCGTCGACCCGGGAAACCGACAGCACGCCCGTCTGCGGATTGATCTCCAGCTCGTCGCCTTCGCTCGCGTGCACTTCCTCGCCGTTGAAAAGCCGGATTATGAACACGGCGTTCCTCCAATGCGGCAATCCGGGCGGTGCAGGCAGTGACGCTAGGAAAAGTCTGGCTGCCGGAGCCGCCTATTGTGCGGCCGCGACGTAAACGGTTGGGAAACCTTTGGGGCGGCGATCGTCACGGCCGACGGCCGGACCTGCCCCGCGAGGGCGCAGTTTTAGCGGCTCTACCCGCACAAACGGCTCGGTAATGCCGGGGCCGCAACGGGCTGCGAGGGACGCGCCGGACCGGCGCAGCGATTTAACTCCGCGGGAGTTTTAGCCGAATGCGGCAATCGAGCGGGCGCTTCGCGGGATCGGTTGCGCACAGCTACATAGGTTAGGCTACATTTACTAATCGTGACCGAGGTCAGCGTCGAGACAAGTCCCGCCGGCTCTGAGTCGCCGTCGATCCCGCTTCCCGTGCATATCGACCCGGCGGACCTGGCGGCCGAGTTGGCCGCGGAGCTCTCCGACCGCGTCGGGGAACAGTATCTGCTCTATGAGCGCGGTGGTGAATGGGTGCTCGCCACCGGCGTGCGCGCCATGATCGAGCTCGACAGCGACGAGCTGCGGGTGATCCGCGACGGCGTGACCCAATGCCAACAATGGTCGGGCCGGCCGGGGCCGGTTCTCGGCGAAGCCATCGACCGGCTGTTGCTGGAGACCGACCAGCTCTTTGGCTGGATTGCCTTCGAGTTCGGCGTGTATCGCTACGGGCTGCAGCAGCGACTGGCGCCGGGAACCGCACTTGCCCGGGTGTTTTGGCCGAACGGCCGCATCGTGGTGACCCGGGAGGGGGTTCGCCTGTCCGGTGCATCGGCCGACCACCGGGACGAAGTCCTGGACGTGCTCGGCGCCGGCGTGTCCGACGTGCGCGGCGCCTCGGTGGTCGACGTGATCGCTGACCCGTCCGGCTACCGTGACCGGGTCGCGTCGGCAGTCGGCGAGATCGCCGCGGGCCACTATCACAAAGTCATCCTTTCCCGCTCTCTCGAAGTGCCTTTCCCGCTCGACTTCCCGTCCACCTATCGGCTGGCCCGGCGGCACAACACCCCGGTGAGGTCGTTTCTGCTGCGGCTGGGCGGAATTCGCGCCGTGGGTTACAGCCCGGAACTGGTCGCGGCCGTCCACCATGACGGCGTCGTGGTGACCGAACCGCTGGCGGGAACCCGTGCACTCGGCCGCGGCGAGGTCCGTGACCGCCAGGCCCGCGACGACTTGGAGACGAATTCCAAAGAGATTGTCGAGCACGCCATTTCGGTACGAAGCTCGCTGCAGGAAATGGCCGAGATCGCCGAGCCCGGCACCGCAGTCGTCACCGATTTCATGACGGTGCGGGAACGGGGGAGCGTGCAACACCTCGGCTCCACAATCAGCGGCCGTCTTGACACCTCGAACGACCGGATGGACGCGCTCGAGGCGCTGTTCCCCGCGGTCACCGCCTCGGGCATCCCAAAAGCCGCCGGGGTCGAAGCGATCATGCGCCTCGACGAGGGGCCGCGCGGGCTGTATTCGGGTGCGGTCGTGATGATTTCGGCCGACGGCGGCCTGGATGCGGCGCTGACGTTGCGGGCGGCTTACGAGCGTGACGGCAGGACGTGGCTGCGGGCGGGTGCGGGCATCATCGAGGGGTCCACGCCCGATCGTGAGTTCGAAGAGACCTGCGAGAAGCTGTCCACGCTGGCGCCGTATCTGATTGCGCGTCAATAGCTTTTACGGTGGGCCCGCTCGCCCGGCCGTTCGGTGTTCCCTGCGTCACGGTTCATGGCAGTAGTGACTTTCGGCCCTATTTGCCCTTTTCCCTCGCGTGTCATTTTTATGTAACCGCATGACACAGATACACCGCGGTTACGCCGCGACGGATAACTGGGAGGGCTTTGTGTCCAAACCTCTGACCAACCTGCAGCTACTTCACGAGCTCGAGCCGGTGGTCGAGCACCTGCTCAATCGCCACCTCTCGATGTTCAAGGAGTGGAGTCCGCACGATTACGTTCCCTGGTCGGACGGGAAGAATTTCTACGGGCCCGACGGCCAGGATTGGCAGCCCGGACAGAGCGCGCTGCCGGACGTCGCGCAGGTCGCGATGGTGCAAAACCTGCTGACCGAGGACAATTTGCCGTCCTACCACCGTGAGATCGCGATGAACTTCAGCATGGACGGGCCGTGGGGACAGTGGGTGAATCGATGGACCGCCGAGGAGGCCCGACACAGCACGGCGTTGCGCGACTACCTCGTGGTGACCCGCGCCGTCGATCCGGTGGAGCTGGAGAAGCTGCGGCTCGAGCAAATGACGAGAGGTTTCAGCCCGGGCCAGAATCAGCAGGGCGACATGTTCGCTGAAAGCCTGTTCGACTCGGTCATGTACGTCTCTTTCCAGGAACTCGCCACCCGGGTCTCACACCGCAACACGGGCAAGGCCAGCAACGACACCGTCGCCGAGCAGTTGATGGCCAGGGTGTCGCACGACGAAAACCTGCACATGCTTTTCTACCGGGATGTCAGCGCCGCGGGTTTGGACATCGCCCCCGACCAGGCGATGAGGTCGGTGCATCGAATCCTGCGCAATTTCAAGATGCCCGGATTCACGGTTCCGGAGTTTCGCCGCAAGGCGGTGATCATCGCGGTCGGCGGCGTCTATGACCCGCGCATTCACCTCGACGAAGTCGTGATGCCGGTGCTGAGGAAGTGGCGAATTTTCGAACGCGAAGACTTCACCGGTGAAGCGGCGCGATGCGCGACGATCTCGCGCTGCTAATCATGGAACTCGAGGATGCCTCGGAGCGATTCGACGAGTCCAAGCGGCGCTACCTCGAGCGGGAGGCCCGCAGGACCGAGAAGATCACTGCGAGCAAAGTGCTTCAAACGAAAGGAACTTTGACGCTGAGCCAGCACTGACGCAGTTGTCTGCGAGGACCGCGAATACCTCGAGGTGCGCGCGACGCCGGCCTCAGACCGAAGAGGTCGATTCGAGATAGTCGGTCAAGATGCGGCCGACGAGCGACTCGATGTTGGATTCGATGGACGACGCGAGCGTGGCGGTGACGGTGGCCACCGCTTGAGTGCGGAAGCGCACCAACATGGTGATGAGCTCGGCGATTTCGGCGTCGGCCGGCAGCGGTTCACCGGGCTTGATGCGGTCGAGCACATGTTCGGCCCCGGCGCGCACCAGCATGTCGCTGATCTTGTCGATCTCAGGGACGATCTGCTCGTGCAGGTCGATGAGCTTGTCCAATTTGACGCCGTAACCGCGGATTTCGTTGAACGCCTCGATGAGCTTTGGGCGGGTGATGGTGGCCTGCGTCCCATCGATCCGGATCAGCTGAAGCGCCACCAGGCGGTCGAACGCATCGGCGTCGTCGACCAGTCGCTGGGCGTGAGCCAGCGACACGGTTTCCGGCTTCTCGGTGGTCCAGGTGCCGACGATAGCGGTTTCCAGGCCCAGCACGTCGCCGAGGTTTTTGCCTTCCTCCCACGCGCTGAGCATTTCGCGCACGTGTGCGATGTTGTAGCCGCGGTCGAGCATCGAGGTGATGAGCCGCAGCCGGGTCAGATGGGTGTCGTTGAACAGGGCGATGCGCCCCACCCGCAGTGGCGGCGGCAGCAGCCCGCGGTCGCGGTAGACGCGGATGTTGCGGGTGGTGGTGCCGGCCAGCCGGGCCAGGTCGTCGATCCGGTATTCACCGGAGTTCGCGTCGCCGTGCGGGTGCCGGACGGCCGACTCGAAAAGCTGGGACACCGCGCCCTCGATGAGTTGGCGGTATTCCCGCGATTGGCGCCGCACGCGCTTGGGCGCGCGCCGCACGTTGTGCAGCACGCCGGCGATGGTGCCGGGTTCGGGCCGCGATGCGCGTTCGGTGGCCATGTCGGTGCGGCCGCTCAGGCCGACGCGGTGGCCCGCGTCTGGGCGCGGCGCGCCACCGCCTGGTAGTGCTCGTACCGGAAATCCCTCATCTGGCGAAGATACTGCGTCGCGAAACCGGGATACATCGACCCGTTGTATCCGTCCTTGGTCAGGTACCAACTGCGGCAACCTGACATCCAGGTCGTTTTGGTAAGCCGGCGTTGCAGGTCCTCGTTGTGTCGGCGCTGGACCTCGTCGCGCACATCGAGATAACGCAGGTCCTCGTTGAGGATGGTGGTGATGCCGCGCACGGCGTAGTCGAGCTGGCCCTCGATGTAGACCAGCAGCGAGTTGTGCCCCGGCCCGGAGTTCGGGCCGGTCATGATGAACAGGTTCGGATACCCGTGCACGTTGATGCTCTTGTAGGCCTGTGCGCCGTAGGCCCATTCGGCGGCCAGCGACCGCCCGTTGAGCCCGGTGACCGGAAACGGCGGACCGGTGAGATGCACGTCGTACCCGGTGGCGAACACGATGCAGTCGAGGTGGTGCTCGATGCCGTCGCTGGTGCGAATGCCGACCGGGCTCAAGGTGGCGATCGGCCAGTCGATGAGCTTGCAGTTGTCGCGTTGCAGCGCGGGGTAGTAGTCGCTGGACACCAGCATGCGTTTACACCCCGGCCTGAAGTCCGGCGTCAACTGACGCCGCAGCCAGGGATCCTTCACCTGGGCGCGCAGGTGGGCCCGCCCCAGCCGGGCGACCAGCGACGTCAGCGGTGTGTCCCACACCAGTGCCGTGGCGCTTGCCTCGTGGCCCCAGTACAGCGCTTGGCGTGCAAGCTGTTGAGTGGCAGGGACTTTGGTGAACAAAGCCTGCACCGCCGGTGGGGTGGCGACGTCCAAGCGGGGCAGCACCCAGCACGGTGTGCGCTGAAAGACCTTGACGAACCCGGCGCGCTTGACCAGCTCGGGGATGATCTGGATGGCGCTGGCACCGGTACCGATGACCGCGACCCGCTTGCCGGCGAAGTCGTAGTCGTGATCCCAGCGCGCGCTGTGGATCTTGTGTCCGCGGTAGGTGTCCAGGCCCCGGATGTCGGGGAAGCTGACGTCGGACAGGGGACCCGAGGCCAGCACGACGGTGCGGGCGTCAAACCTCTTGCGGTTCTTGGTGGTGGCGGTCCAGGCCCCGGCTTCGGCGTCGAAGGTCAAGCCCTTGACTTCGTGGCCGAACCTGATGCGGCTGCGGATGTCGAATCTGCTCGCCATCTCCTCGAGATGCCGGTAGATCTCGGGGGCCGGCGAGTAGGTGCGCGACCAGGTCGGGTTCTTGACGAAGGAGTAGGAGTACAGCAGCGACGGGACGTCACAGCTGGCCCCGGGATACGTTGTGTCGCGCCAGGTCCCGCCGACGCGATCGGCGCGCTCGAGCAGCACGACGTCGTCGACGCCGGCCTCGGCCAGGCGGATCGCCGCCCCCAGTCCGGTGAAGCCGGCCCCGATGATGAGCGCCGCATGGACGCGGTCGGTGGCCACGGTCACGCCGCCGGCTCGTGGGTGAGCTCTTTAACCCAGGTCGGCACCGACGGAAGCAGGGGCCGCGGGTACCGGTCGGACAGCCACACCATCGAATTCGCCAGCAGGTGGTACGGGTGGCGTGGATTGGTGACCACTCCGGCGTAGCGCCGCAGGAAACGATAAGTCGGTACCCGCCCGGTACGCTCGCCGCGATCACCAAGCTCTCGGAATCGTTTCACAGCCCGGTAGAGCCGCTCCGGCTCCATACCCATGGCGGTGATCTCGTTGCGGATCCTGTTGATCAGCGGTGCGCCCATGATCGCGCCGATGATCAGGCCCGGAGTGGCATTGTGACCGACGAAGTCGATCAGTAACCGCCGGACCTTTGCGTGCCCGATCATGTCCAGCACCTCGAAATCGACGACCAGATGGCGGGATTCGTCGTTGTTGATCTTCTCGAAGACCTGGTGACACAGAGGGTCGTGCACCTCGTCGAGGAGGAATTTCAACAGGGCGCCGTCGAGTGCGACTTCGAGCATCGGAATCACGGTGCCGAGCAAAGACAGCGGCATGTCGTCGGCCCAGCGGTCCAACCAGTCGATCGCCAGTCGGATGTTCACGTTCGGCTCGGGAACCTCGCCGTCCTCGAGCATGCCCCAGCGCTTCATCAGCGCCAATTCAGCGTTGGCGTGGCGCTGCTCCTCGGCGTGGAAGTAGCGGTAGATCTCGGCGATGGTCGGCGTGGGTGCCTTCTTCGCCAGCGCCGCGAAGCCCCTGGCGCCGATGTTTTCGATCCAGCACAGGTCGGCCATGAAAGCCTTGAGTTGTGGCCGCTGTTCATCACTGATCATCTCGGCGCCGGGCGCCTCCCAGTTGATGTCGGCGAGTGCCCACTGCCGGTCCTTGATCTTGGCGAGCATGGCTTCCATGTCGATGGCCATCGGGAGCTCCTATTCCTCGGGTGATCGGGGCAGGTTGATGCGGGACATCAGGCCGGCCGCCCGCGTATAGGTCTGCGGGGCAAGGCGTTTGATGTTCCAGCCGATCTTGGCGTCGAATTGCGGCATGCAGTACAGCTCGCCTCGGTCGTGCGCATCCAGGCAGTCACGCGCGACCTTCTCGGCGGATAATCCGGTCCACCGCATCAGCTTTGCGGCCAGTTCGCTGGATTGCTCGCTGATGCGGCCGGATTCGAGGATGTTGGTCTTGACGAAGGTGGGGCACAGCACGGTGACCCGCACCGGTGTCCCGGCCAGTTCGGCGGCTAGGGTTTCCGAGAGTGAGAGCACACCGGCCTTGCTGACGTTATAGGCGGCCATGCCGGGCGCCGCTCCGAACGCCGCGGCCGAGGCCACGTTGATGATGCCGCGGGGGGCGCGTAGCCGCTCGGCCTCGCGCAGGATCGGGGTGAACACGTGGCAGCCGTGAATCGGCCCCCACAGGTTGATCGCCAGGGTCCAGCGCCAATCGTCCAGCGGCGCGCCGCCGATGGCGGCACCGCCCGCGCCGACACCGGCGTTGTTGATCACCAGCGTCGGCGGCCCCGCGAACCACGCCCGCGACTGCTCGGCCAACGCCTGCACATCGTCGAATCGCGATACGTCGCAACGGATGCCGATCGCTTTCGCGCCGTGCTCGGTGACCGCGTCGGCCGTTTGTTGTGCGGCGTCCTGGTCGATGTCGCTGCACACGACCGCACCGCCCCGCCTGGCCAGCTCGACGGCGAACGCGGCGCCGATGCCGCTTCCCGCGCCGGTCACCACGGCCAAGGCGCCGCGGCTGGTTTTCGGCCTGTTGAGGAGTCTGTCGAGCATGTCAGCGGGCCCCTTCGGTGACGGCGCGCGCATCCTGCAGGGCGTGCGCGATGAAGCGCGCGACATAGGCCATCGCCTTGGCGGCTTCGGGCGTCATGCGTGGCAGCGCCTGAAAGACGTGCACCTGATGGGGCCAGATCTGCAGTTCGCATCGGCCGCCGGCAGTCCGGATGTCGGCGGCGAGCTGGCGTGCGTCCTCTTCCAGCATCTCGGCGCCGCCGGCCTGGATCAGGGTCGGGGGGAGCGCCGGGCCGCCGGCGACGTCGAGCGTCAGTCGTTGATGGGTGAGGTCGACGCCGCTGTGGTAGAGGCCGACGAGGCGGACCGCGTTCGCCGCCCGAGTGGCGGGATCGGGGCGTATTCGCTCCCGGGCCAGCGCCAGTTCGAACGTGAGGTCGTACAGGGGAGAGAACAGCACCATGGCGGCGGGGTGCTTGACCCCGGGTTGCAGCAGCAAGTCGACGGACAGGTGACCGCCCGCCGAATCCCCGCATATCACAATCTGTTTCGGCGGAACCCCGCAGGTCTCGACGAGCCAGTCCCAGCCCGCGCGGACGTCGTCGGCCGCGGTGGGGAAGCGGTGTTTCGGGGCCAGTCGGTAATCGATGCATAACACCGGCAGGCCGGTCAGGGCCGATAGCCAGGATGTCAAGCGGCGGTGGGTCTTTGGCGAGCACACGGCGTAGCCGCTGCCGTGCACGTAGTAGATCGTGCCCTCGCTCGTCGAGGAGCGCTCGGTGTGGCTTGTCGGTGTTCGCGGTCCGTAGACCCATTCACCCTTCACGCGGCGGCCGTCGGACAGCCTGGTGTCGACGGATTCGACGCGGGCGCCCGCGAGCGAGGGGCCGAACGTGCCCATGATCCTGGCGATGATCTGGCGCGATAGCCACAGCCCCCACGCCCGCTCGGGCGGGATCACGCCGGTGATCGGCCGCAGGGTGTACGTACTTACTGCTGCCGCGCCGCGAGATCGCAACGACCCGCGAGCCGGAACGCCGTCGACCATGCAACGAAGTCAACAACAAATGGTGACATTAGTCAATGGCAGCTTCGAGGGTGGCAGGCGATTGACGGCCAAACATGCTGCATGCTGCGCCTGTTATCGAAAGAACCCGCGGTCGCTACGAATCGACCTGGCCGGCTACGCCGTTAACCTCGTTGGCCTCAACTCTTCGCCTGCCGACACTTCCACCCTTCGGGCAAGCGGCCGGTGGCGACAAACCTCGTCAGTTCCGCGCTTGTTGATGCAGGCAAATCGTAGTTGGCATGCAGATAGATGGCCGGCTCCTCGTTGAAGCTGTGCGCGCGAAGCTGACCGAGCAGCCGGTCGCACATGGCCTCAAGCGGCGGACCGTCTGCTGGATCATCCAGCAGCTGACTCAGATTTTCCATCGTTTCCCATAGCTGGCCATGTTCGCGGGTCATCACAACGATCGGCATCATTATTCCGGCATCCCGGAGGGGCGGGAAAAGAAAGACCTCCTCAAGATAGATGTGCTGACGAAGCGCATCCAACATCGCCGTGACGAGCTCGGTCTGCATGCCGCCGGCTTCGAGCTTTGCGATGAATGACTGGATCGCAGCACCGATTTCGCGATGTTGCCGCAGCAGGGCCGCCAAGTTCAGGCGGCGGGTCAAGTCGCGGGCCCCCGGCCGGACAGCCCTTGGTGTATGCCCTCGCTGATTTGTTGCCGCGATAGCGGACCATCGGTCGAAGCGCTCCGGTCGCAGCTACAACTGATGCCGTTGAACGGTTCGGGGTCGTCGCCGCCAGGGCCGGGATCGGCGCCCGCCGGCGTCGGCGCCGCGGCGCCGAACGCCACGATCAGGACGGCGCACATCACCGCTTTCGTGCGCAAGGACAGGGGTTTTCGGGTCGACGCGCGGCGCGGCGCGCTCCGGTGTGGCTTGGACATTTCCATGGCGATTTCCTTTGCAGTCGACGGGCTTGCCCACCCTTTGACAATGTGATGACCGATTCGGTGCCTCACCCGGCCACCGGCGAATGCGGAATCAGCGAGACGCGCATGCCGACGCGTTGAACCGCACCCTCCGATTCGCGCCCGACCATGCCGCCCAGAGGCAGCTTGGACACCGCAGTGCCGGGCGATGCCCCGGGTGCGGCGGCCAACCCGCCCGGCGCGGCACCGCCGTTGAACGCCGGCAGCGGGGCCACCGACGAAACCGTCGTCGCCCAACTCGGAGGTACGGACAAAGTGCTCAGCGAACTGGCTTGGCCCACGCTCGCCGAGGCGCCATGACCCAGTCCCGCCAGCGGCCCGAGGCCTCCCAAACCGCCTGCGGCGCCCGCCTCTCCCATGCCGGCTATCCCCTGGGCGCCCTCGGCCCCCAGGATGGAACCGGCGCCCGCTTCGTCCAGCGCCAAGCCCTGGTAATCCAAATCCAGGCCATAGAGGTCGATGCCGATTCCACCGCCGTCGGCGATCAGACCGGCGCCGTCGGCGCCGTACCCGGCCGCCTCGGTGGCCAGGCCGGCCGCAGCTCCGTCCGGGGCAGGTGCCGCGGCGAGCGCCGAGGCCAGCCCCGAGGCCGCGCCCACACCGGTGCTCGCGCTCTTTGTCGCGCCCTTGCCCGAGGCGCCGGTCAAACCCGCCAGGGAACTGAGCGGCGCGGAGGCTCCCGACGACCCGAGGGTCGCGCCCGTGCCCATCGCCGCCTGCGACAGACCGGTGCTCGAGGATGAGCCCGGTGTGGAGAGGCCCTGCAGGGTCTGGGGCACCGAGGAAAGCCACTGTGTCGCCGACGTGTGTGCGCTGCTACCGAAATGCGCCGCGGCGTGGGTGGCGGCGCCGATGTGGCCGGCGAGCCCGGCCGGATTGGCCGTTTGCGGCGGCGGAGCGACCTGCGAAAGCGTCGACGCCGCGACCGAATTGGCGGCGTAGGTGTACATCGCGGCGGCGTCTTGGGCCCACATCTCGCTGTACTCGGCCTCGGCCGCCATGATGGCCGGCGTGTTCTGCCCGAAGATGTTGGTCGCAATCAACGCCAGCAGCCGGGCGCGGTTGGCCGCGATCAGCGGCGGTGGCACGGTCGACGCGTAAGCGGTTTCGAAAGCTGCCGCGGCAGCCGTGGCCTGCGTCGCCGCCTGCCCACATTGCTCGGCGGTGGCCGTCATCCACGTTATGTAGGGCATCACGGCGGCCGCCATCGCCATCGACGCCGGGCCCGACCAGGACTCGCCGGTGAGGCTCGCGATCACTGTGCGGTAGCTGCTGGCGCCGACAGCCAGCTCGGCGGCCAGCGACTCCCATCCCGCGGCCGCGGCCAGCAAAGTCGCCGACCCGGGTCCCAGATACATCCGACCCGAGTTGATCTCTGGTGGCAATGCGCCGAAATCCATGTCTATCCCTAATTTCTTGGTGCCTGTCTTGGGCTGACCTGGCCGACGTCAAAGCGCCGCCGGACGTCGTTGGCGTTGCGCACAACGGTCAGCAGTTGAGGTGTTCGATGGAAGGTCGCCGAAGCCGAGACGCGCTTGCGCCAGGGTCAGCGACGACGCCGAGGGTCCGCGCCGTGGCCGCGGGAGCGCCGGAGCGGGCGCACCGATCCCGGGCGGATTCAGCTTCGACGAGTGCAGATCGCGTCGCCGAAACCGCCACGAAAGCGCATGAGCCGACCCCAGGGGCGCGGAACCTGGTGGTGGCTACGGTGCAACCTGCCGCATTGGCGTCGCCCGCGAGAAACTGCCGTGGGTGATCAGCAGCGGGCGACGCAGAACCGAATCAGTAGATTCTGCTCAACGCAGCTGGACGCCGGCGCACGAGCGGGCGGATCGGACCGCTGCTCAGACCGAAGAATCGCGACCATCGGGGGTGTCGCGGGCCCGGCGGGGCGGGGCGTGGAAAACGCCAAAGCGGTTGGCCGATCACGCTTTAGCCCGCCGCCTTTGAACGCCTTGTCGTCGTTCACGGTGGACCCGACGCCAAGCCGGCGGATAGGTACCGCGTCGTTACTCAGCTGCATGGGGCCAGGAACCGGGCTGGTCAATGCCGCCACCGCCGGTGGCGCCACGACGTGCGTTGTCGTCGCGGTGCGCAAAGCCCCCCAACTGAGGACAACTGCGAGAAGCGCCAGCGCAGCAAAGATGGCGGAGGCAGCTTGCCGTCGTGACCACCGTGCAGGCGTTGTAACTCCGAAACTCACAGTGCCACTTACGCTACCAGCCGCGATGCGGCGGCTGCCACCGAGCCACACCGCGGCCGGGTCAGAACATCCGGGGCCCGCCGAAGCCCGGGACGGCACCCACCGGGATCAACGCGAACGCGATAAACAGCACAACGCACAGTCGCAACGTCTTTGGTGTCATCGCCTGCCCGATTTCCGGTCGACGGGCCGCGAAGAGGATGAACACGGTCGCGACATCGAACCCGACGATCGTCAACCAGCGAGTCCAGTCGTAACCGGTGAGGAATACCGGAATGACCAACCCCAGGCCGGCGATCACCCAGTTCATCCGGCCTTGTAGCGCCTGGGCGAACGCGCGCAGCGGCACGCCGGAAACTTTGCTGAGTCCGCACAGCGTCATCGCCAGCGCGGCGGCGCCGAATAGCAAAGAGATGGTGAGGCCCAGTGTTCCGATGTGGTTGACGGCGCGGACGGCGTCCCCGATCCGGTGGTCGTAGTTCGGCAGCACGTTGCGGCACACCCAGTCGTGATAGTCGGTCTGCGGACTCTGTCCGTCGATCACAAAGCGCAGCAGCGTTTGCGGCGACGTGACCGTGGCGAAGGGGTTGGGCATCAGCCGATGCGGTACGGACGCACACAGCTGCGAGGCGATGTCGTGCCGACCGAGCCCCGCCACGACGGCCACGGCGATGACTCCCGGTGTCACGGCCACGAGCGCGCCACGTCGCTGGGCGGTTCCCAGCGCGCCGCCGAGAACGATGATCGCCAGCACGGCTCCCAAGGCGAACTGCAGCCCAATCGCCTCGTGCATCAGGGTCAACACCGCGATCGCCGCACCGTAGGTTGCGCAACAGCCCGACGCGATGGCCCGGGAACGCGTGACCGCCAGCGCCGAACTGAACAGCGCCAGCGCCGCCCCTCCGAATAGATCCGGCCGGCCCGAGAACGCGGCGAACGGTATGCCGAAGGGGAGCAACGGAATCGCCATCGCCGTCATAAGCCGGCGCTCAGAGCGGCGGCCGCAGAACAGCACCACGCCGGCGACCGCAGCCAGTCCGCACAGGTAGGTCGCCGTTGACAGCCACCGCAGGCCGAGCGAGGCCGCGAAATAGTGTCCGGGGACCGAGTGCACCAATTCACCGGCGAGGCCACGGCGGACGAAGCCGTGGCTGTAATCGGCGGTGTAGTAGGACATCCAGTACACGTCGAGCGGAACGACGTCGATGGCCAACCACAGCACGACCGCCGACCAGGCCGCGATCGCGGCCCCGATGCCCAGGTAGCGGAGGTGATGCCGCGCACGGGGAGTCGCCTCGACGCCCAAAGCCACCATCAGCCGCGGCCCCCGTCCACGGTGGTGGCGGACAGGTGCAGATCGGCCAGCGCGCCGCGGGCGAGCTCGCGCGCGGCTGTGATGTTCTCGGACCCGCTTCGGTACGCGACGACGGTGAGAAACCGGCTGCCGTTGACCGTCCCTGTGGCACAGAACAATTGGCCGTGTGCCTGTTCGATACGAGCCCGGGTGATGCCCTGCTCGGCTAGTCGCATGGAAAGCTCGGATGCATCCGCGCCGTCGATGCGGCTGATGGCGGCATCGAGGACGCCGAGATTGGAACATCCCACCGGCAGTTGGCCAGACGACATGGCGATGCCTTCGGCCCGCCGGACCAGCCATCGCGGCGTGAACGGGATGAGTGGCAACCCGGCGACCATTTCGTTGGGCTGTTCTTCCAGGGACGTCAGCGCGCTCTTGACGTCGGCGCGCACAGCGGTCAGGTCGTCGGCCACCGACGTGCCGTCGACCGTCACAGTGATCGAGGTCAGCGCGTTGGCGCGGTCGTCGTCGGCGGCGCGGTCGCTGACCGGAAGCACCGCAGTCACGGAGTTTCCGTCGGGCAGCACTCTGCCCATCCGGTGCGCCAGCCGAGCGGCGAAGGCGACGAAGAGCGCGTTGCTGCTGCCATTGAGGCTGCGCGCTCGGGCTTCCCAAGCAGCAGCGTCGGTTTGGATTGTCACCGACGGCGACGCGTTCGCGTCGTCGCCGGTCGAGGTGAGCACCTCCAGGTTCCGCGTGCGCGGCGAGGGTTGCCGTTCGGAGGTCACTCTGAGCAATATCAGCAGCGTCGCAATCAGCGCCCGGATCGCCGCCGGCAGGGTGATCACGGCATCGGCGAGATCCTCGCCCACCGCACGCCATCGGTTACGTGAGTTCGGCTGTGCGTAAACAAGATTGCGTTGTTCTCCCTTGACCGCTTCGGTGACGGCCGTTGCCATGCCCAGCCCGTCGACGACGCAGTGTGAACCCACCAGGGTGACCGCTGCGCCGCCGTCGTCCAGCGGCAACACGGCGAGGTGAAACGTCGGGCCGTGCTCGGGGTCCACCGGCAGCTGGGCGCGCCTTTCCAGCCACGCGCCGATCTGGTGTCGCGGTTGCCGCGGTTCCCACGCGATGTCGGGCGAGCGGCCGTCGACCACCCAGCGATGACGCCCGAAGGGCAGCGGCGAGCGCTCGATTCGGCGGCCGAGCAGACCGGCACCGAGATTGTCTTTGAAGGCTTGCAATTCGTCGATGTTCACGTCACGGTCGTAAACCCACGTGCATTGCACCGTGCTGCCTTGGCCGGTGGCGCGCAGCCGGAGGAAGGCGGCCTGGTCCAACAGCGCCAGCCTGGTCACTAGCACCCCGCCTCGGCCGCGGCCCGATACCCGCGCACCGCCGCCGGCGCGAACGCGGCGACCAGGACGCCGCCCCACAGGCCCGCCTGCCACAGCGGCGACAGCCCGGGCCCGCCCTCCGCGAGCGCGCGCATCGCCTCGATCGTCGGCGATATCGGCGAGAAACGCACCAGCGGTTGCAGCCATCCCGGAAACACCTCGGCCGGCGCGACGCCGGTATTGAGGAACAACAGCACGACGCACCCCGCACCCAGCCAGGTCACCATCGCCTTGCCGTCCGCGCGGGCCGCGATCGCGATGACCAATGTCGCCATGCCCGCCGAAATCGCCACGGGCACCAGCACGAAGGCCAGCATCGCCACCCAGCCATAGCTGAATCGCAGACCCAAAGCGATTCCGAAGACGGTGAGCACGACGGCCGACGTGATGGTTCGGGCGGCTTCGGCGACCAGTCGGCCCGCCACGGTGCTGGCCCGATGAATCGGCTGTACCCACAATCTGGTCAGCACACCGGACTCCCGTTCGGACGGCAAAGCCAAACCGGCGCCGAGGGTTCCGAACACGGCGCCGACCACCGCGCACATGGGGGCACCAGCCCGTAGAGGCTGTCGTGTCCGGTGATGGCCAGGACGGATTTGCCGACCAGCAGCTTGTAGATGATGAGCAGAAAGGTGGGAAACAACAGCGCCTGCACCGCGACGATCGGATCACGCCGCCAGCGGCGCAGTAGCCGTCCCGCCTCCGATGCGCTTTGACTGACGAAAGCCGTCAGCGGTGCCCGATGCGAAAGCCGTTGACCTGAATCGGTTTTGATTGCCATCCGCGTCTGTTCGACGGACGAATCACCCGCCGGCAAGGCGTCCCGACGCGGCCTGCGCACGATCCGAGCGCCGCCCGAACTCCCCGCGCTGACGCGTCCTTGCATGCGCACCGCGAGTCCGCCGAACAGTGCCAGCAATCCAAGACACCACGCCAGCGACACCGCCAGCTCGCTGCCCGGGATGTGACCAGTGGAAAGACCGCGCAGCGTCTCGGTGACCTGTGACACCGGTTGGTAGCGAATGAACGGTCCCAGCCATGTCGGAAACGAATCCGCCGGAGCGATGCCCGTGGACAACAACACCAGGACCAGCTGGGGAAGGAGCAGCAATTGGCTTGACGACTCGACGGTGCCGACGCGGGAGCCCAAAGCGTCAGCGCCGAGACACACCGCCATCGCGAACGCCACGACGATGATCACGAACAGAACCGCGGCGTCCGGGCCCGCCTGTATCCGGAAACCGAACGACCACCCGATCGCAAGAGAAGCGACCAGCGCGATGACCGCGCGTATCAGGCAGTAGAGCAACCGTGCGCCCAGTGGCACCCCCGCCGGGATCGGCAGGGTGCGGAGCCGGGACCCGAAGCCGGACAACCGGTCTCGCGCTGCGCGGTCGGCTGTGGTCATGGCCCCAAACAGCATCGCCTGCACGATGACCACGGGGAGGACGTATTGCGGATAGGTCATCGGGCCGGTGTGGATGATGCCGCCCAGCACCAGGGTGAACCCCAAAAAGCAGCCAACCGGAGCCAGCGCCGCGAAGAGTAGGTCGGCATCGCGCCGGGAGCCCGACATCGTGCGCAACGTGAGTGCCACGAGGGCACTCATACCGAGACCTCCCGCGGCGACAGGACGTGGCGGGCGTCACGCATCGATACGCGGCCCGGCCTCGGACACTCGGGTGAACTCGGCGCGCATCGCTTCGACGTAGCGCAAGACGGACCTGCGGGCGATGTCGGTGCCCGGATAGGCGACTACCAGTTGCGTCTTGTCGTGCATGCGATTGACCCACATGCACACCGTCTCCGACAGCCGGTTGTCACCCCAGACGCCGGCGCGCAGGCCGTCGAAGTAATCACCGAAGGGCAACTTGCGGATGTCGATGTAGGACAGCATCGGCACCGGGCGGTCGGGAATTTCGATCGGGCTCGACGACGGGTCCGTCGACTCGAGCAGGTGGTAGTACGGCACCGCGCCCAGGGCCGTGTTGCCGTCGAAAGATGCCTGAGCGGCGCTGACCACCTCATCGAACGACGCACCGGCAGTCGGGATTGTCAACGGGACGAAACTGGCCAGCCATCCGACCGCGGTGGCGTGCGCGGGATCGCGGCGGTTGTCGAACGGGGTCAACCCGAAATATGTTGCGGCGCCGGTCAACCGGTGCTCGGTGAGCGCGGCGCAGGCGAACACGCCACCGCTGAAACGTGCTCCCGCGAGACGGCACGCCGCCTCGAACCGTCGGCCCTGGTCGTCATCGATCAGGTCGAACACGTCGATGGCCCCCGGTGTATCGGCGTGCGACTCGCCCAGTTCCAGGGGAAATTTCGGCAACGCGCCATTGTTTGCCGCGAGAAACGCCCGCCACGATTGGATTTCGGGCGACTCTTCGTTCAGGCCACGGGTGTACGCGTACTGATTCGCGCTGTACTGGCGATGACTCGGAGCCGGCGGCAGCGGGCTCTGCGCTCGTTGCAACGCGGCGAAGTACATCGTTTGGATGTCGAGAAAGATCACGCCCGCTGACATGCCATCGGCGCGCAAATGGTCAACGGCGATATAGATGGTGAACCGGTCTTCGGCCTGGATGATCCCGAAGGTGAAGCAGTCCCATTGCAGCGGGTCGGGCGTATCGAGAAGCAGTTTTCGGATCTGGGTCGGAGCCATCCTGCCGAGATCGGCTGGCTCCAAAGTGATGACTTCGGGGTCGGGAATGACATAGCGAAGGATTTTGTCGTCGGCGCCGAAGGCAAAGCGGTCGTGGTAGGTGTCGTGTCGCCGCAGATGAGCGTTCACGGCTTGCGTCATCGCGTCGATGTCGCAGACGCCGCCGATTTCCCAGGCCCCGATGCACAGTCGGGGGATATCCCGGCCGCGACTGACCTGCCGGCGGTAATAGCGAAGATGCTGCGCCTGCTGATAACTCACCGGGGCGGGATGGTGTTGGGCTTCGGCCGCGCGCCGATAGGTAGCGGCGGTGGGGTACCAGGAGACGACGGCGCCCTCGGCTGTCCAGTCTTCAACTGTGCCCAAGAACATGCGTTACCTTTCGTCCGTCAGCTGGCGACGCCGGTCCGGATGACCCTAACCGCAACGCGGATGAATTGCTGAGTAAGTCGATTGCCGGAGCCGTCCAGTTCCGCGGGCCGACCGAGCGCCGTGGGCCGCGCTGCGACGAAGGATGCGCACATTTGGTTGGGTTCACGGTGTTTTCAGTTGATGGTGCGCATAGCGCCAAGCAGCGCAGACAAAATGACTCGCCGACCCTTCCGCGGCGCAATCATAAGGATCCCCTCTCGGGTCCGCAATCGCAGAGGGAGTTCTGTCAACCGATCGTGTGCTCGTGTGAGGTAGTCGACACGCAAATGCCATTTAAATCGTGCATCGTTAACACGAAACTGCCACTCGAACAAGCATTTATCTCGACGCGATGACCCCACCTGTCGATTGCCACCCACAGAGCCGGCGCAATCTTGGCGAAGCCACGCGACGCTTGCGGACCTGGCGGGACGGCGCCTCGGTTACGATAACGTGATGTACGGCCGTATTGGAATAGTGTCAGTTAAAGATTTCTTGCTCCGGTGATTCGGGCAAACCACTAAGCGCTCCTCCAAAAGCGCCGCGACTTTGAGCCCTACGTCGATGCTTACCGCAACTCGGGTACCAGAATTCGTGAGAACCGCGTCGCCTGCAGCAAACTGCGACTCGGCCGGATGGTCCTCGAACGAAGCGTGCAAACGGCCATGACGCGCCGGTTCAATCTCGAAGCGTCCATCCGATAGCGAGTCGCGCGCCGGCACGGCGGCCTCGACGGCTCAGCAGACAAAACGTTCTCGATGATCGAAGATGATGTGGACACCGCCATTTCCCGTTGCCGCGAGAGTCGCAAAGAAGGGGACATTGACGATGGCCGATGAGCTGTGGGGGCCGGCCAGACTGCTCGGCCTGTCGACCGCAGCGGGCGCCTTCACCGAGAGCATCGTGCGCGAGCTGGCCGGTAAGACCGACCGGCCGATCATCTTCCCGCTGTCCAACCCCACGAGCCGCGCCGAGGCGCGCCCCGCCGAGCTGGACCAATGGACCGACGGGCCCTGATCGCCACCGGCTCACCGTTCGCGCCGCTACACCGCGGCGGCATGGAATGTGCTGTCGCGCAATGTAATAACGTCTGCATCTTCCCGCGATCGGACTGGGGGTGACGGCGGCTCAGGCGACCCGGGTTACCGACGAGATGGTGCGCGTCGCCGCGCAGACCTTGGGCGAGGCATCGCCCCGCCGCGATCGCGGTCGCCGAGGTCGCCTACGGCGAAATGTGGGCCCAAGACGTCGCCGCGATGTATGGCTACGCCCCGGCCTATCCGGCCAACTACCCCTGTTCGGTGGGGCGCCGTTGCTGAGCATGCCCGGCCGCGGCACGCCCGACCCCCGGTCGCAGCGATCGGCGGGCACGAGCGACACGCCCGGGCGTCAGGTTCCCGCCGCAGCACTGCAAGAGCGGGGGGTGCCGCGCGGAACGCCGACCGGAAACGCCGCCGAGCTGCGTGAAATCACCGACGTGCTAGGCAAACTCGTCGAGCTCCCCGCCAGCGGCGCGCTGACCGACACCGAATTCGCCGAACAGAAGCAACGCCTCCTCGGCACTGGCTAACCCGGTACTGCGCTGCCCTGGGGTGTATTGGACCATGCCTTGACTTCATACATACTGTGTGTATGTTAATACATACGGTATGTATCTGGAAAGGTGGGACGGATGAGCGCCACGCTGGACGCCCTGGCGGAAGAACGCGGAATCGTTTTGGAGCTTTGTTCGCAAATGCCGGATGTGTTGTGGGCGAAGGACAGTGGTTGCCCCGGCTGGTCGGTGCAAGACCTCGTGTCGCACATGGCGTGCAGCTTCTGGCTGGCGGTCGATCCGTCCAGGTTGCCCAGCCCCGGCGAGTTGCCGGCCGAACGCGCGGCGGACCTTTACGTGCAATCGCGGCGCGCTATGACCCCCGAAGAGGTTGTGGCCGACTATGAGTCCGTCAGCGCTCGAGGGCTGGAGGTACTCGCCGCGATAGAGGGTCAGGACGTCGACATCCCCATAGGCGACGTCGGAACCTATCCGGCCTCGCTGGTGCCGACAACCTTCGTCTTCGAATCGCTCATCCACACGCGGTACGACCTCTTCGCCCCCGACGGGCCGCTACCGGGAGACCCGCCGCCCGTCGACGAGCTGCGGCTTGCCCCCACCCTCGATTGGATCGAAGCGGCACTGCCGCAGCAGAATGTGCCGCTGCTCACCGACTTACACACCGGCGTGGCGGTTCGCCTCGATGGGTTGTGCGCCCGCACCTTAAACATCGGCGCTCGCGCCGACGCCGGGGCGCGTGTCACGTCCGACTCGCAGGCCTTCGTGCGCTGGGTAACCCAGCGCGGCACCTGGGCAGACTTGGGTGTGCAGGCCGAGGGTGACCCGTCGTCGCTGGATGTCGTTCGCCGGCTCAGGGTGTTCTGAGCCGGACGGCCGACCGCGACCAGACATCGGTCGGTCGCACGATCGGCGGATCTTCATACGGTATGTATGAAGATGCCTACGGAGGCGTGGAAGGTAAGGGTCGATGGCGCAGGGTGGTCGCCGCACGCAGGCGGAGCGTGCGGCCGAGACACGCGATGCGTTGATCGGCGCTGCCCGGCCGTTGTTTGCGTCGGTGGGATTCGCCGACGCGTCCCTGGAAACGATCGTCCGCAACGCGGGGGTGACACGCGGGGCCCTGTACCACCATTTCGCTGACAAGACAGAGTTATTCGCGGCGGTGTTCGAGCGCGTGGAGGGGGAGATGGCCGCCCGGATGGTGGACGCGGTCGCCGCCGCCGGGCACTCCGATCCGGTCGAGATCATGCGACTGTGTTCCGGGCTCTGGTTGGACGCGTGCGCCGAACCCGAAATCCAGCGCATCGTCCTGCTGGAGGCGCTGGCGGTGCTGGGGTGGGAACGCTGGAGCGACATCGGGCACCGCTACAACATCGGGTTCGTGAAAGGACTGCTCACCGACGCCATCGAATCCGGCAGCATTCCCCGCCAGCCCGTCGAGGCCACCGCCCTGACGATCATGGGGGCACTGCGCGAGGCGACGCTCTACATCGCCCGCGCCGACGATCATCGTCGGGCACGCGCGGACGCCGGCGCGGTGATGGACCGACTGATCGATGCGTTGCGCGCCAACGATTCCAGCTAGTCGGCCGCGCCGTGAGCCTCACCGATGAGTGCCGCTATGCGGCGATGCTGCCGCCGCCGTCGGCTCGAATGACCTGACCGGTGATGTAGCCGGCATCCTCATCCAGCAGCGCGCAGATCGCATGCGCGATCTCGCGGGGTGTCCCGAGCCGGCGCAGCGGAATCGTCTGCAGGATACGCGCTTCGCGCTCGGACCCGACCGGGCTCAGCGCGCGATACATCTCGGTTTCGATGGGTCCCGGCGCCACGGCGTTGACCGTGATGCCGGACTGCGCGAGCTCGCCGGCCCAGATTCGGGTGCACGCCTCCAGTGCCGCCTTCGTTGCCGCGTAGGGCGTGCGCTCCGGGGTGCCCAGCGTGGTCAAGCTGGTGACGTTGACGATGCGCCCCCACCCGTTGGCCAGCATGCCGGGCAGCACCGCCTGGACCACCTGCACGGCGGCGCGCACGTTCAGGTCGCACGTGACGGCCAGGTCGTCCAGATCGATCGAATCGATGCGGCCGAACCGGGCGACGGCCACGTTGTTGACCACCGCGTCGATAGGCCCGTTGGCCAGGACAAGCCCGAGCACGGCGTCGGTCGCCGCCCGATCGGTGAGGTCCGCCTCGTAGAACTCGCCCGGGAAGTCGTCTGGCCCGGTGCGGGCCAGGCCGACCGGTATGTCGCCGGACTTCGCGATGCGGTCGGCGACTGCCCGGCCGATCCCCTTGGATGCCCCGGTGATCAGTACGCGCCTTGCGGTCATGGTTTCCTCCTTAGACGGCTTATGATTACTGAAACGTTGTGGAATGCGAATTTTGCATAACGTTGTTGATATGGGCGATGACGTTGCCGTTATGGAGGATCGATGACGACGTTGGCGCAGCTCAAAACGTTCATCACGGTAGTCGATCAGGGTGGTTTCACGGCGGCGAGCCGACGGCTGGGGCTATCCCAGCCGGCCGTGAGCCGCACCGTCGCCACGCTGGAAAAAGAGCTGGGCCTGCCGCTGTTTCTGCGCCGCCGCGACGGGCTCTCCCTGACCGAAGCGGGTGCCATCGCGCTGACGCATGCGCGCGAGGCGGTGCGCCAACTCACGTTGATGCGCACCGAGATCGCCGGCCTGGCGGGCGACATCACCGGGACGCTGAGCCTGGCGAGCCTGCCCTCGGCCACCGCCACGCTCGTCGCTCCCCAACTCCGGGCATTCGCCCAGCGGCATCCGGCCGTCACCATCCGGCTGCTCGAGGGAAGCGAGCAAGAGGTCCGTGATTGGCTCGACCAGGGGGCGGCCGAAGCCGGTGTGGTCAGCCTGCCCAGCAAGGGCCTCGACGTCGCGGTGCTCGGCGAACAGGACATGGTTGCGGTGGTGCCGGCCGACAACCGGCTGGCAGCCAAGGACATCGTCACCTACGCCGACTTGGCCAAGGAACCGTTCGTTCGCGGTACCGGCGGGTGTGCGGACGTGTTCATGCCGATCGCGCGGCGCGCCGGGGTCGAGTTCGACCTGGCCTTCGAAGCGCGCGAGATCGCGGCGGCCGTCGAGATCGTGCGCGCCGGTCTCGGGGTGAGCATCCTGCCCAGCGCCGGCCTGCCAGAATTGCCGGGCGTCGCGGTGCGTCCGCTGCTGCCCCGAACCGTGCGGCGCCTCGGCGTCGCGGCTTCCGCGAGTGCGTCCGCGCCCGCGCGCGCGTTCCTCGATCAGATCGCCGCGCTGAACCTGCGCTGATTGGATTGCGCGAGTGCGGTTTTCACCCCGCCCGGCCTCGCGGGCGTCCAAACTGACTTGCTCGACGCGACGCGCTTTCGGCGGCGCCGCCCAGACGTGGTATCTTCGCCGACGTGAATATCGGCGTGCGCGCGTATTGGCGCTTTATCGTGGCTCCGGGTGGAGCCAGCGATGCAGCGGCCGATTGACGCACGCGCACGACTGATACCCGGAGCCCAGCAGTGACCACTCGGTCGCTGCTTTTCGCTTGTCAGGGCATCGGGAACCAGCGGGCGTGCCCTGGGAGCCATCACAGGAAGGCACACACCCCACATGTCCATCATCAGTTGCCAGACGGCGACCATCGATACGTCCGACCACCGGATCGTCTCGTTCCGGGAACTGTCGGCGCCGGCGGTGATTCGCGCCGAACTGCCGTTGACCGCGCGGCGCGCCCAGGCCGTCCAGCGCGATCGCGACGAGATCTCGGCGATCCTGGCCGGTGGTGACGACCGGCTGCTGCTGGTGGTCGGCCCGTGCTCGGTGCACGATCCCGTCGCCGCGCTGGATTACGCACGCCGGCTCGCGCCGATGGCCGCGGAGTACGCGGATCGGCTGAAGATCGTGATGCGCGTCTACTTCGAAAAGCCGCGGACCACCGTCGGGTGGAAGGGACTGATCAACGACCCCAACATGGACGGCAGCTTCGACGTCGAGCGGGGCATCCGCATCGGGCGGGGGTTGCTGCTCGACATCATCGACGTCGGCCTTCCGGTGGGATGCGAGTTCCTCGAGCCCACCAGTCCGCAGTACATCGCCGACGCCGTCGCGTGGGGCGCGATCGGCGCCCGGACCACCGAGTCGCAGGTGCACCGCCAGTTGGCCTCGGGCCTGTCGATGCCGGTCGGGTTCAAAAACGGCACCGACGGCAACGTCCAGGTCGCCATCGACGGAGTCAAAGCCGCTGCGGCGCCGCACAATTTCTTCGGCACCGACAACTTTGGTCGCGCGGCCGTCGTCGAGACCATGGGCAACCCCGACTGTCACGTAATCCTGCGGGGTGGCACCACCGGACCCAACTACGAACCCGCCGCGGTGGCAACGGCGATCGAACGGCTGAGCAACGCCGGGCTTTCCGGGCAGGTCATGATCGACTGCTCACACGCCAACTCGGCGAAAGACCATGTGCGGCAGGCCGAGGTCACCGCCGAGGTGACCGCACGCATAGCCGCGGGCGAGCGCGGTATTGCCGGGCTGATGCTGGAAAGCTTCCTGGTCGCCGGGGCCCAATCGCTCGGCGGGGAGCTGGTCTACGGCCAGTCGGTGACCGATCGGTGCATGGACTTTCGCACCACCGCGCGGCTACTGGCAGACCTCTACGCAGCGATGGGCTGATCGCGGGCGCGGACTCAACGCTGCGTTGGTGCTCGCCGCGACGCAACCTGGTCGGCGATCGCCTTTTTGTCGATCTTGCCGATCGGGGTGGTGGGCAGTGATGTCATCGGTATTAACACGTCGGGGCGGGCGTGCGCGGCCACACCGCGCTCGTCGAGGTAGCCGTTCAATTCCGCTAACGACAGTTCGGCGCCGTTGAAAACCACGGCCGCACAGATCTTCTCGCCCAGGTAGGGGTCGGGCAGCGCGACCGCCGCGGCCGAGAAGATCGTCGGATGGCTGTGCAGCTGCTCCTCCAGGTCAGCCGCCGAAATGGTCTCTCCGCCACGGCAAATCACGTCTTTGACCCGACCGGTCACCACCAGATAGCCGTCGTCGCGCAGCCGCACCACGTCGCCGCTGCGGAAGAACCCCTGCGCATCGAAGCTCCGCTCGTTGTCGCGCTCGGCGCGAAAGTAGCCGTTGAACGTGTACGGTCCACGGACCAGTAGCTCGCCTTCCTCGCCCGGGGGCACCGGCTTGCCCTGCGCATCGACGACGCGCAGTTCGTCGGCTACAGACAAGGGCCGCCCCTGGGTGTGTTCGGTGAGTTCCGGGGGATCGTCGAGCCGGGTGTAGTTCAGCAGCCCCTCGGCCATCCCGAACACCTGCTGCAGGCCCGGGGTCAGCGCTTTGCGCACCAAGCGGGCATTCTCGGCTTCCAACTTGGCGCCGCCAACCTGCAAGAGCCGCAGTGTCTTTGGTGTCACCGGTTCCCAGTCGCAGGCTTGCGCCCACAATTTGGCCAACGCCGGCACCAGGGCCGTCACCGTAACGCCGTGGCGTTCGATGGCGGCAAAGGCCGCTTCGGGGCTGGGATCGGTGCCGAAAACGGTGGTGGCGCCGACCGTCATCGCTCCGAGCAGACCCGGACAGGCAAGCGGGAAGTTGTGCCCGGCGGACAAGACCGCCAAGTACACGTCGTCGGCGGTGAGCTTACAGAGTTCGGCGCTGGCCTTCGCGTTGAAGACGTAGTCGTCGTGGGTGCGGGGGATGAGCTTCGGCGTGCCCGTGGTGCCACCCGAAACCAGCAGCAGGGCGGGCGATCCCGGATCGGGCGTCGACGGCGGCGCGCCGGTGACCGCCCGATCGCGCAGTTGCGCCCACGAGGTGAACGGTCCCGGCTCCCCGTCGACAAAGACGTGCTCCAGCGCGCCGTGCCGCTCGACGAGCTCCTGCGCCATGGTTCGGTAGTCGAATCCGCCTGCGGTGTCGGTGATCAGCAGTCCGGTGGCCTCGCTGACCGCGGCGAAATGCCCCAGTTCGCCCGCCCGGTGACCGGGTAGGCACATCACCGGGATCGCCCCGGCCCGCAGCAGCCCGAACAGCGCCACCGCGAACTGACAGCCGTTCGGCAATTGCAGCAACACCCGGTCGCCCGGTGCGATCCCCGCGCCGCGCAGTCCGTTGGCCGCGCGGTTGGCCTGGTCATCCAAGTCCGCGTAACTGAAGCCGGTGTCGCCCACGGCGTCGAGGACGGCGATTCGATTGGGCCACTGCCGGGCCGCGTCGGTCAGGATCGTGTCGAGGGCCCGTCCCATCCAATAGCCGGCCGCCCGATAGGCGGCGCTCCGATCGGCGGGGAAGGGCACGAACCCGTCGAGGACTCCGGTCGGCGGCTGCGGTGTGTTCGAGCTCATAGCTCCTCTAGGCGGGGGCTTCTGACGGGGCTAGTAGCGGGGACGCAGGGAGTAAGGATAGGGTAACCGAAAAATTAGGGCAGCCTGTGCTAATTCAGGGAGGGTCGTGTGGTGCACGCCTCGGCACGCTCGGAGGATATCCGGGCGGAGGTGGCCGAACTCCTCGGCGTCGACGTCGATGCAGTTCAGCCGGGTAACAACCTCATCAGCCAGGGCCTGGACTCGCTCCGGATCATGACGTTGGCCGGCCGTTGGCGCCGTCAGGGCATCGCCATCGACTTCGCCACCCTGGCCGAGCAGCCGACCATCGAAGCCTGGACCCGGTTGGTTTACGCCGACGGGCAAAGCGCCGACCAGCCGACCGTTCCCGCCGAGGCGGCCGAAAGCGCCGAGCCATCGGCCGAGGACGAGCCGTTTCCCCTGGCCCCGATGCAGCACGCGATGTGGGTGGGCCGCCAAGACCACCAGCAGCTCGGTGGCGTCGCCGGGCACCTCTATGTCGAATTCGACGGTGGCCCGATCGATCCGGAGCGGCTGCGCAGGGCGGCCACGGCGCTGGCACGTCGCCATCCGATGCTGCGCGTGCGGTTCCTGCCCGACGGCACGCAGCGCATCACCCCGGCCGACCAGAGCGGCGCCTTCCCGGTCGAGGTCGAGGACCTGCGGGAGCGCAGCACCGACGAGGTCGAACGGCGGCTCGCCGACATCCGCGACGCGAAATCACACCAGCAGCTCGACGGCTCCGTGTTCGAACTGGCGGTGACGTTGCTGCCGTCCGAGCGGTCCCGGCTGCACGTGGACCTGGACATGCAGGCCGCCGACGCGATGAGTTATCGCACTCTGATGGGCGACCTGGCGGCCCTCTACGGCGGCCGTGACCTCCCCGAGCTGAGCTACACCTATCGGCAGTACCGCCAAGCGATCGAGGCCGAAGAGACGCAGCCGCAACCGGCCCGCGAGGCCGACCGGGACTGGTGGGCGCAGCGCCTGCCGGAGCTGCCCGACCCGCCCGCGTTGCCGTTTACGGGTGGCCGCGGCTCCGAGCGGAGCACCCGGCGCTGGCACTGGCTGGACCCACAAACCCGCGATGCGCTGTTCGCCCGCGCCCAGTCGCGCGGGATCACTCCGGCCATGGCGCTGGCCGCGGGATTCGCCAACGCCCTGGCGCGCTGGTCGACCACTCCGCGCTTTTTGCTGAACGTCCCGCTGTTCGGGCGCCAGGCCCTGCATCCCGACGTCGACTCGCTGGTCGGTGACTTCACCTCCTCGCTGCTGCTCGACGTCGATCTGGCCGGCGCGCACACCGCGGCGGCGCGGGCACACGCCGTGCAGGGCGCGATGCGCACGGCCGCCGCCCATTCCGCCTACCCCGGGTTGTCGGTGCTGCGCGACCTCAGCCGTCATCGCGGCACTCAGGTGCTCGCCCCGGTGGTGTTCACCAGCGCGCTGGGACTTGGCGAATTGTTCGGCCGCGATGTGACCGATCGATTCGGCACGCCGGCGTGGATCATCTCCCAGGGCCCGCAGGTGCTGCTCGACGCGCAGGTCACCGAGTTCGACGGCGGCGTCCTGGTGAATTGGGATGTGCGCGAAGGCATGTTCCCCCCGGGCGTCATCGACGCCATGTTCGGCTACCACATCGACGAGCTGCTGCGGCTGGCCTCCGCCGATGACGCGTGGGACGCGCCGGGCCCCCCGGCACTGCCCGAGACGCAGCGCGCGGTGCGCGAGGCGGTCAACGCTCGCACGGCGGCCCCCAGCGGAGAAGCCTTGCACGACGGGTTCTTCCGGCAAGCCGAGCGGCGGCCCGATGCCCCGGCGGTGTTCGCGAGCACCGGCGACCTCAGCTACGCACAACTGCGCGACAAAGCGCTGGCGGTGGCCGCGGCGCTGCGCGCCGCCGGGGTGGCCGCCGGCGACACCATCGCGATCATGGGGCCGAAGACGGCCGAGCAGATTCCGGCATTGCTTGGCACCCTGTCCGTCGGCGCCGTCTACCTGCCGATCGGCGCCGACCAGCCGCGCGATCGCGCGGAGCGCATCCTGGAATCCGGTGCGGTGAGCCTGGCCCTGGTGTGCGGCGGACGACCGCTGTCCGTGCCGGTGCACGAACTGGTGCTGGCCGATATCCTGCGCGACGTTTCCGCAAGCACCGAGATTAGTTCAGCGAGAAGCGATCCCGCCGCGCTCGCCTACGTGTTGTTCACCTCGGGCTCCACCGGCGAGCCCAAGGGTGTCGAGGTCACCCACGACGCGGCGATGAACACCGTGGAATTCATCGGCCGCCACTTCGAGATCGGCCCCGCGGATCGATGCCTGGCCTTGTCGACCCTGGAGGGCGACATCTCGGTGATGGACGTCTTCGTCACCCTGCGCACCGGCGGGTCGATCGTGGTGGTCGACGAGGCGCAGCGGCGTGATCCCGACGCCTGGGCCCGGCTCATCGAAACCCACAAGGTCACCGTGCTCCACTTCATGCCCGGCTGGCTGGAGATGCTGATCGAAGTTGGCCGCGGGCGGTTGTCCTCGGTGCGGGTGGTCCCCACCGGCGGCGACTGGGTGCGGCCGGAGGTGGTGCGCCGCCTTCGGGCCGAAGCGCCCGACCTGCGCTTCGCCGGCTTCGGCGGCGCGACCGAAACCCCGGTGCACAACAGCATTTTCGAGGTCACCGAAGCGATACCGGAGAGCTGGACGGCCTTGCCCTTCGGCGTCCCGCTGCCCAACAACGCCTGCCGCGTCGTCGACGACACCGGCGCCGACTGTCCCGACTGGGTGCCCGGCGAATACTGGGTGTCCGGCCGTGGCATCGCGCGCGGCTACCGCGGGCGGCCCGATCTCACCGCCGAACGCTTTGTCGAGCATGACGGCCGAATTTGGTATCGCACGGGCGATTTGGTGCGTTACTGGCCGGACGGCACCCTCGAATTCGTGGGGCGCGCCGACCATCGGGTCAAGATCAGCGGTTACCGCGTCGAGCTGGGCGAGATCGAGACCGCGCTGCGGCGGGTGCCCGGGGTGCGCACGGCGGTGGCCGCACTGATCGCCGTGTCCGGCGAATCCGACGTGCTGGCCGCGCAGGTATGCACCGACGGCACCTCGCTGACCGCCGAGCGAATCCGGCAGCGTCTCGCGGACCTCGTGCCCGCACACATGGTGCCGCGCCATATCACGGTGGTGGAGCGGATCGGGTTCACCGATACCGGAAAGCTCGACCGCCGGGCCGTCGCACGCGAATTGGAAACCGCCGTGGCGCAATCGCAGCGGCCTGGCCACCGGGCGCCGTCGACGCCGCTGGAATCCGCACTGACACTGATCCTCGGTGAACTGCTGGGCCGGGAGAACATCGGGGTCGACGACGACTTCTTCGCTCTCGGCGGTGACTCGGTGCTCGCCACCCAGGCGGTGGCGAGGATTCGGGCTTGGCTGGATGCACCCGACATCATGGTCGCCGACATCTTCGCCAATCGAACCGTGTCGACGCTGGCCGCGGCGCTCGGTGCCGGCGAAGAAGACCCCGGCCGGCTCGACCAGGTCGCCGAGCTCTATCTGGAGGTTATCGGTATGGACGCCGAATCGGTTCTGGCGGCCTCGGCGCAACCCACGAAATCGTATACCGCCCAATGACTTTGAATATCGTGATCAACGCTTCTGCCACGTTCCCGTCCTGGATCAAACTGACCCCGGGCCGCAACGGCGGGTCATCCACCGGAGCCACCGTGGTGTTTCCGCACGCCGGCGCGGCCGCCGCAAGCTATCGGGTGCTGGCGGTCGCGCTGGCCGCGGGCGGCGACACCTACATCGTTCAGTACCCGCAACGGGCCGACCGCCTCAGCGAACCCGGCCACGACAGCGTGCACGACTTGGCCGCGAGCCTCTTCCAAGCGGCACCCTGGTCCGGGGTCGCGCCGCTGAAGTTGTTCGGGCACAGCATGGGCGCCGTCGTCGCCTTCGAGTTCGCCCGCGTCGCCGAGGCGCACGGCACGGCCGTGCAAAAGCTGTGGGTGTCCGCGGGTCCGCCGCCGTGCGTCGTCGCCGACATGCCCGAACTGCCGACCAGTGACGACGGGCTGCTGGCCGATATCGCCGATCTGGGGGGGACCGACCCCGAACTGCTTGCCGACGAGGAGTTCTCCGAACTGCTGACCACCGCGGTGCGCGCCGATTACCAGGCCTTCAATGGCTATGACCCCAGCCCAGATGTTCGCATCGGCGCCGACATTCACGTGCTGGGCGGCCATGGCGACCACCGCATCGCCACCGGTGTGCTGCGGCAGTGGGAAAGGCATACCGGCGGATCCTTCGCCTTGTCGTTGTACGACGGCGGGCACTTCTACGTCTACGACCATGTCGATGCGATCGCCGCGCAGGTGAATGACGGGTGATACCGATCTCTGACGAGGGGTTTGGCGGGTGCCGCGACGCCGAGCACGCCGATCCGGTGGTGATCGTGGGAATGGGCGTGGAGGCTCCCGGCGGCATCGAAACCGCCGAGGCTTACTGGGATCTGCTGGCACACGGCCGTGAGGCGCTGGGTCCGTTTCCCACCGACCGCGGGTGGGCGGTGGCCGAACTGCTCGCCGGCTCGCGCCACAACGGTTTCAAAGAGATTCATGACCGTGGTGGTTTCCTCACCGGGGCAACCACATTCGATCCGGAGTTCTTCGGCATCTCGCCCCGCGAGGCCGTCGTGATGGACCCGCAGCAGCGGGTGGCGCTTCGAGTGGCCTGGCGGGCGTGTGAGAACAGCGGCATCAATCCCGACGACCTGGCAGGCCACGATGTGGGCTGCTTCGTCGGCGCCTCGGCCACCGGTTATGGACCCGAAATGGCGCAGTTCTCCGAACACAGCGGCCATCTGCTCGCCGGGACCGCGCTCAGCGTGATCTCGGGTCGCATCGCCTACACGCTGGGATTGGCCGGGCCGGCACTGACTTTGGACTCCTCCTGCGCGTCCGCCTTGGTTGCCTTCCACGTCGCGGCGCGCGCGCTACAGAACGACGACTGCGATCTGGCCATCGCTGGTGGGGTCAACGTGCTGGGCTCACCGGGCTTTTTCGTCGAGTTCTCCAAACAACACGCGCTCTCCGACGACGGATACTGCCGCCCCTACAGCGCGCACGCCAGTGGAACCGTCTGGGCCGAGGGAGCGGCGATGTTTGTGCTGCAACGCAAATCGGCCGCGCTGCGCGCCGGCCGGCAGATCGTCGCCGAGGTGCGGGCCACCGCCATGAACCAGGACGGGCGCAGCGCCGGGCTGAGCGCCCCCAGCGGCGACGCTCAGGTCCGGCTGTTCCAGCGGGCCATCAGCCAGGCCGGGATCAAGCCCGGCGAGGTCGGGATGATCGAGGGGCACGGTACGGGCACCCGCCTGGGCGACCGAACCGAGTTGCGCTCGCTGGCCCAGACCTACGGCGACACCGAGCCCGGCGCCGGAGCATTGCTGGGCTCGGTCAAATCCAACCTCGGCCACTCGCTGGCAGCCGCCGGCGCGCTGGGCCTGGCCAAGGTGTTGGTCTCCGCCGAGCACGGCGCCGTCCCACCGACCCTGCACGCGGCCGACGCCAGCCCCGAAATCGATTGGGACAAGCAAGGTTTGCGGCTGGCTCAAACCTTGACACAGTGGCCCGCCATTGACGGGCAGCGCACCGCCGCGGCGTCCGCGTTCGGGATCGCCGGCACCAACGCCCATCTGATCGTCTCCGTCCCCGAGGTCGCATGATGCTCACCCAAGCCCTTCCGGACGGGCGTATCCCGGTGCCGCTCAGCGCCCACGACCCCGAGCTGATCCGCCGCGACGCCGCCGCGATCGCCGATTACCTTGGCCGCGTCCGGGACGCGGCGGATCCGACCGCCGCGGTCGCCTCCACCCTGCTGCGGTTGCGACGGATGCGACGGCACCGTGCGGTGGTGCGGGCGGCAGACAGCGCCGAGCTCGTCGCGGGACTGTCCGCGATCGCCGGCGGCGAGGAGCACGAGCTGGTTTCCTACTCCGCGAAGACGACACCGCCGCGCGTGGCGTTCGTGTTCCCCGGTCAGGGCAATCAATGGCAGGGGATGGGAGCCGGCGCCTACCAGCGGCTGCCGGCCTACCGCGAGGCCGCCGACCGATGCGCGCGAGCGTTCGGCGCCGCCGGATTTGCCTCCCCGCTGCCGTATCTGGTGGACGACGAAGAGCGCAATTGGTCGCGCCCCGAGATCCAGGGCGCGCAGTTCACCCACGCGGTGAGCCTGGCCGAGGCATGGCGGTCCTACGGGGTGCTGCCCGACATCACCATCGGCCACAGCCTCGGCGAGGTGGCGGCGGCCTATGTGGCGGAAGCGATATCGCTGCCCGATGCGGTCGCCTTGGTGGTTGCCCGCGCCACCGTGGTCGACCAGCTGACCGGCCACTACGCGATGGCGGTGCTGGGCACCGGTCTCGACGTCGCCGAGTCGGTGCTCGCGGAAACGCCGGGCTGGCTGGAAGTGTCGGCGGTCAACGGGCCGTCGTCGACCGTGGTCGCCGGTGACCGCGACGCGGTGGCCGCCGCGGTGGCGCTGGCCCAAAGTCGCGGCATCTTCAGCCAGCAGCTGTCCGTCGACTATCCCGGGCACACCAGTGCACTGCGACCGTTGCGGGCGAGCCTGGCCGAGCTGACACCGAAGTCGACATTCCGGGATGCCCCGGTGCGGTTCATCGGATCCACACTCGGCACCGAATTGGGGGAGGCAACCGACTTCTCCGGTTATTGGTACGAAAACCTCTGCGGCACCGTGCGATTCGATCTCGCCGTGCAGTATGCCCGCAGCTGCGGGGCCGACGCGTTCGTCGAGCTCTCGGCGCACCCCTCCTTGCTCTACCCGCTCGGCGGCATCGTCGACGACGAGTCGGCCGTCATCGTCGGCTCGGGTCACCGGGACCTACCCATCACCGATTCGCTGTCGACGAGCATCGCCGCCCTCGCGACCGCCGACCCCGGCTGCCGGTGGGCCGACGCGGTCCCGGCGGTCGACCGGCCGGCGCTGCGCGGCTTCCCCAACGCACCGATGCGTGCGGTGCACCTGTGGGCGGCGCCGCGACCGGTGACCGAAGCGCCCCGGCCGCTCACCGTGGCCGTCGAAGACTGGCAGCCGGCCACGGCGCCGGTCGCACCCAGCGCACGCACGCTTGAGGTCGCCGTCGTCGGTGCGGGCGCCCTGACGCAACGGCTCCTCGACGCCGTTGCCGCACATGGCAACTGCCGGGCCGCGCCGGTGGGCGAGGCGGAAGTCGTCGTAGTCGCCGCCCCGGAACTCGATTCACTCGACCCCAGCTCGGCGATCGAGCGGATCGCCACCCTCCCCGACGCGGGCCTGCCCGATTACCCCGCGCTCATCGGGCCCCGATGCCGGGCGGTCTGGTTGCTCACCGCCGCTGCCGAACACGTCGACCGCGATGACTCCGCCGTGTCTCCCGCGCAGGCCGCGCTGGCGGCCATGCATCGCAGCGTCGGCTTCGAATTCCCGGACCAGGCGTTCGGGCATCTGGACCTCGAACACCGCGATGTCGACGCCGCAACGGCACGAGTCGTCATCGACGTGCTGTTGGGCGAGGCGGCCGAGGTCGCGGTGCGGGGTGCCGAACCGCCGCGGCGCCACGTCCGGACGTTCCGTGCCTGCCGCCAACCGGCGACCCGCCGCCCACTCGACGCCGCGACGCTGGACAACGTGGTGATCACCGGCGGCAGCGGTGCCATCGGCCTGCGGTACGCGCGGTATTGCCTGCAACGCGGCGCCCGGACTATTACCCTGCTGAGCCGCAGCGGTGTTGATCCGGCGGTGCTGCGCGAGCTGATCGGCCAGCATGACGCCAAAGTTATTGCTCCCCAATGCGATATCACCGATCGCGACGCACTGGCCACCGTCGCCGCCGAATGTGGGGGGCCGGGCGCGTCACTGCTGGTCCACACCGCGGGCATCGCACGGGCCCGTTCGCGTTCGGATCTCAGCGGTGCGGACGTGGCGGCGGTGTGCGCGGCCAAAGTCCGCGGACTGGCATTGCTGGCCGACGTGTGGCCGCTGCGGCCGGACTGCCGGATCCTGGCCTGCTCGTCGGTATTCGGGGTGTGGGGCGGACACCACCACGCGGCCTACGCGGCATCCAACCGCATGCTCGACGTGTTGGCCGCGCAGTTGCGCGCCGCCGGCCGCGATTGCTCGGCGATCCGCTGGGGCCTGTGGCGGGACGCCGGGGTCGTGGTGGGCAACGAGATCACCCGCACCGAGCGCTCCGGTCTGGTCGCAATGGAGCCGCAGCGGGCGATCGATGCCGGCCTGTACCGCTACGACGGTGATCCGCTGATTTTCGACGCCGACTTCGGGCGGCTTCGGGTGTTCTTCGAAAGCCAGGGAATGCCGATGCCGTTCACCGCTTCACCCACCGACGATGGCGCTGCAGCGCAAGGTGTGTGCATTGCGACGCCACTCGCGGACGTGGTCCACGCCGAATTGGCCGCGACGCTGCACCTGGGTGACTCGCTGTCGATTGACCCCAGCGCCTCGCTCGTCGACCTCGGCGTGGACTCGTTGCTGGCACTCGACCTACGTAAACGGCTGCGCCGGACGGTGGGCAACTCGGTTCCGGTGGCTCGCATGCTCGGCGGCATCACCGTGAACGAGCTGGTCGAGGCGTTGCGGGCCGAGTCATCCGGCGGGCCTGCGACGCCGCCGGCTTTGGAGCGCACCGGCGCTATCAAAGGCGCGCAACACCCATCGCTCACGATGCTAGAAAGGTAAACTCCCAGCGTGACAGACCCCACCGGCGCCGGCGCCCGTCTCGAGGACGAGCGCTTGGAATTGTTGCGCCGTAAGCTCATTGAACGCGGCCTGGCCCGATCGACCGGCGGAGCGGCGGTGGCGACCCACGATGAGCCGCGCATGTCTGTCGGTCAGCACCGGATGTGGTTCGTGCAGTCGGTTGATCCCGACAGCGCGCTGCTCAACATCTGCGTTTCCTACCGGGTCACCGGCACCGTCGATGCCGCACGGCTACATCGCGCGGTCGACGCCGTAGCCGCACGGCATCCCGTACTGCATACGACGTATGACACCACCGCCGACGGCGACCCGCGTCCGGTGCTCCGCGAGGATCTGCGGCCCGACTGGGCTGAGCACGACTTGACCGGGCTCACCGAACAGGCCCGCCGCTTACGCCTAGATGTGCTGGCGCAGCGTGACTTTCGCCGGCCATTCGACCTGAGTAAGGATTCGCCGCTGCGAATCACGGTGGCCCACTTGGCCGCAGATGAACTGATGCTGCTGATCACCGCACACCACATCGCCTGGGATGACGGCTCGTGGGCGCCGTTCTTCGCCGATCTGACTGGTGCCTACATCGACCCGGACAACTTCGACGCCGGGCCGATGCTGTCAGATGGCTCCGCTGACCCGACCGCGATTCGGCAAGCGGATCTGGACTACTGGCGGTCCCTGATGACCGACCTCCCGGAGCCACTCGAGCTTCCCGGGCCCAACGGTTCAGTGGTACCCGGCAGCTGGCGCGCGCGGCGAGCGTTCGCGCATTTATCGCCGGACACCGTCGACCGGGTGACCGCGCTGGCTCGCGAGACCGGCGCCACTGCGTACATGGTGCTGATGGCCGCATTCGCCGCACTGCTGCACCGCTACACCCAGTCGACCGACTTCCTGGTTGCCGCGCCGGTGCTCAACCGCGGTGTGGGAACCGAGGATGTCATAGGTTATTACGGCAACACCGTGGTGATCCGGCTGCAGCCCCAGCCGCACCAGACGTTCCGCGACCTGCTGGCCCGAACCCGTGACGCCGCGGTAGGCGCCTTCGCCCATTCGCGCGCCGACCTGGACTGGCTGGTGCGCGAGTCAAATCCCGACCGCAGGCATGGCGCGGATCGGATGACCCGGGTGAGCTTCGGACAACGCGAGCCCGATGGTGCCGGCTTCTGCCCGCCGGGCGTTAGTTGCGAACGCGGCGACTTGCGCGGTCATTTCAACCAGCTCCCGCTGAGCCTCATGGTTGAGCTGGACCGGATGCTGGATGGCTCGGCCGCCGGCTTGGTCGAGGCCGAGTACCTGGTTGAGGTGCTGGAGCATCCGTTGGTGGAGCAACTGCTGCGCCACTACGCCACTCTGCTGGACAGCGTGCTCTTGGACCCCGACGCGAAATTGTCGGCATACACATTGATGAGCGATGCGGAAGCCGAGTGGCTGCGCACCGTGTCGACAGGCGAAGAATTCGTCACCCCGGCCAGCACGTTGCCCGAGCTGGTCGGCCGGCGAGCGGCCCTGACGCCCGATGCCGTCGCCGTCGTCTATGAGGGCCGCGCCTACACCTACCGCGAAATCGATGAAGAATCGAACCGGTTGGCGCACTGGCTCATTGAGCAAGGGATCGGCACCGAGGATCGCGTCGCGGTGCTGCTGGACAAGTCCCCCGAATTGGTCACCACGGCGCTCGGGGTGCTCAAAGCGGGCGGCGTCTACCTGCCGGTGGATCCCACCTACCCCGAGGACCGGCTGAGCTTCATCCTGGACGACGCCGACGCCAAACTCGTGCTGCGCGAACCGGTTACCGACATCGCACACTATCCCGGCAGCGCGCCCGCCGAGTTGATCCGGCCGCTTAGCCCGCAGAACACCGCGTACCTGATCTATACCTCGGGTTCGACCGGGTTGCCCAAAGGCGTTCCGGTGCCCCACGCACCGATTGCCGAGTACTTCGTCTGGTTCGGCGACGAGTACCGGATCGATGAAACCGACCGGCTGCTGCAGGTAGCGTCGCCCAGCTTCGACGTGTCGATGGGAGAAATCTTCGGCACGTTGATCATGGGTGCCCGGTTGGTGATTCCGCGGCCCGACGGGCTTCGCGACATCGGCTACCTCACCGATCTGCTGGCCCGCGAAGGCATTACGTCGATGCACTTCGTGCCGTCGCTGCTGGGGCTGTTCCTGTCGTTACCCGGCGTCAGCCAGTGGCGCACCTTGCGACGCGTTCCGATCGGCGGGGAGGCCCTGCCCGGCGAGATTGCCGACAAGTTCCACGCCACCTTCGACGCGTCGCTGTACAACTTCTACGGGCCGACCGAGACCGTGGTGAACTGCACCAGCTACCCGGTGGAAGGCGCCCAGGGCACCCGGGTGGTACCCATCGGCCGGCCCAAGATCAATACGCAGGTATATCTGCTCGATAGCGCGCTGCAGCCGGTTCCCGCCGGGGTGATCGGTGAAATCTACATCGCCGGAACGCATGTCGCACATGGATACCACCGCAGGCCGCAGTTGACCGCGGAGCGCTTCGTCGCCGACCCGTTCACCGCGGGCGGGCGCATGTACCGCTCCGGCGATCTGGCCAGGCGCAATGCCGATGGGGACATCGAGTTCGTCGGCCGCGCCGACGAGCAGGTGAAGATCCGCGGTTTCCGCATCGAGTTGGGCGAGATCGCCGCCGCCATCTCGGTGGACCCCAGCGTCGGACAAGCGGTGGTGTTGGCCATGGACCTGCCGCAGCTGGGCAAGAGCCTGGTGGGATATGTGACGCCGGCCCAGGGCGCCGGCACGGAATCGGTCGACGTCGAGCGCATCCGCGCCCGGGTCGCCGCAGCTCTGCCGGACTACATGACCCCGGCCGCCTATGTGGTGCTCGACCAGATTCCGATCACCGCGCATCAGAAGATCGACCGCGCCGCGCTGCCGCAACCACACATCGCGGCGGGTACCGAATACCGCGATCCGAGTACTCCCACCGAACGGCGCATCGCGCAACTGTTTTCGGGGCTGCTCGGTCACGAGCAGGTGGGCGTCGACGACTCGTTTTTCGACCTGGGCGGCCACTCGCTGGTCGCCACCAAACTGGTCACCGCCATCCGCGCCGAGTGCGGCGTCGAGATCGGCATCCGCGACGTGTTCGAACTCGCCACGGTCGGGGGATTGGCCGAGCGGGTCGACCGATTGAGTGCCGGCGAGCTGACGCAGTCGCGGCCCAGGCTGATCACCACCGCACACGACGAGCCGATGCCGCTCTCGGCGTCCCAGCTGCGTAGCTGGTTCGCGTACCGGGTGGATGGGCCCAGTCCGGTCAACAACATTCCCTTTGCGGCGAAGCTGACCGGGCCCTGGAACATCGACGCACTGATCGCTGCGGTGGGCGATGTCGTCGCCCGTCACGAGATTCTGCGCACCAGCTACGTCGAATTGGACGGCGTGCCCTATCAGGTAGTGCGCCCCGCCGGCGTCGAGGTTCCGACGCGCCGCGAGGTGGGCCCCGACGAAGGCTGGCTGCAGCAGCAGCTCGACGTCGAGCGGCACCATTGTTTCGAGCTGGACGGCGAATTGCCCATCAGGGTCGCGGTGCTGCGCAGCGAGAACGCCGCGGAGCACGTGCTGTCGCTGGTCGTGCACCACATCGCCGCTGACCATTGGTCGGCGGGCGTGCTGTTCTCCGACGTGATGACGGCCTACCGGGCCCGGCGCGGCGGCGAAGCCCCGTCCTGGGCTCCGCTTCGGGTGCAGTACGCCGACTACGCGGCATGGCAGCGCACGTTTTTGGGCCTGGATTTCGATGCCAGCGACCAGGAATCCGCCATCGCCGGCGAGCAGCGGGAGTACTGGACCCGCCAGCTGGCCGGATTGCCGGAAGACACCGGGCTGCGGCCGGACTTTCCCCGCCAGCCGGTGCCCAGCGGGGCAGGCGAATCGATTGACTTCAAAATCGACGCGGCCACCCGCGCCAAGCTCGGCGAGCTGTGCCGTGAGTTGGCCATCACCGAATTCATGCTGCTGCAAACGGCCGTGGCCGTCGTCTTACACAAAGCCGGTGGCGGCGTGGACATTCCGTTGGGCACCCCGGTGGCCGGGCGCACCGAAGCCGAGTTGGACCAACTCATCGGCTTTTTCGTCAACATCCTGGTGTTGCGCAACGACATGGACGGTAACCCGACGTTGCGTGAACTGCTCAAGCGGGCCCGGGAGACGGCCCTGGCGGCCTACGCCCACCAGGACCTGCCCTTCGATCGCGTCGTCGACAGCGTCAGCCCGGTGCGCTCGCTGTCCCGTAATCCGCTGTTCCAGGTGGTCGTACACGTCCGGGATCATCTGTCCGCCACGCGGGTCATCGAAACCGCCGCCGCGGGAAGCGGCGAGCAGGACACCGTGTGCACCTCGCTGGATCCCATCTTCGACATGGCGCACGCCGACCTCAGCGTCAACTTCTTCGGCACCGACGGCTCCGACGGCATCGGCTACCACTGCAACGTCATCTTCCGTACCGAGCTCTACAGCAGAACTACCATCGAGCGGCTGGCCCGATGGCTGAAACGGGCGGTCAACGCGTTTGCCGATGACGTCGACCAGGCTTTGCGAGACGTCCAGCTCATCGATGCCGCAGAACAGCGCCGCATCCTGCAGGACTGGAGTTGCGGTGAGCGGCGGCCGCGCGACCGGCCGCGGACCATCCCCGAACTGCTGGGACCTAGTCGCGCACTTGGGGCTGACCGGATCGCCGTGCGCTGCGGCGACGAGTGTATCGATTACCCTGCGCTGCATCGCCGTTCGGACAACTTGGCTGCGTTGCTCGTCAAAAACGGGGTGGGTCCGGGCGCGTTGGTCGGGCTGTCGACGCGGCGGAGTATCGACCTGGTAGTGGCGCTGGTGGCCATCATGAAGACGGGCGCCGGTTACTTCCCGATCGATCCCGGTTATCCGCCGGCGCGCAAGCGATTCATGCTCGACGACGTGCAGCCGCCCGTCGTGGTGGCGACGGTCGAAGCCCTGGACACCATGCCGCGGGTGGCGGGGGTCGAGCTGATCTCGCTGGACGATCCACAGGTACGTGCCGTGGTGAACAACGATGACGTGGATCCGCAATCGACGAATGTGCGACTGCCGCACCCCGATGACCCGATGTACCTGGTGTTCACCTCCGGGTCCACCGGAAAGCCGAAAGGTGCAGTGGGAACGCATCGTTCGATGGCCGCCCGGCTGGACTGGCAGCTGCGGCACTACCCGCCGCGAACCGTCGACGTGCGACTGGCGCAGGCCTCGATCACCTTCCTCGAAGGCGGCATGGAGATGCTGGCCGGCCTGGCGGCCGGCGCCACCATGATCCTGGCCGACGATGCCGAACACCGTGACCCGGAAGCCCTCGGGGACTTGATGAACCGGTATTCGGTCGCCCAGGTCACCGCGGTGCCCAGCCTGGTCTCGGCCTTGGTGGACAGCCGGCCCGACGCCGTGCGCTCGCTGTCCCGGTTGGTGTGCGGTGGCGAGCCGGTGAGCGTCTCGCTGTTGCAGCGGCTGGTATCGGTGTGCGCCGACGACGGCGGCACCGAGCTGTTGAACAACATCGGTTCGACTGAGACCTCTGGTGCGGTATCCCGGGGACGATTGAGTCTGCCGAATCCGCTTGTCGGGAAGCCGGTCCCGGGTGCGCAGGCCTACTTGCTCGACGATGGGCTGCGTCCCGTCCCGGTCGGGGTGGTGGGTGAGCTGTATTATGCCGGTGACCAGCTGGCCCGAGGATATTGGAAGCGTCCCGGCCTGACCGCAACACGGTTCGTCGCCAATCCTTATGGCGCCGAGCCCGGTTCACGCCTATACCGCAGCGGCGACCGGGCCCGGTGGACCGACGACGGCCAACTCGAATTCGTCGGACGTTCCGACCATCAGGTGCAGGTCCGTGGTTTCCGCGTCGAGCTGGCCGAGGTCGAGGCGGCCCTGGCGGCAGCCGATGGTGTCGCCGCCGCGGCGGCTCTCATCTGGGAAGTGCACGGCGGCACCTCTTTGGCCGGATATGTCGTGCCGCAACGGCCGATCGCCGATGACACCGAGAAGGCGGTGTTCGTCGGGGAGGTACGCGCCGCGATCGCCACGACGCTGCCGGGCTACATGATGCCGTCGTCGCTGACCGTGCTCGATGTGCTGCCCAAGACCGAATCGGGCAAGCTGAACCGGCCCGGCCTGCCACGGCCGGCGGTCAGCACCGGCGGCCAGACCGAACCGGCACGCACGGACACCGAACGGGCGCTGGCCAAGGTGTTCGCCGAACTGCTGTCCACCCCCGAGGTCGGGCGCTTCGACGATTTCTTCGCCCTCGGCGGGGACAGCATCCTGTCCGTGCAGCTCGCGTCGCGGGCCCGGGCCGCCGGCCTGGCCGTGAGTCCGCGGATGATCTTCGAGAATCCGACGGTGCAGCAGCTGGCGGCCGCACTGGACGCCCTGGGTGAGGCGGAGCCCGGCATCGAGCCCGAAGAGCCGGTGGGCGATACCCGTTTCGAGCCGATGAGCACCTCCGGGCTGTCGTCCTCGGATCTGGCTGCCGTGACGCAGCTTTGGTCGTCGTCACGCCAAGGCACGCCGTGACGGCCGCCAAAACCGATGTCGTGCCCGACATCGAGGACGTGATGGCGCTGAGCCCGCTGCAGGAGGGCTTGTATTCGCTGACCACGCTCGCCGAATTCACCGACGGCGAAGAGGCGGACGACCCGTACGTGATCGGGATTGCCGCGGACGTCTTCGGCGCACTCGATGTCGCACTGCTGCACGACTGCGCGGAGCGGATGTTGGTGCGCCACCCGAACTTGCGGGCCAGCTTCTTCAGCCGGGGGATCCCGCGACCGGTGCAGATCGTGCCGTCCCATGTCGAGCTGCCCTGGCGACTCGTCTCCGCCGTCCCCGAAGAGGTACCCGCGCTGGAAACCGGCGAACGGCGGCGACCGTTCGATCTTGAGCATGGGCCGGCCATCCGCTTCCTGCTCATCGAATTACCCGGCGCCCGATGGCGTTTGGTGCTCACCGCCCATCACATCGTGATCGACGGCTGGTCGCTGCCGGTGTTCATCAACGAGATGACGATGCTGTACCAGGCCGGCGGTGACCTCTCGGCGCTGCCCGCCGCCCCGCGGCCCTACCGCGACTACATCGGCTGGCTGGCCAGCCGCGATCCCGAAGCCAGCCGACGGGTCTGGCGCGAGCACCTGGCGGGCCTGCCGGGCCCGACCATGCTGGCCGCCGCGTTGGGATCCGTGGAGGCTTCCGAGGGCCAGCGGCCGGGGCTGCCGCGCACGACCCGACTGCGACTGCCGGCTGAGGTCACCGGGCGCATCGTCGACGACAGCCGATCCCGGGGCATCACCGTCAACACCCTGATGCAAATGGCGTGGGCGCTGGTGTTGTCGCGACTGACCGATAGCCACGATGTGGTTTTCGGGGTCACGGTTTCCGGCCGGCCGGCCGAGCTGACCGGCGTCGAGAGCATGGTCGGTTTGTTCATCAACACAGTCCCGCTGCGGGTGCGGCTCGACCCGTCCGCCTCCGCCGGCGATCAGTGCCGCGCCGTGCAGCGCAATGCAGCGCTGCTGCGCGAACACAGCTACCTCGGGCACGCCCAGCTTCGGGCACTCGGCGGGGTCGGGGAGATGTTCGACACCCTGCTGGTCTACGAGAACTTCCCGATGGACGGCCTGACGGCCGGCGGCGAATTGACCGCCGGCGGTGCGACATTCCGGCCATCCGCCCTGCAGACCCTGTCGCATTTCCCGATCGCCATCGCCGCCCACATGGAAGGCGGCGAGCTGGTGGTGCTGATCGAAGCGATCGACGGAGCGCTGGGGGCGGTTTCCGCCGCCACATTCGGACGGCGGGTGCTGAGCACCGCCGAGAGACTGCTGCGAGGCTGGGAGCGCCCGCTGCGCGAGGTCAGTGTCCTACTCGACGATGAGGCCGGCCCGCTGGGCGCGATCGGAACGCCGGACACGTCGTCGCCGTTGAGCATCCACGCTCGCTTCGCCGACGTCGTGGCCAGGACGCCGGACAACCCGGCGATCAGCTGGGCGGGTGGGACGCTGAGCTATCGCGAGCTGGACCGCCACGCCACCCGGCTGGCGGCGCGACTGGCCCACCACGGTGTGAAGTCCGAAACACCGGTGGGCGTCAAACTTTCGCGAGGGCCGCACTACGTCATCGCGATACTGGCGGTGCTCAAAGCCGGTGGCATGTGCGTGCCGATGGAGCCGGGCATGCCCCCCGAACGGGTCAACTCGATCCTGCGCCAATCGGGCGCGTCGATCGTGTTGGAGGAACAGCTCACCGAAAGGCTGCTCGAGGCCGCCGAACCGCACGACGATGACTTCGACCCCGTCGATGTTCCGCCCGCGCAGGCCGCTTACGTCGTGTTCACCTCCGGCACGACGGGAGAACCCAAGGGCGTCATCGGAACCCACGGCGCGGTGGGCGCCTACGCCGACGATCATTTGGATCGCGTATTGCGGCCCGCGGCAGGCACACTGGGTCGACCGCTGCGTATCGCCCATGCGTGGTCGTTCGCCTTCGACGCCGCCTGGCAGCCGCTGGTCGGCTTGCTCGACGGGCACAGCGTGCATGTCGTCGACGAGCAGACCCAGACCGATGCCGAGGCGCTCGTCGCGCTGATATCCGCGCGCGGCATCGACATGCTCGACACCACCCCTTCGATGTTCGCCCAGCTGCAGGCTGTCGGCTTATTGGCTGAGGTCCCCCTGACCGTGCTGGCGCTCGGCGGCGAGGCGGTGGGCAGCGCGGCCTGGGCGCGGATCCGCAACACCTGCAACACCACGTCGATGACGGCATACAACTGCTATGGGCCCACCGAGACCACGGTCGAGGCGGTGGTCGCCCACATCGCCGAACACGACGAGCCGACGATCGGGCGGCCGACCCGGCACGGCCGCGGATACGTGCTGGACTCCGCGCTGCGCCCGGTGCCGTGCGGGGCGACGGGGGAACTGTATCTGGGCGGTGCCCAGCTGGCCCGTGGCTATGTGGGCCGCGCCGGCGAGACCGCGGCGCGGTTTGTCGCCGACCCGTTTGCGACGGGGGAGAGGATGTATCGCACCGGCGACCTGGTTCGCCGGATGCCCGATGGCTCAATGCAATACGTAGGACGCGCCGACGCCCAGGTGAAGATCCGCGGCCACCGGGTCGAACCCGCGGAGATCGCCGCCGCCCTCGAATCGCATCCCGCCGTGCGGCACGCCGGCGTGCTGGTGCGTCAGCGCAACGGCATTCCGCGGCTCACGGCGTACGTGGCCGGCGACGCCGCGGCTCAACCGCCGACGGCCGCCGACCTGCGCGGCATGCTGAGCACCCGGCTACCGCGCTACATGGTTCCACAGCGCATCGTCATGGTCGACGAAATCCCGTTGACTCCCAACGGCAAACTCGACGAAGCCGCGTTAGCCGCCCTGGACGCCGCGGAGTCCGTGGTCGGCGCCGCCACGCCGGAGACCGCCACGGAATTCGCGCTGGCCGAACTTCTGGCCGAGCTGCTCGGGCAACCACGAGTCGACGTCACCGCGGACTTTTTGGCGCTCGGACTCGACAGCATCATGGCCTTGTCGGTGGTGCAGGCGGCCCGGGCACGCGGAATTGCGTTGCGCGCCAGGCTCATCCTCGAGTGCAGCAACCTGCGCGAACTGGCCGAAGCGATCGACTCGGAAACCACCGCCGCCGCCCAGCCGGCGGACACCGGTACCGGACCGATGCCGTTGCTGCCCAACGGCCGATGGCTCTACGAACACGGCGACCCGCGCAGGCTCGCCCAGACCGAAGCCATCCGGTTGCCGCAGACGCTGCGCCGCGACCAGCTGGATGCGGCCTTGTCCAGCATCATCGACGGTCACGAGGTGCTGCGCACCCGGGTGGACCGCTCCGCGATGACCTTGGTTCCGGCGCCGGCCGTCGACATCCTCAACGAGGTTGAGGTGGCCGGCGATCTGGCCGCGGCGGTGCCGGCCCATGTCGCCAAGGCCGTCGACCGGCTGGACCCCGAACGCGGAACGCTGCTGTCCGCGGTGTGGCTTCGGCCGCCCGCGGGGGAAAGCGTTCTGCTGCTGGCCGCGCACGTCGTCGCGCTGGACCCGGCGTCGTGGCGGGTGGTCCTCGGTGAACTCGGCGCCGCGCTGAGGGCCGCGGCCAACGGTCATTCACCGGCACCCGTTCGCGAACACACCAGCTATCGTCGTTGGGCCGACGCGCTCACCGCGCGTGCACACCGACTGGACACCGTGCAATTCTGGGCGTCCGAGCTGGACGGCGACGATCCCAGCCTGGGTGCCCGGCGGCTCGATCCAAGCCGCGATCGGGCCCGCGATCTGCTGGTCCGTAACATCGCCACCGACGCCGGAGTCACACGGCGGCTGCTGGGTTCGGATCTGCCGTTGCCCACGCTGTTGGTGGCCGCCACCGCGGCCACGGTGACGCGCTGGCGCCGGCTGCGCGGCCAGCCCACGCCGCCCCCACTGCTCGCGCTCGAAACACACGGCCGCGCGGACGGTTTGGTGGACGGTCCGGGTGCGCACACCATCGACACCAGCGACACGGTGGGATTGCTCAGCTCCATCTACCCGGTCCGCCTGGACTCGGCAGATCCGCGGCGGGTGGCCGAGAAGTTGGCCGCCATCCCGGGCGATGGACTCGACTACGGGTTGCTGCGCTACTTGCGGGCCGACACCGCCGAGCGGCTCGCCGGATTCGCGGCCCCGCAGCTGCTGCTGAACTATTTGGGCGCCGCCCACACCGCGGGCGGGTCGGGGCTGACGCTCGAACGCGAGCTACTCGCCGGGGTGTCGCCGGTGCCGGAGCCGGACCTGGCCGTGCGCCACGAAATCACCATCGCGGCGATGGTGATGGCATGGGGCGGAGAGCGGGTTCTGGTCGCCCAGTGGCGTGTGCTGCCGGACATTCTCGACGACGCGGACCTTGCTGCGCTACAAGAACTTTGGATCGGTTCACTGCGAGAGGTGGTGAAATGAGCACACTTGCGATCCTGGGCGCGGGAGCCAAGGCGGTGGCGGTGGCCGCCAAGGCGTTCGTGCTGCGCGAAATGGGTGTCGAGGTTCCCGATGTGGTCGCCGTGGAGAGAATCGGCGTCGCGGCTAACTGGCAGGCCGGCGGCGGCTGGACCGACGGCGCACATCGGCTGGGCACCAGCCCGGAAAAGGATGTCGGATTTCCGTACCGTTCGGCTCTGGTGCCGCGGCGCAATGCCGAGCTGGACGAGCGGATGACCCGCTACAGCTGGCAGGCTTACCTGATCGCCACGGCGTCGTTCGCCGAGTGGATCGATCGTGGCAGACCGGCGCCGACGCATCGCAGGTGGGGCAAATATCTGAGTTGGGTCGCCGACCACGTCGGCATGGATGTGGTGCATGGTGAGGTCGAACGATTGGCCGTAACCGGAGAGCGTTGGGCGCTGCACACGCACGAAACCACCGTGCACGCCGACGCGTTGATGATCACCGGACCCGGTCAGGCCGAAAAGTCTTTGCTTCCCGGCAATCCGCGGATGCTCTCGATTGCCCAATTCTGGGACCGCGCAGCGAATCACGACCGAATCAGCGCCGAGCGGGTGGCGGTGATCGGGGGCGGTGAGACGGCCGCGGCGATGCTCTATGAGCTGTTCCGCCATCGGGTTTCGAGCATCACCGTGATCTCCCCGCAGGCGACGCTGTTCACCCGCGGCGAAGGGTTTTTCGAGAATTCGTTGTTCTCCGACCCCACCAACTGGCCCGCCCTCACCCTGGCCGAGCGTCGTGATGCGTTGGCCCGGACCGACCGTGGCGTCTTTTCGTCCAACGTGCAGGAAGCATTGCTGGCCGATGACCGCATCCACCACTTGCGTGGGCGGGTCGCCCACGCGGTAGGCAGACAGGGGCAGATCCGGTTGACCCTGTCCACCAACCGTGGCAGCGAAAACCTGGAGACGGTCCATGGCTTTGATCTCGTCATCGACGGCTCCGGCGCCGATTCGCTCTGGTTTGCACCGTTGTTCAGTCAGGACGCGCTCGATCTGCTGGAACTCGGCCTGGGTGGACCCCTGACCGCCGAGCGGCTGCAGGAGGCGATAGATTATGACCTGGCCGTCACAGACGTCACGCCCAAGCTGTTCCTGCCGAGCCTGTCGGGACTCACCCAGGGGCCCGGGTTCCCCAACTTGAGCTGCCTCGGGCTGCTGTCCGATCGGGTGTTGGGGTCCACGGTCAGCCCGTCCAGGTATCCCGTGCGAAGGAGACATGATGAGCGCCAATCCTTTTGATGATGAGAACGCGACCTTCGTGGTGCTGGTCAACGACGAGGGCCAGCACAGCCTGTGGCCCACCTTCGCCGACGCGCCGGCCGGCTGGCGGGTGGCGTTCGGTGAGGCGAGCCGCGCGGACTGCCTACAGTACGTGGAAGCGAACTGGCCGGACATCCGGCCCAAGAGCTTGATCGAGGCGCTTGCCGCGCAGTAACTGGCCACGCAGGGCCACTATGCTGCTACCCGGTTGCGGCACAGGCCTTTTAGCGTGTTTCACCTGTCACCGTAGCGACGTCGTAACGTGACCGACCTGAGACACAAATTCCGGAGTCACAGGGCACACTTACACCATCTCAACCATGGAGACGTGTGACCGCGTGCGGCCATCCGCAGGATTCCGCCACGGTCCATGTGCATCGAAGGGGGACCTGTGAAATCCGTGAAGTCCATTGCCACGGGCGTGGCGGCGCTGACCGCCATTGGCGGCGCCGCCGCCGGTGTGGCTTCCATTGCAGCACCGCTGGGTCTGGATCAGGTGCAGTTGGCGGCGGCCGGCGTGCCACTGCCACAGGATCCGCCGCCGCCTCCGCCCCCGCCGCCGGGAGCGCCGGGGCAGTTGCCGACGGCTGACCAACTGGCCAACCTCTGCAACCAAGTAACCGACCCCGGCGTCAACTACCGGGACAAGAACAACTTGGTGGAAAACGGCGTCAGTCAAAACGAGGGCATGGTTGCCGATCACGACTTGCGGAAGGCATATCGCAACGGGAACTTTCCCGAGCAGTTCAACGTGACGAACATCGCGCCAGCGGGGCCGAACATGGCCCAGGCCGATGTCGGCATCTCGGGGCCCAAGTTCGCCGGTCCGGTCAGCAAGCACCTGGTGTTCGTCAACCAGGGCGGCAACTGGGTCTTGCAGCACGACGCGGCGATCGCGCTGATCCAGGCTGCGACCGCGATGAACTGAGGCAGTCCGGCGAATGCGTTGAGCAACGCCGACGGCATAGGCGGACCCCATGCGCCCCGTAAGCGGTGTGTGGGGTTCGCCGTTTCGACCCACGGCCGCGCGCTGAAGGTCACCTCCGCGGACACGAGCGGGCGTCCCCCGCAGAGCCAGCGCTCGGTTTTCTCATGTTGTCTGCACATCGGACGGCCGTAACGTATCGGTGCCGAGACGCGAAGTAACAGACGCAGCGGGCACGCTGACACCGTCCACATCGCCAGAACGGGCGTTGCGGATCGCCAACCGTGCGTCGACGTTCGTGTCCACCGAAGGGGGAACCATGAAGATCGTCAAAACCATCGCCACCGGGGTGGCAGCCCTGGCCATCGTCGGGGGTGTCGCCGCGGGCGTCGCCTCCGCCGTAACCCCGAGTGCATTGTGCGCCGGTGTGCGGCTCGCCACCGTCGGCGCGCCGCTTCCGCAGGACCCGCCGCCGGCGCAGCCCGTCGCGGGCGAAAACGTGCCGACGTCCGATCAGCTGACGGGCGTGTTGACCAGCCTCGCCGACCCGAGCGTCTCCTTCGCCAACAAGGGCAACCTGGTGCAGGGCGGCATCAGCGGGGTCGAAGCGCACGTCGCCGACAAGAAGCTGAAGAAGGCGGCGAAGGACGGCGACCTGCCGCTGTCGTTCGACGTCACGAACATCCAGCCGGCCGCGGCCGGTTCGGCGACGGCCGACGTTGCGGTCTCGGGCCCGAAGCTGACGTCGCCCGTCACGCAGAACGTCACGTTCGTCAACAATCAGGGCAGCTGGGTGCTGTCGCGGTCATCGGCGATGGAGTTGTTGCAGGCTGCCGGTCAGTGACCAACGCGTAACGCGCGCAAGTCCAACCTGGCGATGCGTGCCGGATCCGCAAGCACATCGATCGCGCGGATCCGGCCGCCGCGCACCACGAAGGCCATGACGGATGCCGCGCGGCCCGCGACGAAAATCACCGCGCCGGCGGCGCCGTTCACGGTTGCGGCGAGAACTTCGCGCTCCGGCCCGGCGTAACCACGGGCCAGTTCGGCCACTCGTCGCGCGCCCTCAGCCCGGAAGCCGGTGGCCCGGGCACCGAAGTCACCACGCAGCACGACGTCAGGATCGAGCACCGAAACCAGGCGGTCGAAGTCGCCGCTGCGCCCCGCCGCGAAGAACGCGTCGACCACCTCGCGTTGCGCCGCCAACGTGCCGTCGGGCGCCGGCTCGGCCTGCTCGATCCGCCGTCGGGCCCGGCTGGCGAGCTTGCGGGCGGCCTCCGGCGTCCGCTCGACGATCGCCGCTATCTGATCGAACGGCACGGCGAACACGTCGTGCAGCACGAACGCCAGCCGCTCGGCCGGTGGCAAAGTATCCAGCACCACGAACAGCGCCAGCCCCACCGCGTCGGCCAGCATCGCGCGGTGCTCGGGGTCGAATTCACCCTCTGCCTCCACGATCGGATCCGGCAGGTGACCGGCCGAATCGGCGCCGTCCCGGGCCCGGCGGTCGCGCAGCATGTTCAGGCAGATGCGCGCCACCACCGTGGTCAGCCAGGCGTCCAGGTTGGCGATGCCGTCCATGCCGTCGGATTCGGCGCTGCGGCTCAGGCGCAACCAGGCCTCCTGCACCGCATCCTGGGCGTCGTCGAGCGAGCCCAGCATGCGGTAGGCGAGGGCGCCCAGCTGGGGCCGGGCCGCCTCGAAGCGTGCCACCAGGGACGCCTGCACCGTCATGGGCGATCGGTCTCGGGCAGGGCGCACACCCGATTACCGGAAAATCCCGACGAGCCGATATCGAGTGCGATGTTGAATCGGGCGCGCAGGTTGCCCAGCGTGATGACGTGGGTCAGGCCGACCAGCTGGGCGGTATCGAAGTGCGCGCGCAGCGCATCGAAGAGCTCATCGGTCACCTCGACGGGGGTGCGGCTGATCGCGGTGGCGTACCGCAGGATCAGCTTGTCGACGTCGGAAAAACACGGCGCGCGCAGATATTCGGCCTCGGGCTTGGACAGCGCCAGCAGCTCCTCGTCGGTGACGCCCCAGCGCCGGGCGATCTGGGAGCCGAGGTCGATGCAGTATTCGCAGCGCACCGTCGTCGCCGACTTCAGCTCCGCCAACGCCCGCTGGCGGGGGGTGAGGATGTCGAGTTTCGACTCGGCCTGCTCCAACTTGCCGTAGGCGTTGAGCAGTCGCGGGACGTGCGCATACATCCGCAGCGGTTCCAGCATGCCCGCGGTTTCCAGCCCGGTCATCTGGGCGAGCTTGCGCTTGGTGAAAAAGAAAGCGATCTTGGCGCCGAGTCCGGCGTCGCGGTCGGATACCCCTTGCAGTCGTGGCATGGCGGTCCTCCTGGCAAGTTGTGGCGGAAACCAACGTCCTTACTAGGTCGACACGCGGCGAGGCCCGAACGTGACCACTCGAATCACACCGGTGGGTGCGGCGACATATCCATGTCATACACCCGCGCGTGCAGCACCGTCCGATTCCGCAGCGCGGCGCGCACCGCACGATGCAGGCCGTCCTCGAGATAGGTGGTGCCCTTCCACCGGACCGCGTGCGGGAACAGATCGCCGTAGAAGGTGGAATCCTCGGACAGCAGGCGATCCAGGGCGAGCACCGTTGTGGTGGTGACCAATTCGTCGAGCCGGATCTGCTGCGGCGGAATCTGGGACCAATCCCGATACGACAGGTTGTGCTCGGGATACGGCTTGCCGTCGCGCACGCCCTTGAAGATCATCGGCCGACCTTTCCTGACTCATTGCTGTGGCCCGACCGGTTCATTCTGGAAAGGCTAGCCGGAACGATGTGCCTCAGCACCGATGCGTTGCAGAAAGTCTTGCTACGGCGCCCGTCGGCGACGCCTTGGCCGAACGGCCGCTGACAGCGGTCGACGCCGCCTGGGCCCGTAAAATGAATCCGGTCATGGCGGTATCGAGGAGGTGGCGGCCGGTGGGAAGCGCCGATGACCGTCGGTTCGAGGTGCTGCGCGCCATCGTGGCCGACTTCGTCGCCACCAAGGAACCGATCGGTTCCAAAGCGTTGGTGGAGCGCCACAATCTGGGCGTCTCGTCCGCCACCGTGCGCAATGACATGGCGGTACTCGAGGCCGAGGGTTACATCACCCAGCCGCACACCAGTTCCGGACGGGTGCCCACCGAGAAGGGCTACCGCGAATTCGTCGACCGGCTCGATGACGTCAAGCCGCTCTCGTCGGCCGAACGGCGCGCGATCCAAGGCTTTCTCGAGTCCGGGGTGGACCTCGACGACGTCCTGCGCCGGGCGGTGCGGCTGCTGTCGCAACTGACCCGGCAGGTGGCCGTCGTGCAGTACCCCACGGCGTCGTCGTCCACCGTGCGCCACCTTGAGGTGATCGCCCTGACCCCGGCCCGGCTCCTGATGGTCGTCATCACCGACTCCGGCCGGGTCGACCAGCGGGTCGTCGAACTCGGCGATGTCATCGACGAGCACGAACTGGCCCAGCTGCGCGAGATGCTCGGCCAGGCGCTGGTGGGCAAGAAGTTGTCGGCCGCCTCGGTCGCGGTGGCCGACCTCGCCGGACAGCTGCGCAGCCCGGACGGCCTGGGTGACGCCGTCGGCCGGTCGGCGACGGTGTTGCTGGAATCCCTGGTCGAACACACCGAAGAGCGCTTGTTGTTGGGCGGCACCGCCAACCTGACCCGTAACGCGGCCGATTTCGGTGGCTCCTTGCGCTCGATTCTGGAAGCGCTGGAGGAGCAGGTGGTGGTGTTGCGGTTGCTGGCCGCCCAGCAGGAAGCCGGTAAGGTGACGGTGCGCATCGGCCACGAGACGGCCGCCGAGCAGATTTTGGGCACCTCCGTGGTCACCACCGCCTACGGCACCTCCGACACCGTTTACGGGGGAATGGGTGTGCTGGGGCCCACCCGGATGGACTATCCGGGAACTATCGCCAGCGTTGCTGCGGTTGCCCTATATATCGGCGAAGTCCTGGGTGCTCGATGAACGCGCACCAGCAGGGCCGGTAGGCGCGGGGAAAGACCAGGTATAGGAGAGGCAAGCGTGGCACGCGATTACTACGGGCTGCTCGGCGTGAGCAGAAACGCCAGCGACGCGGAGATCAAGCGCGCGTATCGCAAGCTGGCCCGCGAACTGCATCCGGACGTCAACCCCGACGAGGCCGCGCAGGCGAAATTCAAGGAGATCAGCGTCGCCTACGAGGTGCTGAGCGACCCCGAGAAGCGGCGGGTCGTCGACCTCGGTGGGGATCCGATGGAGAACGCGGCCTCGGCGGGCGGCGGTTTCGGCGCCGGTTTCGGTGGCCTGGGTGACGTGTTCGAGGCCTTCTTCGGCGGCGGCTTCAGCGGGGGAGCGACCTCACGCGGCCCGATCGGGCGGGTACGGCCGGGCTCGGACTCGTTGCTGCGCATGCGGCTCGACCTCGAAGAGTGCGCGACCGGTGTGACCAAGCAGGTCACCGTCGACACCGCGGTGCTGTGTGATCGATGCCAAGGCAAGGGCACCAACGGCGATTCGGCTCCGGTGCCGTGCGACACCTGCGGCGGGCGCGGCGAGGTGCAGACCGTGCAACGCTCGCTGCTGGGCCAGGTGATGACGTCACGGCCGTGCCCGACCTGCCGGGGCGTCGGCGTGGTCATTCCCGACCCGTGCCATCAATGCATGGGCGACGGCAGGGTGCGGGCCCGCCGCGAGATCAGCGTCAAGATCCCCGCCGGTGTCGGCGACGGCATGCGGGTGCGGCTCGCCGCCCAGGGTGAGGTCGGGCCCGGCGGCGGCCCGGCGGGCGACCTCTACGTCGAGGTCCACGAACAGCCGCACGACGTCTTCGTCCGAGAAGGCGACGATCTGCACTGCACGGTTTCGGTGCCTATGGTCGACGCGGCGCTGGGCGCCACCGTCACCATCGACGCCATCCTGGACGGCGTCAGCGAGATCACCATCCCGCCCGGTACCCAACCGGGGTCGGTCATCACCCTGCGCGGCCACGGTATGCCGCACCTGCGATCCGGCACCCGCGGCGATCTGCATGTGCACGTCGAGGTCGTCGTTCCGGCCCGGCTGGATCACCGCGACACCGAATTGTTGCGCGAGTTCAAGACTCGCCGCAACCGCGACGTGCCCGAGGTCCGCTCGACCCACGCCGGCGGCGGTTTGTTCAGCCGGCTGCGCGAAACCTTCACCGGACGCTAGGCGGGGGGCCGCTAAGGCGCGCACATGGTCGCGACCCTGTTCTACCTCGACGATTTGCCCGAGCCGGGCTCGCTCGCCGTGTTGGGCGGTGACGAGGGTTTTCACGCCGCCACCGTGCGGCGCATCCGCCCCGGCGAGCGGCTGGTGCTCGGCGATGGCGCCGGGGCCCTGGCCCACTGCGAGGTCGAGCACGCCGGGCGCGACGGGCTGCGTGCCCGGGTGCTCGAACGCTGGCGCGTCGCCCCGGGATCCCCGCGGGTGACGGTGGTGCAGGCGCTGCCGAAGTCGGATCGCTCGGAACTGGCCATCGAATTGGCCACCGAAGCCGGCGCCGACGCGTTCGTGGCCTGGCACGCCGCCCGGTGTGTCGCCAACTGGCAGGGCAACCGGGTGGACAAGGGTTTGCGGCGATGGCGTGCCGTCGCCCGGTCGGCGGCCCGGCAATCGCGTCGGGCGCACATCCCGCCCGTAGACGGCGTGCTGGGCACCGCCGAGTTGACTCAGCGGATCCGCGACGAGGTGGCCGGCGGCGCGAGGGCGTTCGCCCTGCACGAATCGGCCACCGACCGGCTCGCGGATGTCGGGCTGGCCGACGCGAAATCGCTGCTCCTGGTGGTCGGTCCGGAAGGCGGCATCGCCGACGACGAGATGGCGGAGCTGTCCGCGGCGGGCGCTGCGGCGGTGCGGCTCGGGCCTCAGGTGCTGCGGACGTCGAGCGCCGCGGCGGTCGCACTGGGCGCCCTCGGCGTGTTGACCCCGAGGTGGGACCAGCTCGGCGATGTCCCGGCAAACGGGCACACGCTGCGGGTTCGCGACACCGGCCCGACGTCGAGTAGGTTGCGCAACACTGACCAAACCGGGCCCTCGGCGTAGACTGAGACGGCCCAGCAACCCACCGACAAGCCGAGAAAGCAGGCATCGAGAGCCACGTGACGCCCCGCGAGACCAGCGCTGCTGACGCAGCCGGAGCCGTCCCCGTCTCTGCTCAGGTTCGCAGCAGCATCGACGTTCCGCCCGATGTCGTCATGGATTTGTTGGGTTCGGCGGACCAGAACCTGCGGGCCCTCGAGCGCAGCCTTAAGGCCGACCTGCACGTGCGCGGCAACGCGGTCACCGTCGCGGGTGAACCCGCCGACGTCGCGCTCGCCGACCGGGTGATCTCCGAGCTGATCGCCATCGTCGCCAGTGGTCAGCAGTTGACCCCGGAGGTGGTTCGCCACAGCGTCGCCATGCTGGCCGGCACCGACAACGAGTCACCGGCCGAGGTACTCACGCTGGACATCCTGTCACGGCGCGGCAAGACCATTCGGCCCAAGACGCTCAACCAGAAGCGCTACGTCGACGCCATCGACGCCAACACCATCGTCTTCGGGGTCGGCCCGGCCGGAACCGGGAAGACCTATCTGGCGATGGCCAAGGCGGTCAACGCGCTGCAGACCAAACAGGTCAACCGCATCATTCTGACCCGCCCGGCCGTGGAAGCCGGTGAGCGCCTTGGCTTTTTGCCCGGCACGCTGAGCGAGAAGATCGACCCTTATCTGCGGCCGCTGTACGACGCCCTCTACGACATGATGGATCCGGAGCTGATCCCCAAACTGATGACCGCCGGGGTCATCGAGGTGGCGCCGCTGGCGTACATGCGGGGACGCACGCTGAACTCCGCGTTCATCGTCCTCGACGAGGCGCAGAACACCACCGCCGAGCAGATGAAGATGTTCCTCACCCGGCTCGGCTTCGGATCGAAGATCGTCGTCACCGGCGACATCACCCAGGTCGACCTTCCGGGCGGCGCCAAGTCGGGCCTGCGTTCGGCGATGGAAATCCTGGACAGCGTCGATGACATCCACGTCGCGGAGCTGACCAGTGTGGACGTGGTTCGTCACCGGCTGGTTTCGGAGATCGTCGACGCCTATGCGAAGTTTGACGAGCCCGGCCTGACGATGAACCGGGCGGCGCGGCGGGCGACGGGCTCGCGCGGTCGTCGATGATGGTGCGGTGAACGGATGAGCATCGAGGTATCCAACGAATCGGGTATCGACGTCTCCGAGGCCGAACTAATCAGCGTCGCGCGGTTCGTCATCGCCAAGATGGACGTCAACCCCGCGGCCGAGCTGTCGATGGTGCTGCTGGACACCGCCGCGATGGCGGACCTGCACATGCGCTGGATGGACCTGCCCGGCCCGACCGACGTGATGAGCTTTCCGATGGACGAGCTCGAACCGGGTGGGCGTCCGGACGCCCCCGAACCGGGGCCCTCGATGCTGGGCGACATCGTGCTGTGCCCCGAATTCGCGGCCGGCCAGGCCGCCTCGGCGGGCCACAGCCTGGGGCACGAGCTGGCGCTGCTGACCATCCATGGGGTGCTGCATCTGATCGGCTACGACCACGGCGAGCCGGACGAGGAAAAGGAGATGTTTGCCCTGCAGGACCGGTTGCTCGAAGAGTGGGTCGCCGAGCAGGTCGAGGCCTACCACCAGGACCGCCAATCCGAACGCGACCGCCGATTGCTCGACAAGTCAAGGTATTTCGACCATTGAGACCACTGCGCATTCTGACGGCCGCCGCCATCGCTTTCGCACCGCTGTCGATTTTGGTCACCACCACCGCTTCGGTGGCGCAGGCGGCCCCGTGCGCGGGGGCCGGATCGAACCCGGTTTCCTGCCAGCACTGCATGTTCTACGTGAACGCCTATCACACCGCGAACGTGTGCAGCGAGGACCGCCGCGGGGTTCAGGGACCCCCGAGCAACGCGCCCAGGCCGGTGCCGGAAGTGCCCATCCCGGTGTACGAGCCGCCCCCTATGCCGCCGCCGGCGCAGAACCCGCTGGTCCTTCCGCCGCCCAACGCGGGTCAGAACATCCCGGTGCTGGCGATCCCGCCGCCCGGTCCCGACGCGCCGCGGAATGCGCCGGTCGTGGCGCCGCCGCGTGGACTTGACGCGCCGTCGCTGGCGATCGCGGCGGCCAAGGCCGCGCCGGCGGCGCGGGTCGATCCCGCCAACCCACCGAGACCGCCGACCCAGGTCGACTTCAACCAGCGGGTGCAAAACGTCGTCAGTTCCCACCGGGAGAACGTCGACATCCTCAAGGTCGACGATCAGAAGTTCGTCCGGCCGCGCCATTGGGACTACCTCGACTACGACGACGCCTATCGCCGCCCGACCATCTACAACCCGCTCAATCAGCCGATGACGTTCCGCTATTTCTACAACGGCGCCTATCAGGAGGCGTACCTGCCGCGCGGGGGCCGGATGGTGCTGGACGCCGCGACCGTCGGCGTCGTCCCGTTCACCGCGGTAGGCGACAGTTACGTGGCGGCGGGCAGCTTCTATGGCGGGGGTTCAATTCCGTTGAACGGCTACAACGGTCCGCCGCCGCCCGACTACAAGCCGCCGGCGCCCCCGAAGCTGTACGAGAACGTCACGGTGTTCGTTCCCGCCAAGGACGAGACCGTGGAGGTGGGCCACGTATCGGTGGTGGGTCACGACGGGAGCCAACCCGCGGGCGGCCAGGACACCTTCCTGCTCGACGACTCCACCTTGGCCTGGGGGCAGATCGACAACTCCAGCAGCGCGCCGGCCCAGATCAGGGTGATCAAGACGCAGCCGACGCCGGGCGTTGGGCCGACCGACGATGGCAGCTTCCTGGTGCTGCTGGCCGTGCACCACCAAGAGCCCGCCCAGCCCAGGCAATCCGCATGGGCCCTGGCGCTGCGCTTCGGCGGGTTTGCGGCGGTGGTGGGCCTAATCGCCTGGCTGCTCGCTCGCCGGAGCCGGTCCGAGGAGCAGAACGCTGATTCATGACCGGCTGGTCTGAGCTGTTCGGTGCAGTCGCGCTGATCGCGCTCGGCGGACTGTTCGCGGCGATCGACGCCGCCATCAGCACGGTGTCGCTGGCCCGGGTTCAGGAGTTGGTGCGCGACGAGCGGCCCGGCGCGGTGGCGTTGTCCAAGGTCATGTCGGAACGACCCCGCTACATCAACCTGGTGGTGCTGCTGCGCATCACCTGCGAGATCACCGCGACCGTGCTCCTGGTGGTGTTCCTGTACGACAATTTCGGGCTGCGGTGGGGACTGTTCGGCGCCGCGGCCACCATGGTGGTCACCAGCTTCGTCGTGATGGGGGTGGGGCCGCGTACCCTCGGCCGCCAGAACGCCTACTCCATTGCATTGACGACAGTCCTTCCGCTGCAAGCGATTTCGTGGCTTTTGATGCCGATCAGCCGGCTGCTGGTGGTGCTGGGTAATGCGCTGACCCCCGGCCGTGGCCTGCGCAACGGGCCGTTCGCCTCCGAGATCGAGTTGCGCGAAGTCGTCGACCTGGCTCAGCAGCGTGGCGTGGTGGCCGCCGAGGAGCGCCGGATGATCCAGTCGGTCTTCGAACTCGGCGACACCCCGGCCCGCGAGGTGATGGTGCCGCGCACCGAGATGATCTGGATCGAAAGCGACAAGTTCGCCAGCCAGGCCATCAACCTGGCGGTGCGCAGTGGGCATTCCCGCATCCCGGTGATCGGTGAAAACGTCGACGACATCGTCGGTGTCGTTTATCTGAAAGACCTTGTCGCGCAGACGGTTCTGTCGGGTGACGGCGGCCGCACGCCGCCGGTGTCGAAAGTGATGCGGCCGGCGATCTTCGTGCCGGACTCCAAGCCGCTGGACGCGCTGCTGCGGGAAATGCAGCGCGACCGCAATCACATGGCTCTTCTCGTCGACGAGTACGGCGCGATCGCCGGCCTGGTCAGCATCGAAGACGTGCTGGAAGAGATCGTCGGCGAGATCGCCGACGAATACGACCAGGCGGAGACGGCGCCGATAGAAGACCTGGGCGACAAGCGTTTCCGGGTGTCGGCGCGGCTGCCGATCGAGGACCTGGGCGAGCTGTACGGGGTGGAGTTCGACGACGACCTCGACGTCGACACCGTGGGCGGCCTGCTGGCCCTGGAACTAGGCCGGGTACCGCTGCCGGGCGCCGAGGTGGTCTCGCACGGTCTGCGGCTGCAAGCCGAGGGCGGCACCGATCACCGGGGCCGGGTGCGGATCAATACCGTGCTGCTTAGCCCGGCCCAATCCGATGATGCTTCCCAGGGCGAGGAATCCGAGCAGCATGAGTGAATTCCGTTCCGGGTTCGTGTGTTTGGTCGGCCGTCCCAACACCGGGAAATCGACGCTGACGAACGCGCTCGTCGGGACCAAGGTCGCGATCACCTCGATGCGGCCTCAGACCACCCGGCACACCATCCGCGGCATCGTGCACCGCGACGACTTCCAGATCATTCTGGTCGACACGCCCGGCCTGCACCGGCCGCGCACCCTGCTGGGCAAACGGCTGAACGATCTTGTGCGCGACACCTATTCCGAAGTCGACGTGATCGGGCTGTGCATCCCGGCCGACGAAGCGATCGGTCCGGGCGATCGGTGGATCGTGGAGCAGATCCGCGCGACCGCTCCGAAGACGACGCTCGTCGCGATCGTCACCAAGATCGACAAGACGCCCAAAGACCGGGTGGCCGCGCAGCTGGTGGCGGTCAGCGAGCTGGTGGGCGACTCGGCGGAGATCGTCCCGGTCTCGGCGGTCACCGGGGCGCAGGTCGACATCTTGATCGACGTGCTGGCCGCGGCGCTGCCACCCGGCCCGGCGTATTACCCCGACGGTGAGCTGAGCGACGAGCCCGAAGAGGTCCTGATGGCCGAGCTCATCCGGGAGGCCGCCCTCGAGGGCGTGCGCGACGAGCTGCCGCATTCGCTGGCGGTGGTCATCGACGAAGTCAATCCGCGAGAGGATCGCGACGACCTGATCGACGTGCACGCCCTGCTCTACGTCGAACGCGACAGCCAGAAGGGGATCGTGATCGGCAAGGGCGGCGCCCGACTGCGGGAGGTGGGCACCGCCGCGCGTGCCCAGATCGAAAAGTTGCTTGGCACAAAGGTTTACCTCGATCTGCGGGTCAAGGTCGCCAAAAACTGGCAAAGCGATCCCAAACAGCTTGGCCGGTTGGGCTTTTAACCCGAACCGATAAGTGACTTTCATCGTGGGCTACCCGAGGGCCCAGGCGAATCGTGATGCGCGGATCCCCGCGCGTTTGGTCACCTTCGTGCTGGGTAGCCGCGGCCTATGACGCAACCTCAACTCGCGCTCGTCACCGGCGCGTCCAGCGGCATCGGATTCGAACTGGCCAGGCAGTTCGCCCGACACGGCTATGACCTGGTCGTGGCCGCCGAAGACGACGCGATCAACGACGTGCCCGGCAAACTCTCGCAGTTCGGTGCCGCCGTGCAGCCGGTCCAGGTGGATCTGCGCGGCCCCGAAGGCGTTGAGCACTTGTACGAGAGCGCAATCGGAGGCGACCGGGTGCTCGCTGCGGCCGCGCTCAACGCGGGAATCGGCCGCGGCGAGATGTTTCTCAAAAGCGAGCTCTCCGAGGATCTCAGCATCATCGATCTCAACGTGCGCTCCACCGTGCATCTGGCCAAGCTGGTGCTGCGCGACATGGCGATTCGCAATGCGGGCAAGGTGTTGTTCACCTCGTCCATCGCGTCGCAGATGCCGGGTCCCTATCAGCCGGTTTACAACGCATCGAAGTCGTTCATCCAATCCTTCGCCCAGGCGCTTCACGACGAATTGCGGGACACCGCAATTACCGTCACCGCCCTGATGCCGGGGCCGACTGACACCAACTTCTTCGGCCGCGCCAAGATGGTCTATTCCCTGATTGGCAGGATGCGCAAGGACGACCCCGCCCAGGTCGCGCGCCAGGGATTCGAGGCCCTGATGCGCGGCGACCAGAAAGTGGTGGCCGGCTCGCCACTGTCGAAGGTCATGGGCGCGGTCAATCGCGTGCTGCCGGACACGGTCAAAGCCGTTGGGAATCGGGTGATGTCGAAGCCGCGAGGCAACTGAACCGGCCGCCGGCGGATCAGCCGAGCACCCGAATCGTTTTCATCGACGGATCGGCAGCATCCGGGGTGTTCATGCCGGCGCGCACCCCGGAGCACAAGTAGTTCAGCACCGCCTCATTGAGACGCTCGCCGGGCACCACCGCCGGGATGCCGGGGGGATAGGGCGTCACCTGTTCGGCGGCGACCCGCCCGGCGGCGTGATCGGTGGGCACCGCCTCGACGTGCCCGAAAAACGCGTCGCGGGGCAGACACACCGTCTCCAATTGCAGCTCACCGGGGGAGGGCAGGTCGATCCGCGGGGGGCGGTCGAAGTCGTCGGCCGCCTTGCGCCACGCCGTCAGCGCATCGATGAGACGGCCCGCGGTGGTCCTGTCGTCCGCGAAGGACAGGGTGGCCAGGATGCGGCGGTGATCGCTCATCCCGGTGTCGATGTGAGCGTTCGCGCGCAGCCAATCGGCGGCCTGGTAGCCGGACGTGCCCGTCCCCGATACGTCCATCAGCACCTGCAAGCGGTCCAGGTCGTGGGACGCCTGCACCCCGAGCAACTCGTCGTCGAGCACCTCGACGCCGGGCAAATCTTCGATGTCGGCGCGCAACTGAATCGCGAGACCCAGTGCGGCGTCGAGCAATTCGTGCCCGTGCTCGACCATTTGTCGCCGCCATCCGTCCATGGCCGAATACACCAGAACGTTGGGGCTGGTGGTCATCAGCAGGTCCGCGCAGGCCGACAGGCGATCCTGGTCGATGCGGTCGCCCTGCACGTGAAACACGGAGCCCTGCTCGAAACCGGCGCCCATTTTGTGCACGCTCACCACACAGATGTCGGCGCCGGCATCCATCGCCCAGGTCGGCAGGTCGTCGTGAAACGGCAGGTGCGCCCCCCAGGCTTCATCGATGATCAAGGGCTTGCCGCGCGCGTGGCAGACGTCGGCGATTCCGGCGATGTCGGCGCAGGTGCCATATGGGCTGGGGCTCACGATGAGCGCCCCGGAGGCGTCGGGATGCTTGTCCCACACCTCTTCGACCTGCTGCGGTGACGGCGGATGGGAGAAGTGATGCTCGGCGTCCCATCGCGGCGTGATCCACCGCGGCTGCACACCGGAGAAGATCAGGCCGGCGACGATCGATTTGTGACTGTCCCGGCTCACCAGCAGACTGCCGTCGCCGCCGGCCACGGCCATCATCGCCGCCTTCACCGACAGGGAACTGCCGCAGGTGGAAAACCATGCGATGTCGGCGCCCACGGCTTCGGCCATCAGGTCCTCGGCACGTTTCAAATACCGGTTGCTGGTTCTGCGGTCGTCCAGCCCGCCGCTGGCGAGCACGTCGTCGAGGAAAGGTTCGCGGCCCAGCACCTGCAGCACGCGGTCGTCGGTGCCGCGACCCTGGCGATGGCCCGGTGGCGTAAAGCCGTAACGGTTCTTCGCCCGATAATCGGCCAGCGCGTCGAGCAGGGGAGCGGTCGATTGGTCCATCGCCGACGAGTACCCGAGTTGTCAGCGCCTAATTCGCCCTGAAACCTGCGCGATCGCGGGGCCGACGTGCTGCGGCGTCAGGTCTGGGGCCCGGCGGCGCCGGGAGCGTCCGTCGTCTGATCCCACCATGACTGGGGCTGTTCGCTCGCCCACCCGCTGACCGCTTCCAGCTCCGCGGCCAGCGAGATCAGCATGCCCTCGCTGTTCGCCGGCCCCATCAGCTGCACACCGATCGGCAAGCCCTCGGAGGTGAAGCCCGCGGGAACGTTGATCGACGGCCAGCCCAGGACATTCCACGGGAACGTCAGCGGGCATGCCGCGATCATGGCGCGGTCGGTGCCGAGACCACTCAGCCGGTCGAAGGCGCGCGCCAGGGGTGGGGGCTGGGCCGTGGTCGGCGCCAATACCACGTCGACGATGTCGAAGATCGAGCCGACCCGGCGCTGGTCTTCCGCTTCGTGGCGACGCGCGCTGCGCAGAATCGCCTGGCCCAGCACGACACCCAGGCGCAGGTTGGACAGGGTGCGAGGGTCCAGCACCACGCCGTCGCCCAGCCGCTCCTCCCAATCCCGCAGTCCCGCGGTGGAGCGGACGAGAAAGTCCCACGACAGTCGCATGCCGTAATCGGGGTTGCCGGACACCACTGTGTGGCCGAGCAGTTCGAGTTGCTTGCCGACCGCTCGCGTCGCGGCCAGGATCTCCGGGTGCAGCTTCGGCCGGAAGCCGGTGTACGGAAACCGGGTGGACAGCGCGATGTTCAGCGGGCCGGGCGCCTTGCCCACGTAGTCGGAGGCGGTGATCGGCGGCGGCTTGTGCCGATCCCCCTCGACGTTCCCGGACGCGGCGTCGAGCACCAGCGCCGCATCGGCCACCGTCCGGGCCAGCACGCCATTGACCGTGATGCCGTTGAACGCCTCCGGCAAGGGCCAGGTCGAGATGCGCCCGCGCTGCGGCTTGATGCCGACCAGGTGCGTCCACGCCGCCGGGATGCGGATGCTGCCGGCGCCGTCGGAGCCGATGGCCGCGGTGACCAGCCCGGCCGCCACCGCCGCGGCGCTGCCCCCCGACGATCCGCCCGGGGTGTGCCGGCGCGACCAGGGGTTGCGGGTATGCCCGAAACCGGGCCCGCTGGTGAACGGCCACTGGCCGAGTTCGCAGGTGTTGGTCTTGCCGACGATCACCGCGCCGGCCGCCTTGAGCCGGCGCACCACCTCGGCGTCGTGCGTCGCCGGCGCGACCGACCCCTCGGTCCCGAAGGCGGTGGGCACGCCAGCAACGTCGACGTCGTCCTTGACCGCGATCGGAATCCCCAGCAGCGGGGCGGTGTCACCGGCCTCGCGGCGCCGGTCGGCGTCGGCGGCGTCGGCTAGCGCCGACTCGGTGAGCACCACCCGAAAGGCGTTCAGCGTGGACTGGCTGGCGTGGATGGCGTGCAGCGAGCGCCCCACCAGTGTCGTGGACGTTACCGAACGGCTCGCCAGCTGATAAAGCAGGTCAGTGAGCGTGGGCAGGCGCCGGTGGCCGGATCCGGAGATGGACCCGGGACCCGACCCAGAAGCGCCAATCACGGGGTACGAGACTAACGGCGCGGATACCCGTAATGTCGCGGCGGGGTGCAAAACTAGTGTGATGCGGCTATATCGAGACCGAGCTGTTGTGTTGCGCCAGCACAAGCTCGGCGAAGCCGACCGGATCGTCACCCTGCTGACTCGTGATCACGGGTTGGTCCGCGCGGTTGCCAAGGGCGTGCGCCGCACCCGCAGCAAATTCGGTGCTCGGCTGGAGCCGTTCGCGCATATCGACGCGCAGCTACACCCCGGCCGCAACCTCGACATCGTCACCCAGGTCGTCTCCATTGATGCGTTCGCCACCGACATCGTCAACGACTACGGTCGCTACACCTGCGGGTGCGCCATGCTGGAAACCGCCGAACGCCTCGCCGGCGAGGAGCGGGCACCCGCCCCGGCGCTGCACGGGCTCACGGTGAGCGCGTTGCGGGCGGTGGCCGACGGCCGCCGGTCCCGGGACCTACTGCTGGACGCCTATCTGCTGCGTGCGATGGGCATCGCCGGATGGGCGCCCGCGCTGAACGAATGCGCCCGGTGCGCCACGCCCGGTCCCCATCGGGCGTTCCATGTCGGCGCCGGCGGCAGCGTCTGCACACACTGTCGCCCGGCCGGTTCGACGACGCCGCCCCCCGGGGTGCTGGGCCTGATGTCCGCGCTCCACGACGGCGATTGGGACTTCGCCGAGAAGACCCCGCAAGCGCACCGCAACTACGTCAGCGGTCTGGTGGCCGCGCACCTGCAGTGGCATCTGGAGCGGCAGCTCAAGACCCTGCCGCTGGTGGAACGGACGTATCACGCCGACCGCACCGTCGCCGACCAGCGCGCGGCGCTGATCGGGCAGGATATGGACTGTGGCTAAACTCTGGGCCGGCGACTCGGGCCGAAAGGCTCAGCGCGCCACCGCGTCAGCCGGTTTCCCGCAGCTGCCGCCCGCGCCCGACGACTATCCGGTGTTCCCCGACAAGTCGACCTGGCCGGTCGTCTTTCCCGAGCTGCCGCCGTCCGTCGACGGCGGGCCGTGCCGGCCCCCACAGCACATCTCCAAGGCCGCCGCGCCCAAGATCGAGGCCGACCGATTGCCCAACCACGTGGCCATCGTGATGGACGGCAACGGCCGCTGGGCCACCCAACAGGGACTGAACCGGACCGACGGGCACAAGGCGGGCGAGGCGGTGGTGATCGACATCGTCTGTGGCGCAATCGAACTCGGTATCAAATGGCTCAGCCTCTACGCCTTCTCCACCGAGAACTGGAAGCGGTCCCCTGAGGAGGTCCGGTTTTTGATGGGATTCAATCGCGACGTGGTCCGCATGCGCCGGGCGAACCTGAACTCTGTCGGGGTCAAGATCCGGTGGGTGGGTTCGCGGCCACGCCTGTGGCGCAGCGTGATCAACGAACTGGCGATTGCCGAAGACCTGACCAAGGACAACGACGTCATCACCGTCAACTATTGCGTCAACTACGGTGGTCGCGCCGAGATCGCCGAGGCCACAAGGGAAATCGCTCGCCTGGCCGCCGCCGGCCGGCTGAAACCCGAACGCGTCACCGAGTCGACGGTGTCGCATCACCTGCAGCGGCCCGACATCCCCGACGTGGACCTGTTCTTGCGGACGTCGGGGGAGCAGCGGTCCAGCAACTTCATGCTGTGGCAGGCGGCCTACGCCGAATACATCTTCCAGGACAAGTTGTGGCCCGACTACGACCGGCGCGACTTGTGGGCGGCGTGCGAGGAATACGCCTCCCGCAACCGCAGATTCGGGAGCGCATAGTGTCACCGCTGCCGGAGCGCCTGGCATCGATACTCGGCGACGTTCTTCCGCTGGAGGCGGAGGCCGACGGCGCCGTGACGGTGCGCCACGACGGCACCATCGCCTCGTTGCGGGTGGTCAACATCGCCGAGGGCCTCGATCTGGTCTCGCTCACCCAGATACTGGCGTGGGATCTGCCGTTGACCAAAAGACTCAGCGAGCAGGTGGCCGGGCAGGCCCGCGACAGCAACTTCGGCAGCGTAACTTTGATCGAGAAGATCAATGAAAAAGCGGTGCAACGCAATTCGGGCAGAAGCACGTCGAAAACCGCCGACGTGATGCTGCGCTACAACTTTCCGGGCGCCGGCCTGAGCGACGACGCCCTGCGGACCTTGATCCTGCTGGTGCTCGACACCGGCGCCGAGATTCGTCGGGCGCTGACGGCGTAACCGGTTACCGGCCTTCGCAATCCGAGCAGGTGCCGAAGATCTCGATGGTGTGGCTGACGTCGGAGAAGCCATGCTTGGCGGCCACTTGGCTCGCCCACTCTTCGACCTCGTGGTCGCCCACCTCGATGGTGGCGCCGCAACTGCGACAGACCAGATGGTGGTGATGGTGCTCCGAACACCGACGGTAGACCGATTCGCCGGTGTCGGTGCGCAGCGTGTCGATCATCCCGGCCGCGGCCATCGACTGCAGGGTGCGGTAGACCGTCGTCAGCCCGATGTTCTCGCCGCGGCGGCGCAGCTCGTCGTGCAGCTCTTGGGCCGAGCGGAATTCGTCGAGCGTCTCCAGCAGCGTGGAGATCGCCGCCCGTTGCCGGGTGGAGCGGACGCTCGTTCCGGTCATTGGCGCGGCTCCTCACTGGCGTGCGCGACGGCGTCCACCACGATGTGCGCGAGGTGATGATCCGCCAGCCGGTAGAGCACTTCGCGCCCGGATCGCTCCCCGGTGACCACGCCGGCCGCCTTGAGGATTTTCAGGTGCTGGCTGACCAGCGGCTGGGGCACGCCGAGCGCGTCCACCAACTCGTGCACGCAGCGGTGGGATTCGCGCAACTGCAGCACGATGGCGATGCGCACCGGCGCCGCCAGTGCGCGCAACAACTCGCCGGCGGCATCGAGGATTTCCCGCGGCGGCGGCACGGGATAGGCGGCGCCGCCGGGGTGCCCGGCGGCGCCCAGCGCGTCATGGTCGTGGGCGACTACACCCGGGTCCGGGTCGGCATCGGCGGCGGCCGGCATCGAGGCAGAAGGTGACGGGGACGTCATCATGGAGCGGCATCACCTCGAGAAGTGCCAGGTAGTGGGAAAGTATCCGCCAGTGAAAGTCGTTATCGGTTGCCATCCACTGTCACATGCGTGATGACGCATGTCAAAGGCCGCGGCGCCGATCGCTACCATGACTGATGCTCTGCGCACAGCGGCCGACCGTCGCGCGTACCCGCTCAAACCCGGAAAGGGAGTGCACCACCCCGTGGCGTCCGTCATCGACACCGTAGTGAACCTGGCCAAACGGCGCGGCTTCGTCTTTCCCTCGGGCGAGATCTACGGCGGCACCCGGTCGGCGTGGGATTACGGCCCATTGGGTGTGGAGTTCAAAGAGAACATCAAACGGCAGTGGTGGCGCTCGGTGGTCACCGGCCGCGACGACGTCGTGGGCCTGGATTCGTCGATCATCTTGCCGCGGCAAGTCTGGGTGGCCTCCGGCCATGTCGAGGTCTTCCACGACCCGTTGGTCGAATCGCTGATCACCCACAAGCGTTACCGCGCCGACCATCTCATCGAAGCCTACGAAGCCAAACACGGACACCCGCCGCCCAACGGGCTGGCCGACATCCGCGACCCGGAGACCGGCGAGCCGGGCCGGTGGACCGAGCCGCGCGAATTCAACATGATGCTCAAGACCTATCTCGGTCCGATCGAAACCGAGGAGGGTTTGCACTATCTGCGTCCGGAGACCGCGCAGGGCATCTTCGTCAACTTCGCCAACGTGGTGACGACCGCCCGCAAGAAGCCGCCTTTCGGAATCGGTCAAATCGGCAAGAGTTTTCGCAACGAGATCACCCCGGGCAACTTCATTTTCCGGACCCGCGAGTTCGAACAAATGGAGATGGAGTTCTTCGTCGAACCGTCGACCGCGAAGGAATGGCATCAGTACTGGATCGACACCCGCCTGCAATGGTATGTCGAGCTGGGCATCGAGCCGGAGAACTTGCGGTTATTTGAACATCCGGACGACAAGCTGTCGCATTACTCGGATCGCACCGTCGACATCGAGTACAAGTTCGGTTTCGCCGGTAATCCGTGGGGCGAGTTGGAAGGTGTCGCCAATCGCACCGATTTCGACTTATCGACGCACGCCAAGCATTCCGGCGTCGACCTGTCGTTCTACGACCAGGCGACCGACACCCGGTATACCCCGTATGTGATCGAGCCGGCCGCCGGTCTGACGCGGTCGTTCATGGCGTTCTTGATCGACTCCTACACCGAGGACGAAGCCCCGAACGCCAAGGGCAAGATGGAAAAACGCACGGTTCTGCGGCTGGACCCGCGCCTGTCTCCGGTCAAGGCCGCGGTGCTCCCGCTGTCCCGTCACGCCGACCTCAGCCCCAAGGCGCGAGACCTCGCCGCCGAATTGCGTCAGTTTTGGAATATCGATTTCGATGACGCCGGCGCCATTGGGCGACGTTACCGCCGCCAGGACGAGATCGGCACGCCTTTCTGCGTGACGGTGGATTTCGACTCGCTCGAGGACAACGCCGTGACGGTGCGCCAGCGCGACGACATGTCCCAGGAGCGGGTCGCGATGAATGCCGTGTCGGATTATCTGGCGGCGCGCCTCAAGGGCTGTTAATGGCACGCTCCCGCGCCGTCTTGTAGATTGTTGTGTCCCGTTGCATCGGCACGCGTCTGGCCGCCGGCGCGGCCGGTGATGCGTCATCGCCGACACCCCATTTCGCGAAATAAGGTTTGCTTAAGAGTTCGGCTTTTCCCGGTGCAGGTGCTCTAGGATCCCACTGGGGCATAAGTAGATAGCTAATGGCCATCGGGCGGAGGACGGCCGTCCGGGGGTCCGGGGGCAGGAGCCGTTGACTCGGTCGGTTGGGGTTGCACATGATTCCCGCGTTTGTGTTCTTCCCTCCTGAAATCAACTCGGCCTTGATAGTTGGCGGCCCGGGGGCTGGACCTCTGTTCGAGGCGGCCTCGGCGTGGGATGGGCTGGCGGTTGAACTGTCGTCCTCGGCCTCGTCATTTCACACCGTGGTTTCGGATTTGGCCGCCGGCTCCTGGATGGGGCCGTCGTCGATGTCGATGACCGCGGCCGCGGCTCCCTACGTGGAATGGCTGATCATCGCGGCGGCGCAAGCGGAGGTGGCGGCCTTGCAAGCGCGGATCGCGGCGCTGGCTTTCGAAGGCGCACTGGTGGCCACGGTGCCGCTGGCGGATGTGCTGGCCAACAGGGCCCGGCTGCTCGTCTTGATTGCGACAAACTTTTTCGGCATCAACGCGGCGGCGATCGCGCAGACCGAGCTCGAGTACGTCGAGATGTGGGCGCAGGATGTGGCGGCGATGTTGGGTTATTACGCCGGGGCCCAATCGATGGCGCAGGCGCTGCCGGATTTCAGCGTGCCGCCGGCGGTGCTGGCCGGTAGCGCGCCCGCCGCGGATCTGTCGGGCCTGGCCGGACTGGTGACGGCGCCCCTGAGTTTGGCGTCGCAGTTCTTCCAGGGCCTGTCCTCCCTGGGTACCGCTTTCGCCTCGGACCTGCAGTCGGTGTTCGGGGCCCTTTCGCCGGCCGTCTCGTTGCTTTCGTCGACGCCGGTGGCGACTTTGACGACGGTGGCACAGGCCGGAATGTATCCGGCGACCGCGCTGATGACGCCCATGGCGACACTCGCCCACAGCGCCGCGCCTGCGCCGCCGGCGGCGGCCCCCGCGCCGGCGCCCTCCCTCGCGCCGGCCTTGGTCGGTGCGGCCAGTGCGCCCCTGGCCGCGCCGCACAGCGCGGGTAGCGTCATGTCGGACCTGCAGCCCTTGACCGGTGGGGGGTTGGGCGCCTTGGGCGTTGCTACGGCGGGCCTGGGTGGCGCGCGGTTCGTCGGGTCGCTGACGGTGCCCGCGGCGTGGCAAGGGTCGGTGCCGGCGTACATCGCCACGCCGGCGATGTCGGGGGTGGGCTCCGGGGCGCCGGCCACGGCGGAGGTGGGAGCCGGCGGTCCGGGCAGCAATGTGCCGGTGACGGCGATGCCGGTGAGTGACAAGACCCCCGAGGGCGAGGACCGCGGGACCAGGGCGCAGGTGGTCAGGTCGCGTCCCAAGGTGGTGCCGCGCAACCGCCCGGGATAATGCGGCGGTGCTGCTGTTGCAGACGTGAATAGTGGGCAAAGGGCGACAAATTCGCTTTTTGGGTTATGCGGGCATATGCGGCGCCAACGTGGTATCGCGACACGCCATTCCTCCGATGGGTCTTGGAAAAACCCGCCACCGGTCAACATGTTCACCATCCGAGCCGTCTGCAACCGAGCACCTCGCCACCTTTGAGACGCGGTCCAGCCCGGCGAATTCGGCTCAGCATAGCCGTCAAAGTCGTTGTGCCGCACGAACTTCACTGGCAGTCGAACCGCCGCATCGGATCGCCGGCGGCAACACGAACCACTCGGGCTCGTCGCTTCCGAGGGCAATTTCGGCGGCTGCCACCGCGGGCTTCGGGGGGACGGTCGCCCGTTGCCTGGCACGTGCCCGGAAAACGAAATCTGGCAATTCCCGCATATTTTCTTCACTCTGTCTTAAGATATGAACCGGTTGGTGTAAATAAGTTCGCCACAGCGCCCAAACGTTCTAAAGGGCTGTGGAAGGGGGCAGGGGTGCTTTTGCCTCTCGGTTCGCCGTTGCCGGATGACACGGTGTCGGCAGTTCGAGGAGAGTCCGGTGTGCTCGGTGGCCTGTCGGTTCCGCTGAAGTGGGGCGTGGTAGTCCCGCCGGATGACTATGACCACTGGGCGCCGAAGCCGGATGCTTGCGCCGAGACGTTTGAAGAGGCGGGCGACGTTCCCCGCCCGACCGCGGTTGCGGACGGCGTGTGGAGCGGGTGGGACGGCGACACCGTGTCGCGGGGCTCGGGCGTGATCCCGCATTCCCCGGCAGCCGGCTGAGACCGGCGAAGACCCGAAGCCGCTGCGGTCGGCGGCGCTGGGCGCCGCTCAGAATCGGCCGCCGCCGCCCATGTAACCGCCGCCGGACGAACCGGCGCTGCCACCGAACGAGGTCGGGCTCCAGCCGCCGAAGCCGCCCCGCATGCCTCCGCTGAGCACGTTGCCGATGATGATCCCGCCGAGCATCGCCCCCATGTCACTGCCGCCGCGGCCCAGGTAGCCCCGCTGGGCCAGTTGCACGTCGTCGTTGGCCAGCGACTGCGCGGTGGCGGCCAGCGTCGACGCCGCATTGGCGTGTGCGATCGCCTCGGCCGGCAGCGTCGAGCGTTTGTCCTCCGCGGCCTGGAGGTGCCGCCTGGCTTCGGCAAGCCGGGTGCGCGCTTCGGGACCGATGCTGCCCCGGCGCGTGTCGATGTAGTCCGACACCGCACGCACCCGCGACTGCGCGGTGAACAACGCCTGCTTTAGCGACCGGTTCAGCCGCTCGGCGGCGGCCTGCTCCTGGGCGAGGGTGGCCAGCAGCCCGTTGAGGGCGGCGTCGGCCTTGGTCAGCTGACCGAAAGCGCCGAGCGGATCGTCGGAAGCGCCGGCTCGGGCGCTCTCGACGGCCCTGATGGCGGCATCGCGCGCCGCAACCAGATCGCCGGTGCGCGCGGTTTTGACCTTCGGTGTCTTTCGCAGCAGTTCGTCCGCGCGCTCGATGTCGTTCTGGATGTCGGTCATGGCCGACGGCAGCCCGTCGATGGCGTGCTGGATGTCGCCGGCCGCGTTGTCCACCGCGTCGAGCAATGCGCGCGCCTGGCCCAGTGCCGACTCGGCGGCGCGGACGGCGTCGACCAAACCGGCTTGCCGCCCACTGACGGCATGCGCGGCAAGCTCGCGAGCGCTGGTGATGTTGCGATCGGCGAACGCCAGCCGCTCTTTGGCGGCGGTCACGTTGCCGGACACCGAAGTCAGTGCGGCTGCGCTGAAGTCGTTGTGCAGCGCGGCAAGTCGTTGTTCGGCCGGCACGATTCGACTGGTGAGTTCCACGTATTGCTGTGTCAGTGAGTCCAACCGAGTGGGGGCGTTGATCACCAGATCGCGCAGCTTCTCGAACGCCTCGGTCTGTGACTCCAGTTCGCGGTCGGCGCGCGCCGCCGCGACGATCACCTGGGTGAGCAGCTCACGGCGCTGCGCCGGCGTCTCGGGCGTGTCGTCGTCGAGTTGCTGTCGGATCGTGAAGGCTTGGGATAGAGCAGCTTTGGCGTTGGTCACGGCCTGGGTGAATGGCTGGGTCCGGTCGGTGCCGAACTCCGTGACCGCCAGGTCCAATTCGTTGGCGCTGGTGCGTAGCGCGTTGTCGACGTCAACCACCAGTTCGCGGGACAGGTCGTCGAGTGCCTGGGGTGGCACCGCGGCCAGCGCATCGGCGTCGGTGGGGTCGACCCGGCGCGCCGCCGCCAACGCCGCGGCGCGCCGGCGCCGGCGGCGATAACGCATGACCAGCAACAGGACTGCCAGTGCGACGAGAATGCCCGCCAGCACGGCCAGCAGCGCCACCCGGCCGGACGAATCGGGCGAGGTGTCGAGTCCGTTCGCCGCCGCGACGGCGGCGCCGCTCCAATCGCCATTGTGCAGGGCGGGCTCGATCTTGTTGCGCCGCAACTTGTCGACCTGATTTGCGGTGACGCTCCTGACCGTGGAGGGCACCAGGAAGGCGTATTCCCGACTGTTGGTGCCGACGGCCAGTAGCGCGTCATAGGCACCCAGGTCGCTGCTGTGCACGGTGCGCTGTGCCCACCCGGCCGCGCTTTGCCCGGAGAAGTTGTCGACGTAGACCACCCACAGCCGGATGTGGCGGTCGGTGTACAGCTTTCCCAGAGCGGAGGTGACCGCCGCGCGCCCCGAATCCGACAGGGCCCCCGCGTTGTCGGTGATGTAGTCGGCCAACCGGAATGGTGGTTGCGCGCCGGCGGTCGGCGCCGTCACCAGGCACCCGCCGAAGCCGACCGTGAGGATCGTCGTGATCACGGCGATCAGGCGAGCGGTGCAACGCATAGGGCCAATCTAGCCCCGCGGCGAAGCAGGCCAGTAGGCCTGATGAGGAGTGGGGCGGTCAGGCACAGCCCCGCGACGAAGCAGGCCAGTAGGCCTGCGTCGAGCCATACTTCGGCGAGCATTCCCTGGCAGACTGTGCGTCGGTGAGCGGGAAACAGCACGACCCCTACGACGACTTCGACCGTCAACGACGGGTGGCCGAAGCGCCCAAGACTGCGGGCCTGCCGGGCGCCGAGGGTCAGCACCGCACCGACTTCGCCCGGGATCGGGCGCGCGTCCTGCACAGCGCCGCGCTGCGCCGATTGGCCGACAAGACCCAGGTGGTCGGGCCCCGCGAAGGGGACACACCGCGCACCCGGCTGACGCACTCGCTCGAGGTCGCCCAGATCGGGCGGGGGATGGCGATCGGCCTGGGCTGCGACCCCGACCTGGTCGAGCTGGGGGGACTGGCCCACGACATCGGCCACCCGCCCTACGGTCACAACGGCGAACGGGCTCTCGACGAGGTCGCGACGCACTACGGCGGCTTCGAGGGCAATGCCCAGAACTTCCGGATCTTGACCAGCCTGGAGCCCAAAGTCCTTGACGAACAAGGCAATAGCGCGGGGCTGAACCTGACACGCGCGTCGCTGGATGCGGTGACCAAGTACCCGTGGCCCCGCGGCGAAGGGCTTGGAAACCGGACCAGCAAGTTCGGGTTTTACGACGACGACCGCGAGCCGGCCGCCTGGGTTCGGGCGGGCGCACCGGAGGGCCGGATGTGCTTGGAAGCGCAGGTCATGGACTGGGCCGACGATGTGGCGTACTCGGTGCACGACGTCGAGGACGGCGTGGTGTCCCAACGCATCGACCTGCGGGTGCTCGCCGACGAAGACGAGGCCGCGGCCCTGGCCAAACTGGGTGAGTCGGAATTTTCCCGGGTGCGCGCCGACGACTTCTTGGCGGCGGCGCGACGGCTCTCCGCCCTGCCGGTGGTCGCCGCCGTCGGCAAGTATGACGCCACGCTCGCGGCTTCGGTCGCCCTCAAGCGGTTGACCAGCGAACTGGTTGGCCGGTTTGCCTCGGCCGCCATCGCCACCACCCGTGCGGCGGCCGGTCCGGGCCCGCTGGTGCGTTACCGGGCCCAGTTGCAGGTTCCCGATCTGGTGCGCGCCGAGGTCGCCTTGCTGAAAATCCTGGCGCTGCAGTTCATCATGTCCGATCCGCGCCATCAGGAGACCCAGGCCGGGCAGCGTGAACGCATTCACCGGGTGGCGCACTGGCTGTATGCGGGGGCGCCCCGCACGCTGGACCCGTTCTTTGCTGCGGCCTTCAACACCGCCGCCGACGACGGCGCCCGGTGGCGCGTGATCGTCGACCAGATCGCCTCGTATACCGAGGGTCGGCTCGAACGGATCGACACCCGCCAGGCCGGCCGATAAGCACCGATTGGCGCCAACTCGTCCGGTCCGGGAATCGAAGCGGCCGCCGCGAGTTAGGCTGCCCGGCATGAAGAAATTCAGCGGCTCGCCCATTGTGGCCTCCTTGTTGATGGGGCTTCCCGTCGTCGCCATGACTGCCTGCAGTTCACCGCAGCATGCGAGCACCCAGCCGGGCACCACCCCTCCGGTGAAGAGTGCCGCTCCGACGTCGTCCGGTGAGACGACCACCCCGGCGCCCGCCGGCGGCTCGCTCAGCGCGGAGCTGAAGACGCCCGATGGCCGCTCGGCGGCCACCGCGACGTTCGACTTCACCGGCGGATACGTGACCGTCACGGTGAAGACGGTGGCGCCCGGCATCCTGACGCCCGGCATCCACGGCATGCACGTGCACGAGATCGGCAAGTGCGAGCCGAACTCGGTGGCTCCCACCGGCGGTGCGCCCGGCAACTTCTTGTCCGCCGGCGGCCACTACCAGGCGCCCGGACACACCGGCAAGCCCGAAAGTGGCGATTTGGCGTCGCTCGAGGTCCGGCAGGACGGCTCGGCGTACCTGGTCACCACCACCGATTCGTTCACCCGGGACGACCTGCTGGCGGGTAACAAGACCGCGCTGATGCTGCACGGCGCCCAGGACACCGAGAACGCCATGGATCGGGTCGCCTGCGGTGTCATCGGGACCGGCTAGCGTCCGCCGTAGCGACTTAGACTGAGCCGATGTCACGCCCGGCAGGTTCACGCGCGCAGGGCGATGGCCGTGCCCGGGGTCGTGGCCGGATTCCCGATCGCGACATCGCTGCCATCCGCGAACGGGTGCGCATCGACGACGTCATCGGCGACTACGTCCAATTGCGGCGTGCCGGCGCCGATTCGCTCAAGGGCCTGTGTCCGTTCCACGACGAGAAGTCGCCGTCGTTTCACGTCCGCCCCAACCACGGCCACTTTCATTGCTTCGGCTGTGGTGAGGGCGGCGACGTCTACGCGTTCACACAGAAGATCGAACACGTCAGCTTCGTCGAGGCCGTCGAACTGCTCGCCGACCGGATCGGCTACACCATCAATTACTCCGGCCCGGCGACCAGCGCGCAGCGCGACCGCGGCAGTCGCAGCCGGCTCGTCGCGGCCAACGCCGCGGCGGCGGAGTTCTATGCGGCGGCGCTGGAATCCGCCGAGGCCGCCCCGGCCCGGCAGTACCTGACCGAGCGGAACTTCGATGCCGAGGCGGCCCGTCACTTCGGTTGTGGCTTTGCGCCCTCGGGCTGGGACTCGCTGACAAAGCATCTGGTGCGCAAGGGATTTGAGTTCAAGGAGCTGGAGGCGGCCGGCCTGTCACGCCAGGGCCGCCACGGACCGATGGACCGCTTCCATCGCCGACTGCTGTGGCCCATCCGAAGTTCGGCCGGCGAGGTGATCGGCTTCGGCGCCCGGCGGCTCTTCGACGACGATCCGATGGAAGCCAAGTACATCAACACGCCCGAAACGCTGCTGTACAAGAAGTCGAACGTGATGTTCGGCATCAACTTGGCCAAGCGCGACATCGCCAAGGGGCATCAGGCCGTCGTCGTCGAGGGCTACACCGACGTGATGGCGATGCATCTGGCCGGGGTCACCACCGCGGTTGCGTCGTGCGGCACCGCGTTCGGCGACGAGCACCTGTCGATGCTGCGCCGGCTGATGATGGACGACAGTTTCTTTCGCGGCGAACTGATCTACGTTTTCGACGGTGACGCGGCGGGGCGGGCCGCCGCGCTCAAGGCCTTCGGCGGCGAGCAGAACCTGGCGGGGCAGTCGTTCGTGGCCGTCGCGCCGGACGGCATGGATCCCTGTGATCTGCGGCTGAAATCCGGTGACGGCGCGCTGCGCGATCTGGTGGCCCGGCGAACCCCGCTCTTCGAGTTCGCGATCCGTTCGGCGCTGGCCGAGACGGACCTGGACAGCGCCGAGGGCCGGGTCGCAGCGCTGCGCCGCTGCGTGCCGATGGTGAGCCAGATCAAGGATCCCACGCTGCGCGACGAGTACGCCCGCCAGCTCGCCGGATGGGTCGGCTGGGACGACGTCGCGCAGGTCATCGACCGCGTGCGCCGCCAGGCCAAGACGTCCAACACCCAGGCTCGCGGCGGGCCGGGCCCCAAGGGTCCCCGCCCCGGGGCGCAGCCGCCCGCCGCGGCCCAGCCGGCCGCCAGCCGTCCGGACCCACGCGACCCCACGCTGTGGCCGCAGCGTGAGGCGCTTAAGGCCGCCCTGCAGTACCCGGCGTTCGCCGGGCCGGTGTTCGACACGCTGACGGTCGAGAGCTTCACCCATCCCGGATACGCGGCCATCCGCGCGGCCATCGAGAGCGCCGGCGGCACCTCGAGTGGGATCACCGGCGCGCAGTGGATCGAGGCGGTGCGTGAGCAGGCCTCGTCGCCCCTGACCGCCGGCCTGGCCAGCGAGTTGGGGGTGGAGGCCATCCAGGTCGACGAGGAGAAGCTGCCGCGCTACATCGGCGGCGTGCTGGCCCGGCTGCAAGAGGTATGGATGGGCCGGCAGATCGCAGAGGTGAAGTCCAAGCTGCAACGTATGTCACCGATCGAGCAGGGCGACGAGTATCACGCCCTGTTCGGCGACCTGGTGGCGATGGAGTCTTACCGGCGCAGCCTGTTGGAGCAGGCTAACGGCGACGATTAGACGGCGCCAACACGTCGTCGGCCAAGTGTTCGACGTCGCGTTCCATGATGGCCGTTTGGTCGTCGATCTCCGCCAGGGTGACAAAACCGGCGTCGGGCGAGATCCGATTCGCGATCTTGCGCCGCCCCCCATCGATCATCGACTTGGCCACCGGGCTGCTGGTCAGCGCGCGATAGGTGCCGACGAGCTGCTCGTATCGGCGACGCCCGGCCTTCGAACCCAGCACATATCCCAGCCCAAGCACCACGACATACCGGATCAAAACTTTCCTCCCGACTATCGATGGCTCCATCCTGCCTCACCGGCCGGAGCGCCCGCGCGGTCGATCCCGGTCTAATTGGGGGCGACCCGCCGCGCCCGGCTCCGCCGCGCTTGCGATCGCCCCGGTCTAATTGGGGGCGACCCGCCGCGCCCGGCTCCGCCGCGCTTGCGATCGCCCCGGTCTAAAGGGTGGCCGCTGGGTGGTCCAACGCCAGTTGGGTGCGGTCGTGCCAGTACGCTAGAGTCGTCCCGCGATCGGGTTAGTCCCCTGTAGCTCAATTGGCAGAGCATTCGGCTGTTAACCGAAGGGTTCCTGGTTCGAGTCCAGGCGGGGGAGCACTTCTTTTAGTCTCAGCCTGTAGCGCGCCGGCCTTCGAGGCGCTCGACGCCGGCCGGGCGCCCGGCCAGCCCCGGCGCCGGCGACAAGCCCAGATGGTCGCGCAGCGTGCGGCCGCGGTATTCGGTGCGGAAGCTACCGCGCTCCTGCAGCAGCGGCACCACCTTGTCGACGAACTCGTCGAGCCCGTGCGGCGTCAGGTGCGGCACCAGGATGAAGCCGTCGCAGGCATCCGACTGCACGTACCGATCGATCTCCGCGGCAACCTGCCCCGGCGTCCCGACGAACTGCTGGCGGCTGGTCACCTCGATGATCAGCTCGCGGATCGACAGGTTCTCGGCTTCCGCTCGGGCACGCCAGGTTTCGGCGACCGTCTTGGGGTCGCCGTGCCGGACCCGTCCTCGGGTGATGTTCGGGTTCTCGACGGGATCGACGTCGGGCAGCGGACCGTCGGGGTCGTAGGCCGACAGGTCCACGCCCCACACCTGTTCGAGGAACGCGATCGCAGTCGGGCCGCTGACCTGCTGCTCGCGGATGTGACGTGCATTGTCGTGCGCCTCGGCGGGGGTGTCTCCGAGCGCGAACGTTGCGCCGGGCAGAACCTTGAGTTGGTCGGGGTCTCGCCCATAGGCCGCGGCGCGGCTCTTCACGTCGCTGTAGTAGCGCTGACCGGCCTCGAGCGACCCGTGCAAGGTGAACAGGGCATCGGCGTGCCTGGCGCCGAAGTCACGGCCGTCGTCGGAGTCCCCGGCCTGCAGCAGCACGGGGTGGCCCTGCGGCCCCGCGGGCAGGGAGGCGACGCCACGGACGTCGAATTGCGGACCGTGGTGCTCGACGACGCCGATGCGGGCCGGGTCGGCATAGGTTCCGGCGTCGACGTCGGCGACGACGGCATCGGGCGCCCAGCTGTCCCAGAACCGCCGCGCCACGGTGATGAATTCCTCGGCCCGGTGGTAGCGGTCGGCGTGGGCGAGAAATCCGCCGCGGCGGAAGTTCTCCCCGGTGAACGCGTCGGAGGAGGTGACCATATTCCAGGCCGAACGCCCATCGGACAGGTGGTCCAGCGTCGCGAATTGCCTTGCCACCTCGTAGGGTTCGTTGAACGTGGTGTTGATGGTGCCGGCCAGACCCAGCCTGTCGGTGACCGCGGCGAGCGCGGCCAGCACGGTGAAGGTGTCGGGCCTCCCGACGACATCGAGGTCGTGGATCTTGCCGCGGTGCTCGCGCAGCCGCAGACCCTCGGCGAGAAAGAAGAAGTCGAACAATCCCCGCTCGGCGGTCTTGGCAAGGTGCACAAACGATTCGAACGCTATTTGACTGCCCGCGCTCGGATCCGACCACACCGTAGTGTTGTTCACCCCGGGAAAGTGGGCGCCCAGGTGAATTTGCTTGCGACGGACTGCTTCTCGAACGGTCATCCGGTCAATCCCCATCGTTTGGCGATCAGTTCGTGTGAGCGCAGCCGGTCGACGTGCCGGTGCGTCACGGAGGTGATCACCAGTTCGTCGGCGCCGGTGGCCCGGCTTAGCCGCTCGAGCCGGTCGGCGACCTCGTCGGGGTTGCCGACGAATTGCGTCGCGGTGCGGTCGGCCACCAGCGCCTGCTGGTCCTCGGTCAAGGGCTCGCAGAAATCGGGATCGGGGTAGGGGATGGCACCGTGGCCGCTGCGGATGGAATACACCCACCGGCCGTAACCGGACGCGAGGTACCGCGCGGTGGCGCTGTCCTCGGCGACCACGACGTCGGCCGACACCACCACGTACGGCTCGGCCAGCCGGGCGGACGGGCGAAAGGCATTGCGGTAGGCGGTGATCGCATCCAGCGCCGTGCCGGGGGTGATGTGGTAGCTCGCGACGAACGGAAGCCCACGGGCGCCGGCGACCTCGGCGCTTTGTCCGTTGGTGCTGCCGAAGATCCACGGCGTCAGCTGGGCGTGCCCACCGGGAACGGCATGTAGCTCATGGCCGTTGACGCTGAAGGTGCCGGCCAGCATCGCTTCGATATCGGCCAGCTGATCGGCGAAGTCTGGAGGTTGTGCGCACGGTTGCGCCAGCACCGAAGCCTGCGCGCGGATCCGCTCGCTTTTCATCAGCGGTGTCTGGTCGAAGGGTGCGGGGATGACGACGCCCTCGACGTCGCGCCACGGCGCGGGCGCGCGTGCGGCCCTGGCCGGGGCAGACGACGCGGCCGCCTCCTTGCGCCGCTGCCCGGACCGGCCCAGGCCCATGTCGATGCGGCCGGGATAGAGCGCGTCGAGGATGCCGAAGCTTTCCACCACGGCGAGCGCCGTCGTGTGGCCGATCTGCACGGCGGCCGACCCGACGTGAATTCGTTCGGTGGCCGCGGCGATCTGGCCGATCAACGTCACCGGTGACGAGCTGGCGACCGCGACGAAGTGGTGTTCGGCCAGCCAGAAGCGCCGGTAGCCCCAGCGCTCGGCGTGCTGGGCCAGATCGATGGTGTTGCGCAGGGCCGTCGCGGCGTCGCTCCCGGCGCTGATGGGCGCGAGGTCGAGGATCGACAGGGCAGTGGTGCTCATGACGCCGTCGCATAGCGGTTGGGGGCGGCCGGCAATCCGAGGCGTTCGCGCAGTGTCTCGCCGTCGCGGTAGCCGGTGCGGAATCGGCCGGCGCGCTGCAGGCGCGGCACCAGGTCGTCGACGATGCCGGGCAGATCGAGGGCGTTGACCGCGGGGCGTAGCCGCACCCCGTCGACCCCGGCGTCCTGCCAGGCGAGCAGCAGGTCCGCGAGATCGCCTGTGCTGCCGACGAATACGTGCGCATCGGAAGAGATCTCCGCCGCCGGGGTTACCGGATCGTCGACCAGCGACACCACCAGGTCGGCATAGATTTTGAGCTTCCGGCGCGCGGCGCGTTCCGCGTGGTCGACGTCGGCCAGGATCGCGCGCAGCGAACCCTCATCGCGCGGGGTGATGAACACCAGGTCGGCGTTGGCGGCGGCGAACTCGTAGACGCGTGGCGCGTGCGCCAGGGCGGCCACCACCGGTTGGCCCTGGGGCGGCCGCGGGGTAATCGAGGGTCCTTTGACCGAGAAGTGTTCGCCGACGAAGTCGATGTAGTGCAGTTTGTCGCGGTCGATATAGCGGCCGGTTGCGACGTCGCGGATGACGGCGTCGTCCTCCCAGCTGTGCCAGAGCCGGCGCACCACCTCCACCGCGTCGGCGGCCTCCTCGAACAGCTCGTCGCCTTCCGGCGCGGCCCGCCGGCCGAACAGCGCCGCCTCGTGCGCCGTCGGACTCACCCGCACCTGCCAGCCCGCCCGGCCATGTGAAATATGGTCAACGGTCGCAATGGCTTTCGAGACGTGGAACGGTTCGGTATGGGTGACTGTCGCCACCGGAATCAGGCCGATGTGCCGGGTGGCCGGCGCGACGCGGGCGGCCACCAGCGTGGCGTCGGCGCGTCCCGCCAACCGCCGCGGCGAGATGTCGGCCCGACGTCCGGGCTGCGCGTCCAGGCTGTCGTCGATGGTCACAAAATCCAGGAGCCCACGCTCGGCGGTGCCCGCCAGCGCCGCCCAATAGCTACCGCTGAGTTGCCCGCCCCCGGTCGCGTTGTGCGCGAACGCGTATCGCCATGCCTGGGGGTGCCAACCGTAGCCGTCCAGCCCCAGGGCCAGATGCAGGTCGGTCATGGGCTGACCCCGATGATCACCATCGGTTCAGCGTCGCGCAATCGTGGTCATAACCCACTGTGCAACGCTGCGGGCGGCGCTGCATTCCAAAATCGGGTTATGTTCAGGCTGAGTAATACTTCGCCGAGCTCACCTGGGTCAGAAAGCGGCGATGCGAGTTCGGTGCAGCGTGGCGAATTCGGGTCGCCGAACCGTCTTCGGCTGAACGCCACCGTCTTTCAGATGGAGAAGTCCTCGCCGTGCCACACACCGGCTTCGGGCGGCCGGATGACGTGATTGGCCTGGGCGCCGTCCGCCCGGGCTTCGAGCTTGGTCACGCGGGTCAGCAGCGACTGAAGGCTGACGCCGACGAGGTCGGGCATCATCGAGTCGTCCGGGCTGCCGGGGCGGCTGCGGCTGATGACCTGGCCGGGCACGCCGATGACCACTGAGCTCGACGGAACCTCTTTGACCACCACGGCGTTGGCGCCGATGCGGCTGTCGTCGCCCACCTTGATGGCGCCCAGGATCTTCGCTCCGGCGCCGATAATCACCCGATCACCGATCGTCGGGTGTCGCTTTCCGACGTCCCTGCCGCTGCCTCCGAGGGTGACGCCGTGGTAAAGGGTCACGTCCTCTCCCACCTCGGCGGTCTCACCGATCACCACTCCGGTCGCGTGGTCGATGAAAAGACCGGGGCCCAAGACGGCGCCGGGATGGATCTCGACGCCGGTCAGAATCCGGGTGATCTCGGCGGTGATACGCGCGATTAGCCTTGCGCCGCGGTTCCACAGCCAGTGGTTGATGCGGTGGCACCAGATGGCGTGCACGCCGGGGTAGGCAAAGATCACCTGCAACGTGGTCGGGAGGGCTGGATCCCGCTCCCGGGCCGCTCGTATGTCACGACGGATGGCTTCGAGCATGGCTAATCGGCCAGGTCGGCGAATAATGGCGTGCTGAGGTACCGCTCGCCGAAGTCGGGTAACACCACGACGACGAGCTTTCCGGCGTTCTCGGGCCGGCGCGCCACCTGCAGCGCGGCGACGACCGCCGCCCCCGACGAGATACCGACCAACAGTCCCTCCTCGGCGGCCAGCCGCCGGGCCAGGGTGATGGACTCCTCGTTGCCGACGGCGATCACCTCGTCGACCAGATCCATCGCGAGCACCGGCGGGACAAACCCGGCGCCCAGGCCCTGGATGGGGTGCGGTCCCTTCTGCCCGCCGGACAACACCGGCGACCCGGCCGGTTCCACGGCGATGAACTGCGCCGAGGGCTTGCGCTCCTTGATTACCTGGGCCACGCCGGTGATGGTGCCGCCGGTGCCGACTCCGGCAACGAAGATGTCGATCTTGCCGTCGGTGTCGCGCCACACCTCCTCCGCGGTGGTTTTGCGGTGGATCGCGGGGTTCGCCTTGTTCTCGAACTGCTGTGGCACGAAGTAGCGTTGGTCGCTCTTGGCCAGCTCCTCGGCCTTGGCGATAGCGCCCGGCATCCCCTCGGCGCCCGGGGTCAAGACGATCTCGGCTCCTAAGGCGCGCAACAACATTCGCCGCTCGACGCTCATGGTCTCCGGCATGGTCAGCACGCAGCGGTAACCGCGGGCCGCGGCCACCAGCGCCAGGGCGATGCCGGTGTTCCCGCTTGTCGGCTCGAGGATGATGGTGTCCGGTTTGATCAGGCCGGCCTGTTCGGCCGCGTCGATCATCGCGACTCCGATGCGGTCCTTGACACTGTTTCCCGGGTTGAAGAATTCCAGCTTGGCGACGACGTCGGCGACCGCACCTTCGGTGACCCGGTTCAGCCGGACCAGCGGGGTGTTACCGATCAATTCCGTGACGTTCTCCGCGATGCTCATCTATCTTTTGTCTCCAACGACGTAGGACCAGGCCTCATCCGCCTGCCAGCTAATATCGAACTCTATGTTCATCTCGGTGGGGATGGCTAGCGCTACTGGGGTAAAGCGTTGCGACGCTTCATCCAGCGCCACCCCGGTGAGCACCCGTCCATGCAGATCGCCAACCGTTTTCGCGGTGAGCGTTATTCCCGAGGTGCCCGGCGCCTGACGAATATAGAAATCTGTGCCGGGTTTGATCGCCTCGCCGAACGCGAAGCCGTCCGCGTCCACCAGCTGGTGACCGTCGGTGGCGCAGAGGTTCAGCGGAATTCGCACCTGGAACGGCCCGACGAGCCCCGAATCCGCTACGGCGTGCTGGTCGACCAGCACGGCTTCGTCGGCCTGGTGAGCGAACTTTTGTGCCTGCGTGAGCAGGTAGTTGTACAGATGCACGACCCTGTCGGCGTTGCGGTAGTGGCGGGCACCGGTGAGCCGGAAGCTGACGTGCTCGATTCGGGAGATATCCCCGTCGCAGGGTGCGGCGACCAGCCGGTAGTAGCGGTACCCGCGTCCGCCACGGCCATGGCTGCTCGACGACAGTGTGCTGCCCTCGCCCAAGCTGCGTTGGAAGCGGCCCCGGCCGGGGCCCACGGACAGCTCCGATCCCGAAACATCGTGCCAGGCAACGCCGTTGACTGATTTTTGCAGCTTCACCGTGACGCACCCGGTCGAGGCGGTCGACACGGAGTAGCCGCCGAGCTGAGGTGCGCCGTCGAACTCGAAGGTAATCACCTGCCCGGGCTTTCGCTGAACGGCGACGGGCACGTTGAGCGGCCGGGTGTCCAGCGCCAGGCCATTGGTGAAGAACCAGATTGCGGCCTGAGTCGCGGCGATCGCCTCGTGCTCGTTGATGTTGCCCGGTCCGAGCGGATAACGCGCTTCGCGCACTTGGCGGCTCAGTTCGGCGGTGGAGCACATTGGAAAGGAGTTCCGCAGGATCCAGTCGACCGTGGCTTCGTGGTCGGACGCGCGCAGATGTGGCAGTGCAGCCCAGGTGTCGACGCGGTAGCGCGAGGGGTGCTGCGGTGCGATGCCGGTGAAATCCAGGGAGTAGGCGTGCACGTTCGGGTTGAGTCTGATCAGGTCGGTGCGCGCCCAGCTGCCGTCGGTGAACACGACCCGGTCGACGGTGTGGGAATAGGTTCCGCCCCGGTAGCGGGTCATCCGGTTGAGCGCGGTGGCCGGTCGAACCACCGAACGCCGGCGGGTCGCCACTGGGGCCAGGGCACGGTTGGGCTCAAACAAGATGGTCATGGGTTGCTGGTCTTCCTGAAACTTTTTGGCCTGCGCTTCACACCGCCGGGCAGACTCGGCCGTACCGCCCCGGGATGGGCTAGCGCGGGGATTTCTACAGCGTCAAAGGGCTCAGGAAATCAACAACAACAGCAACAACAGTCCACGCCGACGCAGCGCGACGGGACAAGGCACTCCTGTGCGGGGTGTTGCATGTCCCCACTATAGGGCATCGGCAGCTCGACTCGTTTTCGCTCATCCGCGCTCTAAATCTTCTGACCTGGCCCAAAGCTTGCCTAGGCTCGGCGCGCGAATCCGTTTCTATTGGGGGACGATAGATTCGCCGGATCCCGGCCGCAGTTCACGCAAGAAAGGACCCTCAATGACGTCGGCTCAAAACGAGTCTCAGACACTTGGCGACCTCGCTGCCCGGCAACTAGCTAACGCGACCAAGACTGTCCCCCAGCTTTCGACGATCACGCCGCGCTGGCTCCTGCACCTGCTCGGCTGGGTCGCGGTCGAGGCCGGTATCTACCGCGTGAATCGCGTAGTCAACCCCGAGCAGGTCGCGATCAAGACCGAAACGGGCGCCGGCACCGACGAGCCGCTGCCCGAGACCTATGTCGACTACGAGACCAGTCCGCGCGAATACACGCTGCGCAGCATCTCGACCTTGGTCGACATCCACACCCGCGTGTCTGACCTCTACTCGAGCCCGCACGACCAGATCGCCCAGCAGCTGCGGCTGACCATCGAGACGATCAAGGAACGTCAAGAGTTCGAGCTGATCAACAGCCCCGAGTACGGGCTGTTGGCACAGGCCACGCCCGAGCAGACCATCCAGACGCTCGCCGGCGCCCCCGCGCCCGATGACCTTGACGCGCTCATCACCAAGGTATGGAAAACGCCCAGCTTCTTCCTCACCCATCCGCTGGGTATCGCCGCTTTCGGCCGGGAAGCCACCTACCGGGGGGTGCCGCCGCCGGTGGTGAGCCTGTTGGGTGCGCAGTTCATCACCTGGCGCGGGATTCCGCTGATCCCGTCGGACAAGGTTCCGGTGCAGGACGGCAAGACCAAGTTCATCCTGGTGCGCACCGGCGAGGAGCGTCAGGGTGTGGTCGGCCTCTTCCAGCCCGGCCTGGTCGGGGAGCAGGCGCCGGGGTTGTCGGTGCGGTTCACCGGCATCAACCAGTCAGCAATCGCGACTTACCTTGTCACGCTGTATACGTCCCTGGCCGTCCTGACCGACGACGCGCTCGCCGTGCTCGACGACGTCGCTGTGGACCAGTTCCATGAGTACAGGTGAGTACCGAGCGGTAGACGCCGAAAGCGACCTGCCGATTAGCGCCGCGGAACTTGCCGCACTGGCCAGTCAGCTGTATGCGGCCAGCATTCGGCCGGGTCTGGACAGTCCAGCGCAGTCGGCGCCGGCCGCGCCGCGCGGCGGCGTGCCGGATGCAACGGTGGCGACCTCGGCCGGGCAGTCGGCGTCCGGCACGGCCGACGTCTATCCCGAACCGACCCCGCTGGTCGGCGGCCCCAATGTCTATGTTCCGGTTTCCACGTCAAGCGCGCCGGAAGCCCTGCCGCAGACCGTGCCGGTCGCCCCGCGCGGTAGCATCCCGGACGCCACCGCGGTGACCTCGCCCGGTCCGGCGGCCGCAGGGGCGGCGGACCTGTACCCGTCGCCGGTTCCGCAGCTGAATTTCTCCGATATTTATCTTCCGACTCCGACATCGGGCCGACCCGAAACCCCGCCACAGACGGTGCCGGTGGCCCCGCGCGGGGGAGCGCCCGAAACGGCGACGGCGGCCGCGGCCCCATGGTTTGGCGGCGCGCCGGGCGCGTTCGCGGTGCCCGGCGGTATCGTGCCCACGGTGCCCGGCGCGCTGGCCGGGACGACAACGGCCGTGCCCACCGGCTCGCGCGGTTCGGCACCGTCGTGGCTGCCCGATGTGCCGGCCGTCACCGATCTGGGCTGGTCTGACGCGCCCGTGTCGGCGCCGAACGCACCGGTTGGTGACGACGGGGACTACCACTTCCTGACCGTCTCCGCTCCCGTGCCGAAGCTTTCCGACGAGCACGAAATATTCGATGTCAACGCGATCCGGGCGGACTTCCCGATCCTGAAGGAGATCGTCAACGGCAAGCCGCTCATCTGGTTCGACAACGCGGCGACCACCCAAAAGCCGCAGGTTGTGATCGATCGGTTGTCCCACTTCTACGCTCACGAGAACTCGAATATCCACCGCGCCGCGCACGAATTGGCCGCCCGGGCCACCGACGCCTACGAGGAGGCTCGCGACACCGTCGCCGATTTCATCGGCGCGCCGAGCTCCGAAAACATCGTGTTCGTGCGCGGCACCACCGAGGCGATCAACCTGGTGGCACACGCATGGGGTGGCAAGCATCTGCAGCCCGGTGACGAGATCGTCATCACGCACCTGGAGCACCACGCCAATATCGTTCCTTGGCAGCTTATTTCGCAGAAAACGGGCGCGATCCTGAAGGTGGCCCCGATCGATGATGCGGGCAACCTGTTGCTGAACGAGTTCGAGGATCTACTCGGTCCGCGGACCAAGCTGGTCGCGGCAAGTCAGGTGTCCAACGCGTTGGGCACGGTGGTCCCGGTGGACAAGATCGTCGAGCTGGGCCACCGCTACGGCGCCAGGGTGCTGATCGATGGCGCTCAGTCGATTCAGCACATACCGATCAGCGTCGCCGAACTGGGCGCGGACTTTTTCGTGTTCTCCGGACACAAGATTTACGGCCCGACCGGGATCGGTGCGCTCTACGGCACCGAGGAGGCGCTGATCGAAACACCACCGTGGCAGGGCGGCGGCCACATGATCGCCGACGTCACGCTGGACCGGTCGCTGTACCAGGGACCGCCGACCAAGTTCGAGGCCGGCACCGGCAACATCGCCGACGCGGTCGGGCTGACCGAGGCACTGCGCTATGTGCAACGGTTGGGCGTCGAGCGGATCGCCGCCTACGAACACGCATTGCTCGAGTACGCGACACCGCGGCTGGCCGACATTCCGGGTGTGCGCCTGGTGGGTACCGCCGAGGAGAAGGCCAGCGTGCTGTCCTTCGTGCTTGCCGGTCACGAGCCGCTCGAGGTGGGCAAGGCGCTCAACGCCGAGGGCATCGCGGTGCGCGCCGGTCATCACTGCGCGCAGCCTGCCCTGCGGCGGTTGGGCCTAGAGGCCACCGTTCGTCCGTCGTTCGCCTTCTACAACACGTTCGAAGAGATCGACGTTTTCCTCAAGGCGGTGCGCCGGATCGCCGAGGGCGGCACCGACGTCGGCTGAAGCGGCTCGCTTGCCGGCTGCCCGGGCGAATGGCGTGATGCGGATGGGGCGCTGAACCCCTAAGGGCCTGCGCCCCAACCGAATACGCGCGACGTCAGCAGCACGATGCCCAGGGAGACGGTGGCGACGACGGTTAACCCGATGACCGCGACGACCAACGGCCGCCACCCGGTGCGCGCGATCTGACGAATGTCGGTGTTCAGTCCCACACCGGCGAAGGTCAGCAGGAATGCCCACTTCGAGACGTTGGCGAGGTTGGCGGCTTGGCCCTTGCTCAGCCAGCCCGCGGTGGCGATCGCCGAGACCACCAGGAAGCCGAGCACAAACTTCGGGAACTTGCTCCAGATGAACGCGGCCTTGGCCTTGGCGCCCCGGGCGATCTCGTCGGCTTCCCCTCGCGCGGCCCAAAACAGCGCGAAACCGAGCACGACGAAGCCGATCAGCGCGTTACGGGTCGACTTCACCAGCACCGCGATCTTGCCGGCATGGTCGTAGTACAAATATCCCGTGGCGGTGGTTTCGGCGGTGTTGTCCACGGAAAGCCCCGCCCACAAACCGAATTCGTGGTCGGTCAGGCCGATCGCGTGCCCCAAGGGCGGCAAGACGAACAGCGACACCGCGCCCAGGGCCAGGATCGCCGCGATCGCGTAGCCGACATCGGAGTTGCGAGCGCGGATCGCCCCCTTGGCCGCCACGATGGCCGACACCCCGCAGATGGACGTGCCGATGGCCAACAGCGAGCCGAGCTTGCCCGACAACCCGAACGCGCGGGCCACAACGATGATGATCGTCCCGGCAATGGTCATGTCCACCAGGATTTGCACCAGGCTGATCCCACCGAGTTTCGCGATGTCGCCCAGCACGAATCGCGAACCGAGCGCCACGATCCCGGCCTTGAGCCAGAATTCATAGGTCAGCACGCCGGGGCGGAATATCGGGTGCAACCCGATGGTGTTGGTGATCAGCAGCCCGATCACGATCGCCCACAACACATATTCGATGTCGGGCACGGTCCAGTGCTGATGCTTGGCCAGCGTGTTCCACCAGATCTGGGCATATTTGCCCAGCACCCCCACGCCGATCAGAAGCAGAATGCCGGGCACATAATCCAGGGGACGGGCGCTGGTGAAGGTGGCCTCCGTCGACGTTTCGTCGGGTTCTACCCGGACGCTCACGCCGGTCACCACGGGATCCTCGGGAGCACGTCGGCCACGGCCAACGCGACGATCACACCGGCCACCGCCGTCGCCCACCAGTCCACCGACACCGAACCGAGCCGGGCCGCCCAAGCCGGCCCGTGCGGGGCGTCGGGGTCCTTGCCGTCAGTTGGCACGCCTTCACCCACGATGATCGCTCCTCAAGCGCGTATGGCGGCGTCTTTCAGCCGCATCCGTCGACTGTGGCGTCCGCGGGCGCCACATCCAAGTGATTGGCTCGGGCTGAATCTAGCTCGGCCGGTCGATCAGGTTGGCAGGCCGTACTTCTCGGCATCGGTCCGGTAGCGGTCCACCCATTCGTCGGAGCGATGGTCGGCCTGGCGCTCCAGCACCGGTTCGGGCGCCAATTGTGGATCCAGCCCCAACGCCTCGAGGATGGACGCCACCACCTGAGTCAGGTTGCGCCACAACACCGGATACGAGATGTCCATGGGCTCGATGTGTTCTTCGGCGAACCAGTTTCGCCAGCCCTCTTCTTGCGCGCGCAGCATGGTGACGACGTGGGCGATCGCCCCGGGGTGATAGGTGGCGCGCGCGTCCCGGACCGGGTCGGGCCGGCCGCGCCAGACCCGGGTCTGCACCGCCCGCCAGAACGACACCGCCTGCGAGATCACATCGGGCCGGTAGACGTGAATCAGCAGCGGTTGCTCGCCGACCACATCGGTGATCGCCGCCAGCAGGCCCTCCCCACTACGGTCCGGCAGGTTCTTCGCACGGTCCAGCAGCAGCGGCGTCTGGTTCCACATCAGCTTGCCGCCCCACACCCCGTTCGGGGTCCGCCCGACCGTGCGGATGTAAGCCCGCCAGATCTCGGGCGGCGCCAGGTCGGGCGTCCCGACGTCCAGCGGGTCGAGCAGGCTCAGGATCGACTCGTCCTCGACGCCGGCGAACCATTCCCGTGGCTGCGGGGACTGGCTGGTGGACGGCAGGTACTGGAAGAACTCCTGCGGCTCGCCGGCCACGCCGGTGGCACGCAGCGACTCGACCAGCAGCGTGCTGCCGCTGCGCTGCGACGCCAACACCAGGTACGACGACGGCCTATCGGTCACCGGCAGAGTGTATCCAGAATGCTCGAATCTTATGCGGGCTAGCGCGCTTAGGGTCGGGCTGAAGGAAACCCTTGCGTGTAAGCGGTCTTGCCCGAACTGTGGCTTTCAGCGACGACAGCCGAACGGGACGGTGGCCGTGGGTGCTCATCTGGTTTCGGGGCGAACGGAAAGCCGCGCACGCGGCTCAGGTCGTGTTGCACTGAGAGACGATGCGTCGCAACCACTTTCGCGCGAATCCCCTGTCTTTCCGGCGGGTCGGCCACGTCGCCTGCGTGCCCCACCGGTCGGGCCTCGGTCCGTACCGCCGGCCGCTGCTGCGGGGGCCGCTGCGTCAGGCCGGGGCCAACTAATCACACAGGCCGGTGGCCTGCCGATCGCCGTGGGCGATCGCGACATCGGATGAGGCCAAGCGGCGCTTCCCACATTTCTTCTGATTGATTGCAAACCTGACACCGGGCATCGTTTTGCCCGTACATTCCCTCAACTAATGCGCTCGAACGGACGCGGCGTAGGTAAACAGTGCCGTTTGCTTTGAGGCAGCGAATTACGAACGTATAAACGCTGTTACGAAAATGGGGGTCGGGTTGAGTCAAAGACCGCCGTTGGGTCGGACCAGCAGCGTGAACGCGGCGACCCTCGCGCGGCCCATGAACGCGCTGGGTCAATTCTTTCTGCTCAGCGCCGAGGCGTTGGTGGCGGCGGTGCGCGGCCCGTGGGCGTGGCGCGAAGTTCTCGAGCAGATTTGGTTTGTCGCCCGCGTTTCCATTTTCCCGACCATCATGTTGTCGATCCCCTACACAGTGCTCATCGTGTTCGTCCTCAACATCCTGCTGGTCGAGATCGGCGCGGGCGACCTTTCCGGTGCCGGCGCCGGGCTGGCCTCGGTGACCCAGGTTGGACCGGTTGTCACGGCGATGGTCGTCTCGGGCGCCGGGTCAACGGCCATGTGCGCGGACCTGGGCGCTCGCACCATCCGAGAGGAAATCGACGCGATGAAGGTGATTGGCGTCAATCCCATTCAGGCACTGGTGGTTCCGCGCATCATCGCGGCGACGTTCGTCGCGGTTCTGCTGTACTCGGTGGTGGCCGTCACCGGGCTGACCGGCAGCTACATCTTCGTGGTCTTCGTCCAGCACGTCACGCCCGGCGCGTTCGTCGCCGGAATGACTCTGGTCACCGGGCTGCCGCAGGTGGTGATCTCGCTGATCAAGGCGACGCTGTTCGGGCTGTCCGCCGGCCTGATCGCCTGCTACAAGGGCTTGTCGGTGGGCGGCGGCCCGACCGGCGTTGGCAACGCGGTGAACGAAACGGTGGTCTTCTCGTTCATGGCGTTGTTCTTCATCAACATCCTGACCACCGCGCTCGGCGTGAAGGTGACGGCCAAGTGACCGATGCCGCACGCGAGCCGTCATGGTTTGTCACCGTCGGCCCCCGCCTCGCGGATTCCACCCGGAAGCTGGGCGAACAGACCGCGTTCTACGGGCAATCCCTGACCGCCACCGTCGATGCGATACGGCGTTACCCGAACGAACTGCTGCGCCTGATCGCCGAGATGGGAATGGGCACAGGGGCGTTGGCCGTCATCGGGGGCACGGTCGGCATCATCGGGTTTCTCACACTGACCACCGGCGCCCTGGTCGCGGTACAAGGCTACGACACGCTGTCCAACATCGGGGTCGAAGCGCTGACCGGCTTCCTCTCGGCGTTTTTGAATGTTCGGATGATCGCACCCTGCACCGCCGGTCTGGCACTGGCCGCCACGATCGGTGCGGGTGCGACCGCACAGCTGGGCGCGATGCGCATCAACGAGGAGATCGATGCGCTGGAAGTCATGGGCATTCGCGCGGTCACCTACCTGGCATCCACCCGGATCATCGCCGGCATCCTGGTCGTCGTCCCGCTCTACGCGGTCGCCGTGCTGATGTCCTTCATTGCGGCGAAGTTCCTCACGATCTATGTCTACGGGCAGTCACGAGGCGTCTACGAGCATTACTTCGCCACCTTTTTGCGCCCCACCGACCTGTTCTGGTCGTTCCTGGCGGCGTTGACCATGGCGGCCGGGGTGATGGTCGTGCACACGTACTACGGCTTCACCGCCACGGGTGGTCCGGCGGGCGTCGGGGAAGCGGTGGGTCGGTCGGTGCGGTCGTCGATGATCGTCACCGCCTTCGTGTGCCTGATGATCTCGCTGTCCGTCTACGGGCAGTCCGGCAACTTCAACCTGTCGGGATGACCGGATGAGTACTCTGAAGGCCGACAATGCATCCCAGCCAAACAGGGCCCGTCACAACAGGATTGACCCGATTTGGTGGGCGCCCATCTTGTTCATCCTGATCGGTGGCCTGATCGCGTTGACCGCGGCCTCGTTCTCGGGCAAACTTCAGGCCTTCGTGCCGCTCACGCTGGTGTCAGATCGCGCCGGTTTGGTGATGGAAGACGGCGCCAAGGTCAAGCTGCGGGGCGTCCAGGTGGGCCAGGTCGCTTCGATCGGCACCGACGTGAAGACGGCTCGGCTGCAGCTGAAGATCCAACCGGACGCCTTCAAGTATCTGCCGAGCAACCTCGAGGCCGAGATCAAATCCACCACGGCGTTCGGCTCCAAATACGTCGATCTGATCGTTCCCGACCATCCCAGCCCGACATCGCTGAAGCCCGGCGCGCTGCTGCACTCGCGCAACGTCACCGTGGAAGTGAACACCGTCTTCGAGAATCTGCAGTCGGTGGTTCAGGCGCTCGACCCGGCAAAGCTGAACGCGATCTTGTCGGCCTTTGCGCAATCGGTGCGCGGCAAGGGTGATCGGATCGGACAAGCGATCACCGACGCCAACAACGTGCTGCTCACCGTCAACCCGCGCATGGACACCATCGGAAAGGACTGGCGGCTGTTCGGCAAGACCACCGCCGTCTATTCCGATGCGGCGCAGAACATCTTGTCCATCTTGGACTCGGCGACGACGACCAGCGCGACTATCACCGATGACCAGCGCTCACTGGATTCGTTGCTGCTGTCGGCGATCGGCTTCAGCCAGACCGGCATCAACGTGATCGGCCGCAACGAGCCGAACATCGTGCGGTCGATCAACTTGTTAGACCCGACCATGGCCCTGCTGGAGAAATACTCCCCGACCTATACGTGCCTTTTCCAGGGCGCGCAATGGTACGTCGACCACGGTGGCCGAGACGCATTGGGCGGCAACGGTTATTCGGTGATCCTCGATGCGGCACTGCTGTTCGGCGACGACCCGTACCGCTATCCGAAACACCTGCCCAAGGTCAACGCCACCGGCGGGCCGGGCGGCAAGCCCAGCTGCGGTTCGCTGCCCGACCCCAGCGCGAACTTCCCGGTGCGGGCGCTGGTCACCGATACCGGCTGGGGGGCGGCCCCGAACGAGATCCGCACCAATGTGGCCGCGGGTAATCCCTGGTGGGCCAACTGGTTCCCGACCACCAAGAACCCGCCGGAAGGGCCTCGCTACTTCTGGCGCGGAGGGCAGCCGCCACCATGAGAAGGAAACTATCCAGCATTATCCTGCGCGTCGGGGTCTTCACGGCGGTCTGCCTGCTCTTCACGTTTGCGCTGATCGCGGTGTTCGGGCAGTTGCGGTTCGAGGACCGCACCGGCTACCGCGCCATCTTCACCAACATCTCCGGTCTGAAGTCGGGTAACTTCGTGCGAATCGCCGGGGTGGAAGTCGGCAAGGTCGGCGACCTGAGCCTGCACCGTGACGGCACCGTCACCGTCGACTTCGAGGTGGACAAAGGCGTTCGACTCAGCGAGGGCACCAAGGCCGTCGTGCGTTATGAAAACCTGATCGGTGACCGCTACCTGGCGCTCGAGGAGGGCCCGGGGCCGCCCCGTCGGCTGCCGCCGGGAGCGACGATCCCGCTGGCGCGGACGTCGCCCGCGCTCGACATCGACGCGTTGATCGGTGGTTTCCGCCCGTTGTTCCGCGCCCTGGACCCCGATCAGGTCAACGCCCTGTCCGGCCAACTGTTGCGAATCTTTCAGGGGCAGGGGGGGACGCTGGCCTCGGTGCTGTCGCAAACCTCGATCCTGACCTCGACGCTGGCCGGGCGCAGTGAGCTGATCGGTCAACTGATCACCAACCTCAACACCGTGCTGCACACCTTCGCCACCCGCGACCGCGAATTCTCCGATGGCGTGGACAAGCTGGCCCAGCTGGTGGACGGGCTGGGCCAGCGCAGGAACGACATCTCCACGGGCCTCGCCTACATCAACGCGGCCGCGGGTTCCATCACCGATCTGCTCGCCCAGTCCCGTCAGCCGATCAAAGACGTTGTGCACGAGACGGATCGCGTGTCCGGGCAGGTGCTCTCCGACAAAGAGTACGTCGACAAACTACTGACGGACCTCCCGGACATCTACCAGGTGCTCGCCCGGCAGGGCCTCAACGGTGACTATTTCGGTTTCTACTTCTGCGAGGTATTGCTCAAGCTGAACGGTAAGGGAGGCAACCCGATCTTCGTCAAACTGTTGGGCCAGCCCAGCGGGCGGTGCACGCCGCGATGAAACTGAAAATCCCCAAGCTCAAATCGGCCGACCAGCGAAACCCGTTCGTCCTGGGCGTGATGGGAACCGTCATCTTGGCCTGCGTGACCATCGTCGCCTTCCAATACAACAAGTTGCCGTTCATCAAGAACACCGACGACTACGCGGCGTACTTCTCCGAAGCCGGCGGCATCAAACCCGGTAACTCCGTGCGGGTTTCGGGCATGGGGGTGGGCCGGGTTTCCGACCTTCGCCTGGAAGGCACCAAGGTCCGGGTCGGTTTCACCGTGCGCAAGGGCGTCGAGTTGGGCGACCGCACCGAGGCGGCGATCAAGACCGAAACCATACTGGGCGCCAAGATGCTCGAGCTGACGCCGCGCGGCAACGGGAAGTTATCGGGCACCATTCCGCTGGAGCGCACCACCTCGCCGTATGAGCTGCCCGACGCCCTGGGCGATCTGACGACCACCATCAGCGGCCTGGACACCGCCCAAGTGTCCACGGCGCTTTCCACCTTGGCCAACACCCTCAAGGCGACGCCGGCCAACCTGCGGCCCGCGCTGGAGGGGGTCGCCCGGTTCTCCGACACCCTCAACGGTCGTGACGCGCAACTACGCAGCCTGCTGGGAAACGCCAACACGGTGTCGACCGTGCTGGGCAAGCGCAGCCAGCAGATCGCCGGACTGGTGGCGAATTCCAACGCGCTGCTGGCCGCCCTGCTGGATGAACGAGATTCGCTGGACACCTTGATGAACTACCTGACCGCGGTTTCGCATCAGATCTCGGGCCTGGTCAACGACAACAGAACCCAACTCAAACCCGCCCTGGACAAGCTCAACGGCGTACTGGCGATCCTGGACAACCGCAAGGAAGATATCCAGAAGACGCTGCCCAAGTTCAAACGCTATGCGATGTCCTTTGGCGAATGCCTGGGTTCCGGACCGTTTTTCAAGGCCTACGTCGCCAATCTCATTCCCGGCCAGATCGGGGGCCCGGTGCTCGACGCGGATATGTACGACCGATTCCTGGACCCCAACCAGAAGCTGCCGTCGGAGGTGGTGGACCCGCCCACCGGCACCCCGCCCGTGCCGCCGGAGAACGCACCGGCGCCGCTGTGGTCGCAGCCGCCGTCGCCCCCGCCGTCCACTCCGCCCATCCGGACCATCCCGCCGCCCTCGCCGCACGAATTCGATTCGCCATGACCATCAGTCGAGAAACTTTCCAGAAGGCGACCGCCGCCATTCTGATCCTGACGCTGGCGGTGGCGTCGTTAGTGGTCGGCAGCAAGCTGTGGAAAGACGTCGAAAAGAACACGTATTCGGCGTACTTCACCGAGGCCAACGGCCTGTTCGTGGGCGACGAGATCCGCATCCTCGGCGTCGCCGTCGGCGTGGTCGACAAGATCGAGCCCCAGCCTGCCAGTTCCAAAGTGACGTTCTCGGTGGACAAGCAGTATTCGATTCCCGCCGATGCTCGCGCCGCGATCCTGTCGCCGTCGCTGGTGACGTCGCGGGCCATCCAGCTCGTCCCGGCGTATTCCGGCGGTCCCAAGCTGAGTGCCGGCGCCTCGATTCCCTTGAGCCGCACCGCGGTTCCCGTCGAATGGGACGACTTCCGCAAGCAGCTGGAGAAGCTGACCGACGCCCTGCAGCCCACCAGCCCGGGCGGGGTCAACTCCGTCGGAGAGTTCATTGACTCGGCGGCGGACAATGTGCGCGGCCAGGGCGACACCGCCCGCGACACCGTGCTCAAGCTGTCCGAGGCGATCTCGGCGCTCGGCGATCACGCCGACGACATCTTCAGCACGGTGCGTAACCTGCAACTGCTGGTGTCCGCGCTGTACTCCAGCAGCGACCTGCTGGCCTCGTTCAACCAGAACCTGGCCGGCGTCACGACGCTGCTGTCCAACACCCCCAACGAAGTCGGCAACGCGCTGAAGTCGCTGGACGGCGCGCTCACGGATGTGCGCGATTTTCTCGCCGAGAACCGCGATGCGGCGGGCGTCACCTTCGACCGGTTGGGTTCAATCACAACGGCGCTCAACGACAGCCGCGGCGATATCAAGCAGATCCTGCACATCGCCCCGACGGTGTTTCAGAACTTCCTGAACATCTACCAGCCGGCCCAGAGCGCCATGACCGGCATCCTGGCCTTGAACAACTTCGCCGACATTCCGCAATTCATTTGCAGCTCGATCGAGGCGGCGTCGCGGGCACGGCTGGCGCGGGTGTCGAAGCTGTGCCTGCAGTACCTCAACCCGATCATCAAGAACCGCATCTACAACTACATTCCGGCCGGGATCAACCCGTTCGTCGGGACGCAGGCCCGGCCCAACGAGATCACCTACAGCGAGGACTGGTTGCGGCCCGGGTACGCGCCCGCGCCACCGCCCGACGCCTCCGCGCCACCCGATCGCGCGCCGCCGCCCGAGCAGCTGGCGCCCGCCGACCCGCCGCAATCGGCCGAGCCCCCGCCTGCGCCGCCGCCGAACACGACCAGCTCGATCGAAGTGCTGCAGAACCTGATGCTGCCGACGGGGCCGTCATGAGACGCGCTGGCGCCGCAGTCTTGGGGCTGATGTGTGTTGCCACGCTGTCGGCGTGTGGTTGGCGCGGCCTGAACTCCTTCAGCCTGCCCGGTACCGCCGGCGGGGGACCGGGCTCGTACACGATCCAGGCGCAGATGCCTGATGTGGTCACCATCCAGGAGAACACCCGGGTCCGGGTGGACGACGTCAACGTCGGCAACGTCACCAAGATCGAGCTACAGGATTGGCATGCGCTGGTCACCATGCGGATCAACGGCGACGTGCATCTGCCCGCCAATTCGACCGCCAAGCTGGGGCAGACCAGCCTGCTCGGTTCGATGCACATCGAACTAGCGCCGCCCAAAGATGAGGCGCCGGTGGGCCAACTCAAGGCCGGGTCGGTCATCCCGTTGTCGCGCGCGAGCCTGTATCCCACCACCGAGCAGACGCTGGCGTCGGTGTCGATCCTGTTGAACGGCGGGGGAATCGGCCAGCTGCAGGAAATCACCCAGGCGGTCGCCAGAGCATTCGCCGGCCGCGAAAACGACATGCGCAGCCTGCTCAATCAGATCGACGAGTTCATCGCGCGCACCAACGACCAGACCGACGACATCATCGCCGCCGCACAAAATCTCAACTCTCTGGTCGGCCAGGTTGCCGCGAACGACACGGTCGTGGACAAAGCCTTGACGTCGGTGCCCAAGGCGCTGGACGTCTTGGCCAAGGAGCGCACCAAGATCGCCGACACGATCGATCAGGTCGGCAAATTCAGTGCCATCGCCGCCGACACCGTCCACCAGAGCAGGGAATCTCTGGTGAGCAACCTGCGCAACATCGCACCGGTGCTGCGGTCGCTCGCCGATGCGGGACCCTCCCTCACCAGGGGTCTGGACGGCCTGGTGACCTATCCGTGGCCGGCGTCCACCGTGCGGAACTGGTTCCGCGGTGACTACGCCAACCTCACCCTGATCGTCGATCTGACGTTGAGCCGCATCGACCAAGGGCTCTTCACCGGCTCGCGCTGGGAAGGCAACCTCACCCAGCTCGAGCTGCAGTGGGGTCGCACCATCGGCATGCAACCCAGCCCGGTCACGGGGGGCAACCCGCTGACCTATCCGTATCATTTCGGGGGATACTGAATGCTTCGGTTGAATCGCCGGACCTGGATCCAGTTGTCAATCCTGACGCTGGTGACCGTCGTGTCCTGTGGCGCAATGGCATTCAACTTCATGAAGTTGCCCGCCACGTTGTTCGGGATCGGGGAGTACAAGGTCACGGTCGACCTGCCGCAATCGGGTGGGCTCTACCAAACCTCGGTCGTCACCTACCGCGGCACCGACGTGGGACAGGTCAAGTCGGTCGACGTCACCGCCACCGGGGTGCGGGCGGTGCTGGCCATGCGATCGGGAGTCAGGGTGCCCTCCGACGTGCAGGCGTCGGTACACAGCCGATCGGCGATCGGCGAGCAGTACATCGAGCTGACCCCACGCCCCGGCAAGGACGGTGAAGGTTCCGGTGCGCTGCGCGACGGCGACGTCATCACCGCCGGACACGTCGATGTGCCCGTCGACATCGGGCACCTTCTCGACCTGACCAACCGTGCGCTGCAAGCGATCCCGCGGGACAACTTGCGCACGGTGATCGACGAGACCAATCGGGCGGTCGGCGGCCTCGGGCCGCAACTATCCCGGATCGTCGACGGCTCGACGGCGCTGGCCATCGCCGGAGGGCGCACCGTCGACCCGCTAGCCGCTCTGATCGACCAATCGCCGACGGTACTGGATTCACAGGTGCAGACATCCGATTCGATCGCCGCGTGGGCGGGCCACACCGCGGCCATCATGGCGCAAGTCAAGGCCCAGGACGCCGCCGTGCGAGACCTGTTGACGCAGGGCACTTCCGGCATCGAGGAGGGCCGCGCGATGCTGGACCGGGTGACGCCGGCCTTGCCGGTGCTCTTCGCCAATCTGGTGAGCCTCGGCGACATCGCCGTCGTCTACCGCCACGACATCGAGCAACTCCTTGTCCTGCTGCCGCAGGGCATCGCGGCCATGGCGGCCATCATCGTGCCCAGTTCCAACACCAAGCAGGAGTACCGGGGTGCCCAGCTGGACTTCAACCTCAACCTCAACCTGCCGCCACCCTGCACCACCGGCTACCTGCCGCCGCAGCAGCGCCGCTCACCGGCCAGCGTCGACGCGCCGGACCGGCCGGCCGCCGACCTGTTTTGCCGGGTGCCGCAGGACTCGGAGTTCAATGTCCGTGGCGTGCGGAACATTCCGTGTGAGAGCAAGCCATGGAAAAGGGCGCCCACGGTAGAGCTGTGCGAAAGCGATGAGGAGTACGTGCCGCTCAACGACGGCTACAACTGGAAGGGCGACCCGAACGCCACCACCAGCGGCCAGGGCGTGCCGCTCTACCCGCCGGGGCAAGATCCGCGACTGCCACCGCCGCGTGGCACCGCCGCGGCGCCAGGGGCGCCGCCCCCGCCGCCCGCGGTCGCGACCTATGACCCGGCCACCGGTGACTACATCGGGCCCGACGGCCGCCGCTACACCCAGTCGGACCTGGCCCACCCGCGCGCCAAGAACTGGCAACAGCTACTTGTGCCGCAACCCTGACAGTTAGGAGCACCATGGCGAACGAACCCGATATCACGACGGAGGAAACCGTCGACGAGCCAAGGGCGGTCGACGCCGCCGAGGACAGCGACGCGGCCGAAACCGAACAGGCCGAAAAGCTGCACATCAAAGACGGCGGCGAGAGTGACGGTCCGGCCGCGGGCCGGCTCGCGCGGTGGCGCGAACGTGTCCAGCGCCGGCGGCCTTCGCGCGTCGGCACGGCGTTGGTGGCCAGCGCCGTCATCGTGGCCGCACTGGCCGGCTTGAGTGGCTGGCTGGGATACCGGGCCTACCAGAAGCACGAGACCCAGGCCCGGCAGAACCTGTACGTCGCGACGGCCCGTCAGGGCGCGGTGAACCTCACCACGATCGACTACGCCCGGGTCGACGCCGACGTGCGGCGGATCCTCGATTTGGCCACCGGCGCATTCCGGGACGACTTCGAACAGCGGGCCAAGCCTTTCGCGGAGGTCGTCAAGGCTGCACAGTCGAAGTCGGAAGGGACGGTCACCGACGCCGGAGTGGAATCCCAGCGCGGCGACTCCGCCCAGGTTTTGGTGGCGGTCGCGGTGAAGTCGCGCACCGCCGGTGGTGAGGAGGCGCCCCGGGAATGGCGGATGCGCATCGAGGTGCGATCGGTCGGCGATGACGCCAAGGTCTCCAATGTGGTGTTCGTGCCATGACAACACTTGAGGAGAACGTGAACGTCGATACGGTGGACGAGGAACTGGATTCGGCAACCGAAGGCGCACAAAAGAAATCGAAGGCCAGCGCGCCGGACGAAGCGCCGGCCGGTGTGCAGTCAAAGGCCAAGCGGACAAGGCGGCGCATCGGGTGGCCGCGGCTGTTCGCCTACGGGATATTGCCCGGCCTCGCATTGGTATTGGCGCTCGGCGCTGGATACCTCAAGTGGTCGGCGGGGGCGGTCGATGATCTGGCACTGGCCCGGGCCGAATCGGTGCAGGCCGCCCGCGAAGACGCCATCGCGTTGTTGTCCTATCACGCCGACACGGTGGACAAGGACCTCACCGCGGCGCGCGAACGGCTGACCGGTGAGTTCAAGGACGCCTACGCCGAACTGACGCGCCAGGTCGTCGTTCCGGGTGCGAAAGAAAAGCACATCTCGTCGATCGCCAAAGTCAGTGCGGCGGCTTCGGTTTCGGCGACCGAAAACCACGCCGTGGCCCTGGTGTACGTCAACCAGACCGTGACCATCGGTGCGGGCGCTCCCACCGACACCCAGCCCGTCGTGCGGATGACCCTCGACAAGGTCAACGGCCGATGGCTGGTTTCGCGCTTCGACCCCGTGTGATCCGAGGAACCGTCATGGACGTATCGGCACGTCGGTGCGCCCGGGTGCTGCCCCTCGGCGTCGTGCTGCTAGGGACCGTCACTTTGGCGGCGCCCGCTGCACACGCCGACAACAAACGGCTCAACAGCGCGGTGGTCTCGGCCGTGTACACCCTTCAGCACCAGGCGGGCTGCACGAACGACGTCGTCAGGAACAACGCGCTCACCTTGGCCGCCGAATGGCACGCCGACGACATGATCAACAACCGAAACATCAACGGCGACACGGGCTCGGACGGTTCTACGCCCCAAGACCGTGCCACCGCCGCCGGCTTTCGTGGCAGGGCCGCCGAGACCGTGGCGGTCAACCCGGCCATCGCGATCAGCAGCCTGGAGCTGGTCAACCAGTGGTATTACAACCCCGACGATATGGCGATCATCCGCGACTGCGCCAACAACACCATCGGGGTGTGGTCGGACAACAGCATGGATCGCACTGTGGTGGTGGCGGTGTACGGGCAGCCGGACCCGCCCAGCCGGTAGACGTGAGCGGCTAGCCCGCGGCGTCGACGGTGGGTGATTGGGAAACGGCGCTATCCGCCGGAGAGCGCTCGTCGGCCATGTCGCAGACGCAGACGTGGGCGCCGTGGCGCCACGGACCGAACTGGGTACCGCGCCTGCGCAGCAGATGCTGCGCGTAGACCTTGTCGCGTTGATCCCGCGAGAACGCGAAGTCGAGATTGACGGGCAACCCCGCCCAATCGACCTGGTCACTGACGGAATCGTCGGCCGCGCCGCCGTACCTCACCCGGCACTGCAGGGGGCAGCCGTTCTTGATGACCCGATCGGGTCCATCACACTCCCGAGCCACGATGACGCCACTCCTTTAGGCGCGCGACCTTACGAGTGCATCGTGCGACGCGGAAGTTTCGGCCGTAGGCGTGCGATGTTTCCGCTGTGTTACGGGTGCGGCAGCGGATCGGCGTCAGTAGACGTCGCGGTGGTAGCGCTTGTCGGCACTCAACGATTGCACGTAATCCTTCGCCGCTTCCGGGTCGAGCTTCCCGAATTCGGCCGCGATCTCGCAGAGCGCCCGATCGACGTCCTTGGCCATGGGATCCGCGGTGCCGCAGACATACAGCTGGGCGCCGTCCTGCAACCAGCTCCACAGCTGCGCCCCGCGTTTGCGCATCAAGTGCTGTACGTAGACCTTCTGCTGCTGGTCGCGGGAGAACGCCAGGTCCAACTCGGTCAGGAACCCGTCGTCGCGCATCTGCTCGAGTTCGTCGCGGTAATAGAAGTCGGTGGCGGCATGCTGCTCGCCGAAGAACAACCAGTTGGGTCCGGTGTGGCCGAGTGCGCGCCGCTCCTGCAGGAAGCCGCGGAACGGCGCGATCCCCGTCCCGGGCCCGATCATGATCATCGGCGTCTCCGACTCGCTCGGCGGCCGGAAATTGCTGGACTGCTGCAAATACACGGCGACTCGATCGCCGGGGGAGCGGTCGGCGAGGTAGGTCGAACACACCCCGCGCCGCGCGACGCCCTGAAAGTTGTAGCGCACCGGCGAGACGGTCAGGTGGACTTCTCCCGGGCACTCCTTGGGGCTCGACGAGATCGAATACAACCGCGGCTGAAGGCGTTTGAGGACCCGCAGCCATTCGTGGGCCGACGCCGAGACCGGCAATTTGGCCAGCAGGTCGATCGACTGGCGTCCCCACGTCCAATCCGCCAGTGCCCGTTTGTTTTCCGGCTTCAGCAGCTCCGCGAGTGTCGGGTCACCGGTGCGTTCCTGCACGAAGCGCACCAGGTCCCGGCTGATGTGCGCGATTTCGATGCGCTCGGTGAGCGCCGAGCGCAACGACATCAGGCCGTGTTCGCCGACCTCGACCGGGGTCTGCCCGTTCAGTCCGGTCACCGACAGCCATTCGTCGACCAGCTCGTCGCTGTTGCGCGGCCACACCCCGAGCGCGTCACCGGCCTCGTAGGGCACGGCCTCCTCCGGCATGTCGAAAACCAGGTGCCGCACGTCTTTGCTCGATTGCGGCCGACTCAACACGGTGTTGCGGACCATGCCGGTGATCAGCGGATGCTTCTTGCTGTAGGTGCTGGGAGCGGGCGCGCTGGAGCGAGACGGGGCCGCAACCGTGGACGTGCGGGCCGGCGCCATCACACTTGCGTCTCCGGCGACCGACGTGGGGGTCCGGGTCAGGGCTTCGATGACGTCGCTCACCCACTTCGCCGCGTCGTCGTCGTAGTCGGGTTCGCAGTCCACCCGCTCGGTGATGCGGGTCGCTCCCAGCTCGGCCAGGCGCGCGTCCAGTTTGCGGCCGTGACCGCAGAAATCGTCGTAGTTGGAGTCGCCCAGCGCGAGCACGGCATAGCGGGTCTTGGAGAATCGCGGTGCGCTGCCGGACGTCAAAGCCCGCCACAGGCCGGCACCGTTATCGGGCGCTTCGCCGTCGCCGGTGGTACTGGTGACGAGCAACAGCTCCCGTGTGGTCGCCAACTCGGCCTGCGGGAAGTCGTCCATGCTGTGCAACGCGACGGGAAGACCAGCGGCGCCCAATCGCGCGGCGACTTCGGCGGCGAGCTCCTCGGCGTTGCCGGTCTGCGATGCCCACAGCACCACGACGGGGGCGCGCTCGGCAGCGGGTTTGACGTCGGCGGGGGTGGCGGGCGGTTGGTCGACGGCCTGCGCCGGGGCGGGTTGCGGCGCCCCGGCCAGCGCCGGCGGCCGGGGTCCGTCGATGCGCGAGAACAACCCGGCCAGAAGGCCGTCCACCCACAGCCGGGTGCCGGCATCGAACGGCGCGCTCGCCGGCAGGGTGGGCACCCCACCGGCGCGGCGGCCGGCGTCGGACCGAAGCCCGGAGAGCATGCCGGCCAAATATGAACGGCCGAGCTCGTCGAATTCCGGTTTGGGTTGCGTTGTCACACCCAGCAATTCGCCGAGGGCGTCGACTTGTGACACGCTGATTTCTCGTACCTCCGTGGGTGCGGATCCTGGTGTGTCGGCGGCCACCGGTATCTCGGTGCCCGGATCGGGTTGCGCGACGGCAACCTTCGTCAGCGTGACCGCGCACGCCTTGAATTCCGGTTGGCTCGAGATGGGATCGACGGCGTCGTTGGTGACGGCGTTGATGGATAGGTATTCGCCGAAGGCGTCGTTCCAATGGAACGGGGCGAAGCAGTTCCCGGGATGCACCCGGTCACTGATGACGGCGGGCAGCACGGCGCGGCCGCGGCGGGACGCGATCTCGACCTGATCGTCGTCGGCGATGTGCAGGCGGGCGGCGTCGTCCGGGTGGATCTCGACGAACGGGTTCGGGTTGAGTTTGTTGAGTTTGGCGACCTTGCCGGTCTTGGTCATGGTGTGCCATTGGTGGGGCAGGCGACCGGTGTTCAGTAGGAACGGGTAGTCGTCGTCGGGCATTTCGTCGGGTGGCAGGTGCGGGCGGGCGAAGAACACCGCCCGGCCCGTCGGTGTCGGGAAGGCCAGCCGGGGCACGCTGCCGTCCTCGCGGACCAGCTGAGTCTGGCTGACGCCGTCGTTGAGGTAGCGGATCGGGTTGCGGTCGCCCTCGCTCTGCGGAGCGCACGGCCACTGCAGCGGGCTCTGACGCAGCCGCTCATAGCTGACGCCGCGCAGGTCATAACCGGTCTTCGGGTTCGAGAACCGCTTGATTTCTTCGAAGATCTCCTCGGCGCAGCTGTAGCTGAACGCCTCCGAATAGCCCATCTCGCAGGCCATCCGGGCGATGATCTGCCAGTCGGGCATCGCCTGGCCCGGCGCCCGGACCGCGGGCTGGAACAACGTCATGTTGCGCTCAGAATTGACCATGACCCCTTCGGACTCCGTCCACAGGGTTGCCGGCAACAACACATCGGCGTACTCGTTGGTCTCGGTCTCCAAGAACGCGTCCTGGGCGACCACCATTTCGGCACGCTCCAGCCCGGCCAGTACCGTCTTCCGGTTGGCCACGGAAGCAACGGGATTCGTGCATATTATCCAGCACGCCCTGATTTGCCCGTCGGCCATGCGGGAGAACATGTCGATGGTGCCGCTGCCGACCTCGGTGCGAAGCGTTCCGCGGGGAATGCCCCAAAGGTTTTCGACGAACTCGCGGTCGTCGTCCGATAGCACCGAACGCTGACCGGGCAATCCCGGCCCCATGTAACCCATCTCGCGACCGCCCATGGCATTGGGTTGGCCGGTGAGGGAGAAGGGGCCGCTGCCCGGCTTGCAGATCGCCCCGGTGGCCAGGTGCAGGTTGCAGATGGCGTTGGTGTTCCAGGTGCCGTGGGTGCTCTGGTTGAGGCCCATGGTCCAGCAGCTCATGAAATTTTCGGCCTCGCCGATCATTTGAGCCGCGGCGCGAATGTCCTTCTCCGGGATGCCGGTCACCGCGCTGACCATGCCGGGGGTGTACTGCTCCAGGAAGCTGGGCATCACCTCCCAGCCCTCGGTGAATTCGGCGATGAAATCGGGGTCCGTGTGGCCGTTCTCGACGATCAGGTGCAGCATCCCGTTGAGCAGCGCCAGATCCGATCCGGGCGCGATCTGTAGGAACAGATCGGCCTTATCGGCGGTCGCGGTGCGACGCGGGTCGACGACGATCAGCTTCGCGCCCGCCTTGACCCGATCCATCATCCGTAAGAACAGGATGGGATGGCAGTCGGCCATGTTGGCGCCGATGACGAAGAAAACGTCGGCACGCTCGAAATCCTGGTATGACCCGGGCGGTCCGTCCGCGCCCAGCGAGAGCTTGTAACCAGAACCCGCGCTGGCCATGCACAGTCGCGAATTCGACTCGATCTGGTTGGTGCCGATGAAGCCCTTGGTCAGCTTGTTCGCCAGGTACTGCGCCTCGATCGACATCTGGCCGGACACATACATCGCAAAGGCGTCCGGACCGTGTTCGTCGACGATCGCGCGTAACCGATTCGCGCACTGCGTGATCGCCTGATCCGTGTCGATGGGATCGAGTGGCTCGCCACGGTCGGTCCGCGCATACGCCGAGTCCATCCGGCCCGGCGCGCCGAGCATGTCGGCGGTGGTAGCACCCTTGGTGCACAACCGGCCGAAGTTGGCCGGATGTTCTTTGCTCCCAACCGACTTCGCGACGTGATCGCGACCCGTTTCCGGGTCCGTTGTGATCTGCAACACCATGCCGCACCCGACGCCGCAGTAAGCGCACATGGTGTTCACGGCGTTCTCAGACGCCATGGACTCCCTAGTCACGCTTACGTCCCTTCGGTCGAGTGCGCACGAGTTAGCTCCGTATCGGGTGAGTTCATTGTGGAGCAGGCATGTTTCGGCATCGCTGCCCGAAATTTCCCCCCGTTTACTACTTTCTCTCAACGGCCGGCGCGCCGGTGTGAAATCGCCGGGGGATCCCGGGGGCGTGGAACGCGTTACCGCAGGTCACCGTTGACCGGTCGTCTCGGTCGAGGTTACGCAGGGCTGCCCGCGAGCCGCCGCTCAGAAGGGGGCTTTTGACCAAACCGGTGGGACATTCACAGTCTTCGCTAAGCTCACCGCGTGCGTCAGCTCATTGTGATCTGTCTGGTTTTGCTGGCCTCCGGCTGTGGCTGGAAGCCGAGCCCACCCCCGCAGGCTCGGCCCGACACCTGCAAGGACTCCGACGGGCCGACCGCCGACTCCGTGCGCCAGGCGATCGCGGCGGTTCCCGTCGCCATCCCCGGCACCATCTGGGTCGAGATGGGCCGCGGGCATACCCGAAACTGCCGGCTGTATTGGGTGCAGATCATCCCGACGATCGCAAATGAATCCAGCCCACAACAACTGCTGTTCTTCGACCACAACAGGCCGCTGGGTAGCCCCACATCGAACCCGAAGCCGTACACGACGGTGCTACCGCCCTCCGATGACACCGTCACCGTTCAATACCAGTGGCAGAAGAAAAATGACCAGCTGTGCTGTCCCACCGGAATCGGAACGGTCAAGTTCCGCATCGGCTCAGACGGCAAGCTGCAAACGCTGGGCAAGGTTCCGAATCAATAACGTTTCCCGCCAACGGCTTTGCCGCTCAACTCGTGAGGGCCTGTTCCAGGTTCTCCGGGTGCAGCATCTCGACGTAACGTAGCTGCTCCGGGACGCCGAAACCGTCGACAAGCGTCTGGGCATGCGGGCGCAGCGCGCGGCACCGGTCGTTGATGCCCCGTGTGACCGCCTTCGCGCGCTCGGTGGACAGGTAGCGGTGCTCGATGTACCACGCCTTGTCCTCCTCGATGACCGACAGCGCATACAGGTCGCACAGGATGCCGAGTAGTTCGCGGGCCTTCTCGTCGGGGCATGCGTCGATTCCGGCGACGAACGCCTCCAGGATGACCCGATCGATGTGCGCGCTGGCCGCGTGCAACACGTGATCCTGCACGGAGTTGAATGCGTCGAACGCCGACATCTCTTTGGATTTGGCTTGCAGCCGGCGGGCCACCGATGCCAGCAGATACTCCTCGCGATCCTCGAACATCGTGATCTGCGTGCCGCGGTTGAACAGGCTGCCTTCTTCCTCGCTGTCTTGCCGGGCATCGACGATCGTTTGGATAATCGCCTCTGCCGCAGTGCGTTTGATGACGCGCTCGCCCACGGTGCTGGCGGCGAAGCGCACCCATTCGACCGGACTCATGCTCTTGATGTCGTCGGCGTAGGCCGTGAGCAGTTCCTTGGCCACCAATTGGGTCAGCACGTGGTTGTCGCCCTCGAAGGTGGTGAAAACGTCCGTGTCGCCGCGCAGCCCGATCAGCCGGTTCTCCGCCATGTAACCCGCGCCGCCACACGCTTCGCGGGATTCCTGAATCGCCCGACTCGCATGCCAGGTGTTGGCCGCCTTCAGCCCGGCGGCGCGCGCTTCGAGTTCGCGTTGCTCGTCGGCGTCGGGAGCGTCCGCGCTCTGCACGTCGTGACATTTGCCGACCAGCTCATTCTGCGCGAACTGCAGCGCGTAGGACTTGGCGATCAACGGAAACAGGCGCCGCTGGTGCACCAGATAGTCCATGATCAGCACTTCGGATCCATCATCGGGTGCGCTGAACTGCCTGCGCTGCAAGGCATATCGGGTGGCGATGTCCAGGGCCACCCGGCCGGCGGCGCCGGCGCTGCCGCCGACGGTGATCCGGCCGCGGACCAGGGTGCCCAGCATGGTGAAAAACCGGCGGTTCGGGTTGTCGATCAGCGAACTGTAGGCGCCGTCGGCCGCGACGTCGCCGTATTTGTTCAAGAGGTTGACCCGGGGAACCCGGACATGGTCGAACACGATGCGGCCGTTGTCGACCCCGGGCAGCCCGCCCTTGTATTCGCAGTCCGACGTGGTGATGCCCGGCAGGTCGTTGCCGTCCTCGTCGCGGATCGGAACCAGCACGCAGTGCACGCCGTGATTGACCGGCTTGCCGTCCTCGTGGGTGATCAGTTGCGCGAAAACCGCCGCCATGGTTGCGGTTTCGGCGGCACCGCCGATGTAGTCCTTGCGCGCCGATGGGGTGGGCGAGTCAATGATGAACTCTTCGGTCTCGGGGTCGTAGGTCGCGGTGGTCTCCAGCGACTGCACGTCGCTGCCGTGTCCGGTCTCGGTCATGGCGAAACAGCCGCGCAACTCGAGGCTGATGATCTTGGGCACGTAGAGCTGGTGGTGGCGCTCGGTGCCCAGGTTCTCCACGGCACCGCCGAACAGACCCCACTGCACGCCGGCCTTCACCATCAGCGACAGGTCCGACATGGCCAGCATCTCGATCATGGTGATCGCCGCGCCCACGTCGCCGGTGCCGCCGTGCTCTTTGCGGAAACTGTCGGCGGCCGCGCCGAACGCGGCCATGATCCGCATCTGCTCCGCCACCTTGGTGCGAGCGATCACCGTGTTCGGGGTGTAGTGCGGGCGGAACAGATCCTCGGTGAGTGTGGCCCGCATCCGATTTCTCACATCGCGCCAACGCCCGTCCAGTGCGTTGCGCAGATGTTCGGCAGTGCTAGTCGTTTCAGGCGCCATAAACCGACAGTAATGGGCGTTTCCCGGCGCGGCGAACAACGACGACATTTACGGCGCGGAACAATTCTCGCGGCGGCCGCCTAACCCGCGGCACCCGGCAGCCCACCCGGCTCAGCCCTGGCGGCGAGGGGCGTCCTGCGGTTCGCGAGCGGGTGACGGGTTGCGGCTTTCGCTGAGCGGTGACCGCAGTCGGTACAGGGTGAATACGGCCGCGATGACGCCGAACAGCACCAGCATGCCCATGTCGAACACCCACCAGCCGCTGTAGTGCGTCCACGTCAACGCGTCGGCCGCCAGCGAATCGACCCTGCGCAGGTCCGTGGTGGAGGCCGTGGCCGCGAAGCCCCACTGGGCCGGGACGAACCAGCTGATCTGCTGCAGACCCCACATGCTCACCAGCTGGACCAGGCTCCCGTTGAACAGCGCGGACGCCAGGATCACCGGAACCACCAGCGGCAGGACCTCGCGCGGCGACTTCCCCAGCGACGACAGCGCCAGGCCCACGACCGCCGACACGATCGCGGTGACGGCCACGCCCACGTAGAGCTCGAGCATGGCGTTGTGCAGCAAGACGGCGCTGCGTCCCGGCCCGCCCTTGACCGCGATCACGATTGCGAACACGACGGCCGTCCAGACGGCGGCGGCCAGGCCGTACACCGTGGTCTTGGCGGTGAGGTACGCCGGTGCCGTCAGACCGACCTCCTGCTCGCGCCGGAAGACGCGATGTTCGCCCACCAGCGCGCGGATGGTCAGCGCCGTGCCGATGATCACCGCCGCGACGTTGAGGGCGGCCAGGAGCTCGATGGCCTCGTGCGGGTTGGTGCCGTTAGGGCCGGGCCTGGCCAGACCCGAATCACCCGGAATCAGCAGCGCCAGCCCGGCCAGCACGAACGGCAGGACCGCCAGGAACGCCATGTAGACGCGATCGCCGAGGAGCAGGCGAGCCTCGCGCCGGGCCAACAACCGGATCTGCCGAGACCGGGGCAGCGCGGGCGGCGGGGGCCACGGTGCCGCGACTTCCGGCGGACTGGTCGGTGCCGACGCCGGCGGCCGGGTGCGGAACGCGCGGTGGGCTCCCTCGGGATCGGCGCCGACCTGCCCGAGCACCCGGTTCCAATCGGTGGTGCCGAGCGCGGATTCGACCTGCAGGGGCGTCCCCAGATAAGCCACCTGGCCCCTGCCGGTGAGCACCAACACCTGGTCGCAGACGTTGACGTCGGTGAGCGACGTGCGCGCCGAGATCGCGACCACCACCGCGCAGCCGATCTCGGCCTGACGCCGCAGGACCGCCATGACGTGGCGTTGTTGCGCCGCGTCGAGTCCGGCGGTGGGCTCGTCGACCACGAGCAGGCTGGGCCGGGTGATGAGCTCGATCGCCAAAGCGGTGCACCGGCGCACCTCGGAGGGGAGTTTGCGGAGTCGGGTGTCGCGGTGGGGCGTCAGCTCGAGCTCGTCGAGGACTTGGCTGACCACGCGGTCACGCTGCTCGGGCGCGGTGTCCGGCGGCAGCCGCAGCTCGGCGGCGTATTCGAGGACTTGCGCGACGGTGAGCTGGCGGTGCAGGCGATCGTCCCGCGGCACCACCCCGATGCGTGTACGCATCGCCTCCGGCTCGGCGTGGACGTCGTGCCCGTCCACTGTGACGCGCCCGGCGCTGGGCGTTCGGGTGCCGGCCAGCAGTGCCAGCAGCGCGGCATTCCGCGCGGCCGACGGCCCGATGACCGCGGTCATGGTGCCGGGACGGGCGGTGAACGAGATGCCCGACAGCGTCTCGTGTCCGTCAACCGTCAGTCCCAACCGGTAGGCGGTCGCCCCGATGGTGCGTGATGCGGTCTGCAGCGGCAGGCGATGGGTGGGGTCGGCTTGCGCGGTGCGGAACGAGGGGCGCTGGGCGCGCAGCTTGCTGGTCACCATGCGCTCGATCAGGCTCGGGCCCTTGTGCCGCTCCTGTTC
>NZ_MVHG01000030.1 GCF_002086125.1 Mycobacterium arosiense ATCC BAA-1401 = DSM 45069
CGCCGTCGTCTACCGCGGCGCAGCAGTCCTACGCGCCATCACCCTCTGGCTACCCCATTTGTCAGACACGCCCTAGCTCCCCAATCGCATCAGAGCAGTCCGTTCAGGTTGCTGCCGACGGTCCACGCCGCGGTCGCGACCAGCCCGGTGATCGCCAGGATCACCGCCACCCAGACCAGCACCATGCGCCGGTTGTGCTGGCGCGCCCACACGAATTCGCCGATCGGGATGCCCGCGAATTCGCCTGTGACGGCCTCATATTCGTAATCGTCCTCGGGTTCGTTGTTTTGCACGGGACCTTTCGACTCCGGCCAGTCCTGCGGCCCGCGGGTCATCTGGCGGGTGGGCTGACGTACCGGCGCCGGCTCGGGAGCCCGGGGTTGTTGCGCGATGGGCGGCCGCTGGCTCGCCCGGCTGTGCTGCAGCGCTGCCGAACGGTGTTGCGCGGAGTTGCGTGGCGCCGGCACCCGGAAGTCCGGCAGCGCAAGCTCGTCGGCGATGGCGTCGAGGTCGGCTCGCATCTCGATCGCGTCGGCGTAGCGGTCGGCGGGGTCGCGGGCCGTGGCCCGCTGCACGAATTCGTCGAACTGCGCGGGCACACCGTCGATGACCCCGCTGGGGTGTGGCACGTCGGTGTCCAGCCGCTGATAGGCCAGCGACAACGCCGAGTCGCCGGTGAACGGTGTGCGTCCGGTCAACAGCTCGAAGGTCATGATCCCAGCGGCGTAGACGTCGCTGCGCGGACTGGCGGTTCCGTCACGCACCTGTTCGGGCGACAGGTAGGCCGCGGTGCCCAAAATGACGCTGGCGGAAGTGATTCCGGCGGCGGCGACGGCCCGCACCAACCCGAAGTCGGCGATCTTCACCTCGCCGTCATCGGAGATCAGCACGTTCTCGGGCTTGACGTCACGATGCACCAGCCCGGCCCGGTGCGCGGCGGCCAGCCCGCCCAGCACCGGACGAAGGACCGCGGCCACGGCGTACGGCGGCATGGGTCCGCGTTCACCCAGCAGTTCGCGCAGCGTGCCGCCCTCGATGAGCTCCATCACCAGGAACGGGTGCCGGGCGTCCAAGCCCTGGTCGTAGACCGCGACCAGCCCGGGGTCCTTCAGCCGGGCGACGGTTTGGGCCTCCCGCTGGAAGCGGGTCAAAAACTGCTCGTCGCCGGCGTAGCGGGAATCCATCACCTTCACCGCGACGGGCCGGTCCAGCCGGGTGTCCAGGCCGCGGTACACCGTCGATGTGCCGCCGCTGGCGATCCTGGACTGAACCAGGTAGCGGCCGTCCAGCAAGGCGTTGTCCAACGGATCGGCCGAGCCGGTTGCGGGTCGGCGACCGTGCGGGCCGGCCCGGCCCGAGGCGGGGCCGGGCGGTTGCGCTTGGGCCACGGGGCCATCGTAGGTGCGCGGCACCGATTGGCTGGTAGAACACGGGCTCAAGGTTGCTATCTAGGCCTACACTTGCCGGGATGAGCAGTATTCCTGCCGGCGAGGATGTGCTAGAGCCCGACGAGCCGATCTATGACCTCAAGCGGGTCGCCGAATTGATGGGGGTGCCGGTCACCAAGGTGCATCAGCAACTTCGGGAGGGCCACCTGGTTGCGGTTCGCCGCGGCGAGGGTCTGGTGGTGCCGCAGGTGTTCTTCACCAAGTCCGGTGAGGTGGTCAAGAGCCTGCCGGGATTGCTGACCATCCTGCACGACGGCGGCTACCACGACACCGAAATCGTGCGCTGGTTGTTCACCCGGGACCCCTCGTTGACGGTCACCCGCGACGGCAGCCGCGATGCGCTCAACAACGCCCGTCCCGTCGACGCCCTGCATGCCCATCAGGCGCGGGAGGTCGTGCGCCGGGCGCAAGCGATGGCCTACTGAGCCCGTTCGCTCCATCTCCCGCGACGCCGGCGGCCTCGGCGTGCCGCGCGGGAGCCCGGTACAGGCTGTAGGCGGCGATCAGCGCGCAGGCCGTGGCCAGCGAAAAGTGCAGCCACGAGTACATGCCATGCGAGCCATCGGGTTTGAAGATCACCATCACCCAGGTCGACAAGCCGCCGATGACCGCGACCGCCCGGCGGGACTGCGCCAGCGGGGCCACGACCGCCAGCGGCCACGAGTAATACCAGGGCAGCGCGGCCGGCACGAACAGCACCACGATCAGCATCGACCACGCGATGCCGGTGAGCGCGGCCCGGTCGTCGCGGCGAAACCGCCACCACAACAGCGGCAGCGAGATCGCGATGATTGCGATGCCGACCAGCCGGGTGACGCGAAGGATCGGGTAGAAGCTTACCGGGAAGAACCCGCCGCCGATCGCGTGGATCAGGTTGGCGGCCGCGGTCGGCACGGTCAGCCAGTTGATGATCTTCACCGATCCGGCCAGCGCGGTCAGCCAGCCCAGGCCGACGCCGGCCACCGCGGACAAGACCGCGAACACCACCACGAAGATCAGCAGCGATGACGTCGTGGCCGCGAAAAACGCTGTCGCCGGCCGATATCCCCGTCGAGCACGCAGCTGCCGCATCCACACCCACACCAGAAAGGGCAGCGCGATGCCAGCGGTGGCTTTGACCGCGATGGCGACGGTGATCAGCGTGATGCCGGCGACGGGGCGGCCGCCGAACGTCAACGCGATGCCGGCGGCCATCAGACCCACCATCAGCATCTCGTTGTGCACGCCGCCCATCAGATGGATGAGCACCAGGGGGTTGAGCACGCAGATCCACAGCGCCGTGGCGCCATTGGCGCCCAGCTGGCGCGCGATGCGGGGGGTCGCCCAGATCAACAGCACCAGACCGGGCAGCATGCACAGGCGCAGCAACGCGGTGCCGGCCACCACGTTGTCGCCGACGACGATGGTGATGATCTTGGCCACCAGGATGAACACCGGGCCATAGGGTGCGGTGGTGATCGACCAGATGGGACTCACGTTGTCCAGCAAGCTGTTCGGGTTGGCGACCGGGCCGACGGCGTACGGGTCCAGCCCGTCGCGCAGCAGGGCTCCCTGCGCCAGATAGGAATAGGTGTCCCTGCTGAAGACGGGCACCGACACCAGCAACGGCGCCAGCCAGAACGCGGTGGTGGCCTTCATGACGAACTCGGTCGCCTCGCCGGCCAGCACCCGGCGGCCCAGGGCCAGCCACGCGAGCAGCATCAAACCAACGCCGGTCCACAACACGATCGACGACAGCACCAGGCCGTGGCCAAAACGCAACCAGGACATGTGCATCGACTCGAGCAGCGGGTCGTGTTGACGGGTGCTGCCCGCGCCCAGCCCACCGAGGGTGATCAGCACCGCGCCGAGCATGCCCAGTTTCGCCGGCCGGGAATCGCCGGCGGCGACGAAGACCTTGAGCCGCGAAACCCATTCCCCACGTGTGGGTTCGGCCGCCGATGAGTCGGCCGCCGAGGTCTCGGTTGGGGTCGTCATCGATCAGGCGGACCGGTTGGTGGCCAGCTTGGCCAACTCGGACAGGCCCGCTTTGGCCGCGGTGTTGATGGGCGCGGCCGCCAGTGTGGCCAACGCCCGCTGGGTGAGCGCGGCGATCCGTTGTTCGGCCGCGGCGAGCGCGCCGACCGACTCGATGACGTCACGCAGCCGATCCACCTGTGCGTCGGTCAGCCGCGCTCCGAGTGACGTGCGTAACAGGTTGGCCGCCAACGGGTCTGACTGCTCCGCCAACTCCACCGCCTCGGCCAGCAGCACGGTGCGCTTGCCCGAGCGCAGATCGTCCCCGGACGGCTTGCCCGTCACCGCGGGGTCACCGAAAACCCCCAGCACGTCGTCGCGCAGCTGAAAGGCCACCCCCAGGTCGGTGCCGAACTGGCTGAAGACATCGTGGACGTCGGGCCGGTCGGCGGCGGCGGCCGCACCGAGCTGCAACGGCCGGGACACGGTGTAGCAGGCGGTTTTAAAGGTGTCGACGTTCATCGCCGAGGCGATCGAGGCGGCCGCGCTGGCCTCGGCGACGATGTCGAGGTACTGCCCGCCGAGCACCTCGGTGCGAATATTGGCCCAAACTCGCCGCACCCGCCGCGCCGCCTGCGGCGTCAACTCGACACCGAACGCGATGTCGTCGGCCCAGGCCAGCGCGAGATCGCCGAGCAGGATGGCGGCCGACATGCCGAACCGCTCCGGCGAGCCCTGCCAGTGTCGCTCACGATGCAGCGCCGCGAACTGGACGTGCGTGGTGGGCCGACCGCGGCGGGTGGAGGAGTCGTCGATCACGTCGTCGTGCACCAGCGCGCACGCGTGCAACAGCTCGAGTGCGGAAAACAGCAGCAGCGCTTGCTCATCGGGCGCTTCGGTGGTCACGGCGCGCCAGCCCCAATAGGCGAAGGCGGGCCGTAGCCGCTTGCCGCCGCCCAGCACGAAGTCTTCCAGCGCGGCGATCAGACCGCTGTAATCGTCTCCGATGTATGCGGTCTCGGTGCGCCGGTCGTGCATGTACCCGCGCAATTGGTCGGTAATGGCGCCGGTCAACTCGACGGTTGCCGCCGCTGCTGTGGCTCCTAGGCTCAGCGCGGCGCCCCTTTCTGCTCGGCTGGCTGGGTGTTGCAGCCCCGACCAGTGTATTCGCCGCGCCTCCCCGGCCGCTCACCCATGACAGCGGGCGGGCGACCCAGTTGCTTCGCGTGGCTCACTAACCCGCCCCTATGCTGGCGGGTGCGCCGGGGCCCGCGAATACGCGCGGCCACAAGACGCCCCGGGCCAATCGCCGTCGGATGGAGAGAAGCCGCGTGACCCTCAACACCATTGCGCTCGAGCTGGTGCCGCCGAACGCCGACGACGGTCGCGAGCGGGCAACCGAAGAGGCGCGCAAAGTGGTGCGGAATTCGGCCGAGGCGGGCCTGGACGGCCGGATCCGGCACGTGATGATTCCGGGGATCATCGCCGAGGACGACGACCGTCCCATTCAGATGAAGCCCAAGCTCGATGTGCTCGAATTCTGGTCGATCGTCAAGCCGGAACTGCCCGGGATCAACGGCCTGTGCACGCAGGTCACCGCGTTCATGGACGAGGCGTCGCTGCGCGCGCGGCTGACCGAGCTGACCTCGACGGGCATGGAGGGCGTGGTCTTCGTCGGCGTGCCGCGCACCATGAACGACGGCGAAGGCTCCGGCGTCGCCCCCACCGACGCCCTGTCGATCTACCGCGAGCTGGTGACCAACCGCGGCGTCATCTTGATCCCCACCCGGGACGGCGAACAGGGCCGGTTCAAGTTCAAGTGCGACCAGGGCGCCACCTACGGCATGACCCAGCTGCTGTACTCCGATGCGATCGTGGGCTTCCTGAGCGAGTTCGCCAGGCAGACCGATCACCGGCCGGAGATCCTGCTGTCGTTCGGCTTCGTGCCGAAGATGGAGAGTCGGGTCGGACTGATCAACTGGCTCATCCAGGACCCGGGCAATCCCGCGGTGGCCGCCGAGCAAGAGTTCGTCAGGAAGCTGGCCGCCGGTGAACCGGCCCAGAAGCGCCGGCAGATGCTCGACCTGTACAAGCGGGTCATCGACGGGGTAGCCGAGTTGGGCTTTCCGCTGAGCATTCACCTCGAGGCGACCTACGGCAATTCAGGGCCGGCGTTCCAGACGTTCGCGGAGATGCTCGCCTACTGGTCACCGGGCCAGCAGAGCTAGCCGGCGAAGCTAGCTGGGCGGCGGCTGGTCGCGCGGAGCGGTCAATCGCGGTGACCGGTCCCGGCTGACCCAGGCCAGCAGCCCCACCACGCCGGCGGCCGCGAACGACGCGATGCACAACCACACCACCGCTCCGGTGAAGGAACGGGTGTTGGGATCGGTGTAGCGGGCCTGGGCGGTCATCGTGGTCACCACCCCGGGCTTGAGCTTCCACGACACCACGTCGGGTTCGACCCGGTCACCGTTGGTGGAGGTCACCACGCCGGGGAAGGCGACCGTCAGCTCGACGTCGGCCTCGGGATCGGTCAGCGAGGTCAGATCCGCCCGGCCCTCGAGGATCACCAGGTTGCCGTTGCGGCGCAGCGTCAGGTTGACCCCGGAGGCGTCGGAGTTCATGTTGGCCAGCTGCGGCAACTCGGCGAAGGTCAGGTCGGAGAACACCGCCTGCGAGCCGACGTAGCCGTCGCTGTCGTAGTTCGACACCGCCACCTTCTGACTGAACGGCAGGTTGTTGCTGTCCAGCTGGGGGCCGGTGTCTTTGGGGGTCTTGGGTTTCGCGGCCGCGACGATCTCGCCGGACACCAAGTCGTCGGGGGAGATGGTGAGCGAGGCCCGGACCCGCAGGCAGCCGGTGGCCAGCGGCACGACCAGCAGCAACATCGCGATGGCCGTCAGGCGGCGCCGTCGAGCTCGAAGCGCTCGGGATCCTCGGCTGCGGGGCGGGGGAGAGCTGGCTCGCACCAGGTCATCGTGCCAGATCCGTTGCGCCGTTTGAATGAGGCGGCGTTTCTCAACGTGTGCCGGTCGCGGCCGGTTCGGGGCTATAGCGGTAGTGTGCGGCCCAGGATCGCAAACGCCCGCGGGTCCCCGGCGAAGTGGTAGCCGCGGATGATGTCGGTGAAGCCCAGGCGCCGATACAGCCGCCAGGCGCGGTTGGGCTCGCCGTTGGTTTCCGGCGTCGACAGCAGCACATTCTGCTCGGCGCGGCCCGCGAGCAGCCGCCGGGCCAACGCCTCGCCCAGCCCGCGACCCTGGGCGCAAGGGTGGATGTGCAGCTCGGTCAACTCGAAGTAGCTGTTCATCAGCCGGGAGATCTCCTGCGGCGGTGAGCCGCCGCGCTGCATGCCCAATACCACCTGCTGTTGCCACCATTGCCCGGGTGCGCCGGGGTAGCCATAGGCCACCCCGAGCAACCGGGCGCCGGCCAGGGCCTCGGCCGAGGGCGGTTGCGCGCCTGCGTCTTCGGCCTCTTCGGTTTCGACGACGCCTGCCCCCTGCCACCCCCGCCGGCGGATGTGTTCCAGCCACATCGCGGCGCGCTGCTGCTCGGTGCCGCGCGGGTAGCGCATCGCATCGACGTACACCGCCAAGGCGTCATCGAGGCGGCGCTCCATGTCGCGGGGCAGCAGATCGATGAGAAATATCGCCAACTCGCGGTCTCCTCCTCATCGATTCGCGGGCGGGTGCGGTGCGCCGGCGGCTTGTGGTGCGGTGGACCGGGCCGCTATCGCCCATTATCGGACTCGCGTGCGACTGCCGGACGAGCGGTCGTGACACCGGACCGACGGACCGCCACGGTTGGCGCAAGCCGGTTGCAGCGCACCGCCGTTCCGGTCTGCGGGGGCGTCGCCAGGCGGCCGCGATAGAATCGGCGCCGAACCAGTGGTACGGGGCAGATTGACCTCGTATCATTCAATTAGTTGCCCCGGCAACGGGCATCCGCGTGCTAGCGATAGTCACGTGCCAACCAGTCGGCAAGGAGGGACGAATGCCACTCTCCGATCATGAGCAGCGGATGCTCGATCAGATCGAGAGCGCTCTCTACGCCGAGGACCCCAAATTCGCGTCAAGTGTCCGTGGCGGAGGGTTTCGCGCACCGACCGCCCGCCGTCGACTGCAGGGCGTGGCACTGTTCGTCATCGGGCTGGCGATGCTGGTGTCCGGGGTGGCGTTCAAGGCGACGATGATCGGAAACTTCCCGATCCTCAGCGTGTTCGGGTTCATCGTCATGTTTGGCGGGGTGATCTTCGCGATCACCGGCCCCCGGTTGTCCGGCAGGCCCGACCATTCCGGCCCGGCCGTCACGTCGCTGCGCCAGCGCCGCAAGGCCGGGGGCTCGTTCACCAGCCGCATGGAGGACCGGTTCCGCCGTCGCTTCGACGACTGACCGCATCCACAACACTCTCGGGGCAGCCACCGGCTGCCCCGATTCGTGTTTTAAGGGGCCGCTGACCGTCGGCCGTGCGTCGCAGATCCGCGCAACCGTCGATGCCGTTTTGCGGCTCAATCGAGCCCTAACCGCCACGCGTCGCGCAAATTGAGCCCCACCACGCCCCACTAGAGTCCCCCACAACGCCCCACTCTCCGTATTTCACCAGGTAAGCGGGCTGTGCTCCGGACCCGGGAAGACGGCCGGGCCGGCTTCCGACACACCCCGGAGGCGGCTTTGGCGGCGTCCTGACGACGGATAACGCTGAAATCGCCACGGCGACACTCCGAGAATGGGGCGTAGTGGGGGATTGTGGGGTATGGTGGCTGCAGTGTTTGGGTGACCCCATAGGGGAGGTGAGCTGGTGTTTCTCGGCACCTACACGCCCAAACTCGACGACAAGGGGCGGCTCACGCTGCCCGCCAAGTTCCGCGACGCACTGGCAGGGGGGTTGATGGTCACCAAGAGCCAAGACCACAGCCTCGCCGTCTATCCGCGGGCGGAATTCGAGCAACTGGCCCGCCGCGCGAGCAAGGCCTCGCGGAGCAACCCCGAGGCGCGGGCGTTTCTCCGCAATCTCGCCGCGGGCACCGACGAACAGCATCCCGACGCGCAGGGCCGGATCACGTTGTCGGCCGATCACCGGCGCTACGCCAACCTTTCCAAGGACTGCGTGGTGATCGGCGCGATCGACAACCTCGAGATCTGGGATGCGCAGGCTTGGCAGGACTACCAGCAGACCCACGAAGAGAACTTCTCCGCGGCCAGCGATGAAGCACTCGGCGACATCATCTGAGGCGCTTGCCCGTGCACCGTGGCCTCTGCCCGAACCGACCCTGGCGTACTTCCCCAACGCCAGGTTCGCGACTTCGGTCAGAGACCTCGGTGCAGGGGCGTCTCGCACGATCCCCGGAGGTGTTGCGGTGGTTGACGAACCGCACGATTACGGGCATGTCCCCGTCCTGCTGGAACGCTGCGTCGAACTGCTCACGCCCGCGCTGACCCGCCACCAACCCGACGGGTCGGGGGCGACCCTGGTCGATGCCACGCTCGGTGCGGGCGGGCACGCGGAACGGTTCCTCGCCGACCTGCCGGGCCTGCGGCTGATCGGATTCGACCGCGATCCCACCGCGCTCGACATCGCCCGGGCGCGGTTGGCGCGCTTCGCCGACCGGGTCACGTTGGTGCACACCCGCTACGACGATATCGCCGTTGCGCTCGACGAATCCGGTTATAGCTCAATCGAATCGGTGGACGGAATGCTGTTCGACCTCGGGGTGTCGTCCATGCAGCTCGATCGCGCCGAGCGCGGCTTCGCCTATGCCCAGGACGCGCCGCTGGACATGCGGATGGATCCCTCGTCGCCGCAGACCGCGGCCGACATCGTCAACACCTACGACGAGGCCGAGCTGGCAAGAATCTTGCACCGCTACGGCGAGGAGCGGTTCGCGCGTCGCATCGCCGCGCACATCGTGCGCCGCCGTGCCCGCGAACCTTTCCGATCGACCGCGGACCTGGTGGCCCTGCTCTACGAAGCGATCCCGGCCGCGGCCCGGCGCACCGGCGGGCACCCGGCCAAGCGCACCTTTCAGGCGCTGCGGGTCGCGGTCAACGACGAGCTGGACACGCTGCGCAATGCCCTGCCCGCCGCCCTGGACGCCTTGGCCGTCGGCGGGCGCATCGTGGTGATGGCTTACCAGTCGCTGGAGGACCGAATCGTCAAGCGGCTCTTCGCCCAGGCGGTCGCGTCGCGCAGCCCGGTGGACCTGCCCGTTGAACTTCCCGGCCACGAGCCGCGATTCCGTTCCCTGACACACGGTGCCGATCGGGCTGACGCCACCGAGATCGAACGCAATCCACGCAGTGCCGCAGTGCGATTGCGGGCGCTGCAACGAATGCAGTCACAGCAGACCGGCGGGAGAGGCGAGGCATGAGAGCAGAGCGCGAGACGTCGAAGCGGCGCGGCGGCAGCGACCGCCGGGGTGGGCGCGACGGCGCTGCCCGGCGGACCCGCCGTCCCGCGGCCGAAGCCGGATCGGCGCGGCGCACCCGAAGCGGCCGGACCTCGGCGCCGGCCCGCGAGGTCCGCGCGCCCAAGTCGGCACCGCAGACCAGCCCTGTCGCCCGGCCGGTACCACGGCCGGCCCGGCCCAAGAGCACCAGCCAGGCCAAGGCTCGTGCCAAGGCGCGTAAAGCCAAGGCGCCAAAGGTTATTCGCCCCCGCCTCACCGAGCGGCTGGCCGTCCGGCTGGCGTCGATCGACCTGCGGCCGCGGACCCTGGCCAGCAAGGTTCCCTTCGTGGTGCTGATCATCGGCGCGCTGGGCATCGGGTTGGGGCTCACGCTGTGGCTGTCCACCGACTCCGCAGAGCGCTCGTACAAGTTGAGCCACGCCCGGGAGCGCACCCGGCTGCTGCAGCAGCAGAAGGAGGCGCTGGAGCGCGACGTGCGCGAGGCGGAGTCCGCCCCGGCGCTGGCGGAGGCGGCCCGCAAGCAAGGCATGATCCCCAGCCGGGACACCGCGCACCTGGTGCAGGATCCGTCCGGGAACTGGGTGGTGGTGGGCACGCCCAAGCCGGCCGACGGCGTTCCGCCGCCCCCGCTGAACACCAAGCTGCCCGACGAAATGCCGCAGCCCCCGAAGCCGCCGGCCGCTCCTCCCGAGGTCTCGATCCGGATGGAACCGGCCCCCGGCGGCCCCGTCCCGGCCAGGTCCGGGCCCGAAGCGCTGCTGCGCACCCCCGACGGCGCGTCGACGGTGGGCGGTCAGCACCTGGCCCCGGCGGTGCCCCCGGTGCCCGGCGCGCCTGCCGCGCCCGGTGTGCCGGTCCCGGGTACGCTGCCCGGCATGCCAGGCGGACCGGCGACGGGTGCATTGCCCGGCATGCCCGCGGGCCCGGCCACCGGACGCGCACCGGGCGTGCCGCCGACCATGCCGACGCCGGGGCTGCCCATGCCGGCCGGGCCGGCGACCGCTCCAGCACCCCCCGAGGTGTCGATTCCCTTGGGCGGGTTGCCGATTCCGCCTCCTGGCCAGATGCCCGCTCCGTTGCCCGCCGAGATTCCGGTCCCGATGCAGTTGGGGCGCCCGGCGGCGCCGGTTGAACCGGTGGTCCCCGCCGCCCCGGCCAACAGCCTGCCCGGGCCCGCGGCCGCCGCGGCGCCAGGTGTCCCCAGGTGAGCCGCGGTGAATCCCCGCGGGCCCGCCGGTCGCAGTCGGCGCGCCGGACGCGTGGTCCCCGTAAGGATCTGGCGGGCAAGGGCGTCCGGCAACCCAAGCGCCGCCTGAAACGGCAGCAGGCCGACGTCGGCCGCGACGTTCGGCAGTCGAAGCGATTCCGCAAAGCCAAGCAGGCCAAGGGCGCCGGGGTTGCCCAGCGGTCGGAGACGGTGGCGTTCGGGCACTCGGCGCGGGAGCGCCGCACCCGTCAAATCGTGCAATTGACCAGCCGCGGCGGGTCCTTCGTCTTCCGGCATCGGGCGGGCAACGTGGTCATCCTGGTGCTGATGCTGGTGGCCGCCGCCCAGCTGTTCGCCTTGCAGGTGACCAACGCCCCGTCGCTGCGGGCCCAGGCCGCCGGCCAGCTCAAGGTCACCGATGTGGAAAAGGCGGTGCGCGGCAGCATCATCGACCGTCGCAAAGACCAGCTCGCCTTCACCATCGAGTCGCGCGCGCTGACGTTTCAGCCGAAACGGATTCGCAAGCAACTCGAGGAAGCCAGAGCCAAGAACTCGACGGCCTCCGATCCGCAGCAGCGATTGCGCGACATCGCCAAGGAGGTTTCCAGCCGCCTGGGCAACAAGCCGGACGCGGCGACCGTCCTGAAGAAGCTGCAAACCGACGACAATTTCGTCTACCTGGCGCGCGCCGTCGATCCCGCTGTCGCCAGCGCGATCTCGGACAAGTACCCCGAGGTCGGTTCCGAACGACAGGATCTGCGCCAGTATCCGGGTGGATCGCTGGCGGCCAACATCGTCGGGGGCATCGACTGGGACGGGCACGGCCTGCTGGGGCTGGAGGAGGCCATGGATTCGGTGCTGTCGGGGACCGACGGTGCGGTCACCTATGACCGCGGATCCGACGGCGTGGTCATCCCGGGCAGCTACCGCAACCGGCATCGCGCGGTCAACGGCTCGATGGTCCAGCTGACCCTCGACGACGACATTCAGTTCTACGTGCAGCAGCAGGTTCAGCAGGCCAAGAATGTCTCTGGCGCGCACAATGTTTCGGCCGTCGTGCTGGACGCCAAGACCGGCGAAGTGCTGGCGATGGCCAACGACAACACGTTCGACCCCTCGCAGGACATCGGGCGGCAGGCCGACAAACAGCTGGGCAACCTGGCGGTGTCCTCGCCGTTCGAGCCCGGCTCGGTGAACAAGGTGATCACGGCGTCGTCGGTCATCGAGTACGGCCTGTCCAATCCCGATGAGGTTCTGCAGGTCCCCGGCACGATCCAGATGGGCGGGGTGTCCATCCACGACGCGTGGGATCACGGCGTGATGCCCTACACCACCACCGGTGTGTTCGGAAAGTCTTCCAACGTCGGCACTTTGATGCTCGCGCAGCGGGTCGGTCCGGAGCGTTTCTACGACATGGTCCGCAAATTCGGTCTGGGCCAACGCACCAACGTGGGCCTACCGGGCGAGAGCGCCGGGCTGGTGCCGCCGATCGACCAATGGTCGGGCAGCACCTTCTCGAACCTTCCCATCGGCCAAGGCCTTTCGATGACGCTGCTGCAGATGACCGGCATGTATCAGGCGATCGCCAACGACGGGCTGCGGATACCGCCGCGAATCGTCAAGGCCACCATCGCCCCGGACGGCACGCGCACCGAGGAGCCGCGGCCGGATGGCGTGCGGGTGGTCTCGCCGCAGACGGCGCAGACCGTGCGCAACATGCTGCGCGCCGTCGTGCAAAAGGACCCGATGGGCTATCAGCAGGGCACCGGCGCCGCCGGCGCGGTGACGGGTTACCAGATGGCCGGCAAGACGGGAACCGCGCAGCAGATCAACCCGGCCTGCGGTTGCTACTTCGACAACGTCTACTGGATCACGTTCGCGGGGATGGCCACCGTCGACAACCCCCGGTACGTCATCGGCATCATGATGGACAACCCGGAGCGCAACGCCGACGGGACGCCGGGCCACTCGGCGGCCCCGCTGTTCCACAACATCGCCGGCTGGCTCATGCAGCGCGAGAACGTGCCGCTGTCGCCCGACCCCGGGCCGCCGCTGACGCTGCAGGCCACTTAGCCCTACCCCCGGGACCTCGCCGGGCCGAGCCAGACCTTGCCGTCGCCGCGCATAACCTCGTGGCCGGTTGCGGCTAGGTAGGGTGTCATGGCCGATCATGACGAACGGGAGGTGGTGAGCAGTGTCGGTGCCCGCCGGGTTGCGTCCGGACGCCGTCGCGGGCGTTCCGTTGTCGGCCCTGGCGGCGCAGGTCGAAGCGGCGCCGGCCGACGGCGGCGTGAGCCTGCCCGACGTGACCATCACCGGCGTGACGCTGCGCGCGCAGGACGTGCTGCCCGGTGACCTGTTCGCCGCACTGCCCGGCCTGACGACGCATGGGGCCCGCTATGCCGTCGAGGCGATCGAACGCGGCGCGGTCGCGGTGCTCACCGACGCCGCCGGGGCCGCCGAGATGAGCGCGGCCGGCGCCCCGCCGGTGCCGACGCTGGTGCATCCCGACCCCCGCGGCGTGCTCGGCGGCCTGGCCGCCACGGTGTACGGGAACCCGTCGCAGCGGTTGGCCGTCGTCGGCATCACCGGCACCTCCGGCAAGACCACCACCACCTACCTGGTCGAATCCGGTCTGCGCGCCGCCGGCCGCACCTGCGGGCTGATCGGCACGATCGGCATTCGCATCGACGGCGCCGACATTCCCAGCGCGCTGACCACCCCGGAGGCGCCCGCACTGCAGGCGATGCTGGCGGCCATGGCCGAACAAGGCGTCGACACCGTCGTCATGGAGGTCTCCAGCCACGCGCTCGCGCTGGGCCGGGTGGACGGAACCGGCTTCGCGGTGGGCGGTTTCACCAACCTGTCCCGCGATCACCTCGACTTCCACCCGACCATGGCGCATTACTTCGGCACCAAGGCAATGCTTTTCGACCCGAACTCGCCGCTGCGGGCGCGCCGCGTGGTGGTGTGCGTCGACGACGAGGCCGGGCGAGCCATGGCGGATCGAGCCGGCGACGCCGTCACCGTCAGCGCCGAGGGCCGGCCCGCGCATTGGCGCGCCGTCGACGTGGCCCCGCTGGGCGCCGGGGGGCAGCAGTTCACCGTCATCGACCCCACCGGCGCGCGGCACCGGGTCGGCGTCCCGTTGCCAGGCCACTACAACGTCGCCAATTGCCTTGTCGCGCTGGCCCTTTTGGACGCGGTCGGGGTGTCACCGGAGGGGGCGGCGCCGGGGCTGCGGCAGACCCGCGTGCCGGGACGCATGGAACAGGTCGACGCGGGCCAGGACTTTCTGGCGCTGGTCGACTACGCCCACAAGCCGGGCGCCCTGCGCGCAGTGCTGAGCACGCTGATGCGCCCGGGTCGCCGGGTGGCGGTGGTCTTCGGCGCCGGTGGCGAGCGCGACCCGGGCAAACGGGCGCCGATGGGCGCGACGGCCGCCGAGCTGGCCGATCTCGTCGTCGTCACCGACGACAATCCGCGCGGTGAAGACCCGTCGGCGATTCGCCGGGAGATCCTGGCCGGGGTGAACGAAAGCGGTTGCGCGACAGAGGTTGTCGAGATCGCCGACCGGCGCGCGGCGATCCGGCACGCGGTCGCCTGGGCGAGGCCCGGCGACGTGGTGCTGATCGCCGGCAAGGGCCACGAAACCGGTCAGCGCACCGGCGGGCACACCCGCCCGTTCGACGACCGGGTGGAGCTGGCCCAGGCGCTGCGCGACCTCGACGGGGCGCAGCGATGATCGACCTGACCGTCGCGCAGATCGCCGACATCGTCGGGGGCGCCCTGTCCGACATCTCGGCCCAGGACGCCGCGCACCGCCACGTCACCGGGACGGTCGAGTTCGATTCGCGCGCCGTCGGTCCCGGCGGGCTGTTCCTAGCGCTGCCGGGCGCCCGGACCGACGGACACGACCATGCCTCCGCCGCGATCGCCGCTGGTGCCGTCGCCGTCCTGGCGGCGCGACCGGTCGGGGTTCCGGCCATCGTGGTGCCCCCGCAACCACCGCCGGGGCAACACGGGCTGGCCGGGGTGCTCGAGCACGACGCCGACGGATCCGGCGCGGCGGTCCTGGCCGCGCTCGCCAGGCTGGCCCGGGCGGTGGCCGCCGAACTGGTCGCCGGCGGGCTGAGGATCGTCGGCATCACCGGATCGTCGGGAAAGACCTCGACCAAGGACCTGGTGGCCGCGGTGCTGGCGCCGCTGGGTCAGGTGGTGGCCCCGCCCGGTTCGTTCAACAACGAGCTCGGTCACCCCTGGACGGTGTTGCGCGCGACCGCCGACACCGACTACCTGGTTCTCGAGATGTCGGCCCGCCATCCCGGCAACATCGCCGCGCTGGCCGACATCGCCACACCATCGATCGGGGTGGTGCTCAACGTGGGCACCGCTCACCTGGGCGAGTTCGGCTCGCGCGAAGCCATCGCCCAAACGAAATCCGAACTGCCGCAATCCGTTCCAGCTTCGGGTGTGGTGATCCTCAATGCCGACGATCCGGCGGTGGCGGCCATGGCCGACGTGACCGCGGCCAGGGTCGTCCGGGTCAGCCGCACCGAGCGAACCAACGCGGGCCCCAGCGACCTGTGGGCCGGGCCGGTGTCGCTCGACGAGCTCGCCAGACCGCGGTTCACGCTGCACCGGCGCGACGCCTCCGGGGTGAAGCGGGTGCAGGTACAGCTCGGCGTCTACGGCGATCACCAGGTCGGCAACGCGCTGTGCGCCGCCGCGGTCGCCCTGGAATGCGGCGCCGACCTCGACCACATCGCGGCCGCGTTCGCCGGGGCGGGCCCGGTGTCGCGGCACCGGATGCAGGTCACCACCCGCCCCGACGGGGTTACCGTGATCGACGATGCCTACAACGCCAACCCCGATTCGATGCGGGCCGGGTTGCAGGCGCTGGCCTGGATCGCCCACGGCGGAGGCGAGGGCGGCAGCCCCGCCGAAAAGCGCCGGAGCTGGGCGGTGCTCGGCGAGATGGCCGAGCTCGGTGAGGACGCCGTCCTCGAGCACGATCGCATCGGCCGGCTGGCCGTGCGCTTAGATGTGTCTCGACTCGTTGTCGTGGGAAGTGGGAGGTCGATGAGCGCCATGCACCACGGAGCGGTCATGGAGGGTGCCTGGGGCGCCGCCGAAAAGGGGGCCGTCAACGTCGCCGACAGCCACGCCGCCCTGGAATTGCTGCGGGCAGAGGTGCAACCCGGCGACGTCGTGCTGGTCAAGGCATCCAACGCGGCTGGCCTGGGCGCGCTGGCCGACGCCCTGGCCCGTGACGATCGCGAGGGCGGCGAAGCCGGGCGAAGCGGGTCGTCACCGTCGGGCGCCGACGATCGCGAGGGCGGCGAAGCCGGGCGAAGCGGGTCGTCACCGTCGGGCGCCGACGATCGCGAGGGCGGCGAAGCCGGGCGAAGCGGGTCGTCACCGTCGGGCGCCGACGATCGCGAGGGCGGCGAAGCCGGGCGAAGCGGGTCGTCACCGTCGGGCGCCGACGATCGCGAGGGCGGCGAAGCCGGGCGAAGCGGGTCGTCACCGTCGGGCGCCGACGATCGCGAGGGCGGCGACGACCGCGGGGCGCGCGCATGAGGCAGATCCTGATCGCCGTCGCGGTCGCGCTGACGATATCGATCCTGTTGACCCCGGCCCTGATCCGGTTGTTCACCCGGCAGGGCTTCGGCCACCACACCCGTGAGGACGGCCCGCCGACCCACCACGCCAAGCGGGGCACGCCGTCGATGGGCGGCGTGGCCATCCTGGCCGGCATCTGGGCGGGCTACCTGGGCACTCACCTGGCCGGGCTGGCCTTCGACGGCGAGGGCATCACCGTGTCGGGCCTGCTGGTGCTGGGCCTGGCCACCGTGCTCGGCATCGTCGGATTCCTCGACGACCTGATCAAGATCCGTAGGTCGCGCAACCTGGGCCTGAACAAGACGGCCAAGACGATCGGGCAGGTCGCCGCCGCGGTGCTGTTCGGGGTGCTGGCGCTGCGGTTCCGCAACAACCATGGCCTGACACCGGCCAGCGCGGATCTGTCCTACGTGCGCGAGATCGCCACCGTCACACTGGCGCCGGGGCTCTTCGTGTTGTTCTGCGTGATCGTCGTCAGCGCGTGGTCCAACGCGGCGAACTTCACCGACGGCCTGGACGGGTTGGCCGCCGGGAGCATGGCGATGGTCACCGCCGCATACGTGCTGATCACCTTTTGGCAGTACCGCAACGCCTGCGTCACCGCGCCAGGGCTGGGCTGCTACAACGTGCGCGATCCGCTGGACCTGGCGCTGGTCGCGGCCGCCACCGCGGGCGCCTGCATCGGGTTTCTGTGGTGGAACGCCGCGCCCGCCAAAATCTTCATGGGCGACACCGGATCGCTGGCCTTGGGCGGCATCATCGCGGGCATCTCGGTCACCAGCCGCACCGAGATCCTCGCCGTCGTGCTGGGTTCGCTGTTCGTCGCCGAGGTCAGCTCGGTGGTGTTGCAGATCTTGACGTTTCGGACCACCGGACGCCGGGTGTTCCGGATGGCGCCCTTTCATCACCATTTCGAATTGGCCGGCTGGGCCGAGACCACGGTCATCATCCGTTTCTGGCTGCTCACCGCGATCGCCTGCGGCCTGGGTGTGGCCCTTTTCTACGGTGAGTGGTTGGGCGCGATCGGTGCCTGATGAGCGGCTCCGATCCAGCATCAGACCCCGTACCGGGCGCGCCGGTGCTGGTCGCGGGCGGCGGGGTAACGGGTAAGGCCGCGCTGGCGGCGCTGAGGAGATTCGGCGCGGTGCCCACGCTGTGCGACGACGACCCCGCCACGCTGCGCGGCTATGCCGATGCCGGAGTGGCGACCGCGTCCACCGCGACGGCCGCCGAGCAGATATCCCGATTCGCGCTGGTGGTCGCCAGTCCCGGCTTTTCGCCGACGGCGCCGCTGTTGGTGGCCGCCGCGGCGGCCGGGGTGCCGATCTGGGGCGACGTGGAGCTGGCCTGGCGACTCGACGCCGCTGGCCGGTACGGGCCGCCGCGGCGCTGGCTGGTGGTCACCGGGACGAACGGCAAGACGACCACGACCTCGATGCTGCACGCCATGCTGACCGCCGGCGGCCGGCGCAGCCTGCTGTGTGGCAACATCGGCGACCCGGTTCTCGACGTCCTGGACCAACCCGCCGAATTGCTGGCCGTCGAGCTGTCCAGCTTCCAATTGCATTGGGCGCCTTCGCTCAAACCCGAGGCCGGTGCGGTGCTCAACATCGCCGAGGACCACCTCGACTGGCACGGCAGCATGGCCGCCTACGCCGCCGCGAAGGCGCGGGTGCTCGACGGCCGGGTCGCGGTGGTGGGCCTGGACGACCGCCGGGCGGCGGCGCTGCTGGACACCGCCGCGGCGCCGGTGCGCGTCGGCTTCCGGCTGGGCGAACCGGCCGCGGGGGAGCTCGGCGTGCGCGACGGCCACCTGGTGGACCGCGCCTTCGCCGACGACCTGGTGCTGGCGCCGGTCGACTCCATCCCGGTGCCGGGGCCGGTCGGGGTGCTCGACGCACTGGCCGCCGCGGCGCTGGCGCGCAGCGTCGACGTGCCGGCCGAGGCGATCGCTACCGCGATCGCCTCGTTCCGGGTCGGCAGGCACCGAGCCGAGGTGGTAGCCGTCGCCGGCGGAATCACCTACGTCGACGACTCCAAGGCCACCAACCCGCACGCCGCCGAGGCTTCCGTGCTCGCTTATCCCCGGGTCGTGTGGATCGCCGGCGGCCTGCTCAAGGGCGCATCGGTCGACGCGGAGGTCGCCAGGATGGCGTCCCGGCTGGTCGGGGCCGTGCTGATCGGCCGGGATCGGCAACAGGTTGCGGAGGCGTTATCGCGACACGCGCCGGATGTCCCCGTCCTGCACGTTGTGACAGGCGAGGATGCTGGTATGGATGCGACTGCTGTGATTTCTGGGGCAGATGTGACAGAAGTGAAACAATCCGGCGGCAATGTGGGTACGGCGGTCATGAACGCGGCGGTCGCCGCGGCTCGGACCGTGGCGAAGCCTGGCGACACCGTCCTACTGGCTCCGGCGGGCGCATCGTTCGACCAATTCGTGGGTTACGCCGACCGTGGCGACGCCTTCGCGGCCGCCGTGCGCGCGGCGCTCCGGTAGGGCGGGCGTGGGTAACGCACTGACCCGGCGACTGCGTCGGGGGAAAGACACTACCGAGACGGGCACCGCCGAGCCCGGGCCAGCGGGCGACGCCGCGGAGGCCGCCCCCGTAGCAACCGACACCGACACCGCCGAGGCCGACGAGAAGGTCCACAAGCCCCAGAAGGACGAGAAGGTCCACAAGCCCCAGAAGAAGGACAAGCCCGCCAACGGCGGTACGCACGGCAGGTTCGGCGCCTGGCTGGGCCGGCCCATGACGTCGTTTCACCTGATCATCGCTGTGGCCGGGCTGCTGACGACGCTCGGGCTGATCATGGTGCTCTCGGCGTCGGGCGTGCGGTCCTACGACGCCGACGGGTCGGCCTGGGTGATCTTCGGCAAGCAGGTGCTGTGGACGGTGATCGGGCTCATCGCCTGCTACGCCTCCCTGCGGATGTCGGTGCGGTTCATCCGGCGGGTCGCATTCACCGGCTACGTCGTCACGGTCATCCTGCTGGTGTTGGTGCTCGTTCCGGGTATCGGCAACCTGGCCAACGGGTCTCGCAAGTGGTTCGTGGTCGCGGGCTTCTCGATGCAGCCGTCCGAGCTGGCCAAAATCGCCTTCGCCGTCTGGGGCGCCCACATGCTGGCCGCACGCCGCCTGGAGCGGGCAAGCTTGCGGGAATTGCTGATTCCCCTGGTGCCGGCGGCGGTGATCGCGCTGGCGCTGATCGTGGCGCAGCCCGACCTCGGGCAGACGGTGTCGCTGGGCATCATCCTGCTGGCCCTGCTGTGGTACGCGGGCCTGCCGCTGCGCGTGTTCGTCACCTCGTTGCTGGCCGTCTTCGTGGCCGGCGCGATCCTGGCCATGTCGGCCGGATACCGCTCGGAACGGGTGCGGTCCTGGATCAACCCCGAGAACGACCCCCAGGACACCGGGTATCAGGCGCGTCAGGCGAAGTTCGCGCTCGCGCACGGCGGTATCTTCGGCGACGGCCTGGGCCAGGGCGTGGCCAAGTGGAACTACCTGCCCAACGCCCACAACGACTTCATCTTCGCGATCATCGGTGAGGAGCTCGGCTTCATCGGGGCCTTCGCGCTGCTGGTGCTGTTCGGGCTGTTCGCCTACACCGGGATGAGGATCGCCCGCCGCTCGGCCGACCCATTCCTGCGGCTGCTCACCGCCACCACGACCATGTGGGTGCTGGGCCAGGCGTTCATCAACATCGGCTACGTCATCGGCATCCTGCCGGTGACCGGTATCCAGCTGCCACTCATTTCCGCCGGTGGAACATCCACCGCGGCAACACTTTTCATGATCGGCATCATGGCCAACGCGGCTCGTCATGAACCGGAGGCGGTGGCCGCCCTGCGAGCCGGCCGCGACGACAAGGTGAACCGGATCCTGCGGCTGCCGCTGCCCGAGCCCTACTCGCCGACGCGCCTGGAGGCGTTCCGGGACCGCAAGCGCGCTCGCCCGAAGGCCGCCGACGCGCCACGCAAGGGCGCCGGCGCGCCCGGCCGCAAGCCCGCTCGCAAGGCCCCCCACACGGCTTCCCATAAGGCAGATGGGTCGCAGCGGCCCGCGCTGCCGCGAACGGCCGCACGGCCGGCTCGCCAGACTGGGGGTACCGCTCGATCACGGGCGAGGCATCATGGATCTGGCCAGCGCCGCGTCAGCGGGGCGGCCGGCCAGCGTCAGCCACGACGCGCACGAGCACTGGAAGGCCAGCGTTACGGGTGAACGACACGGTCAACAAGCCGACCGGCGGGCGGGGGGCAAACCCCTTGCCCGCCGGTGCCGCGTTGCCCTCTTTTAAGCCGGTTAAGGCCCCGTCGGTCGTGCTGGCCGGTGGGGGAACGGCCGGTCACGTCGAACCGGCGATGGCAGTCGCCGACGCGCTCAGCGCTCTGGATCCGCAGGCCCGCATCACCGCGTTGGGCACCGCGCGCGGGCTGGAGACCAGGCTGGTGCCCGCGCGCGGCTATGACCTCGAGCTGATCACGCCGGTGCCGTTGCCGCGCAAGCCCAGCGGCGACCTGGCCCGGCTGCCCTCGCGGGTGTGGCGGGCGGTCCGCGAGACCCGCGCCGTGCTCAGGGCGGTCGACGCCGACGTCGTGGTCGGCTTCGGGGGATATGTGGCGCTGCCGGCCTATCTGGCCGCCCGCGGGGTATCGCCGGGCAAACCCCGGGTCCCGGTGTTGATCCATGAGGCCAATGCCAGCGCCGGGCTGGCCAACCGGGTCGGCGCCCGCAGCGCCGAGCGGGTGCTTTCCGCGGTGGCCGATTGCGGCCTGCCGCGCGCCGAGGTGGTCGGGGTGCCGGTGCGCGAGGCCATCACCTCGCTGGACCGCGCGGCGCTGCGCGCCGGGGCGCGCAGGCACTTCGGCTTCGCCGACGATGCCCGGGTGTTGCTGGTGTTCGGCGGCTCGCAGGGCGCGGCCTCGCTGAACCGGGCCGTCTCCGGGGCGGCCGCCGAGCTCGCCGCCGCCGGCGTGGCCGTTCTGCATGCGCACGGCCCCAAGAACACGCTGGAGTTGCGCCAACCCAACCCGGGCGACCCGCCGTACGTGGCGGTGCCCTACCTCGACCGGATGGATTTGGCCTACTCGGCCGCCGACCTGGTGATCTGCCGGTCCGGCGCCATGACCGTCGCCGAGGTGTCGGCGGTGGGCCTGCCCGCCATCTACGTGCCCCTGCCGATCGGCAACGGCGAGCAGCGGCTCAACGCGTTGCCCGTGGTCAACGCCGGTGGCGGCATGATCGTCGCCGACGCCGACCTGACGCCCGAGCTGGTGGCCCGGGAGGTCGCGGGGCTCTTGGGCGACCCGCCGCGGCTGGCGGCCATGACCACCGCCGCCGCGCTGGTGGGGCACCCCGACGCGGCGCGGCGGGTGGCCCAGGCGGCGCTGGACATCGCCCGGAAGGCGCAGCTCGCCCGCGCGAGCGGCCGCCGGGCCGGGAGGACCCGGTGAACACCCCACAGCTGCCGCCCGAGCTGCAGCGCGTGCACATGGTGGGCATCGGCGGAGCCGGCATGTCGGGCATCGCCCGCATCCTGCTCGACCGCGGTGGGCTGGTGTCCGGGTCGGATGCCAAGGAGTCGCGCGGCATCCATGCGCTGCGTGCGCGCGGCGCGCAGATCAACATCGGTCACGACGCCTCCGCGCTGGACCTGTTGCCCGGGGGCGCCACCGCGGTCATCACCACCCACGCCGCCATCCCGAAGACCAACCCCGAGCTCGTCGAGGCCCGCCGGCGCGGCATTCCGGTGATCCTGCGGCCCGCCGTGCTGGCCAAGCTGATGGACGGCCGCACCACGCTGATGGTCACCGGCACGCACGGCAAGACGACCACGACGTCGATGCTGATCGTGGCGCTGCAGCACTGCGGACGCGACCCGTCCTTCGCGGTCGGCGGCGAGATGGGTGAGGCCGGCACCAACGCCCACCACGGCAGCGGCGACTGCTTCGTCGCCGAGGCCGACGAGAGCGATGGCTCGCTACTCGAATACACGCCCAACGTCGCCGTGGTCACCAACATCGAGACCGATCACCTAGATTTCTACGGCAGCGCCGACGCCTATGTCGCCGTGTTCGACGCCTTCGTGGAGCGGCTGGCGCCCGGCGGGGCGCTGGTGGTGTGCGTCGACGATCCGGGGGCCGACGCGCTGGCCAGGCGCACGGCCGAACTGGGCATCCGGGTGCTGCGGTACGGATCCGCGCCGCACGACGGGTCGCCGCGGCCCGGCGACGAGCTGGCCGCGACGTTGCTCTCGTGGCAGCAGCAGGGCACCGAGGCCGTCGCGCAGATCCGGCTGGCCACCGAGCTGGACCCGGAGCAGCGCCCGCGGGTGATGCGGTTGTCGGTGCCCGGGCGTCACATGGCGCTCAACGCGATGGGCGCGCTACTGGCGGCGCTCGAGATCGGCGCCCCGGCCGAGCCCGTGTTGGACGGCCTGGCCGGCTTCGAGGGTGTGCGCCGCCGGTTCGAACTGGTGGGCAGCGCGGCCTCGGTGCGGGTGTTCGACGACTATGCCCACCATCCGACCGAGATCGTTGCCACCCTGGCGGCGGTGCGCACCCTGCTCGAGCAGAGCGGTGACGGCCGCAGCATCGCGGTGTTCCAACCCCATCTGTATTCGCGGACAAAGGCTTTCGCCGAGGAGTTCGGGCAGGCGCTGGACGCGGCGGACCAGGTTTTCGTTCTGGATGTCTATGGCGCGCGCGAGCAACCGCTGGCCGGCGTCAGCGGGGCCAGCGTCGCCGAGCACGTCAGCGTGCCGGTGCACTACCTGCCGAATTTCTCCGCGGCCGCCGAGCAGGTGGCCGCGGTGGCCGCGCCCGGCGACGTCATCGTCACCATGGGAGCCGGCGACGTGACCCTGCTGGGGCCCGAGATCGTGACGGCGCTGCGGGTGCGGGCCAACCGCGGCGCTCCCGGGGCGTTGCGATGACGGAGCCGGACGACCCGGTTCCGACCGACGCGGCCGGCGAACGGGCCGCCGGTCAGCGCTGCGACGCCGACGGCACCGCGGTCACCGAACCGCTCGTCACCCAGGCCCGCGCGCAGCGGCCGGCGGCCGATGCGGGCGGCGGCCCCGAGCCCGGTCAGGGGGCCGATCCGACCGAGGTCGAGGGACCGCGCCGGCGCGCCCGTCGGGAGCGGGCCGAACGCCGCGCCGCGCAGGCCCGCGCCATGGCCATCGAAGAGGCGCGCCGCGAGGCGAAGCGACGGGCCAGCGGACGGCTGGTCGCCGAGCCCAAACCCGTTGCGCGCGGCGTCGTTCGGGGCCTGAAGATGCTGCTGGCGACCATCCTGCTGGTGATTGTCGGCATCGGGCTCGCCCTAATCCTCTATTTCACGCCGGCGATGTCGGCCCGCAACGTCGTCGTCGTCGGCACCGGCGTGGTCACCCGGGAAGAGGTCCTGGATGCGGCGCAGGTGCGGCCCGGAACGCCGCTGCTGCAGATCAACACCAGCCAGGTGGCCGACCGGGTGGCGGCGATCCGGCGGGTGGCCAGCGCGCGGGTGCAACGCCAGTATCCATCGGCGCTGCGGATCACCATCGTGGAGCGAGTTCCGGTGGCGGTCAAGGACTTTGCCGATGGCCCTCACCTCTTCGACCGGGACGGCGTGGACTTTGCGACTGGCCCGCCGCCCCCGGCCCTGCCGTACCTCGATGTCGCCAACCCGGGGCCGAACGACCCGGCCACCAAGGCCGCCCTGCAGGTGCTGACCGCGCTGCGGCCCGAGGTCGAGGGGCAGGTCGGCCGGATCGCGGCGCCGTCGGTGGCCTCGATCACCCTGACGCTCGGCGACGGCCGGGTGGTGATCTGGGGGACCACCGATCGCACCGACGAGAAGGCCGAGAAGCTGGCCGCGCTGTTGACCCAGCCCGGCAAGACCTACGACGTGTCCAGCCCGGACCTGCCGACGGTCAAGTAAGCGATCTTCGTCACGTCGTCCGCCGCCATCCGCCGTCGAGCAGCGCTCACGGCGCCCCGACGCGGGAAAAATGCCCAAAATTTGCGGTGCGCGTGTCGGCGCGCCTGCGGGGCTAGGGCGCGCCCTACCCATACCGTTCTGGTTGCGCGTTACTACTTGACATAACTCTAACTCTATGGTTGAGGTTGAGGGTTTGCCAGGACAGGGACCGCCACGTCCGGAGGAGCCCACCGCCGGGAGAGCTGAGCCAAGCCCATCAGGGAGGAAGACGAATGATGACCCCCCCGCATAACTACCTGGCCGTCATCAAGGTCGTGGGTATCGGTGGCGGCGGCGTCAACGCCGTCAACCGGATGATCGAACAAGGCCTCAAGGGCGTGGAGTTCATCGCGATCAACACCGACGCGCAGGCGCTGTTGATGAGCGATGCCGACGTCAAACTCGACGTCGGGCGCGAGTCCACGCGTGGCCTGGGTGCCGGGGCGGACCCGGAGGTCGGTCGCAAGGCCGCCGAGGACGCCAAGGATGAGATCGAGGAGCTGCTGCGCGGCGCGGACATGGTCTTCGTCACCGCCGGGGAGGGTGGCGGGACCGGCACCGGCGGCGCCCCCGTCGTCGCCAGCATCGCGCGCAAACTGGGCGCGTTGACCGTCGGCGTGGTCACCCGGCCGTTCTCGTTCGAGGGCAAGCGGCGCGGCAACCAGGCCGAGAGCGGCATCGCGGCGCTGCGCGAAAGCTGCGACACCCTGATCGTGATCCCCAACGACCGGCTGCTGCAGATGGGTGACGCCGCGGTATCGCTGATGGACGCCTTCCGCAGCGCCGACGAGGTGCTGCTCAACGGTGTGCAGGGCATCACCGACCTGATCACCACGCCGGGCCTGATCAACGTCGACTTCGCCGACGTCAAGGGCATCATGTCCGGCGCCGGCACGGCCCTGATGGGTATCGGATCCGCACGCGGGGAGGGCCGCTCGCTCAAGGCCGCCGAGATCGCCATCAATTCACCGCTGCTGGAAGCCTCGATGGAGGGCGCCCATGGCGTGCTGATGTCCATCGCCGGCGGCAGCGACCTGGGTCTGTTCGAGATCAACGAGGCGGCCTCGCTGGTGCAGGACGCCGCCCACCAGGACGCCAACATCATCTTCGGCACCGTGATCGACGACTCGCTGGGCGACGAGGTGCGCGTGACCGTCATCGCCGCGGGCTTCGACGCCGCCGGTGCCGGCCGCAAACCCGTCATCGGTGGCAGCGCCGACAAGGAAGAAAAGGGCGGTGCCCACCGGATCGAGTCGGCGAAGGCGGGCAAGCTCACCTCGACGCTGTTCGAACCGGTCGACGCGGTCAGCGTGCCGGTGCACACCAACGGCTCGACCTTGAATATCGGCGGCGACGAAGACGACGTCGACGTGCCGCCCTTCATGCGCCGCTGATTTTGATCGCGAGCGTGCGTGTTTGTACACGACACACCGACCATATGCGTACATCCGTGCACCCTCGGCGCAAGCGGCGCCATGCGGATACTGGTCCCGTGAGCGTTCGCATTCGGCGGGTGACCACCAGCCGCGCGGGTGGTGTCTCTAAGCCGCCCTTCGACACCTTCAACCTGGGCGACCACGTCGGCGACGACCCCGCGGCCGTTGCCGACAACCGGGCCCGGCTAGCCGCCGCCATCGGCCTGCGCGGCGGTCGCGTGGTGTGGATGAATCAGGTCCACGGGGATCGGGTCGAGGTGGTCGACGGGGCGCGCGACACCGCGGTCGATGACACCGACGCATTGGTGACTCGCACGGCGCGACTCGCGCTGGCGGTGGTGACCGCCGACTGCGTTCCGGTGTTGCTGGCCGACGCGCGTGCCGGGGTAGCCGCGGCGGTGCACGCCGGCCGGGTTGGTGCCCAGCGCGGGGTGGTGGCCCGCACGGTGGAGGCGATGTCAAAACTCGGCGCGCGGCCCGAAGACATTTCGGCCCTGTTGGGCCCGGCGGTCAGCGGCCGCAATTACGAAGTGCCCGCGGCGATGGCCGACGAGGTCGAGGCGGCGTTGCCGGGCAGTCGGACCACCACCGCGGCCGGCACGCCCGGACTGGATCTACGTGCCGGAATCGCCTGCCAGCTCAGGGGTCTGGGCGTGACGGCAATCGACATCGATCCACGCTGCACCGTGGAAGACCCGGCTTTGTTCAGCCATCGCCGGGACGCGCTGACCGGACGGCTGGCCTCACTGGTCTGGATGGAGTGACTGCGATGGCGGCCCCGGACAGTCGAAGCGACCGCGATTCCGAGTTGACCCACGCACTGGCGTCGTTGCGCTCGCGCCTTGCCGCGGCGGCAGAAGCGGCGGGCCGCAATGTCGGCGAAATCGAAGTTCTGCCGGTGACCAAATACTTTCCAGCAACCGATGTCGTGACTTTGTCCCGATTGGGTTGTCGCGCCGTTGGCGAATCGCGGGACCAGGAAGCGACGGCCAAAGTGGCCGAAGTCACCCGACTGCTGGCGGCGTCCGCCAGGGCGGATGTGGGAAATCCGCGCTGGCACATGGTCGGTCATATCCAGCGGAATAAGGCTCGGTCGGTGGCGCGCTGGGCGCACACCGCCCACTCGGTCGACAGCGCGCCCCTGGTGACCGCGCTCGACAAGGGGGTGGCCGCGGCGCTTTCCGACGGCCGTCGCACCGAACCGATGCGGATCTACGTCCAGGTCAGCCTCGACGGCGACGAGTCCCGCGGCGGCGTCGACATAGCCCGACCGGGAGCCGTCGATCAGGTGTGCGACCAGGTCGAGCAGTGCAAGAACCTGGACCTGGTCGGGCTGATGGGGATTCCGCCGCTGGACTCCGACCCCGAAGAAGCCTTTGACCGGCTCCGATCCGAGCATCGGCGGGTTCTCGAATCTCACCGCAACGCTGTCGGGCTGTCCGCCGGCATGTCGAACGACTTCGAAATCGCCGTCAAACACGGTTCGACATGTGTGCGTGTCGGTACCGCGCTATTGGGCCCTCGGCGGTTACCGTCACCGTAAGTAGTCACTGCAGTCACAGCTTTATCACTAACACCAGTACTCCCAGGGGCTAGAAGGGTCAACGCAATGAGCACACTGCACAAAGTCAAGGCCTATTTCGGAATGGCCCCAATGGACGACTACGAGGACGAGTATTACGACGACCACGCGCCGTCCCGCGGTTTCCCACGCCCGCGATTCGACGACGGATACGGGCGTTACGAGCAAGACGACTACGACGATCCCCGCCACGAGCCCGCCGACTACCCGCCGCCCGCCGGCTATCGCGGCGGCTACGGAGACGAGCCGCGCTACGGTACCGTCCACCCCCGTGAATTCGACCGCGCCGAGCGGGGCGGCGGCCCGCGCTTCGGGTCGTGGTTGCGCAACTCCACCCGCGGCGCGCTGGCGATGGACCCGCGCCGGATGGCGATGATGTTCGAAGAGGGCCACCCGCTGTCGAAGATCACCACGCTGCGGCCCAAGGACTACAGCGAGGCCCGCACCATCGGCGAGCGTTTCCGCGACGGCACCCCGGTGATCATGGACCTGGTGTCGATGGACAACGCCGACGCCAAGCGGCTCGTCGACTTCGCGGCCGGCCTGGCCTTCGCCCTGCGCGGCTCGTTCGACAAGGTCGCGACGAAGGTGTTCCTGCTGTCGCCCGCCGACGTCGACGTGTCCCCGGAGGAGCGCCGCCGGATCGCCGAAACCGGTTTCTACGCTTACCAATAGGCGCGTCCGCGCCCCATTTGCGGCGGTGATGCGGCCACCCGGGGGCCGCAGTGGCCACGTGAGATGAGGGCTCTTACTCGGAGTCGGTAGGCTGGCAGGCGCCGCGCTGGTCCGCGGCGCTTGGCATCTCTTGGCTTCTCACGGGTAAGGTCGGGGCACTTCAGTTGGTGTTGTTCTTTCAGATCCTCGGGTTTGCGCTGTTCATCTTCTGGCTGCTGCTCATCGCTCGGGTCGTCGTCGAGTTCATCCGCTCGTTCAGCCGGGACTGGCATCCCACCGGCATCACCGTCGTGGTGCTGGAGATCATCCTGTCGATCACCGATCCGCCGGTGAAATTGCTTCGCCGGCTCATCCCGCAACTCACCATCGGCGCGGTCCGCTTCGACCTGTCGATCATGGTGCTGTTGCTCGTCGCGTTCATCGGCATGCAGTTGGCCTTCGGCGCCGCGGCGTAAGCCACGGGGGCCCGCCGGGGGCCGGCCCGTCGGCGTGAACCAATCCGCTTCGGAGACAGTTCGGACACGTTTTAGCGTCGGTTTGGGTTCCGCGATTTAAAAATTCTAAGGGTTCGGATTTTATTGCCCTCAATGTTTGAAATTGGCTCTTATTTATTGGGCTAATCAGCAACGGTCGCGCCTGGTGTGACAGGATGGACGGCAGTTGCACTACGGCTACCACTGCGTTCTACACTTTCCAGAACGTTCGAGAAGGAACTTGAGGGGACGAAACAATGCCGCTTACACCAGCCGACGTCCACAATGTGGCGTTCAGTAAGCCACCTATCGGCAAGCGGGGCTACAACGAAGACGAGGTGGATGCCTTCCTCGATCTAGTGGAAGCCGAGCTGACGCGGCTCATCGAAGAGAACAGCGATCTGCGCCAACGAATCGAAGAGCTGGACCACGAGCTGGCCTCCGGTGGTGGCTCGGCCGCTCCGGCTGCCGCCGCCCCCACCCAGGCCATTCCCGTACGCGAGCCCGTCCCTGAACCGGAACCGGTCAAGCCGGCGCCGGCCGCAGCCTCGGCCGCCGCGGCCAACAACGAGGAACAGGCCATGAAGGCCGCTCGGGTGCTGACGCTCGCGCAGGACACCGCCGACCGCCTGACCACGACGGCCAAGACCGAGTCGGAAAAGATGCTGGCCGACGCCCGGGCCAACGCCGACCAGATCCTCAGCGAGGCGCGCAACACCGCCGAGACCACCGTCGCCGAGGCCCGCCAGCGCGCCGACGCGATGCTCGCGGATGCGCAGACCCGTTCGGAAGCCCAGTTGCGGCAGGCCCAAGAGAAGGCCGACGCCCTGCAGGCCGACGCCGAGCGCAAGCATTCCGAGATCATGGGCACCATCAACCAGCAGCGCACCGTCCTGGAAGGCCGTCTCGAGCAGCTGCGTACGTTCGAACGGGAATACCGGACCCGGCTCAAGACCTACCTGGAGTCCCAGCTGGAAGAGCTCGGGCAGCGCGGTTCCGCGGCACCGGTCGACTCCAGCGCCGACGCGGGCAGCTTCGACCAGTTCAACCGGGGCAACAACTAGCCGTTCGAGCGTGCCGTCGCTCGCCGAGCTTCGGGGTTGGCACACTAGGTCATGAACGCGGTCCCGCTCGTCGCTTGGAGGATGACTGATGCTCATCATTGCGCTGGTATTGGCCCTGATCGGGCTCGTCGCGTTGGTGTTCGCGGTCGTCACCAGCAACGAGCTGGTGGCCTGGGTCTGCATCGGCGCCAGCGTGGTGGGCGTGGTGCTGTTGATCCTCGACGCGCTGCGGGAACGCCAACGGCGTGAGCTGGGCGGCGACGAAGCCCAGGACGCCGACGAGAGCCAGGTCGATGAGGAAGGCTATGTCGACTATCCCGAGGCCGACTACCCCGAGGAAGTCCCGGGCGAAGGCGAACCGGCGGCGACGGGGGATACCGCGAAGACCGAGGAGTCCAGGGTCCCGGCCGACGACCACGGCGACGAGCGCGCCAAGTAATTCTTTGCTTCGACGATCGGCGCTCAGCCGGCCGGCGTGCCCAGGAGCTCGCGCACCTCGTCGTCGCTGATCTGGTGAAAGTCGTCGTAGACCTGCCCGACCGCTTCGAATCCGGGTGGCATGGTCAGGCACACCACGTCGTCGGCCTCGCACGCGAGTTCGCGGCAGGTCGACTCCGGTCCCACCGGGACGGCGACCACGATCGATTTCGGGCCGACCGCCCGGATGGCGCGCACGGCGGCGAGCATGCTTGCGCCCGTTGCGATTCCGTCGTCGACCAGGACGACGATCCTGTCGCGCAGGTCGGCCGCCGGGCGACCACCGCGGTAGGCGTGCTCGCGCCGCAGCAGCTCGGCCGTCTCGCTGTCGATCACCTGGCGCACCTGCTCGTCGGTGATGTGCAGGCTGGCCACCACCTCGTCGTTCATCACCACGCCACCACCGCTGGCCAAGGCGCCCATCGCCAGCTCCGACCATTGCGGCACCCCGAGCTTGCGGACCAGAAAGACGTCGAGCGGAGCGCGCAGGGCCGCGGCGATCTCCCAGGCCACCGGCACGCCGCCCCGCGCCAGCCCGAAGACCAGCACATCATCCCGTCCGCGGTAGGCCGCCAGCTCCCGCCCCAGCGCCCGTCCCGCTTCGCGTCGGTCGACGAACGTCTTGTGCGATGTCCGCCGGATAAAGCCACTCGATCGGTTCATGCGTTCACACTCCCGGCTACTGGGCCTACATCCAGGCTACGTGCGGTGGCAATGGGGAGGATGCGCGAGATGGGACCGCCGCCGACGCGGCATAAGTAGGTACGGGTGTGATCGCGGCTTCGCCGCTCAACACGCTCCATCGGCTCGGAAGTGAATGCGAGCATCCACTTCGGTCGCCTCAGTCGCGTGTCCGAGGGGGGACTTGAACCCCCACGCCCATTAGTAGGGCACTAGCACCTCAAGCTAGCGCGTCTGCCATTCCGCCACTCGGACAAGGCCAACCAGCATGGGTTGGCAGCTAAGGCTATCGGATCGGCCGCCGCGAACCCAATCCAGCTCCTCGAGACGTGTCGATGATCGGCGTCGAGCCGTCCGGCCTGGACAATGGTAGGAAAGGTGGTTGTGACCATTCAGAGCGGGGCGACCGAGGTACCAACCAACCCGAGCGACGACGTGGTCGAAGTTGTCAGCACGTTGATCCGGTTCGACACCACCAACACCGGCGAACCGGAGACGACCAAGGGGGAGGCCGACTGCGCGCAGTGGGTCGCCGAGCAGCTCGCCGAAGTCGGCTATGCGCCGCACTACGTCGAATCCGGCGCTCCGGGCCGCGGTAACGTGTTCGCTCGGCTGCCGGGCGCGGACACCTCGCGTGGCGCGCTGCTGATTCACGGGCATCTGGACGTGGTCCCGGCCGAACCGACCGAATGGAGCGTGCACCCGTTCTCCGGCGCGGTCAAAGACGGCTTCGTCTGGGGTCGCGGCGCGGTCGACATGAAGGACATGGTCGGCATGATGATCGTGGTGGCCCGCCACCTGAAGCGGGCGGGCATCGTGCCGCCGCGCGACCTGGTCTTCGCGTTCATCGCCGACGAAGAACACGGCGGAACCTTTGGCGCGCAGTGGCTGGTCGACAATCGCCCGGAGCTCTTCACGGGCATCACCGAGGCGATCGGTGAGGTGGGCGGGTTCTCGCTGACGGTGCCGCGCCGGGACGGCGGCGAACGTCGGCTCTACCTGATCGAGACGGCCGAGAAGGGGCTGTCCTGGATGAGACTGACCGCCCGCGGCCCGGCCGGACACGGGTCGATGGTGCACGACCAGAACGCCGTCACCGCCGTTTCCGAGGCCGTCGCCCGCCTGGGCCGCCACGAGTTCCCGTTCGTGCTGACCGACGCCGTCGCGCAGTTTCTCGCCGCGGTCGGCGAGGAGACCGGACTCACCTTCGACACCGAATCGGGGGACCTGCCCGGAGCGATCGACAAGCTGGGGCCGATGGCCCGCATGCTCAAGGCCGTGTTGCACGACACCGCGAACCCCACCATGCTCAAGGCGGGGTATAAGGCCAACGTCGTCCCGGCCATCGCCGAGGCCGTGGTGGACTGCAGGATTCTGCCGGGCCGCAGGGAGGCGTTCGAGGCCGAAGTCGGCGAGCTGCTCGGGCCGGACGTGACGCGCGAGTGGATCAAGGATTTCTCGTCCTATGAGACCAGCTTCGACGGCGACCTCGTCGACGCCATGAACGCCGCCGTGCTGACGTACGATCCGGACGCCCGCACCGTGCCGTATATGCTTTCCGGCGGCACCGATGCAAAATCGTTTGCGCGCTTGGGTATTCGTTGTTTCGGCTTCAGCCCGCTGCGGTTGCCGCCGGACCTGGATTTCACCGCGTTGTTCCATGGCGTCGATGAGCGGGTACCCATCGATGCGCTGCGGTTCGGCACCGACGTGCTGGCCCACTTCCTGACCCACTGCTAGATGACAGACGCAAGCCGATCACACGAGAGGACCGCCATGAGCACTGCTCCTGACCCGTACGCATCGCTGCCCAAGCTGCCGACCTTCACGCTGACCTCGCAATCCGTCAGCGACGGCCAGCCGTTGGCCAAGCCGCAAGTCAGCGGAATCATGGGCGCGGGCGGCGAAGACGTCAGCCCCCAGCTGAGCTGGTCGGGCTTCCCGGAGGAGACCCGCAGCTTCGCCGTCACCGTCTATGACCCCGACGCCCCGACGGCCTCCGGATTCTGGCACTGGGCGGTGGCCAACCTGCCGGCCGACGTCACCGAGCTGCCCGCGGGCGCCGGCGATGGCAGCAACCTGCCCGGCGATGCGCTGACGCTGGTGAACGACGCCGGGCAGCGCCGCTACATCGGGGCCGCGCCGCCGGCGGGCCATGGCCCACACCGCTACTACATCGCCGTGCACGCCGTGGACACCGAGAAGCTGGATCTGCCCGAGGACGCCAGCCCGGCCTTCCTCGGGTTCAACCTGTTCCAGCACGCCATCGCGCGGGCGGTCATCCACGCCACCTACGAACAGAAGTAGGGCTCTCGGCGGTTTCACCGGCGTCCGGTGGCCGGGGCGAGGTGCGCCATCCCGCGAAGAACCCACGGTGCCCGCGCCGCGATCAGCTCCACGGCGCGGTCCGAGCGGCGCATCGCGGTCCGACGGCCGGGAGTGGGCGTCGACACCAGTTGCGCCTCAGGCGATCCCGCCCGCGGTCCGTGGCGATCGACCGCCAGTAATTGCCAACGGCCGGGCACGCCACGCAACTCGACGCTGCCGCGGTCCTCGAAGCCTGTGCCCGACCCGACGACCAGGTCGCACACGGTGCGGGACACGAGAATGTCGCCCGCCCCGGCGTGCCCGAGGATCCGCGCCGCGATGTGTACCGCGATTCCGCCGATGTCGTTGTCCAGTAGTTCGCATTCTCCGGTGTGAATGCCGATGCGGATCTGGACGCCCAGGATCTCGGCGTCACCGCGCAACGCCTCGGCGCAGCGGATCGCCTGCGTCGGGCCGTCGAAGGTGGTAAGGTGTCCGTCGCCGGTGCTCTTGACCACCGTGCCGCCGAACCGTTGGGTGAGTTCGGCGGTGATCTCACCGAAGCGGTGCAACACCGCGCGCCACCGCTCATCGCCCGCCGCCGCGGCATGTTGAGTCGAGGCGACCATGTCGGTGAACAACACGGTGCGCAGGGCGCGATGTGACTGTGCGGGTGCGGCATGGCTGCCGGTGAGGAACTCCTCGATCCCGGCCAGGATTTTGTCGGGGTCGGTCAAGAAGGGTGCGTGATCCACACCCTCGACCTCGAGGTACCGTGCGCCGGCGATGTGGTCGGCGACATAGCGGCCGAACTGCACCGGAACCGCGGGGTCCGCGCGGGCATGGATGACCAAAGTCGGCGCGCTGATCGTGGGCAGGATCGGGCGCACGTCAGTGAGAAAGGCCGCTTCGAACGACGCCCGCGCCATTCCCGGGCTCGCGCTCATGCGCTCCAACATTGCGAGCTGGCGTATCGACCGGACCGACGGCGCGCTGATGCTGGCCGCCGCACCGCTGCCCCACCGCGAGCGCACGGCACGGCCGCCTTCCAGCCAGCGGGCGAGCTGTTCAACCGATGGCGTGTAGTCCTCACCCAACTCGGAAAGGTAGCGCGCCCGCAGCTCGGCCGGGTCACGATCCATGTCATCCCACCCGCACGGGTGAAACGAGTATGTGGCGCAAAGGATCAGCGCCCGCACTCGCTCCGGCCGGGCTGCCGCGAACATCATGGACGCCGGTCCACCGTCGCTCAGACCGGAGATGACGGCGCGTCCGAAGCCGACGGCGTCCATGACGGCCTCGATCTCGGCCACCCGATCATCCAGCGTCCGCACTTTCGGCACCGGGTCTGAGAGCCCGATCCCGGCCTTGTCGAACACAAGGACGCGACAGAACGTGGCCAGCTGCTCCATGAACGCTTTGAATTGGGGCAGGGTCCAAGCCAGCTCGATGTGGCTGACGAACGGCCCGACGACGACGAGCTCGACGGGCCCGTCGCCGAAGACCTGATACGCCAGGCTGAGATCGCCACACGCTGCGTATGACGTTTCCGGCACTGGTTGAGCGTACTGCCGATCTCACCGCCCGGCGGGGCGCCGGCCGCTGTCGGCCAAATCGACTCCCCGCACTGATCGCCCAGGCATCATCAACTGTCACGGCGGGACTCTCGAGGCAAGGGGTACGGCGTAGCTCAATCAGGCAGTCCCGGCGCATGCGCTGCTGAGCCGACGGCATCGCTGAGTGAGGCGAAGCCGCCGTCATGCAGCCGCCGCGCAATGCCGTCGTGAATCTGCTTGGCCCACAAGCCCCCTCCGTAGATGAAGCCGGTATAGCCCTGCAACAGCGATGCGCCCGCGGTAATCCGCTCCCAGGCGTCGTCCGCTGTTTCGATGCCCCCGACACCGATCAGCACCAGCCGATCGCCGACCCGGCGGTAAAGCCGGCGCAGCACCTCGACCGAACGGCGAGCCACCGGCGGCCCGGAGATGCCTCCGGGACCCAGCTCGTCGACCCGCGGCGTCCGCAGACCTTGCCGCGACACCGTGGTGTTGGTGGCGACGATGCCGGCCAGACCCAATTCGACTGCCAACTCCGCGATCTCGTCCACGTCGGAATCGGAGAGGTCCGGCGCGATCTTCACCAGCACCGGTGTGGACGTCTCGGCGAGCACCGCCGACAGGATGGGCCGCAGCGACTCGACCGCCTGCAGATCCCGCAGCCCGGGGGTGTTCGGCGAGCTGACGTTGACCACCAGATATGACGCCAGCGGGCCGACCAGCCGGGCGTTCGCCCGGTAATCGTCGACGGCCTCGTCGGCGGGCGTCGCCTTGGTCTTGCCGATGTTCACCCCGATCGGCACCTCGGGCCGGTGCCGCGCAAGCCGCAACGCCAGCGCGCCCGCACCGAGATTGTTGAAGCCCATTCGGTTCAGCAGGGCCCGGTCGGCCGGCAACCGGAACATGCGGGGTGCCGGATTGCCCGGTTGCGGGTTGGCGGTGACCGTCCCCACCTCTGCATGCCCGAACCCCAGCGCACCCCAGGTGAGCAGCCCCAGGCCGTCCTTATCGAAGCCGGCCGCCAGCCCGAGTGGCCCCGGAAAACGCACTCCGAACACCGTGCTGGCCAGCGCCGGATCCGTCGGGGCCAGCCATCGGTTCAGCAACCGACGCGTCCAGGCGACCGCGGTGACGCCACGCAGCAAGGCGAACACCAGGGTGTGAATCCGCTCGGGCGGAATCATGAAAAACAGCTGTCGCAGCAGGCCGTACATCCGGTGTCCGCCCTCGCGTGGCCGGGCGGCAGTCACAGTTCCGGCTGGTCGGGCCGTCGCCCCTCGGAGGCGGCGCCCTCCATGCGAGACTTCTTGCGGCGCAACAACACTCGTCTGCTGCCGTCGTTGTAAAGCCGCACCCGGGTCAACTCCCAGCCGCGGTATTCGGCCTCGATGGACAGTCGGGTGGACGCGCTGACCCGGGTCACTTCCGGCGGCAAACGCAGCGGCGCCCATTCGTAGTCGTCAGACATCTCGGTGTCCCAGCCCGCGGGCAGCCGGCTCCGCCGCGCCGCGGTCAACGCGTGCCCGCCGCGTGCTCGATGACCTGAACCCCGGCACCGGAACCCGACACCACGTACAGGGTGCCTGACGCTTCGTCGAAGGCCAGCGAGTTCGGTTGCTGCACGGTCGGGTAACGCACCTTTTCGACGGGAATTCCGGTGGACAGATCGTAACCAATGACCATATTGGAAACGGTCTGCGACACCCAGGCTAACGCGCGGGAGCCGGCCAGGCCGTACGGCGCCGCCGGAACCGGGTAGGCCTGGCGCAGGATCAGCGGATCCACGCCGTAGACCAGCAGCTGGCCACCGCGGGTGTCGGCGACCAGCACCCGGCCCGCCGGATCGGCGGACATGGTGGTGGCGCCCCGGCCCGCGCGCAGCGCCTGCTGGGCATGACCGTCGGCGCCCAGCGTCGTCACCGACGTCTGTCCACGGTCCAGCACCACCGTCGTATCACCTTGTGCGGCAAGAGCATCGACGCGGGCAAAGATCTTGCTGCGGTTGGCCACGGTCGCGCTGGTGACGGTGGCCGGTGCCTGGGAGGCAAGGGTGTAGACGGCGCCGTCGGCGCTGCCCAGCACCAGCTTGCCGTCGGCGCGCCGGGCCACCGCGGTGAACTCGGTTTGGGCCGCGTCGGCGACGGCCACCTGGGTAACGCGGCCCGTGGACAGTTCGACGGCGAAGTAGCCGCCCCGGGCCGCCAGGTAGGCGGTTCCGCGGCCGTCATCGGCCAGCGCGGTCGCGGGTCCGGGCAACTCGACCACGCGGGGCGTGACCTGCGCATTACCGAAGACGGTGATGCTGGCGGGCGCGGTCGGGTCGGCGCCCGGCGTCAGGACCGCCAGCTGATGCGTGCCGGCGTCGAAGACCGCCGCGGCGGCGTGACCGGCCAGCGGCCGCACCGCGCCGGTCGGCCGCTGCGAAGCGGGCGGTGACACGGCGGCGCGTGCCGGTTCGATGGTGCGCGGAGCGCCACCGAGCGGATTGGATGAACATCCGGCCGTCACCCACAGCAAAATCGCGAGAGTCGTCAAACCGCCCCGAGCCGCCCGTTTCCGGCGCGGCGGTGGTGGCAGCAATTCATTTCCCTCGTGGTGTGGCGGCGGGATCCAACCGGGATCCAAGCGGAACACCGATTCTAGGGAACGCTTTCGCATCCACTAACGCCGTGCCGCCTGCATCCCGCCCTACCGGCGAGGTATGGTCAGCTCATGGCCGTCACCGCTGACCGTCATATGACGCAGAACGAGTTTGCTGTCGAGGACATGTCAACAGGCATCTCCGCTAGCGGATACGGACAAGTCGGTGATGGGCGAAGCTTTTCGTTCCACATCGAAAACCGATCCCTGGTCGTCGAGGTTTACCGGCCGCGCTTGGCGGGGCCCGTCCCGCAGGCCGAAGAGGTGGTCGCCAGGGCGGTCCGCGACGTGGTCGACATCGACCTGACCGACGAGCGCAGCCTGAGCGCTGCGGTGCGCGACTCCATCACGCACGCGTTGCCCGTTTCGCGCTAGTCATCTCCGGTCACCGACCCGCCCAGCGGGTACCGTCGTGGTCGACATGACCGTCATCCTGTTGCGGCACGGCCGCTCGACTTCCAACACGGCGGGCGTTCTCGCCGGTCGCTCGGAGGGCGTCGACCTCGATGACAAGGGCCGCGAGCAGGCGGACGGCCTGATCGATCGGATCGGCGATTTGCCGATCCAGGCGCTGATCAGTTCGCCGTTGTTGCGCTGCCAACGCACCCTGGAACCGTTGGCCGACGCGTTGTGCCTGACGCCGCTCGTCGACGATCGGCTTGCCGAGGTGGATTACGGCGAATGGACGGGCCGCAAGATCGGCGACCTGGTCGGCGAGCCGCTGTGGAAGGTCGTGCAGGCGCATCCCAGCGCGGCGGTGTTCCCCGGCGGCGAGGGGTTGGCGCAGGTGCAGGCACGGGCGGTGGCCGCCGTGCGCGAGCACGACCGCCGCCTGGCCGCCGAGGCCGGGGGAGAGGGTGGCGGCGATGTGCTGTGGGTCGCTTGCACTCACGGCGACGTCATCAAGGCCGTCATCGCCGACGCGTACGGGATCCACCTGGACGGCTTCCAGCGCGTCACCGCCGACCCGGCGTCAGTGAGTGTGATCCGCTACACCGAACTGCGCCCGTTTGTGTTGCACGTCAACCACACCGGTGCGCGGCTGTCCGCGTCCTTGCGCGCCGGGCCCCCCGCGAAGGCGGAGGCGAAGCCGGACGCCGGCCCCACATCCAACGGAGAGGCGCAGCAAGCGGCCGCGGGAGTGCCGTCCAGCGACGCGGTGGTCGGCGGTTCCACGGATTAATTCGGCGGCCGGCTCGATCGGATCGCACGGCGACCGCAACTGCCGGTATTTTGGAAGTGCCATGGCCCGCGCAATTCATGTCTTCCGCACGCCCGACCGCTTCGTGGCCGGGACAGTCGGCCAGCCCGGAAATCGCACGTTCTACATCCAAGCTGTGCACGACGCCCGAGTGGTGTCGGTGATTTTGGAGAAACAGCAGGTGGCGGTGCTTTCCGAGCGCATCGGCGCGCTGCTGCTCGAGGTGAACCGCAGGTTCGGCACGCCCGTTCCGCCGGAGCCCGCCGAGATCGAGGACCTCGACCCGCTGGTAACCCCCGTTGACGCCGAGTTCCGGGTCGGAACCATGGGCCTGGGCTGGGATTCGGAGGCCCAGACAGTGGTGGTCGAGCTGCTGGCGGTCACCGACGCCGAGTTCGACGCCTCGGTGGTGCTCGATGACACCGAGGAGGGTCCCGATGCGGTCCGGGTGTTCTTGACCCCGGAGTCGGCGCGCCAGTTCGCCACCCGCTCCAATCGCGTCATCTCCGCGGGACGCCCGCCGTGTCCGCTGTGCGACGAACCACTGGACCCGGAGGGCCATATTTGCGCGCGCGCCAACGGATATCGCCGCAGTGCGCTGCTCGGGCCTGACGATGACCCCGAGGTCTGACGACCGTGAGGTGTTGCGCGACGGCGAGCTGACGGTCATCGGACGGATCCGCTCAGCCAGCAACGGCACCTTCCTGTGCGAATCGACGCTGGGCGAGTCCAGCGTGCACTGCGTCTACAAGCCGGTCGCCGGGGAGGCGCCGCTGTGGGATTTTCCCGATGGGACACTGGCCGGCCGCGAACGGGCCGCGTACCTGGTGTCGGCGAAGCTGGGCTGGAACATCGTGCCCTACACCATCATTCGGCATGGGCCGGCGGGTCCCGGCATGCTGCAGCAATGGGTGCAGCAACCGGGCGACGCGGTGGGCACCGAGCCGCGTCCGGGCCCGGACCTGGTTGACCTGTTTCCCGCCGGCACCAAGCAACCCGGCTACCTGCCCGTGCTGCGCGCCCTCGACTACGCCGGCGACGAGGTCGTCCTGATGCACGCCGACGACATTCGCTTGTGGCGGATGGCGGTGTTCGACGTGCTGGTCAACAACGCCGACCGCAAGGGCGGCCACGTGCTGCGCGACCTCGACGGCCACATCTTCGGGGTCGACCACGGCGTGTGCCTGCACGTCGAGGACAAACTGCGCACGGTGCTGTGGGGATGGGCCGGCAAGCCGATCGACGATCACACCCTGAAAGCCGTGGCCGGACTGGCGGACGCGCTCGACGACCAGTTCGGCGACGAGCTGGCCGAGCAGATCACCCGGGCGGAGGTCTCAGCGCTGCGCAAGCGTGCACATGCGCTGCTGGACCGCCCGGTCATGCCCGGACCCAACCGGCATCGCCCCATTCCGTGGCCTGCCTTTTAGCGGGTCGTCGCCATCGGGGTTAGCGATGATCGCAAGCGCGGCGCCGCCGGGCGCGGCGGGTCGTCGCCATCGGGGTTAGCGATGATCGCAAGCGCGGCGCCGCCGGGCGCGGCGGGTCGTCGCCATCGGTGAAGCACATCGAACGCCGTCGGCGATACTGAACCGGTGAGCAACCGCGCGGACGATCTGGCAGACCTGACAGACGCCGCCCTGGCCGCCGATCTCGCCGCCGAAGCCGGGGAGTTGCTGCTGACTGTCCGCGACGAAGTCGGCTTCGGGTACCCGTGGGCGCTGGGCGACGCCGGCGACAGCCTGGCGAACGCCTTGATCCTGCGGAGACTGCACGCGGAGCGGCCTGACGACGCGGTGCTCAGCGAGGAGGCCTACGACGACCTGTCCCGCCTCAACCACGACCGCGTGTGGATCATCGACCCGCTGGACGGCACCCGGGAGTTCTCCACGCCGGGCCGCGACGACTGGGCAGTGCACGTCGCGCTCTGGCAGCGCCCCAGTAACGGCCAGCGCGAAATCACCGACGCGGCGGTGTCGTTGCCGGCCCGCGGCAATATCGTCTACCGCAGCGACACCGTGACCGCCGACGCCGCCCGCGTCGGCGTCAGCGACACCATCCGCATCGCCGTTAGCGCCACCCGGCCCCCCGCCGTCCTGCACCGGATGCGGCAAACGCTGCCCATTCAGCCCGTCGCGATCGGTTCGGCCGGTGCGAAGGCGATGGCCATCATCGACGGGCATGTCGACGCCTATCTGCACGCGGGCGGCCAGTGGGAGTGGGATTCGGCGGCCCCGGCCGGGGTGGTGATGGCCGCCGGCATGCACGCGTCGCGGCTGGACGGATCGCCGATGCGCTACAACCAACTCGACCCGTATCTGCCCGACTTCGTGATGTGTCGCGCCGAACTGGCGCCCATATTGCTGCGCGCCATCCGCGGCGCGTAGCGCGAGCCTCAGCGGCCGAGCCGGCGCCGCCAGTCTTTCGCCGAGAGCATCCGCACCATGTTTTCGACGAAAGTGCCCTTCCTGCGGCTGTAGGGGTACCAGAGCAGCTCCTTTTTCATCGCGACCCGGTCCGCGACGATGGCTTTCTGGCGGCAGCATTTGCGGATGCCGTCGGCTCCACCGGAGCGGGAACCGATTCCCGATTCCTTCCATCCCACCATCGGGAGCCCGAACTGCAGCAGGCTGGTGATGACGTTGTTGACGTTGACGCTGCCCGTATTCATCTGCCGCGCAACGGACATCGCCTTGTCTTTGTCCCGTGTCCATACGCTGCCGGACAGGCCCAGGTTGGAGTCGTTGGCACGCTCAATGGCCTCGGTGACGTCGCGCACCTTCATGACCGGCAGCGTTGGGCCGAAGGTCTCTTCTCGCATGCAATCCATGTCGTGGTTCACGTCGACCAGCACGGTCGGCTCGTAGAACAGGCCGCCGTCACTCGCGTCGCCCGCTTTCCCGCCGACAAGCACTTTGGCGCCCTTGTTCACGGCGTCGTCGACATGGCGGGACACGATCGCGAGTTGCTGCGCGGTGGTCATCGACCCGACCTCGCAGGAGTAGTCGTGTCCGGAGTCCATGCCGTTGCGTAACGCAGATGTCTTGGCTACCAACTTGTTCACGAATTCGTCGTAGACCGGCTCCTCGACGTAGACGCGCTCCACCGAGATGCACACCTGCCCGGTGTAGACGAATCCGCCCCACACCGCGCCGTCGACGGCGCGGTCGATGTCGGCGTCGGCGCACACGATCATGGCGTCCTTGCCGCCGAGTTCCAGGCTGCAGGGGATCAGCCGCTCGGCCGCCGCGACGGCGATACGACGTCCGGTGTTCACCGAGCCGGTGAACATCACATAGTCGACCGTATTGACCAGTGCCGCACCGGTTTCGCCGTAACCGAACACGACGTCCAGCACGTCGGGCGCGCCGATCTCCTTCCAGCCCTCGACCGCTACCCGCCACGCCAGGGGTGTGAACTCCGAGGGCTTGGACAACACGGCGCAGCCGGCCATCAGCGCCGCCGGAATGTCCAGCAGCGGCACCGACAGCGGCCCGTTCCAGGGCGTGATGACCCCGATGAGTGGATAGGGCTGGTAGACCAGCGTCAGCTTCTTGCCCGCGTTGGCGGCGCCGTACGGGCGCACCGTCTGATCGGCGAGAAACTCGGCGGCGTTGTCGATCCAATAGTTGATGATCTGCAGCGCGGCGATCTCCACGCGGGTGTCGCCCCAGGACTTGCCCGTTTCCAGCTGCAGCGGGGTCAACAGCTCGTCGCGGTGGTCCAGCATCCAGTCACGCCACTTGCCCAGCCACCGCGCCCGGCCGTCGATGGTCATTTGCTGCCATAGCGGCTGGGACCGGCGAAGCCGGCCGGCCGCGGCCTCGACCTCGGCGGCGGTCGAGATGGGGACGCTGCCCACGAACTGTCCCGTCGCCGGGCATTTGACCACGACTTCTTGCTGTGCGGCCGCGCCCGCGGTGTCCGGTCTGTCGGTTGTGTTGGTCGACATCGCAACCACCTCGCTCGGCGACGTTGAGGAGATTTGCTCGATACCGGATTCAGCAAACCACAAATCGCGCGGCGGCGATATAGCTTCGGGCGCGCGGCGTGCCGGGTGACTCAGACCCGCATCGTCAGCGCGCCTAGTGTTCACCGGCCAGCGACTCAGTTGATCAGCCTCCCTAACCACAACACCTGACGGTCGAAGGCACGCTGATCGACTCCCATTAGGCTGATTGCCATGCAGTCGTGGTCTTCCCCAAAGGTCCCCGTGTTGCCGGGACGCGGCCCGGAACTTCGGCTGTATGACACGTCGGATCGGCAGGTCCGTCCCGTGGCGGCCGGATCGACCGCCACGATGTATGTCTGCGGCATCACCCCGTACGACGCGACCCACCTGGGTCACGCGGCGACCTATTTGGCGTTCGATCTGATCTACCGGCAGTGGCTGGACCTCGGCCACGACGTCCACTACGTGCAGAATGTCACCGACGTCGACGATCCGCTGCTGGAGCGCGCCGAGCGCGACGGCATCGACTGGCGCGACCTGGCCGCGCGTGAGGTGTCACTGTTCCGCGAAGACATGGCGGCGCTGCGCATCCTGGCCCCCCACGAGTATGTCGGGGCAACCGAGGCCATCGCCGAGGTCGTCGAACTCGTCGAGAAGATGCTGGCGTCGGGTGCGGCCTACGTCGTCGACGGGGACTACCCGGACATCTACTACCGCGCCGACGCCACGACGCAGTTCGGCTACGAATCCGGGTATGAGCGCGACACCATGCTGCGACTGTTCGCCGAGCGCGGCGGCGACCCGCAACGGCCCGGCAAAACGGACGAGCTCGACGCACTGCTGTGGCGGGCGGCGCGGCCCGGGGAGCCCAGCTGGCCCTCGCCGTTCGGCCCCGGCCGCCCGGGCTGGCACGTCGAATGCGCGGCGATCGCGCTCAGCCGCATCGGCAGCGGCTTGGACATCCAGGGCGGGGGGAGCGACCTGATCTTTCCGCATCACGAATTCACCGCCGCGCACGCCGAATGTGTCCGCGGCGAGCGGAGATTCGCGCGCCACTACGTACACGCCGGGATGATCGGTTGGGACGGGCACAAGATGTCCAAAAGTCGCGGCAATTTGGTCTTGGTCTCTGCGCTGCGCGCGCAAGGTGTCGAGCCGGCGACCATCCGGCTCGGGTTGCTCGCCGGACACTATCGCGGGGACCGGTATTGGAGCGACCAGGTGCTCGACGAGGCCATCGCGCGGCTGCGCCGCTGGCGCAGCGCTACTGGGCTGCCGGCCGGCCCGGACACGACCGACGTGATCGCGAGGGTGCGCCAATACCTTGCCGATGACCTCAACACCCCCAAAGCACTTGCCGCTTTTGATGGTTGGGCCACCGACGCGCTGGAATACGGGGGCCACGACGCCGGGGCGCCCAGCCAGGTGGCGACGGCGATCGATGCGCTGTTGGGGGTGGCCGTCTAGCCGACGTCTCGGTATGACTTGGTCAGGCCGGTAAAGGGTGACGGCCATCCACAGGAATTCGAATCCGTGCACCCGCGTGCGGAACTGCACGGTGTCGCTCCAGCCGAGCTGGTCGCTCACCGCCAGCACCAGTGCCTCCTGGCAGGCTGCGGCCGTCAGGACAACGGCGAGTATTCCGGCGGTGGCCAGCAGCCACTCGCGAGTGTCGGTACCCTTAGCAGCTCCGAGCCGAACACCCACAGCAACCGCCCCACCAGAATGACGATGATGGTCAGGTACAGGCCCAACGCCAACACCGCACCCCAGCCGCCGGAGACCTCTAACGTTTGACCCGCGACGCGAGCACGGCTGTCCGCGGCCGGGAAGGCCGCGGACAGGACGATGGCGGCCAAGCGGTAATAGCGGTGACTGCGGCGCGTTTCCTCCGGTGAGATCCGGTTCCACAGCATGGTGAAACCGATGAACTCACCGCACGCCAAAATCATTGCTACGCAGGATAATTGCTGGGCCGTTGCCACGCCCATGAGGGCATCTTCAGACAACGCCGCTTCCAATCGGCGCTCCCGCAGCAGCTGCGCCAGCAGCAGCCAGGCCATCACGTTGTTGAAGTGGGTCTGGTACAGGTTGGCTCTGCACCACCGAAACCGCGCCGCAAGAAGCATCGCCATGATCGCGATCACGGGCCACGCGACGACACCCGGGATGCAGGACGTCATTGACGACGAAAGAAGGCGCTGCGCATCATGGTCAGTGCCACGATCGATCAGGTATGACGGTGGCACGCCGAAGAAATCGGCGATCGCTCTCAGGTGGGCGACAGTGGGGTTCGTCTTTATGCCGCTTCTGAGTTGCCAAAGGTAAGCCGGGCTGATCGAGACGCCGGTTTTATCGGTGATCGCGCCGCGGCCGCGGCGTTGGACATCGGAGGCGTGCCCGCCTTGCGCATGAGCTCGAACAGCTTGTTCAGGCGGGCCGCCAGCTCGCCGTCGTCGGGTTCTTTGGTCGGGACGTTGTCGGCTAGCAATGCAATCTCGTTCCACCTGATCTCTCGCGGCGTGTGCTCATGTCAGGGGCCCGCCGTCCTCGGCTGCCCCAAATCGATACTCGCCCATACTTTTTAGTGTGGTGGGGCCTCGATGTGTGTGCATTGGTCAAGTGCTTCGACTCGCTATGCGCGGACGGAGGAACGCTCAGTTTTACATTTGCAGCAGCGTGCGGTTCAATTCCTCGCGTGTACTGTCGTGCACGGTTCGCCGAAGCTGCCTTTTCTTCTGATTGGGGCGGCGGACCTGCCGGGAGCGGCGCCTGCGGGCCCGGCTTTGCTGGTGAACGACGAGGGGCGCCCGCCAGAGTGCCGGGTCCGCCTTGGGGCGGGGAGCCTCGAGAGTTCCATGCCTACTGATGCCGGGCGGGCGCGCCGTCCGGATCGGCGAAGCGATGCGATGCGAAAGTCGCCAGCCTGGCGACAAGCCTTTCGCAAATGCAGCAAACTCGACTACCGCTCCCCGGCGGCCATGAGCCGTTGTCTACGTCGCGTCGTAAAAGACCCACCTGTTCGCAATGGCGCCGCTAAGATGTGAACTCTCGGAAGTGCCGGCACCGGCTGGCGGTGTTAGCCGACATGGCAATCCGGAGCCAAAAGTTTGGTTTTCGTGTCGCTTCCGCCGTCAGCCCCTGGCGAGCCGTGCGTTGAATAAATGTTTGCTAGGAACCCCCTGCGGTTCCGTGGTGCGAATCTATGGAACAGCTGTATAAGCAGGACATTAATTTACGCAAGTGTCGAAGCCGGCCGCGTCGTAACAATTTGCTGCCAGGTGCAACCAGGGGTATATTTCGCGATTATTACTGGACTGCGGAAGGGATGAGTCCGGTGCACATCACGAGCGGGCCCGCCCGGCCGTCAGTAGACGGCCAGTCGCGTCGACCGCTGCGCCGTGATAATCGCCGGCCACAAGAGCGTCGTGTGGCCGTTACCGCATGGGCCGGTCGCCGGCCCATCTGGAATTTGGAACGCTATCCACTGGCTATCTGCCTGGCGGTGCGAGACGTCCGGGCGCCGGTGTCCGCTCGATAACATCTAGGGTTTTAAGTGTCGGGGCAAGCCGGGTCGATGTGGCCCATTGTGGGTCGAGATGTGGAGTTGCGGCGATCCCTCGCGGCTTTGAGCGGCGGGGAATTCAACGGGGTGGCGCTGGTCGGTGACAGCGGAGTGGGCAAGTCGACGTTGGCGCGCATGCTGGCGAAGACGGTCGAATCTGCAGGCAGGACAGTGCGATTCGCGCTCGGCACCAAAACGGGCTACGCGGTGCCGCTGGGCGCGTTTTCTCGCTCGGTCAGCCTTGGGGTAACCCACGAACCGGCAATCATGCTGGCCGCTGCGCACAACACGTTGAGCCAAGAGAAAAACCTGGTGATGGTGGTCGACGACGCGCAGCTGCTCGATCCGTTGTCGGCCACCTTGGTCAACCAGTTGGCGGCCGGGCGCAGCGCACGGTTGATCGTGACCATCCGGTCGGGCGAGCCGGTCTCGGATGCGGTGACCGCGTTGCTGAAAGAACGCATATTGCTGACCGTGCACGTCGATCCGTTCACCCGCGAGCAGACCGCCCAATTGGCCGGCGCGGTTCTAGGTGGTCCGGTCGATTTTCGATTGGTGGACGAGTTGTTCGAGCGCAGCGCGGGAAATCCGTTGCTGCTGCGCGGTTTTCTGGCCGCCGGGCACGAAAGCGGGGCGCTGGTTCAGACGGAGCAAGGCTGGCAACTGCGGGGGCCGTTGCGTGCCGACCGCGAGCTGCACGATGCGCTGGAGTTTCAGCTGCAATCGCTGAGCGCAGCGGAGCTGGAGGTGGTCGAGATCCTGGCCACCGCCGAGCGGCTGAAGTGGGAGGTGCTTCGGGACGTCTGCGATGCGGAGGCGGTGGCAAGTCTGGAGCGCCGGGGTCTGATCCAGTTGGTCGCCGACGGATCCCACACCCTGGCGCAACTGAATCACCCGATGCTCGGTGAAGCGGCGACCCGGCACGCCGGGATGGTGCGCTCGCGGCAGATCAACGGCAAATTGGCCCGGGCTCTTCAAAAGCACGAGCGGGCCGGGAGCCGGCTGAGGTTGCCTGGCCTAGACGGCCGAATCCGGATGGCGCAGTTCATGATGCGCAGCGACCTGGAGCCCGACCTCGACGTGGTCACCGAGGCCGCCGTGGACGCGTTGGCGACATCGAACGTGGTGCTGGGCGAGGAGCTGGCGAGGTTTGCGGTCGATCGCGGTGGTGGTGTGCCGGCCGCTTTGGTGCTTGCCGAGGCGGTGAGTTGGCAGGGCCGCGGCGAGGAGGCCGATTCTGTGCTGGTCGACGCGGAACCCGACGACGGCGACGAATGGCTGATAGCCCGGTGGGGCTGCTTGCGCGCCGCCAACCTGTACTGGGGCTGCGCAGACGTCGAAGCCGCCACGCGGGCACTCGATGACGTGAAAAAACGCGTGGCGGCCGACGCGGGTATGCAGCTGATTGACGCGCTGGAGGTGTCCATGGGCTACTTCCGAGGCGACGTCGAGACGACCGTCGCGCTCGGGCCTGCCCTGTGCGAGTCCGATTTACTGCCGATTGCGACGGTGTGGGCTGCCTTCCCCAGCTGCGCTGCCCTGGCGGCAGTCGGGCGGTTTTCGGACGTAAGCCGCCTGGCCGATGTCGGGCTGCGGGCGGCCGCAACGTGCGGACTAGGGCCGCATCAGTTCAACATCGGGATGACCGAGGTCATGGCCGCGACCGCAGCAGGCAACGATCGCTTGGCCGAGCGCACCTACAAGCGTTACGCGGCGATGGCCACCGGTCTTCCTGAAGCGGAGGCGATGGTGGACGCGATGCTGGGGCTCGCGCACGTCGCACGCGGCGAGCTCGCGTCGGCGTGCGCCGCGTTCGTCAAGTCCGGAACGCTGTTCGCTCAGGGTTTTCCGTCGCCGTGGTTGGTTTTGGTTGCGGCCCGCCATGCCCAGGCCGAGGGGGCCCGGGGGGACAACGCCGCGGCCGCGGCGGCGCTGCGGCGTGCGGAGAAAGCCTACGGACCGCATGTTCGGGTGTTCTTGCCCGAACTCGAACTCGCCCGGGCCTGGGAGCGGGTGTCCGCCGGCGACACGACGGCCGGGCAGACGCACGCGCGGCGCGCGGCGCAAAATGCGCGAGTGGCCGGGATGCACGCGGTCGAACTGCAGGCGCGCCATGCCGCGGTGCGCTTCGGCGATCGTTCGCAGGCCACGCGGCTGGAGCAGCTCGCTCGCACGCTGAACAGCGCGTTGGCCGAGGCGGTCGCAGACCATGCCCGCGGCTTGGCGCGGCACGACGGCGATCTGCTCGATGCCGCGGCACATCAGTTTGCCGACCTCGGCGCGTTGGCCTTCGCCGCCGACGCATCGGCCCAGGCTGCCGCCGAACACGCCCGCCGCGGCGACCGCGCCAAGAAATTCGACTCGTCCACCCGCGCGCACGCGCTGGCGAGCCAATGCGGTTTGCGCACCCCGTCGATCGACGCGTCGGCCCGCCCACTTCCGTTCAGCAGCCGTGAACGCCAGATCGTCATGCTGGTAGCCGCGGGTTTGTCCAACCGGCAGATCGCCGACCGGCTCGTTATCTCGGTGCGCACGGTGGAGGGACACCTGTACCGGATTTTCACCAAGCTGGGCATCAAAAGTCGCGACCAACTCATCGCTCTTACCCGCACGGAGCCGTCCGCGCGAGGCGAGTTGTTACTCCGTGAAGACGAGTCTCTGAATATCGGGAGCCACGACCACCCTCGCCCCGCCTGACTCTTCATAGATAAGCTATGAAGTCCGCCCGGCTGCCACTCTATCTCTTCGCACGCACCACTCGACTTACTTGTGGATTCCGATGGCGCCTGCTCGAGGGGCCATACGCTCCCGCTCATGAGAGGCACTCGGAAAAGCACAGTCGCGACCGTTGGCCACGATGTCGACCCATCCGGATCCGCGGTGACGGCTTTGCCGCGGGAGCCGCTCGCAGTCGGGGGTCGACTCGCATCGGGTTACTTGGGTAGGACCTCGGCGCCGCTTGACGCGTTCAGGCTTTATTTGGCGGCAGCGTGTTCGGCCTTCATGTAATGGCAACGTGCTCGGGCCGTCTTGTCGGGCAGACGAGAACGGCACTGGCTCGCGATAGTCGACGGGCGCACCAACATTGGTCGCCTTTGTCGGCGGCGTCGGTGGGAGTGAGAAAATTTTGACGCATCGGGTAATTGAATCGGCGTGGCCCATCGTCGGCCGCGATGCCGAGTTTCGGCGGTCACTGGCGGCGCTCAGCAACGGGGACTTCAACGGGGTGGCGTTGATCGGTGACAGCGGAGTGGGCAAGTCGACGTTGGCGCGCATGCTGGCGAAGACGGTTGAGGCGGCAGGCCGCACCGTTCGTTTCGCGTTGGGCACGCAAACCGGTTGCGCTCTGCCGCTGGGCGCGTTTTCTCGCGTGGTGAGTCTCGGGGTGGGACACGAACCGGCGATCATGCTGGCCGCTGCGCACAACACTTTGGGCCAGGACAAGAACCTGGTGGTGGTGGTCGACGACGCGCAGCTGCTCGATCCGTTGTCGGCCACCTTGGTCAACCAGTTGGCGGCCAGCCGCAGCGCACGGTTGATCGTGACCATCCGGTCGGGCGAGCCGGTCTCGGATGCGGTGACCGCGTTGCTGAAAGAACGCATATTGCTGACCGTGCACGTCGATCCGTTCACCCGCGAGCAGACCGCCCAATTGGCGGGCGCAGTGTTGGGGGGGCCGGTCGAGTCCGGATTGGTTGACGAGTTGTACGAGCGCAGTGCAGGAAATCTGTTGTTACTGCGGGGTTTTCTGTCCGCGGGGCGGGAGAGTGGGGCGCTGGTTCACACGGAGGAGGGCTGGCAACTGCGGGGGCCGTTGCGTGCCGACCGCGAGCTGCACGATGCATTGGAGTTTCGGCTGCAATCGCTGAGTCCAGCGGAGCTGGAGGTGGTGGAGATTTTGGCCATTGCCGAGTTGCTGGAGTTGGAGATCCTGCGTGAACTCTGCGATGCCGACGCAATGGCAAACCTGGAGCGTCGCGGTCTGATCCAGCTGGTTGCCGACGGATCCCACACCCTGGCGCAACTGAATCACCCGATGCTCGGTGAAGCGGCGACCCGCCGCGCCGGGATGGTGCGCTCGCGGCAAATCAACGGTCTCTTGGCGAAAACTCTTCGAAGGCACCTGCGGACAGCGGGGCGGCGCTCGCAACTGCCCGACCTGCGCGGCCGGATCCAGTTGGCCCAGTTCATGATGCGCAGCGACCTGGAGCCCGACCTGGGTGTGGCCACCACGGCGGCCGCCGACGCTTTGGCGCTCTCGAATGTGGTGCTGGGCGAGGAGCTGGCGAGGTTCGCGGTCGATCGCGGTGGTGGTCTGGCGGCATCTTTGGTGCTTGCCGAGGCGGTGAGTTGGCAGGGGCGCGGCGAGGAGGCCGAAGCGATCCTCCTGGACGCCGACCTCGAGGAGGCCGATGAGTGGTTGATCGCGCGGTGGGGGTGCCTACGCGCCGCCAACTTGGCGTGGGGATGCGGTGACGTGGAAACCGCGGGGCGCGTACTGAGCGACGTGAAACAGCGTGTTTCGTCCGAGGGCGGCCTACAGCTGATCGAGGCCTTCGAGGTTTCCATCGGGTTCTTCTGCGGCGACATTGCGACGACGATCGAACTCGGGCCGCGACTGTGCGAGCCCGACGCCATACCAATGGCGACCGTGTGGGCGTCCGTCGCGACATGCGGTGCCTTGATGGCCGCCGGACGGTTTTCAGAAGTCGGGCGCATAGCCGAGGCGGGCCTGCGCGCGGCCGCGCTCTCCAAAGCGGGATCGCAACGGTTCGCGATCGGGGTGACCGAGGTTATGGTCGCGACTGCTTCCGGTGACTATCCCGCGGCCGAGCGGATCTACAAGCGGTATGCCGCAATGGCGATCGGCATCCCAGCGGCCGAGGCCATGGTTGAAGCCATGCTCGGACTCGTCCAGGTCGCCCGCGGTGAGCTGCCGACAGCCTGCGCTACCCTCGACCGCTCGATCTCCGAACTGTCCCAAGGTTTTCCGTCACCCTGGTTGCTGGTGGTGGCCGCCTTACATGCGCAGGCAGAGGGTGCGCGGGGGGACGGTGCGGCGGCCGCGGCGGCGTTGCGTCGAGCGGAAAAGGTTTACGGGCCGCATGTTGCGGTGTTCTTGCCCGAACTCGAGCTTGCCCGGGCGTGGGAGCGAGCGGCTGCCGGCGACCCGGCGGCCGCCCATACGCACGCGCTGCAAGCAGCGGAAATCGCGCGAGCGGCCGGGATGCACATGGCGGAGATCCGGGCGCGTCATGCCGCTGTGCGCTTCGGCGATCGTTCGCAGGCCACACGCGTGGCGGAGCTTGTCGGGACGTTGAACACTCCGTCGGCGCGGGCGGTCGCCGACCATGCCCGTGGTCTGGCGCAACACGACGGCGACCTGCTCGATGCCGCGGCTCACCGGTTCGCTGACCTCGGCGGCTTGGCTTTTGCCGCGGACGCGTCGGCTCAGGCCGCAGGCGAGCACGCCCGCGCGGGCGATCGTCGCAAGGAGGTCGAGTCGTCGACCTGGGCGCACGCTTTGGCCAGCCAGTGCGCTCTGCGCACCCCCGCACTCGAGGCCGCGGCGCGTCCCCTTCCATTCAGCGGCCGTGAGCGACAGATCGTGCTGCTGGTCGCGGCGGGGCTGTCCAACCGCGAAATCGCCGACCGGCTGGTCATTTCGGTACGCACGGTGGAGGGACACCTGTACCGCCTCTTCACCAAGCTAGGCATCAACAACCGCGACCAACTCATCCATCTCATCAACCGAGATGCGTCGTGAAGCAACAGGTGGTCGGGGGTATTGGTCGGGGCCACCGGTAGCGGGCTGTTCAACCGGCCTGTGGTCCGCCTACGCCTGTGATAGCCGCACCAACTGAAAACCGAAAACCACTCCTGCACAGTGGAATAGCAGGTAGGTCCGTGCCGCGCGACCAGCTACGAAGCCACGATTCGCCCAGGACACAAGACGACGACATCGGCACGTCATGACGGACGTTCCGCAGTGCCGCATGCTCATCGAAGACAAGCATCCAGATCTCGGCGAACCTCGGTGTCCGTTTCGGGCGGGCGCATGTCGGCCCGTAACGGACGAAGCCGATTGTGCCAGTGAAAAATAATGGGGCACACCATATTTCGAGATTGTCCGCTAATTTCGGCTACGCAATTTCGTGTCGCTGCGGAGCCAACACTCTGTCGGCTTGCGCCTACCACTCTATGTCGGGGTCGCAACTACGCTACTGACTTAATAAGCCTGACAACCGGATTGAAAGCCACGACGCTCTGGGTCATGCACTTCGTCGAGACCGCTTGCGGGCGCCCGGTCAGCAATAGCTAGTGCACTCAACTGTTCGGCTCATGCCATAGCAACACTTGGAGGTTCGGTGAGTACTAACCCGTTCGACGATGACAAAGGCAGCTTTTTTGTCCTGATCAACGACGAAGAGCAGC
>NZ_MVHG01000300.1 GCF_002086125.1 Mycobacterium arosiense ATCC BAA-1401 = DSM 45069
ATCTGACGCCGCTCTACTGGGGCGCGGCGCTGCGCGATTTCGGCGTGCGCGACCTGATCGACGCCCTTGGCGCCTATGCCCCCAGCCCGCGCGCCCAGATCGCCGACAAGCGCCCGGTCGAGGCCGGCGAGCCGAAGATGACCGGCTTCGTGTTCAAGATCCAGGCGAACATGGATCCCAAGCACCGCGACCGCATCGCCTTCATGCGCATCTGCTCGGGCAAGTACGAGAAAGGCATGAAGATGCGCCACGTGCGCCTGGGCAAGGACGTGAAGATCGCCGACGCGCTGACC
>NZ_MVHG01000301.1 GCF_002086125.1 Mycobacterium arosiense ATCC BAA-1401 = DSM 45069
GTGTACGCCTTCAAGTGGGTCTGGTCGCCGATGCTCGACCAGTGGCGCCTGCCCTTCGTCGGCCGTCTCGGCCGGCGCCGTTCCTGGCTGGTGTTCTCGCAGGTGCTGATCGCCCTGGGACTGCTCGGCATGGCCCTGTGCAATCCGCAGAGCCACCTGCCCTGGCTGATCGGCCTGGCCCTGCTGGTGGCGTTCGCCTCCGCCACCCAGGACATCGCGATCGACGCCTACCGCCTGGAAATCGCCGAGGATAGCCGCCAGGCCGCCCTCGCTGCCTGCTACATGACCGGCT
>NZ_MVHG01000302.1 GCF_002086125.1 Mycobacterium arosiense ATCC BAA-1401 = DSM 45069
CGGATCGCCACCCGGGTCGGCTGCAACAGCGCGCTGCGCTGCGGCGTCCCGGCGGGGGCCGGATAGGTGTAGGCGACCGGCCGTTGGCCGTTGTCGCGGATATAGTTGACCTCGGCCTCGACCTGCTCCGGCGCGTGCGCCGGCCATGCGTGTTGCTGGCAACCCATGTGTCGTTCTCCCGTTGCCAGCGGAGATGCCTCCGCTGCCGCGCCGCCGGATGCCGCGCGTGAACGGCCAATCTAGCCGCTGGCAGGCGGCGGCGAAACGAACATCGAGCGCTGGCGTCCTGCC
>NZ_MVHG01000303.1 GCF_002086125.1 Mycobacterium arosiense ATCC BAA-1401 = DSM 45069
GGTCAGTACCCTGACCGAGGAAACCCGCGACCCGCGGCGCAACATCCCGCGGGCGATCCTGCTGATCACCCTGCTTGGCGGGTTGATCTTCATCGTCACCTCGTACTTCGTGCAACTGGCGCACCCGTCGTTCGCCTTCGACAGCGCGGACTCGGCGGCCTACGAGATCGCCCGCAACATCGGTGGCGACCTGTTCGTGACCTTCTTCCTGGTCGGCCTGATCGTCGGCCAGTTCACCTCCGGTCTCTCGGCCCAGGCCAGCGCCTCGCGCCTGCTCTTCGCCATGGGCCG
>NZ_MVHG01000304.1 GCF_002086125.1 Mycobacterium arosiense ATCC BAA-1401 = DSM 45069
CCTCAGACGATCAGCTCGGCGCCGCGTAGCGTGCCGTCGTCGTCCAGGCGCGCCGGCGCCGGGCTGATCTGCAGGTACTTGATGCTGTCCCGCGGAATCAGCAGCAGGTCGCCGTAGACCTCGACGCTGAGATAGGGCGTGTCCAGTTGCTGACGGATGCTGCGGGCAACCTCGGCCGGGTCGTCCTGCTGGCGCGGGAAGCGCAGCGACAGGCGCTGGCCGTCGGTGAAATGCAGGTAGAGGTGCTTGATCGGTTTCATGCGGGCTCCCGGAGGCCATGACGCTCTTGGG
>NZ_MVHG01000305.1 GCF_002086125.1 Mycobacterium arosiense ATCC BAA-1401 = DSM 45069
ACCCACAGGTGCTGCAGCTCCAGGAAGGTGGCCAGGTCGGGAGCCTGCGCCAGCAGCGGGTGCTGACGCCGGGCGACCAGTTGCAGGGTCTCGCTGGCCCAATGGCGGCGCTGGAAGCGCGCCGGGACGTTTTCGAAGCGGCCTAGCACCAGGTCCAGTTCGCCTTTGTCCAGCGCCTCGGCCGGCAAGGTCGGGGTCAGGTGCTGGATGGCGATGGAGATTCCCGGCGCCCGCTCACTCAGGCGGCGCATCAGGGCGGGCATGCAGATCAGTTCGACGTAGTCGGTCAC
>NZ_MVHG01000306.1 GCF_002086125.1 Mycobacterium arosiense ATCC BAA-1401 = DSM 45069
GTGCTCGAGTGGCTGGCCGAACCCCATGCGATCCTGCCGGTGCTGCACCAACTCTGCGCACCCGGCGGCTGGCTGTCGCTGGCCTTCTACAATCGCGACGCTCTGATCTACCGCAACCTGCTCAAGGGCCACTTCCGCAAGCTGCGCAAGGAACGCTTCGCTGGCGAGGGGCAGAGCCTGACCCCGCAGCGCCCGCTCGACCCGCGCGAGCTGGAACATGCGCTGGCAGCGCGTTGGCGCATCGAGGCGCGCAGCGGCGTGCGGGTGTTCCACGACTACATGCAGAGCG
>NZ_MVHG01000307.1 GCF_002086125.1 Mycobacterium arosiense ATCC BAA-1401 = DSM 45069
AGTCTGGCGACCTAGGTCGCAATCGCACCGAGCTGGTCCGCCACCTCCCACTCACTCTTCGGCACCTCGTAGACGTGCAATCCGCCGCGATGGCTGGACTGCCAGAACCGCAGGTGAAACATCGACCCGTCGAGGGCCTCGATGACCTGCTCGTTGCTGCTCCATCCTCCCGTCGCCAGCGACAGCCGCACGACCGTCCGCAACTGAGCGTCTAGCCACTCGTCAACGGTCATCAGCGCCGGGGTCCACCACACCTGCTCGAGCAGGTCCACCAGCGCCCGCGGTGAG
>NZ_MVHG01000308.1 GCF_002086125.1 Mycobacterium arosiense ATCC BAA-1401 = DSM 45069
GAGCACGCCGGCGAGCTGCAGTTCGCCGGCCGCGCCTTCGCGCAGGCTGGCCTGGCTCATTTCGCCCCGGCCTCTTCCGCTTTCGCGGTTTCCTTGGCCTTGGCGACCACCTCGCCCCAGCCGGCGATGGTCTTCTCGAGGTCGTTGCGGTTCTTCTGCATGGTGTCGGCGAACTGGTCGCGGAACAGCTTGCCGATGTTGATGCCGTTGATGATCACGTTGCGGACCTTCCAGCCACCTGCCAGGTTGGTCATGGTGTAGGAGACCGGGTAGACCGTGCCCTTGCTG
>NZ_MVHG01000309.1 GCF_002086125.1 Mycobacterium arosiense ATCC BAA-1401 = DSM 45069
GCTCAGGGCTTCCGGGGCTCGTTGCCGAGCAGACGATCGAGTTCGCCCATGACGCGATCGCTCTTGGCCTCTTCGAGCTTGCGCCGGGCCTCGGCGAGATTGGCCTGGGCGCGCTCCATCTCGACCATGCCGACGGCGGTGATCACCGCCTGCAATGGCACGCCCCTGCCGGTGGAGCGCATGCCGTTGCGTTCGCGTTGCTGCGGCGCGCAGATGAACTGGAGGACAGCCTCATGGCTTTCGTTGGGCAGCGGGGTCCAGCCCTTGGCGAAGGTGAACTGGAGGTT